>NZ_MLFS01000025.1 GCF_002095485.1 Pantoea wallisii | reverse complement strand
TTTGTTTGGTGGCTACGACGGGAATCGAACCTGTGACCCCATCATTATGAGTGATGTGCTCTAACCGACTGAGCTACGTAGCCAGATTGTACTGCTTTACTGCATCCGATGATGGCTGGGATACCTGGATTCGAACCAGGGAATGCCGGTATCAAAAACCGGTGCCTTACCGCTTGGCGATATCCCATCTTTCGACTCGTATCCACGAGAGCACATCGGATTGGCTGGGTACCTGGATTCGAACCAGGGAATGCCGGTATCAAAAACCGGTGCCTTACCGCTTGGCGATACCCCATCCGGCTGCCGAGACTGAAATGGTGCGGGAGGCGAGACTTGAACTCGCACACCTTGCGGCGCCAGAACCTAAATCTGGTGCGTCTACCAATTTCGCCACTCCCGCAAAAAGATGGTGGCTACGACGGGAATCGAACCTGTGACCCCATCATTATGAGTGATGTGCTCTAACCAACTGAGCTACGTAGCCATCTTTTTTCGCGTTACCTTCATCGGCGTTGCGGGGCGCATTATGCGTATTGAGCTTTGTAGCGTCAACAAATTTTTTGCCGTTTTTTGCCTTCACGCGCCTGTTTGTCTGGCTTATAACCAGGCTGATGATTTATTCGGCAATTTCCGGGCATCTTCGCGACAATCAGCCCCAAAAGGGGCCGGTTATGGCCCCTTATAACAACAGTGAAACGGCTTATTTGTAGGCGGACTGATGCACGCCAACCGCACGGCCAGAAGGATCATCCATGGATTTGAACGCTTCGTCCCACTCGATCGCTTTTGCTGAAGAGCAGGCGACTGAAGGGCCACCCGGCACGCACTCGGCAGCGCTTGGCAGCGGGAACAGCTCTTCAAAAATCTCACGGTACAGATACGCCTCTTTCGAGCCCGGCGTGTTGTGCGGGAAGCGGAAGTGGGCGGTCGCCAGCTGCTGATCGCTGATCTGCTTCGCCGCGACCTCTTTCAGCGTGTCGATCCAGCTATAGCCCACGCCATCAGAGAACTGTTCTTTCTGCCGCCATGCCACGCTCTCCGGCAGGTAAGAGGAGAAGCACTCACGCAGAATGTGTTTCTCCATTTTACCGTTGCTGCCACACATTTTATCTTCCGGGTTAATGCGCATCGCAACATCCAGGAATTTCTTATCCAGGAACGGCACGCGCGCCTCCACGCCCCAGGCTGACATCGCCTTGTTTGCACGCGCACAGTCAAACATATGCAGCGCCAGCAGCTTGCGCACGTTCTCTTCGTGGAACTCCTGAGCGTTCGGCGCTTTGTGGAAGTAAAGATATCCGCCAAACACTTCGTCTGCGCCCTCGCCAGACAGCACCATCTTGATACCCATCGCCTTGATCTTACGCGACATCAGGTACATGGGCGTTGAGGCACGAATCGTGGTCACATCATAGGTTTCGATGTGGTAAATCACATCACGGATCGCATCCAGACCTTCCTGCACGGTGAAGTGGATCTCGTGATGCACGGTACCGAGATGCTCAGCAACCGACTTCGCGGCTTTGAGATCCGGTGAGCCCTCTAATCCCACGGCGAAAGAGTGCAGCTGCGGCCACCAGGCATCGCTCTTGTCAGCGTCTTCCACACGTTTTGCGGCAAAACGCTTGGTGACGGCTGAGATGATCGAAGAGTCAAGACCGCCAGACAGCAGCACGCCATACGGCACATCAGACATCAGATGGCTCTTCACAGACTCTTCCAGCGCATGCTTCAGGCCAGCGGCATCGGTGCTGTTCTGCGCCACGGCGGCAAAGTCCATCCAGTCACGCTGCCAGTAGCGGCGGATTTCACCGTCGGTGCTGGAGAGGAAGCTCCCCGGCGGGAACTCTTTAATGGTGCGGCATACCGGCACCAGCGCTTTCATCTCAGATGCCACAAACAGGTTGCCGTGCTCATCGTTACCCATGTACAGCGGGATAATCCCGATATGGTCACGGCCAATCAGATACTGCTGCTTCACGCTGTCCCATAGGATGAAAGCGAACATGCCTTGCAGATCGTCAAGGAAATCCACGCCTTTTTCCTGATACAGCGCCAGAATGACTTCGCAGTCAGAACCGGTCTGAAACGCATAGCGATCGCTCAGTTCAGCACGCAGGGCCTGATAGTTATAGATTTCACCGTTTACTGCCAGTACGTGAGTGTGATCTGCGTTGTACAGCGGCTGTGCGCCGTTGTTTACGTCAACGATAGAGAGGCGCTCATGAACCAGAATGGCATTGTCATCTGCATACACACCGGACCAATCCGGGCCACGGTGACGCATCAGACGGGAACACTCCAGCGCTTTTTTGCGCAACTCAACAGGATCGGCTTTCAGATCCAGCACACCAAAAATCGAACACATAACTGACTCCTGATCTCACCCTGCGGCGATAATATTTATTCGTTTGTCCGGCAGCCTGCGCTGCGTGATGTATAAGAAAATGCGCTAATTGATGGTGGTAGCGCAAGTAAAATCATCAAAAGCTGATAAAAAGAGTGTTGCAGGTGCAGTTATATTGAATTTTATATAATTAAATAGTGGTTAAATTAGATGGCATCTAATTTAAGGGCGGTTTTAGTGATGACATGCGTAATTATCAGGCAGGTTAAACAACAGTAAGGGCAGAAAAAAATGGCCCCGCTAACGTATGAAGTCTGCGGAGCCATAAGTGAGGCAGATGAAGCGGTTCAGAACAGGTCGATATCGGCAACCGAAGGGTAGATCCAGTCCGGACGGAACGGCATCGCATCGATGTCGCTCAGCGTAGAGACACCGGAGAGCACCAGAATCGTCTCCAGGCCGGCCTGGAAGCCCGCCAGGATATCGGTACGCAGGTTGTCGCCAACAATGACGGTCTCTTCCGAGTGCGCATGCATCTTATTGAGTGCCGCACGCATGATATAGGGACTGGGTTTGCCCACGTAAAACGGCTTGCGGCCGGAAATGGTCTCAATACCGGCACACAGCGCGCCGCAGGCGGGCACAAAGCCGCGAGCATGCGTATCAGGGTTTGTGGCGATAAACCGGGCACCGTTGGCCACAAAGAACGCCGCTTTGTGCATCATCTCCCAGTTAAATGAGCGGGTCTCACCCACGATAACGAAATCCGGATTGACGTCGGTGATGGTAAAACCAGCTTTGTACAGTTCATGGATCAGCGCGCCTTCGCCAATCACATAGGCCTTTTTCCCCTCCTGGCGACGCAGGAAATCCGCCGTGGCCATGGCTGAAGTATAAAACACCGAGTCCGGCACCTCGACGCCAGCATTGGCGAAGCGGTTTGCCAGGTCCTGCGCGGTTTGGGAAGGGTAGTTGGTCAGCACCACCAGCGGCATCTCTTTCTCAAGAATACGCTGCAGGAACTCATTGGCGCCTTTTACCGCGGTATTGTCGTGCATCAACACGCCGTCGATGTCACAGATTACGCTTTTGATGGTCATAGAGAGTTTCCAGTCGCGCCTGTCAGACGACAGGCTTGCAATTATTCTTCCAGTAAATGCTGCAGCAGAATGCCATTGAGCATGGCGCGTTTTGCCAGGGCAAAAGCCCCAATCGCCGAGCGATGATCCAGTTCAGAGCGCACCACCGGCAGATTTTTACGAAAAGCATTCAGCGCTTGCGTGTTGATACAGCCCTCAATCGCCGGGAACAACACTTTTTCGGCTTCGGTGATCTCACCGGCCAGTACCACTTTTTGCGGGTTAAACAGGTTAATCGCAATCGCAATCGCTTTACCTAAATAGCGGCCGACATACTCGATCACTTCGCAGGCCAGCGCGTCACCCTGATTGGCCGCGCGGCAGATCTGCGGCATCAGGCAGTCGTCCAGCGTCAGCGTGCTGGGATAACCCTGATTCAGCAGGTGCCGCACGCGATTTTCAATCGCGCCGTTGGCGGCGATGGTTTCAAGGCAGCCGAAGTTACCGCAGTGGCAGCGCTCGCCCAGGGGATCCACCTGGATATGACCAATCTCACCTACGTTGCCATTGCTGCCAAGGAAGATGTGTCCGTTAGCGATGATGCCGGCGCCGGTACCGCGGTGTAACCGCACCAGAATGGAGTCTGCGCAGTCGCGGCTTGCACCAAAATAGTGCTCAGCCAGCGCCAGACTGCGAATATCGTGGCCGACAAAACTGGTCACGTTGAAGCGCTTTTTCAGGCTGGAGACCAGCGGCCAGTGGCTGACGGAAATATGCGGCATGTAGCGAATGATGCCGTTAACCGGATCGACCAGGCCGGGCAGAATCACGGCAATGGCGATCAGTTCATGGATTTTACGCTGATGCGCTGCCATGAAGGTGTGGATGGCATTAAATAGCGCATTCTCCAGCGTCTCCTGCGTACGCTCCGGCAGCGGATAATCCTCCTGCGCCAGGGATTTTCCACTGAGATCAAACAGCGTCAGCGTAGCGTCATTACGCCCGAGGCGGATGCCGATAGTATGAAAATGCCGGGATTCGGTGATGATAGAGATGGCGCGGCGCCCACCGGTGGAGGCCTGTTGCTCCACCTCTTTGATGAGGCCGCGCTCAATAAGCTGGCGGGTAATTTTCGTAACACTGGCGGGCGCAAGCTGGCTGAGTTCCGCAATCTGTATGCGCGAAATCGGCCCCTGTTGATCAATCAGCCGATAGACGGCTGCACTGTTAAGTTGTTTGACAAGATCGACATTTCCTATTTGAGTCTGGCCGCCAGTGGTCATTCAGTACTTACTCGCTGAGGACGTTGTCTCCGTTGACGAACGTCTTAGTGATTTGATAATCGCGGGTAAACACAGTGAGGTTGGCGACTTTTCCTGCTTCCACCGTACCAAACTGCTTCTCCACGCCCATTGCCCGGGCCGGATAGAGCGTTGCCATACGCAGTGCTTCATCCAGCGCGATACCGCAGTGCTCCACGCTATTCTGTACCGCTTCAATCATGGTCAGCGCAGAGCCGCTCAGGGTACCGTTTTCATCCACGCACAGGCCGTCGCGATAGTATATTGTTTTGCCTGCAAAAATGAATTTATCGATTGAGGCACCTGCCGGCGCGGTGGCATCGGTCACCAGCACCAGTTTGTCCCCTTTGATACGTTTTGCATTACGCACATTAGCGTAATTGACATGTAAACCATCTGCAATAATGCCGCAGTATACATCAGGCGAATCAAACAGCGCACCGATCACACCAGGCTCGCGTCCGGTAAAGGCTGACATGGCGTTGTAGAGGTGGGTCGCAAACGTAATCCCTGCGCTGATGCCGGCTTTGGCTTGTGCGTAGGTAGCATTAGAGTGACCGGCGGAGACGATAATGCCGGCATCGCGCAGCTGCCTGATCACGTCGCTGCCGGCATTTTCCGGCGCCAGGGTAACTTTGGTGATCACATCCGCGTTCGCACACAGGAAATCCACCAGCGCTGCATCAGGCAGACGGATCAGATCCGGATTGTGCGTGCCTTTCTTCTCTTTGCTCAGCCATGGACCTTCCAGGTGCAGACCAAGCGCCTGATTTGGGTGCTTCGCCAGATAGGCGCGCATGGTTTCAATGGCGCGCTTCATCAGCGCATCCGTGCTGGTGATCAGCGTAGGCAGATAACTGGTACAGCCCGATTTTTCATTGGCGCGCTGCATAATCTCCAGCGTCTCAATGCTCAGGGCGTTGATGTCATCATTAAACTGCACGCCGCCACAGCCGTTCAGCTGTAAGTCGATAAAACCGGGAGCGATGAACGCACCAGCCACGTCTTGCTGTGGGATCGCGGTGTCCAGGGCATCACGCGGGCAAACACGCTCAATCAGCCCGTCAGCGATGACCACGGCATGATTATCCAGAACTTCATGACCGGTAAAAATCCGGCCGTTTACTAATGCGTACATCGTTTCTCTCTCCCGGCTGAGCCTGCTGCCAGCGGGCAGCAGGTTTTCTACAACGTGTTGTTACACACCCTTCATATTTTCCGCTTCCATTTCGCGGAAATATTTCACGGTTTTGACCTTCAGTTCCATCGTGGCAGGTTCATCACACACCACCACGGCTTTTGGATGCAGCTGCAGGCAGCTGATGGTCCACATGTGGTTAACATTGCCTTCAACCGCCGCCTGCAGCGCCTGCGCTTTGACATGACCGGTAACCAGAATCATCACCTCTTCGGCATCCAGCAGCGTACCCACGCCTACGGTCAGAGCATATTTTGGCACCTGATCCACATCACCGTTAAAGAAGCGTGAGTTCGCTACGCGGGTGTCATGCGTCAGGGTTTTAATACGGGTACGGGATGACAGCGAGGAGGCTGGCTCGTTAAAGGCAATGTGGCCGTCGTTGCCTACGCCGCCCATAAACAGGTGAATTTTACCCAGTGCACGAATCTTCTCTTCGTATTGGCGACATTCTGCGTCAATATCTTCGGCATTGCCATTCAGAAGATTGATGTTTTCCGGTTGAATATCAACGTGATCAAAAAAGTTACGGTACATGAAGCTGTGGTAGCTTTCCGGATGCTCTTTTGGCAACCCGACATATTCATCCATATTGAAGGTGATAACGTGTTTGAAACTAACCTGGCCCGCTTTGTGCATCTCAATCAGGTGTTTGTACGCTTCCAGCGGCGTGCCGCCGGTAGGCAGACCCAGCACGAAGGGACGGTCCGGGCCAGGATTAAACGCGTTGATGCGGTTGACAATGTGGCGTGCAGCCATTTACCCACCTGGGTCGGTGTGGCCAAAGGGATCAGTCTCATGTTTTCACCTCAGTTAAGATTGAAAAAGTAAGGGCGCCGTTTCTGGCTCAGATAGCTGCTGTAAAGGGTAACCCGTTTACGCGCAGCTGAGCGGGAAAAGTGCGACCTGATATTTTTCATCATAAAATAAGTTTGTGGTGGTGGCTAGCATTTCGCAGGATAAAACGTCCATTTTGGTGATTGGAATCACAGTTGGCGTGGTTTTAATTTGCGAGGCGAATTAATTTATCTTTACACTGCGCCTCGTGGTGAAGAGTGTCATCAAACTACCGGATGCCGGGATAATAAAATCAACCCGCATCACGGCACAACGCCAGTCTCATAGGGGGAGAATAAGGTGAGTATATTAGGTTATCTGCAAAAGGTCGGCCGTGCGCTTATGGTGCCGGTAGCGACCCTGCCGGCAGCGGCAATCCTGATGGGGGTAGGTTACTGGATCGATCCGGATAGCTGGGGCGCAGGCAATGCGCTGGCGGCACTGCTGATCAAATCCGGTTCCGCTATCATCGATCATATGTCCGTGCTGTTTGCCATTGGTGTGGCTTACGGTATGTCAAAAGATAAAGACGGTGCGGCTGCGCTGACCGGCTTTGTCGGTTTCCTGGTCGTGACAACGCTCTGCTCTCCGGCTGCGGTCGCCATGATTCAAAAAATGCCGATCGAGCAAGTCCCGGCGGCTTTCGGTAAAATTGAGAACCAGTTTGTTGGCATCATGGTCGGTATTCTCTCTGCGGAGATGTACAACCGTTTCAGCCACGTAGAGCTGCCGAAAGCGCTGTCATTCTTCAGCGGCCGTCGTCTGGTGCCGATTCTTGTCTCCTTCCTGATGATTCTGGTTGCTTTCATTCTGATGTACGTCTGGCCGATCATTTTCGGCGGTCTGGTCAGCTTTGGTGAGCACATTCAGAAACTGGGTTCAGTCGGTGCGGGCGTCTATGCGTTCTTCAACCGTCTGCTGATTCCGGTTGGCCTGCACCATGCGCTGAACTCCGTATTCTGGTTCGACGTGGCGGGCATCAACGATATTCCGAAATTCCTCGGCGGTGCGCAGTCCATCGCGAACGGTACCGGTATTCCGGGCATCACCGGTCGTTACCAGGCGGGCTTCTTCCCGATTATGATGTTTGGTCTGCCAGGGGCTGCGCTGGCCATCTACCAGTGCGCGCGTCCGGAAAACCGCGCGAAAGTGGGCGGGATCATGCTGGCGGCCGCGTTTGCTGCCTTCTTCACCGGCATCACCGAGCCGCTGGAGTTCTCCTTCATGTTCGTGGCACCGGTACTGTATGTGATTCATGCTGTGCTGACCGGTATCTCCGTGTTCATCGCCGCCAACATGCAGTGGATTGCCGGCTTTGGCTTCAGTGCCGGCCTGGTGGATATGGTGCTGTCGTCACGTAACCCGCTGGCCGTACACTGGTGGATGCTGATCCCACAGGGCCTGGTCTTCTTTGTTATCTACTACGTGGTGTTCCGTTTCACGATTCAGAAATTCAATCTGCTGACGCCGGGCCGTGAACTCTCTGCAGGCGATGAGACGGACGGCTATGACGTTAACGTTGATCACAGCGGTAACGGTGAAAGCCAGACAGAATCCCTGGCGCGTCGTTATGTCGGTGCGGTAGGCGGGTCTGACAACCTGACCGGAATTGATGCCTGTATCACCCGCCTGCGCCTGAACGTGAAGGATTCCGCTCAGGTTAATGAGAGCGTGGCGAAACGCCTTGGAGCCTCTGGCGTTATCCGTCTGAATAAGCAGAGCGTGCAGATTATCGTTGGTACGCAGGCCGAGAGCATCGCCACGGCCATGAAAACCGTACTGGCAAAAGGGCCGGTTGCAGCGGCGGCAGCGCCTGCAGCAGCACCCGCTGCGGCGAGCGTAGTCCAGCCACAGGCTGTCATGAATAGCGAGAAAAAAGTTATCGCGACGCTGCTGGCGCCGGTCACGGGTGAGATTGTGGCGCTGGAGCAGGTCCCGGATGAAGCGTTTGCCAGCAAAGCGGTAGGTGATGGTCTGGCGATCAAGCCCACCGACAAAACTGTTGTGGCGCCGATTGCAGGCACGGTAGTGAAGATCTTCAATACCAATCACGCGTTCTGCCTCGAAGCTGAAAACGGTGTCGAGATCGTGGTGCACATGGGTCTGGATACGGTCGCGCTGGAGGGTAAAGGCTTTACTCGTCTGGTAGAAGAGGGCGCAACGGTCACCGCAGGTCAGCCGATTCTGGAGATGGATCTGGCGTTCCTGAATACCCACGCGCGCTCAATGATCAGCCCGGTGGTGGTTAGCAACAGCGATGACTTCGCAGGCCTCAATTTGCTGGCGAAAGGTAACGTAGTGGCAGGTGTTACGCCGCTGTATGAAGTGAAAAACTAACCTATTGTCATTGAGTCACAAGGCAGGAAGCGATTCCTGCCTTTTTTGTTTTAAACGACCAACAAACGGTTGTTTCCCTCCGGCGCTTTGTGGATCATACTCCGTTACTTCGTGGTACAAATCACCCGCTATTGTTTTGAGGATTTTGAGATGAGTGAGGCTGAAGCCCGCCCAACGAACTTTATTCGTCAGATCATTGACGAAGATTTGGCGAGCGGTAAGCACAGTAGTGTGCATACCCGTTTCCCGCCTGAGCCCAATGGTTATCTGCATATTGGCCATGCGAAATCGATCTGCCTGAACTTTGGTATCGCGCAAGATTATCAAGGTCAGTGCAACCTGCGCTTCGATGACACCAATCCGGTTAAAGAGGATATGGAGTTCGTTGAATCGATCAAAAATGATGTGCAATGGCTGGGCTTTGAGTGGAGCGGCAACATTCGTTACTCCTCAGACTATTTTGACCAATTATTTAACTACGCCATTGAGCTGATCAATAAAGGCCTGGCGTACGTTGATGAGCTGTCACCGGATCAGATTCGCGAATACCGCGGTACGCTGACGGCACCGGGCAAAAACAGCCCGTACCGTGACCGCAGTGTGGAAGAGAACCTGGCGCTGTTCCAGAAAATGCGTGATGGCGGCTTCGAAGAGGGTAAAGCCTGCCTGCGCGCTAAAATCGACATGGCATCGAACTTCATGGTGATGCGTGATCCGGTGCTGTATCGCATTAAGTTTGCCGATCACCACCAGACAGGCAGCAAGTGGTGCATCTATCCGATGTATGACTTTACACACTGCATCTCTGATGCGATCGAAGGCATTACCCATTCGCTCTGTACGCTGGAGTTCCAGGACAACCGTCGTCTGTACGACTGGGTGCTGGATAACATCTCTATTCCGGTGCATCCGCGTCAGTACGAATTCTCACGCCTGAATCTGGAATACGCGGTGATGTCGAAGCGCAAGCTGACGCAGCTGGTGAGCGAGAAGCTGGTAGAGGGCTGGGATGACCCGCGTATGCTGACCGTTTCTGGTCTGCGTCGTCGTGGTTACAGCGCCGCATCAATTCGTGAGTTCTGCCGCCGTATTGGCGTCACCAAGCAGGACAACATCGTCGAGATGGCGTCACTTGAGTCATGCATCCGTGACGATCTCAACGAAAACGCGCCGCGCGCCATGGCCGTGCTCGATCCGCTGAAAGTGGTGATCGAAAACCTGCCAGCCGGTCACGAAGAGATCATCACGATGCCAAATCATCCGAACAAGCCGGAGATGGGCACGCGTGAGGTGCCCTTCAGCCGTGAGGTGTGGATTGATCGTGCGGACTTCCGTGAAGAGGCCAACAAGCAGTACAAGCGCCTGGTGCTGGGCAAAGAGGTTCGCCTGCGCAACGCTTATGTGATCCGCGCTGAGCGCGTCGCAAAAGATGAAGCGGGCAACATCACCTGTATCTATGCGACCTGTGACGTGGATACGCTGAGCAAAGATCCGGCCGATGGCCGTAAAGTAAAGGGTGTGATTCACTGGGTATCGGCGATTCACGCGCTGCCTGCCGAGATCCGTCTGTATGATCGCTTGTTCAGCGTGCCGAATCCGGGTGCGGCTGAGGACTTCCTCACCACCATCAATCCGAACTCGCTGGAGATCCGGCAGGGCTTCGTTGAGCCAGGCCTGCGTGATGCGGCGGCCACGGCGCCTTACCAGTTCGAACGCGAAGGTTATTTCTGCGCTGACAGTGTTTACTCACAGCCTTCGAAGCTGGTATTCAACCGCACTGTTGGTTTGCGTGATACCTGGGCAAAAGCGGGCGAATAATATCATGGCCGTTTGATGCCATATGATCCGGAAAGGGCGAGCAATCGCCCTTTTTTATTGCCCATAATTCGCAACCGGCAAACGTTTATGCTGCGTTACAACAAACGGAGTAAAATCCGCAGGTTACGACTAATCTGACTTTAATAAATTTAATCCATTTGACCGTGTGTAAAACTTTTTTTCAGGTAGGCTATGCGCTCTCCAACGACGCTCCGCGGGTAATCAAAGGGAAAAAAATGACAAGTCTCGCTCTGGAAGCTAAACACAGCGTGGTGGTTTTACATCAGCTCATTGAACGTATTTTCAATCAGGCGCAGGGCAGTGATGATAGCCTTGAACTGCTGCTGTCGCATTTTCACCCTGAGTTCAGAATGGTGACGCCGCAGGGTAAGCAGCTGGATTTAAATGACACCGAAATACTGTTTCGCACACTGCACGGGCAGCGCGAAGGCATGCGTATCGCGACCAGCGAGCACGCGATCATTTCCCAGCAGCAGCAGGAAGTGACTATTCAGTATCGCGAATTACAGATGATGAACGGCGACAATCAGAGCCGCATCTCACTGGCGGTGCTGGATTGCAGCACGGTGATTCCACGCTGGCGCTATCTGCAGGAGACGCTGGTGGCCTGAGCGCAGACATAAAAACGGTGATGGTCACCGATTTTTATATTGCATAGCACACTCGATTACTGATCGTGGAGCGTATCGTCTTCGCGGCAGTCTCCCAAAGCACAGTGACCATACAGGTACAGACTGTGGTTGCTGAGTTTAATGCCGTGGCGGGTCGCAATCTCACGCTGACGCGTCTCAATTGATTCATCGCTGAATTCGATCACTTTGCCGCAATCCAGGCAGATCAGGTGATCGTGGTGATGCTGCTGCGTCAGTTCGAATACGGATTTACCGCCTTCGAAGTTATGACGGGTTACGATGCCCGCGTCGTCAAACTGGTTAAGAACGCGATATACCGTTGCCAGACCAATCTCTTCGCCCATGTCGATCAGGCGCTTGTACAAATCTTCCGCACTGACATGATGGGACTCGGGTCCTGGTCCCTGAAGCACTTCCAGAATTTTCAGTCTGGGGAGCGTGACTTTCAGGCCAGCCTTCTTCAATGCGGAGTTGTTGTCAGTCATGCGGATAGTGTCCTGTTACTTTGCTGGTTACTTACGGCGCAAAGGCCTTGAATGTTTGATCAACGCACATTCTCATTTGCGTCTCATTATAGGACTCAGGCAGGGAAATGAAAACCGACGAAGGCCGACAATTCCCTGAATGCTGTAAGGGGAAGTGTCGCTGACGTCAACAGGATCGTTAAGATCGGGGTTCCATTTCACTCAGCCTTAATCTGATGACGGAAGAATAAGCGGGTGACCGTTGCGGGTATTCTACAGAATTGCGGGAAAAAGTTAAAAAACCGTAGCTATTATTTTTATAGGAAATTCCGTCACCCTGATGTGAGCCAGTGCCCACATCAGTGAAGTACGGATAAATCAGGCTTCGATGATCTCTTTCAGCTGCAGCTCGTCGAAAATCTGTTTAACCCATTTCTCAACACGGTCATTGGTCAGCTCAGGCTGACGATCTTCGTCGATCGCCAGACCCAGGAAGTGTTTATCATCGGCCAGGCCTTTAGAGGCTTCGAAGTGGTAACCTTCGGTTGGCCAGTGACCCACAATGACTGCGCCGTTTGGCTCAATGATGTCACGGATGGTGCCCATCGCATCGCAGAAGTACTCTGCGTAATCTTCCTGATCGCCGCAGCCGAACAGGGCAACCAGCTTACCGTTGAAGTCAATCTCTTCCAGGGTCGGGAAGAAATCGTCCCAGTCACACTGCGCTTCGCCATAGTACCAGGTCGGGATGCCAAGCAGCAGAATGTCGAACGCTGCAAGATCTTCTTTGGTGCTTTTAGCAATGTCATGCACTTCGGCGACATCTTTACCCAGTTGTTTCTGGATCATTTTTGCAATGTTTTCAGTGTTGCCGGTATCGCTGCCGAAGAAAATGCCTACGATTGCCATGGGTTAAGTAACCTCTTAAATCCTGATTGTGAAAGTAAGTCAGTTGACTACACAGTTATGCGAATGATAGCAGACCGGTGAAAAGGGCGGAACGTGCAAAGCGCTGACTTTGTGTTCCTGCGTGCGGTCTGCGCGCGTTACGACAGTTTGAGCTGCGCCAGCAGCATTTGTTCAATCAATTCACTACGGCTGATGTTCTGCTGCTCGGCCAGCGTGTTCAGCGCATCTACCGCTTCGCCGGACATTTTCAGCTCGACGCGACGCAGCCCGCGCACCTTATCGCGTTTCAGCTGGTTGCGCTTATTAATGCGCAACTGTTCGTCACGCGTGAGCGGACTGGTTTTGGGGCGACCGGGACGCCGCTCATCTGCGAAAAGATCGAGCGTAGTACGGTCTGTCTGTTCTTTTGCCATGGTTTGTGAAACTGAGTGGGCGCGAACGGCGGAAAGGCGCTGCGCGATTTATACATTATCGGCCCCGCCACGGCGAAAAAATCATCCGCGGCAAATTTTTAGCGCGACATCATACTCCAGCGCCCTGCGCGACGCCAACCCTAAACCGCTCGCAGCAAGCTTTTGCTTTTACAGATCAAAAAAGCGGCGAACAGCGCGCAGAACGGCATCGGGTTTTTCCGCATGCACCCAGTGCCCGGCACCGCTGATGACATGCGCGTGCGCCTGCGGGAACTGGCGCAGCAGCGCCTCACGGTGCTGATTGTCCAGATAAGGGGAGTCACCGCCGCGAATAAACAGGGCCGGGTGGGGCCATGGCGGCACCGCTTCCCAGCCGGAGATCGTCGTGTAGTTATCCCAGAGCACCGGCACGTTAAACCGCCATTCGCCCTCGGCGAACGACTTCAGGATAAACTGAATGACCCCTTCCTCCGCCACGTGTGCGCGCATCACAGTGGCGGCTTCACTGCGGCGCGTCACGCCAGCTGCCGTCACTGCACGGATGCCCGCAAAGATCTCATCGTGCCGCCGGGTTTGATAATCCACCGGCGCGATATCAATCAGCACCATTTTCTCAATACGTTCTGGCGCAATAGCGCTCAGCGCCATGGCGATTTTACCGCCCATCGAGTGGCCAATTACCCCCGCACGGGCAATATCATGCGCATCAAGCGTATCAATAATATCCTGCGCCATAGCGTGATAGTTCATCACCTCGCTGCGCCCGGACAGGCCGTGGTTACGCACATCCACCTGCAGGGTAGAGCGCGCATCACGCACGCCGCGCGCCAGTACGCCCAGGTTGTCCAGGCTACCAAACAGCCCGTGGATCAATAAAATCGGGGTCGCGTCAGGAAGAGATTGTTCAGTTTGCAGACGAGCGTTCAAAATCATGGCTAAAGTTCTTACGTTTGAGACCTGGGCTTAGGGTATCATGGATTTACCTGTCCAGGCGCCAGCCGGCCAGGCATTAGGGCATATTCCGACTTTTGCCCGGAAACGATGCCAGCGCTATCGGCTGCCGCGGATTTAACTTTATAATCCTTATGTTAGAGCCAGCTCACATTTTGCATAACCGCGTCTTGCCTGAGCCGTTACACAAATGTGTGGTTCTGCCATTTGCCAGAATTGTACGGAATAAGATGAAAACGATTGAAGTTGACGAAGAACTCTACCGTTATATTGCCAGCCACACGCAGCACATCGGTGAAAGCGCATCAGATATTTTGCGCCGCATGCTGAAGTTCACTGCCGGCCAGAGCCCATTAGCTGCGCCTGCTGCCAGTGCGTCCGTTAAAGATGTGCCATCGGCCCGCAGCGAAGCGCGTCCTCAGGATCGCGTGCGCGCCGTGCGTGAGCTGCTGCTTTCCGACGAGTATGCAGAGCAGAAGAAAGCGGTTAACCGCTTTATGCTGGTGCTGTCAACGCTCTACCGTCTTGATCCGGCTGCGTTTGCTGAAGCCACGGCTTCGCTGCAGGGCCGCACCCGCGTCTATTTCGCGGGCGACGAGCACACGCTGCTGCAAAATGGCACCCATACGAAGCCGAAGCACGTGCCCGGCACCCCGTACTGGGTGATCACCAACACCAATACCGGCCGTAAATGCAGCATGGTGGAGCACATCATGTTAGCCATGCAGTTCCCGCAGGAACTGACAGAGAAAGTTTGCGGCACCATTTAAACTGAAGCGTCAGGGAGAAGCGCCAATGGCCAATCACACCCGTGCCGGGCAGCCTGCCCAGCAGAGCGATTTGATTAACGTTGCACAATTAACTTCGCAGTACTATGTCCTGAAGCCGGATGCGGCAAACCCGGACCATGCGGTGAAATTTGGCACCTCTGGCCATCGCGGTAGCGCGGGACGTCACAGCTTCAACGAAGTGCACATTCTGGCAATCGCTCAGGCGATTGCTGAAGAGCGCAAGAAAAATGGCATTACCGGTCCGTGCTATGTCGGTAAAGATACCCATGCGCTGTCTGAGCCGGCTATCCTGTCGGTACTGGAAGTGCTGGCTGCCAATGGCGTGGACGTCATCGTCCAGCAGGATAATGGCTATACGCCAACGCCTGCCATCTCCAACGCAATCCTTGAGCACAACAAACGTGGCGGCGCGCAGGCCGATGGCATTGTCATTACGCCATCGCACAATCCGCCGGAAGATGGCGGTATCAAATATAACCCGCCTAACGGTGGACCGGCTGATACCAACGTCACCAAAGTGGTTGAAGATCGCGCTAACCAGTTGATCAAAGGCGAGCTGAAGGACGTTAAACGTCTGCCGCTGGATCAGGCGTGGCAGAGCGGCCATATCGTTGAGCAGGATCTGATTCAGCCTTACGTAGAGGGGCTGGCGCAGGTTATCGATTTCCCGGCGATTCAGAAAGCGGGCCTGAAAATCGGTGTCGATCCGCTCGGCGGCTCCGGCATCGCTTACTGGCAGCGCATTGCTGAGCACTACCAGCTGGATCTGACCATTGTTAACGATGCCGTGGATCAGACTTTCCGCTTTATGCACCTGGATAAAGATGGCGTGGTGCGCATGGACTGCTCGTCTGAGTGCGCCATGGCTGGTCTGCTGGCCTATAAAGATAAGTTCGATCTGGCGTTTGGTAACGACCCGGATTACGACCGCCACGGTATCGTCACGCCAGCGGGCCTGATGAATCCGAACCACTATCTGGCGGTAGCGATTAACTATCTGTTCCAGCACCGTCCGCAGTGGGGCAAAGAGGTTGCCGTCGGCAAAACGCTGGTCTCAAGTGCGATGATCGACCGTGTCGTCAACGATATTGGCCGTAAGCTGGTGGAAGTGCCGGTAGGCTTTAAGTGGTTTGTTGATGGACTGTTTGACGGCAGCTTCGGCTTTGGCGGTGAAGAGAGCGCGGGTGCCTCCTTCCTGCGTTTCGATGGCTCTGCGTGGTCTACTGACAAAGACGGTATCATCCTGTGCCTGCTGGCCGCAGAAATTACAGCGGTTACCGGTAAGAACCCGCAGCAGCATTATGATGAACTGGCCGCGCGCTTTGGTGCGCCAAGCTATAACCGTCTGCAGGCACCGGCCACCTCTGCACAGAAAGCCGCGCTGTCGAAGCTGTCGCCAGAGATGGTGAGCGCGGATACGCTGGCAGGCGATCCGATCACTGCGCGTCTGACTGCAGCGCCAGGCAACGGTGCATCAATTGGCGGACTCAAGGTGATGACCGAAAACGGTTGGTTTGCCGCGCGTCCATCCGGCACTGAAGATGCCTACAAAATTTACTGCGAAAGTTTCCTCGGCGCTGAGCATCGCCAGCAGATCGAGAAAGAAGCAGTGGAAATTGTCAGCGAAGTACTGAAAAACGCCTGATTAGGCGCACGCTAAATAAGGCCGCTGATGCGGCCTTTTTTTATGGCATAAAGCGGTAGCCGATGCCGGTTTCCGTCAGCAAATGGCTCGGCTGGGTAGGATTTTTCTCCAGCTTCTGGCGTAAATGCCCCATATAGATACGCAGATAGTGACTGTGCTCTACCGCATTCGGGCCCCACACTTGATTCAGCAGCTGGCGCTGGGTCAGCACTTTTCCGGCATTGTTCAGCAGCAGACTCAACAGGCGAAACTCCGTCGGCGTTAAATGCACCTCCTCGCCATTACGCACTACGCGCCGCGCCGCGAGATCAACGCTTACCGCGCCAAACTGCACCAGCGGCTCCGGCTGGCTGCGCTGATGTCGGCGCAGCGCTACGCGCACGCGTGCCAGTAGCTCACCGATGCCAAATGGCTTGGTAAGGTAGTCGTCTGCGCCCGCATCCAGCGCGTCGATTTTGTCCTGCTCATCGCTGCGCGCCGACAGCACAATCACGGGCATTGTGCTCCACTGGCGAACTTCACGAATAAAATCGTTGCCGTCGCCGTCGGGCAGACCCAGATCGAGAATCACCAGATCGGGTTTACGCGTAGCCGCTTCGATCAGGCCACGCTGCAGCTGTTCCGCTTCTACTATCTTCAGGCCTTCGCTCTCCAGCGCCAGGCGCACGAAACGGCGAATCTCCTTTTCATCTTCCACGATCAAGATGGTCGTCACGCTGACTCCTGCGGCAAAAAAGATTAACGCGCTACTTTAGCAATAAAGCGTATCGGCGTCCGTTATGTAATTGGCAACCCGGAACAAGCGTATTATTCACAACCCTGTAACTTAATTTCAACGCCGACGCAATGCGGTGGAAAAAAGCACAAAATAGTGGTCGGATGAGTAGTAAAATTACACAATCGGGCGTAATATCTGCTGTAGATCACATTTCAAAAGCAAATTTACCACGAGGAGGCAATGATGTATCAGGCATATCCACGCTACAAAGTCGTGCTGCGTCGTGTACTGGTGGTATTCATCGGTTTACTGGCGTTGCCGGTAATGCTGTTCCGCCAGGATCGCGCGCGTTTTTACAGTTATCTGCACCGTATGTGGTGTAAAACCAGCGACAAGCCAGTATGGCTGGCGCAGTCAGAAGCGGCTGGCGGCCTCTACTGGTAAACAGCAGACTCGCACTTGAAACCCGGCGACTTCCCGTGAAGCGCCGGTTTTTTTTGTCTAAAATTATGGCTGACACCCCTCTGAAACGCTGTTATCCCGCTGCATTTCAGCTACACTTAAACCTCTACAAAATTTTGGAGGTTGTACAAGTATGAGCGAGAAGATTCCTGTAGGTATCAGTGCTTGCCTGCTCGGGGATAGCGTCCGATTCGATGGCGGCCATAAGCGTTTTGCCTTTGCAACTGACGAACTCGCGCCATTTGTGCGCTTTGAACCTGTCTGTCCGGAGATGGCGATTGGCCTGCCCACGCCGCGTCCGGCGCTGCGTCTGGTGAAGCAGGGCGATGAGCAGATCCACCTCTGCTTCAGTAAAGACGGCGGCGAAGAGCTGACGGATGAGATGACGCGCTGGTCTGCTGAACGCGTGAAATCGCTGCATCATCTCTGCGGTTACCTGCTGTGTGCCAAATCACCCAGCTGTGGGCTGGAGCGCGTGCGCGTCTACGAGCCAGATACCAATAACAACCGCAAAGCGGGTACCGGCATCTTTACCGCTTTCCTGCAAAAGGAGATGCCCTGGCTGCCGCTGGAGGAGGATGGACGTCTGCACGATCACGCCATCCGCGAGAACTTCATGGCGCGCGTCTACGCGCTGCACGAGTTCAACGAGATGTGGCGCAGTGGTCTGACGCGTCACAAACTGATTGAATTCCACAGCCGCTACAAGCTGCTACTGCTATCCCATGCGCAGGATGAATACCGCGAACTGGGCCGTTTTGTGGCGGCAATGCCACAGTGGGATTCGCTGGACGATTACGCATTTGAGTACCGTAATCGTCTGATGCACCTGATGTCACACAAGGCGTCACGCCGCAATCACACCAATGTTTTGATGCATGTGCAGGGATACTTCCGCCCGCAGCTTAGCTCACCGCAGCGTCAGGAGCTGGCGCAACTGATTGATCGCTACCGCTGCGGTCTGCAACCTCTGCTGGCACCGATTACGATGCTCAAGCACTACATGGCAGAGTATCCGCATCCGTGGCTGGCCCAGCAGCGCTACTTTGATCCCTATCCGGAAGCGCTGCGACTGCGCTACGGCCAATAACTGCGGAATCTTATGACCACCCATTTAGTCTGGCTGCGCAACGACCTGCGTATCAACGACAATAGCGCTCTGGCCGCAGCCTGCCGCGACAATAACGCTGAGGTGCTGGCACTCTTCATCGCCACGCCCGGCCAGTGGCAGCAGCATGATATGGCGGCCAAACAGGCCGCCTTCCTCCATCAGAATCTCTGTTTACTGCAGGCATCGCTGGCAGATCGCGGCATCAAGCTGCACTACCATCAGTGTGATGACTTTGCCGCTTCGGTCGATTATCTCGAGACATTCTGTCAGCAGCACAATATTGATGCGCTGTATTACAATTATCAGTACGAGATCAATGAACGCGAACGTGACGCGGCGGCAGAGAAGCGACTTGATGCCCGCGGTGTGATTTGCCAGGGCTTCGATGACAGCCTGCTGTTGCCGCCCGGCAGCGTTCAGACCGGCAGCAACAGTATGTTCAAAGTGTTCACGCCGTTCAGTAAAGCCTTTGTCCGACGCCTGCACCAGGGCTTACCGGAGTGCCATCATGCGCCAAAAGCGCGCGAGGGTGCGCCCTTCAGCATCAGGGAAAAAATTCCTGCTTTTGACTATCCGCTGGAAGAGTTTGATACATCGCTGTTCCCGCCCGGTGAAGAGGCAGCACTTACGCAATTGCGTCACTTTGCGCGCCAGCACGTCGCGCACTACCCCGAGCGACGCGATATGCCGGCAATGGATGGTACCAGCCGGTTATCGCCCTATCTGGCAATCGGTGTGCTATCGCCGCGCCAGTGCCTGCACCGTATTCTGAAAGAGCATCCGGAGGCGCTCAACGGTGGCAGCGCTTTTCAGTGGCTCAACGAGCTGATCTGGCGGGAGTTCTACCGTCATCTGCTGGTGGCCTTTCCGGCGCTGTGTAAACACCAGCCCTTTATTGCGTGGACGCACAAGGTGCCATGGCAAAAGAATGAGGCCCACTTTAAAGCCTGGCAGCAGGGGCAAACCGGCTACCCGATTGTTGATGCCGCCATGCGCCAGATGAATACGCTGGGCTGGATGCATAATCGCCTGCGCATGATTACCGCCAGTTTCCTGGTGAAAGATCTGCTGATTGACTGGCACGACGGCGAGCGCTACTTCATGCAGAAACTGCTGGACGGCGACCTGGCTGCAAACAATGGCGGCTGGCAGTGGGCGGCATCCACCGGTACTGACGCCGCGCCTTACTTCCGCATTTTCAATCCCACGACGCAGGGCGAGCGCTTTGATAAAGACGGAACATTTATTCGTCAGTGGCTGCCTGAACTTAAAGAGGTGCCGGATAGCGATATCCATCAGCCGCATCTCTGGGCGCAAAAAAATAACAGGAAACTCGATTATCCGGCGCCAATCGTGGAACATAAGGCAGCACGTAAAAAGACATTAGAGGCCTTCGAGCGCGCACGCAGCGCGGCCTGAGGCGCTCAGGGAGCAGTGATGAATAATTTCGAGTTAGAACAGATTGTCAATCAGCAGTTAAATAGCGGCGCGTTTAGCGATTACGCGCCGAACGGTTTACAGGTGGAAGGACGGTCAGAGGTGAAAACCGTGATCACCGGCGTGACGGCCTGCCAGGCGCTGCTGGACGAAGCGGTAAAGCGGAAGGCAGATGCTGTGCTGGTGCACCACGGCTACTTCTGGAAAAGTGAAGCTCCGGTTATTAAGGGCATGAAGCGCCAGCGTCTGCGCACTCTGCTGGCGAACGATATTAACCTGTACGGCTGGCATCTGCCGCTTGATGCCCATCCGCAGCTGGGCAATAACGCGCAGCTGGCGCAGCTGTTTGATATCGATGTGAAAGGGGAGGTTCAGCGCTGGTGCCGTGGGGCGAGCTGGCAGAACCGTTGAGCGGACCGGCTCTGGCAGAAAAAATAGCCCATCGTCTGGGCCGTCAGCCTTTGCACTGCGGGGATAACGCGCCCTCTCTGATCAAGCGCGTGGCCTGGTGCAGCGGCGGCGGTCAGGGCTTTATTGATAGCGCGGCGGCCTTTGGCGTTGATGCGTTTATTACCGGTGAAGTCTCTGAGCAGACCATTCACAGCGCGCGTGAGCAGGGGCTGCACTTCTTTGCGGCCGGCCACCATGCTACGGAACGCGGCGGTATCAAAGCGCTGGGTGAGTGGCTGGCGCAGCACTACGCCCTCGATGTTACCTTTATTGATATTGCTAATCCTGCCTGATTTTTCCTCACTGGCGTCCTGAGTGCACACCCGGGACGCAAATCGGTTGACACATCTCCGCCACTTTCGCATAACTTATTGCCCTTTCGTGTCGCAAAAATTTGTAACGACATGACTGTTTGATAACCAGGAGGTGGGTTTTGCAACGAGCACGTTGTTATCTGCTCGGTGAGCGAGCGGTAGTTCTCGAGCTGGAGCCGCCGGTTTCGCTCGCCAGTCAGCAGCGTATCTGGGGATTGTGTCAGCGATTACAACAAAACGAGCAGGTACAGGAAGCGATTCCTGGCATGAACAATCTGACGCTGCTGCTGCGCGATCCGCAGCTGAAGGCGCTGGACGCCATTGAACGTCTGCAGCGCTGGTGGGAAGAGAGCGAGGCGCAGATACCGCCATCGCGGCTGGTCGAAATTCCCGTGGTATATGGCGGTGAGGCCGGGCCCGATCTGGCGGAGGTTGCCGAACGCGCCGGCATGACGCCAAAGCAGGTGGTTGAACTGCACAGTGCCACTGATTACGTGGTCTATTTCATCGGCTTTCAGCCGGGCTTCCCTTATCTTGGCGGTCTTGACGAGCGTCTGCACACGCCGCGCCGGGCGGAACCACGCGTGGTAGTACCGGCTGGCTCTGTGGGCATCGGCGGCAGCCAGACTGGTATTTACCCTTTGGCCGCACCGGGCGGCTGGCAGTTGATCGGACATACGCCGCTCAGCCTGTTTGATCCGGACGCGCAGCCGCCAACGCTTTTACGGCCTGGCGATAGCGTGCGCTTCGTACCGCAAAAGGAGGGCATATGTTAAAAATTTTGCGTGCCGGATTGATGACATCCGTGCAGGATCGCGGCCGTCACGGCTGGCGGCAGTATGGCATCAGTCTGAGCGGGGCGCTTGATGAGCCCTCCATGCGTACCGCGAATATGCTGGTGGGCAATGCCGAAAACAGTGCGGTGCTGGAGATTGTGCTTGGCCAGTTTAAAGCTGAATTCCGCCGTGACGGCTGGTTTGCGTTAACCGGTGCCGGCTGTAATGCCGAACTGGATGGCAAACCGGTGTGGACCGGCTGGCGTCTGCCGGTGAAAAAAGGGCAGGTGCTGAGTTTATCCATGCCGGTCAGCGGCATGCGCAGTTATCTGGCAGTGAATGGCGGCTTCGCCATTGAGGAGAGGCTGGGCTCACACAGCACCGATCTGAAAGCGGGCTTTGGCGGCTGGCAGGGCCGGAAACTGCAGGATGGCGATACGCTGCCGCTCGGCAAGCCGACGCGTAGCTTTACGCAGAAAGCGGGTGTGCGTCAGTTGCTGTGGGGCAACCGCATCCGTGCGTTAGCCGGCCCCGAGTACAGTGAGTTCACCCGCGAAGCGCAGGAGGGGTTCTGGCGCATCCCCTGGAAGCTGAGCCCGCAGAGTAACCGCATGGGCTACCGGTTACAGGGGCGCAACTTGCAGCGTACCGCAACGCGCGATTTACTGTCGCACGGCTTAGTGCCTGGCGTGGTGCAGGTGCCGCCGAACGGTCAGCCGATTGTGCTGATGGCCGATGCACAGACCACCGGCGGCTATCCGCGTATCGCCTGCATCATTGAAGCCGATCTCTACCAGCTGGCGCAGATTCGCCTGGGTGAGCCCATTCACTTTATTCACTGCACGCTGGAAGAGGCGCTGCTGGCTAAACAGCAGCAGCAGCGTTCGTTAGAGCAGATTGCCTGGGGGCTGAGCCATGAAAATTGATCTTAATGCCGATCTCGGTGAGGGCAGCGGCAGCGATCGTGAGCTGCTGTCACTGGTCAGTTCCGCCAATATCGCCTGTGGTTTTCATGCCGGCGATGCCGAAACCATGCTGCAATCGGTACGCTGGGCCAAAGCCTGCGGCGTAGCGATTGGTGCACATCCGGCCTTTCCCGATCGCGAAAACTTTGGTCGCACCGCTATGCAGCTGCCGCCAGAGACAGTTTATGCGCAGATGATCTACCAGATCGGCGCGCTGAAGAGCATCGCGGAGAGCGAAGGTGAGAAGCTGGTGCACGTTAAACCGCATGGCATGCTGTATAACCAGGCGGCGGGCGATGCGCAGCTGGCGGACGCTATTGCCCGGGCGGTAAAGGCGGTCGATCCGGGGCTGATTCTGGTTGGACTGGCGGGCAGCGCCTCTATTGCGGCGGCAGCGCACCATGGCCTGCGCACGCGTGAAGAGGTGTTTGCCGATCGCGGCTATCTGGCAAACGGTGCGCTGGTACCGCGCAGCCAGCCGGGGGCGATGATAGAAGAGGCTGACCAGGCGCTGGCGCAGACGCTGACCATGGTGCAGCAGCGCCAGGTGCAGAGTATCAGTGGCGAATGGGTCAAGGTGAATGCCGAAACCGTGTGTCTGCACGGCGATGGCGCGCACGCACTGCAGTTTGCCCGCACGCTGCGTGCCGCTTTTGAGACCCATCAGATTGCGGTGACCAGCACATAATAATTGACTGATTGCCCGGCACCGTGCCGGGCTTTTTATTTTCTCACGAGGGGAAAAATTATGGATAACGTGGTCAATCTCTGGCCGTTGCTCGGTATCGCCGCGATTGTTATCGGCTTTGTGCTGCGCTTTAACCCGGTGCTGGTGGTGATCGTAGCCGGGTTTGTTACCGGTCTGGCGGCGCACATGCCGCTTGCTGACATTCTGGAAAAACTGGGCTCAGGCTTTCTGAATACCCGTAACCTGCCGCTGATTCTGCTGCTGCCGCTGGCGGTTATCGGTCTGCTGGAGCGTCACGGACTGAAAGAGCGGGCGCAGACGTGGATCGCGCAGATCAAAACCGCCACGGCGGGCCGTCTGCTGATCGTCTATCTGTTCGTGCGTGAAATCACGGCCGCGCTGGGCCTGACCAGCCTCGGTGGTCATCCGCAAATGGTGCGCCCGCTGCTGGCGCCTATGGCCGAGGGTGCGACGGAGAACCGTTACGGAGAAGTGCCGCCGGCGGTGCGCCATCGCCTGCGCGCTATGTCTGCCGCGACCGATAACGTCGGTCTGTTTTTTGGCGAAGATATCTTTGTCGCCTTTGGTGCCATCATCTTTATGCACAACTTTATGCAGGAGTCGGCGGGTATCACGACGGAGCCGTTGCATATTGCACTGTGGGGAATTCCGACCGCGCTGTGCGCATTTCTGATCCATTCGGCGCGCCTCGTGCGTCTTGATCGTCAGCTGTCGCGTGAACTGGGCGCACTGAATCAGCAGGCACTGCACGCCAAAGGAGAGAAATAATGTTCCAGCAACAGTATCTGATGTGGCTGGCAGGCGCGATCCTGCTGATCGTCGCTGTGCTCTCCTGGCGTGATAGCGCCAACCCGCGCCGTTTTACAACCGGCCTGTTCTGGGCGCTGTATGGGGTGATTTTCCTGATTGGTGATGGCGCTTATCAACTGATGGCTCAGTGGGCTGGCGATGCGGAAGTGGGTCGCCGCGCACTGCATATTGCGGTCGGCGTTGCGGTAGTGCTGATGGCGCTGATTGCCGGCTGCGGCGGCGTGCGCCTTGGTCGCTATCATCAGCGCAGCGATGAGCAGAAGCAGGAGAGCGCCAAACGTCTCGGCAATAAGCTGTTTCTGCCGGCGCTGGCCATTCCGGTGGTGACGGTGATTGGCGTGCTGGCCTTTAACCATATTCCCGGTTTGCAGGACAGCGTGTTTGGCCCGGGCAATCATGCGACGCTGGTGACGCTGTTCTCGATGATGGTGGGATGTATTCTGGGCTGGCTGATTGCGCTGAAGATTACCCATGAGAAGCCGGTGCAATCGATGCAGGAGACGCGCCGTCTGCTGGATGCCGTCGGCTGGGCTTTTATTCTGCCGCAGATTCTCGCCACCTTAGGGCTGCTGTTTACCACTGCCGGCGTGGGCACGGCCATCTCTCATCTTACGGAGCAGTATCTGGCGGTGGATAACCGGCTGATCGCCGTAGCCGTGTATGCGATTGGCATGGCCTTGCTGACCATGGTGATGGGCAATGCGTTTGCCGCCTTCCCGATTGTGACTGCCGGTATCGGCATTCCGATCCTGGTACTGCAACACGGCGGTAACCCGGCGGTGATGGCGGCTATCGGCATGTTCTCAGGCTATTGCGGCACGCTGATGACGCCAATGGCGGCCAACTTTAACATTGTGCCGGCGCGTCTGCTGGAGCTGCCGGACCGTAACGCGGTGATCAAGGCTCAGGTGCCAACCGGTGTGCTACTGTTGTTGGTAAATATTTTCCTGCTCTACTTCCTGATGTTCCTGTGAGGTTGCAATGAAAACGGTATTGATGACGGCGTTCGAGCCGTTTGGTGGTGAGAGCATCAATCCTTCATGGGAGGCGGTGCGCAGTTTTGACGGTAAAGAGATCGGCGGCGCACGCATTGTGGTGCGTCAGCTGCCGGTTGTGTTTGCCCGCTGCGGTGAAGTGCTGATCCAGGCGCTGGAGGAGATCCGGCCGGATCGCGTGTTATGCGTGGGCCAGGCAGGAGGGCGCAGCGATATTACCGTGGAGCGCGTGGCGATCAACGTTAACGATGCGCGTATCCCGGATAACGATCGGCAGCAGCCGATCGATGAGCCGATTGTCGCAGAGGGCCCGGCAGCCTATTTCTCAACGTTGCCGATCAAAGCGATGGTGGCGGCCCTGCGCGAAGTGGGCGTTCCGGCTTCGGTGTCACAAACCGCCGGCACTTTTACCTGTAATAACGTGATGTATCAGCTGCTGCACTGGCTGCAGCGTTCCGGCAGTGCCGCGCGCGGTGGCTTTGTGCATATCCCTTATATGCCGGAGCAGGCGGCACATCATCCGGGCGTGCCGAGCATGTCGACGGCCAGTGTGATTCAGGCGCTGGAGACGTCGCTGCAGGTGATACTGAGCACTGAGAACGATATCCGCGTAGCAGGTGGTGCCACGCACTAAACAGGAGAGTTTATGCCAGAGGGACCGGAGATCCGCCGTGCGGCGGATCAGCTGGCGGCGGCAATGGTGGGCAAACCGCTGACTGATGTGTGGTTTGCTTTTCCACAGTTAAAGACATATGAGCCGTCGCTGCTGGGTGAAACCATTGAGGCGTTTGAAACGCGCGGTAAAGCGCTGCTGACGCACTTTTCCAATGGTCTGACGCTGTACAGCCATAATCAGCTGTACGGGGTCTGGCGCGTAGTGCCGAGCGGCACTGAGCCGAATACGACGCGGCAACTGCGGGTGCGACTGGCGAACGCGAATAAAGCCATTTTGCTGTATAGCGCCTCGGATATTGAGCTACTGAATGCCGATACGCTGGGCGCGCATCCGTTTCTGCAGCGTGTCGGGCCGGACGTGCTTGATGCCACCCTGACCGTTGAGGATGTGCGCGAACGGCTGTTGTCGCCACGTTTCCGCCGCCGTCAGTTTAGCGGTTTACTGCTCGATCAGGCGTTTCTTGCCGGGTTGGGTAACTATCTGCGCGTAGAGATTTTATGGCATGCGGGCTTACTGGCGCAGCACCGCGCGCAGGATCTCAGTGACGCGCAGCTGGATACGCTGAGTAAAGCGATGCTGGCAGTGCCGCGCCTGTCCTACAAAATGCGTGGCAGCATGAAGAAGTACCACGAAGAGGCTGCATTTCGCTTTGAGGCGTTTCACCGGCAGGGCAAAAAGTGCCGCCGCTGCGGTACGATCATTGAGAAGGGCGTGCTCTCTTCACGACCGTTTTACTGGTGTCCGGGGTGTCAGTTTTAAGCGCTAAACGTAATGTGCGGATAGCGGGTGCGCGGCCTGTGACATTAGCTGCTGCCGGGCAGTCCTCGCGCCGCTGCGCGGTGCCTTCGGCGTTCACGGCACGCCTGTCGGACCGGCCGGTATCGGTCATCCTGACCGGCCCGGCCTGATTCCCGCGTCCTGCGGGAATCTCCTGGCGTACCGTAAAAGCCTCAGCGCTGCGGATAGCCCGCTGCATCAGCCAATGCCACAGGCCTTTCAATATGATCACGGTTTTCGGCAAACCATGTATTAGTTAACGCACTGGCTGGCTCGGGGCAGGAGAAGGCAATCCGCAGCGCTGAACAGCATGAGGAAGTCAGGATGAGTCCGCAGGGATGCGGGCGAAAGCCGGAGCCGGGACAGGATGTCCCGTCTCCGGTGGTCCGCCCGACTGACGAAGGGTGTGAAGGTACCGCTTTAGCGGCGCGAGGACCGCCGGAGCCTGCACCGTGCCTGCCAGTGCACGCACAGTGACGCTGTCCTTTCAATTTTCACCGGGATGATTCGTCAGAGAGAGCAGAAAAGAGAAGGGCGGGATAACCCGCCCTGATACTTACTTGTTGAGTGCGGAGTTGAACTCGCGCTCGGTGTAACCGGTATAGAGCTGACGCGGACGCGCAATCTTCATGCCCTCGTCGTGCATCTCTTTCCAGTGTGCAATCCAGCCCACGGTACGCGCCATCGCAAAGATCACGGTAAACATGGATGACGGGATGCCCATCGCTTTCAGAATAATGCCAGAGTAGAAATCGACGTTTGGATAGAGTTTGCGCTCAATGAAGTACGGATCGTTCAGCGCAATGTGCTCCAGCTCCATGGCGACTTCCAGCAGATCATCCTTCATGCCCAGTTCGTTCAGCACTTCGTGGCAGGTTTCACGCATCACGGTGGCACGCGGGTCATAGTTCTTATACACGCGGTGACCGAAGCCCATCAGACGGAACGAATCGTTCTTATCTTTGGCGCGACGCACGAACTCAGGGATGTGCTCAACAGTGCTGATCTCTTCCAGCATGCGCAGCGTGGCTTCGTTAGCACCACCGTGCGCAGGTCCCCACAGTGAGGCGATACCGGCAGCGATACAGGCGAACGGGTTAGCACCCGAAGAACCGGCAGTACGCACGGTAGAGGTTGATGCGTTCTGCTCGTGATCGGCATGCAGGATCAAAATACGGTCCATGGCGCGTTCAAGCACCGGATTCACTTTGTACTCTTCGCACGGCGTAGCGAACATCATGTGCAGGAAGTTACCGGCATAAGAGAGGTCGTTACGTGGATACACGAACGGCTGGCCGATCGAATACTTGTAGCACATCGCTGCCATGGTCGGCATTTTGGAGAGCAGACGGAACGCCGCGATCTCACGGTGACGCTCAATATTCACGTCCAGAGAGTCATGGTAGAACGCCGCCAGCGCGCCGGTCACACCGCACATGACCGCCATCGGATGCGAATCGCGACGGAAACCGTGGAACAGGCGGGTGATTTGCTCGTGGATCATGGTGTGGCGGGTAACGGTGGTACAGAATTCGTCGAACTGCGCCTGGGTCGGTGCTTCGCCATTCAGCAGGATATAACACACTTCAAGATAGTTAGAGTGGGTGGCCAGCTGATCAATCGGGAAACCGCGGTGTAACAAAATCCCTTCGTCACCATCTATAAAGGTGATTTTGGATTCGCAGGACGCCGTAGAGGTAAAACCGGGATCGAAGGTGAACAGGCCTTTTGAGCCAAGGGCGCGGACATCAACAACATCCTGTCCCAGCGTGCCTTGCATCACATCCAGTTCAATAGAGTTGTCATCCTGTAGGGTTAGCGTCACTTTTTTATCTGTCATTTTTCGTCTCCATAGCGCCTTAGTAGGTAAGGATCTTAGACACCAGAATAGCCTTCATGTTGCGTAAAACCACAATCTTCACCGTATCACTCTGCGGTAACGTTTGTCGTGCAAGGTTACGGAGCGAACGGTGGGTTGGGGCCAGTGGTGTCCGGGCATGACATGCTGAAAATCGCGGATGTTAAAGATCCTGTCACGACATAACTTCTTGGTAACCAATAACCTGACGGTTTGTGTTGCCTGTAATGGCAATGTTACATAACTTGAGCTTAGGGGAAAGTGTATCCCCATAACTTTTATGCATCATAGGGCTTTAGTGCGATTGTTTGTAACTGAAATGTTGATCTATTGTCAAATCAGATAATTAAAAATGTATGAATTGTGAAATTCGTGAGGCGGATCACTGTTCAGCTTAAATGTGACCAAAGAGATTGTAGGGGAATTGTAATCAGAATGTGATCCTCCTATACTGCCGCCAGGTCTCCGGAATACCCTGACACCAGGAGCCACCCAGCGTTTTCCCCGCTTCATTTAACACTGGATGTTGCTATTTTGGTGGCGGTTGTAGTCTGAACACGCTCTGTGCTCTTCTGCAACTCAGGACCGGAGGAAGCAAAATAAAAAAGAGCTGTGTGGGCAAAACCGTGAAAAAACAAAGACCTGTTAACTTGGATCTCTCGACGATCCGGTTTCCCGTTACTGCAATATCGTCCATTCTCCACCGCGTCTCCGGCGTGATCACTTTTGTCGCTCTCGGAATTCTGCTCTGGTTATTGGGTCTCTCTCTCTCCTCTCCGGAAGGTTTCCAGCAAGCGGCATCCATTATGGATAGCTTCTTCGCCAAATTTATCATGTGGGGCATTCTGACCGCGCTGGCGTACCACGCCGCGAGCGGTATTCGTCATATGCTGGCTGATTTTGGCTTTACGGCGGAAACTCTGCAGGTGGGAACCCGTACCGCACAAGCGGTTTTTGTTATCACTGTCGTGCTCTCAATTTTGGCTGGAGTCCTCGTATGGTAAGCAATGCTTCTGCATTAGGACGTAACGGTATTCATGACTGGCTGTTACTGCGTGCTTCTGCGATCTTAATTACGCTCTACATTCTCTACATCATCGGTTTCGTGGTGATGACCGGCACGCTGACCTACGATGCGTGGCACGGTTTCTTCGCCTCCTCCTTTACGAAAGTGTTCACCTTGCTAACGCTGTTTTCGATTCTGATTCATGGCTGGATCGGCATGTGGCAGGTGCTCACTGACTACGTAAAATCGCTGGTCACCCGTCTGGTGCTGCAGTTTGCGATTGTGGTCGCGCTGTTGTCGTATGCGATTTATGGAACCGTTGTAGTGTGGGGTGTGTAAATGAGTTTGCCAGTCAGAGAATTTGATGCCGTGGTGATCGGCGCGGGTGGCGCAGGAATGCGTGCCGCTCTGCAAATCTCCCAATCGGGCCAGACCTGTGCCCTGTTATCTAAAGTCTTCCCAACCCGTTCCCACACCGTATCGGCGCAGGGCGGTATCACCGTCGCGCTGGGTAACACCCATGACGATAACTGGGAATGGCATATGTACGATACCGTCAAAGGCTCCGACTATATCGGTGACCAGGACGCGATCGAATATATGTGTAAGACCGGCCCGGAAGCGATTCTGGAGCTGGAGCATATGGGCTTGCCTTTCTCCCGTCTTGATGATGGCCGCGTGTATCAGCGTCCGTTTGGTGGCCAGTCGAAAAACTTCGGCGGTGAGCAGGCAGCGCGTACCGCTGCGGCAGCCGACCGTACCGGCCACGCACTGCTGCATACGCTGTATCAGCAGAATCTGAAGAACAAAACCACCATCTTCTCCGAGTGGTATGCGCTGGATCTGGTGAAAAATGCTGACGGCGCGATTGTCGGTTGCACCGCCATCTGCATCGAAACCGGTGAAACCGTCTACTTCAAAGCCAAAGCGACAATTCTGGCGACCGGCGGTGCAGGCCGTATCTATCAGTCCACGACCAATGCGCACATCAACACCGGTGACGGCGTAGGCATGGCAATTCGTGCCGGCGTACCGATGCAGGACATGGAGATGTGGCAGTTCCACCCAACCGGTATTGCCGGCGCGGGCGTGCTGGTAACGGAAGGCTGCCGTGGTGAAGGCGGTTACCTGCTGAATAAACACGGTGAACGCTTCATGGAGCGCTATGCACCAAACGCCAAAGACCTTGCCGGTCGTGACGTGGTTGCGCGCTCAATGATGGTGGAGATCCGTGAAGGTCGCGGCTGCGATGGCCCATGGGGTCCGCACATCAAACTGAAACTGGATCACCTGGGTGCGGAAGTGCTGGAGTCCCGTCTGCCGGGTATCCTTGAGCTGTCACGTACCTTTGCGCACGTTGATCCTATCAAAGAGCCGATCCCGGTTATCCCGACCTGCCACTACATGATGGGCGGCGTGCCGACCAAAGTAACCGGCCAGGCGCTGCGCGTTAATGAGCAGGGCGAAGACGAAGTGATCCCGGGTCTGTTTGCCGTTGGTGAGATCGCCTGCGTATCTGTACACGGTGCTAACCGTCTTGGCGGCAACTCACTGCTCGACCTGGTGGTATTTGGCCGTGCGGCGGGTGTGCACCTGATGGAGTGCATCGCTGAGCAGGGCGACCTGCGCGACGCCAGCGAAGAGGAGATCGACGCGGCGATGGCGCGCTTCAACCGCTGGGAAAGCAACACCACCGGCGAAGATCCGGTTGAAATCCGTAAAGCGCTGCAGCGCTGTATGCAGAACAACTTCTCGGTATTCCGTGAAGGCGATGCGATGCGTGAAGGTCTGGCAGAGCTGAAAGTGATTCGTGAGCGCCTGAAAAACGCGCGTCTCGATGACCGCTCTCCGGATTTCAACACTCAGCGTATTGAGTGCCTGGAGCTGGATAACCTGATGGAAACCGCTTATGCAACAGCGGTAGCGGCCAACTTCCGTACCGAAAGCCGTGGCGCGCACAGCCGCTTCGATTATCCGGAGCGTGATGATGCCAACTGGCTGTGTCACAGCCTCTATGTTCCGCAAACGGAAAGCATGACGCGCCGTGAGGTGAACATGCAGCCGAAACTGCGCGCGGCCTTCCCGCCGAAAGCGCGTACCTATTAATTGCGGAGATCATCATGAGACTCGAATTTTCAATCTATCGTTATAACCCGGAAGTCGATGACAAGCCGCGTATGCAGGATTACACCCTCGAATCTGAGGATGGTCGCGACATGATGCTGCTGGATGCGCTGATTCGTCTGAAAGAGAAGGACCCGACGCTGGCCTTCCGTCGTTCGTGCCGTGAAGGCGTGTGCGGTTCAGACGGTCTGAACATGAACGGCAAAAATGGCCTGGCGTGCATTACGCCGGTGTCGGCGCTGGGTAACGGCAGCAAGAAGATTGTTATCCGTCCGCTGCCTGGTCTGCCGGTTGTGCGTGACCTCGTGGTTGATATGGGGCAATTCTATGCGCAGTATGAGAAGATTAAGCCTTTCCTGTTGAATAATGGGGAAAATCCACCGGCGCGCGAGCATCTGCAGAGCCCGGCGCAGCGTGAGCATCTGGATGGTCTGTATGAGTGCATTCTGTGCGCCTGCTGCTCCACCTCCTGCCCATCGTTCTGGTGGAATCCGGACAAGTTCATCGGTCCGGCGGGCTTGCTGGCCGCTTACCGCTTCCTGATTGACAGCCGCGACACCGAAACCGATGCGCGCCTCGACAATCTGGATGATGCTTTCAGTGTATTCCGCTGTCACAGCATCATGAACTGTGTGAGCGTGTGCCCGAAAGGCTTAAACCCGACGCGCGCTATCGGCCATATTAAGTCGATGCTGCTGCAGCGCGGGGCGTAACAAACGGATGTCACGGTCGGGAACTGCGGTTCCCGGCCTTTTACGGAAGCCTCTATAAGCGCGGTGATGACCACGCTTATAAAGGTTCCCTTACGGGCCAGGCGTTGGTAGCGCACAGGTTCGTATCGCTGAACTCACTACGGCAAGCCGCGAAAGCGGCAACAAATGAAACCTCATAAAAAGCAGATTAATGCTTAAGGGATCACAATGCAGAACAGCGCGATGAAACCCTGGCTGGACTCCTCCTGGCTGGCCGGCGCGAACCAATCCTACATAGAGCAGCTCTATGAGGATTTCCTGACCGATCCTGACTCCGTTGATGAAGTGTGGCGCACGATGTTCCAGCAGCTGCCCGGCACCGGCGTGAAACCTGAACAGTTCCACTCCACCACGCGTGAATATTTCCGCCGCCTGGCTAAAGATGCGACCCGCTACACCTCCACAGTCACCGATCCGGCCACCAATTCCAAACAGGTTAAAGTGCTGCAGCTGATCAATGCGTTCCGCTTCCGCGGCCATCAGCACGCTAACCTTGATCCGCTCGGCCTGTGGAAGCAGGAGACCGTGACGGATCTTGATCCGGCCTTCCACGATCTGACCGATGCCGATTTTCAGGAAAGCTTTAACGTAGGCTCGTTTGCCAGCGGCAAAGAGACCATGAAGCTGGCTGATCTCTACGCCGCACTGCAGCAGACCTACTGTGGCTCAATTGGTGCAGAGTACATGCACATCAATAACACCGAAGAGAAGCGCTGGATTCAGCAGCGTCTTGAATCGGTAGTGGGCCAGGGCGTGTTCAGTGCCGAAGAGAAAAAAGGTTTCCTGAAAGAGCTGACCGCGGCAGAAGGGCTGGAGAAGTACCTCGGCGCTAAATTCCCGGGTGCAAAACGCTTCTCCCTTGAAGGCGGCGATGCGCTGGTGCCGATGCTGCGTGAGATGATTCGTCACGCCGGCAAAAGCGGCACGCGCGAAGTGGTGCTGGGTATGGCGCACCGCGGCCGTCTCAACGTTCTGATCAACGTGCTGGGTAAAAAGCCGCAGGATCTGTTCGATGAGTTCTCCGGCAAGCACAAAGAGCACCTGGCACCGGCGATGTGAAGTACCACATGGGCTTCTCCTCAGACGTGGAAACCGAAGGCGGCCTGGTGCACCTGGCGCTGGCGTTTAACCCGTCGCACCTGGAGATCGTGAGCCCGGTAGTTATGGGTTCCGTGCGCGCACGTCTGGATCGCCTGGCAGAGCCGAGCAGCAACAAAGTATTGCCTATCACGATTCATGGCGATGCCGCGGTGATTGGACAGGGCGTGGTGCAGGAAACCCTGAACATGTCGCAGGCGCGTGGTTACGAAGTGGGCGGTACCGTTCGCATCGTGATCAACAACCAGGTGGGCTTCACTACCTCAAACCCGAAAGACGCGCGTTCCACACCATACTGCACCGACATCGGCAAGATGGTGCTGGCGCCAATCTTCCACGTCAACGCTGACGACCCGGAAGCGGTAGCCTTTGTTACCCGTCTGGCGCTGGATTATCGCAATACCTTCAAGCGCGATGTGTTCATCGATCTGGTGTGCTACCGCCGTCACGGCCACAACGAAGCCGACGAGCCAAGCGCAACCCAGCCATTGATGTACCAGAAAATCAAAAAGCATCCGACTCCGCGTAAAATCTATGCCGATCAGCTGGAGAGCCAGGGTGTGGCAACGCAGGAAGATGCCACCGAGCTGGTGAACCTGTACCGCGATGCGCTGGATGAGGGCGAGTGCGTGGTGCCAGAGTGGCGTCCTATGAGCCTGCACTCGTTCACCTGGTCACCGTACCTGAACCACGAGTGGGACGAAGGCTATCCGGAAACCGTAGACATGAAACGTCTGCAGGAGCTGGCGCGTCGCATCAGCAGCATTCCGGAAGCGGTTGAAGTGCAGTCACGCGTAGCCAAAATCTACAATGACCGCAAAGAGATGGCGGAAGGCAACAAGCTGTTTGACTGGGGCGGCGCAGAGAACCTTGCGTACGCCACGCTGGTTGATGAAGGCATCCCGGTGCGTCTCTCCGGTGAAGACTCCGGTCGCGGCACCTTCTTCCACCGTCACGCGGTGATTCACAACCAGCAGAATGGTTCGACCTACACCCCGCTGCACCATATCCATAATGGTCAGGGTCAGTTCAAAGTGTGGGACTCCGTACTGTCTGAAGAGGCGGTACTGGCATTCGAATACGGTTACGCCACGGCTGAGCCGCGCGTGCTGACAATCTGGGAAGCGCAGTTCGGCGACTTCGCCAACGGCGCACAGGTTGTTATCGATCAGTTCATCAGCTCCGGCGAGCAGAAATGGGGCCGCATGTGTGGTCTAGTTATGCTGCTGCCGCACGGCTACGAAGGCCAGGGCCCTGAACACTCCTCAGCGCGTCTGGAGCGTTATCTGCAACTGTGCGCAGAGCAGAACATGCAGGTGTGCGTGCCGTCAACGCCGGCACAGGTCTACCACATGCTGCGTCGTCAGGCGCTGCGCGGTATGCGCCGTCCGCTGATCGTTATGTCACCTAAATCGCTGCTGCGTCACCCGCTGGCGGTCTCCAGCCTGGATGAACTGGCCAACGGCAGCTTCCAGCCGGCGATTGGCGAAATCGACGCGCTTGATGCGAAGCAGGTTAAACGTGTCGTCCTCTGTTCGGGCAAGGTCTACTACGATCTGCTGGAACAGCGTCGTAAGAATGAGCAGACCGATGTCGCTATCGTGCGTATCGAACAGCTCTATCCGTTCCCGCACAAAGCGGTGCAGGAAGCGTTAAAAGATTACTCCCATGTCCAGGATTTCGTCTGGTGTCAGGAAGAGCCACTGAATCAGGGCGCATGGTATTGCAGTCAGCATCATTTCCGCGAAGTGGTTCCATTTGGTGCGTCACTGCGTTACGCAGGCCGTCCGGCTTCTGCTTCACCGGCCGTGGGCTACATGTCCGTACATCAACAACAGCAGCAAGACCTGGTTAACGACGCGCTGAACCTTGGTTAATTAAAAGGAAAGAAAATGAGTAGCGTAGAAATTCTCGTTCCCGATTTGCCTGAATCCGTAGCGGATGCAACGGTTGCAACCTGGCACAAAAAACCTGGCGACTCTGTGAGCCGCGATGAAGTGCTGGTCGAGATCGAAACTGACAAAGTGGTGCTGGAAGTACCGGCCTCTGCTGACGGTATCCTCGAAGCGATCCTGGAAGACGAGGGCGCCACTGTGACGTCACGTCAGATCCTGGGCCGCCTCAAAGAGGGGAACAGCGGCGGAAAAGAGACCACCGCGAAAGTAGAAAGCAAAGAGTCTACGCCAGCCCAGCGTCAGACTGCCTCTCTGGAAGAGGAGAGCAACGATGCACTCAGCCCGGCCGTGCGCCGCCTGATTGCAGAAAACAACCTCGATGCCAGCCAGATTAAAGGCACCGGTGTGGGTGGTCGTCTGACGCGTGAAGATGTGGAAAAACATCTGACGCAGAAAACCCAAAGTACAAAAGCTGCGCCGGCTGCTGAATCTGCGCCACAGGCTGCCGTGTCTAACCGCAGTGAAAAACGCGTGCCGATGACCCGCCTGCGTAAGCGCGTGGCTGAGCGTCTGCTGGAAGCCAAGAACAGCACCGCCATGCTGACCACCTTCAACGAAGTGAACATGAAGCCGATTATGGATCTGCGTAAGCAGTACGGCGATGCCTTCGAGAAGCGTCACGGCGTGCGTCTGGGCTTCATGTCCTTCTACATCAAAGCCGTGGTTGAAGCGCTGAAACGCTTCCCGGAAGTTAACGCCTCAATCGATGGCGAAGATGTGGTTTACCACAACTACTTTGATGTCAGCATTGCCGTATCCACGCCGCGCGGTCTGGTGACCCCGGTGCTGAAAGATGTGGATGCGCTGAGCATGGCCGACATCGAGAAGAAAATTAAAGAGCTGGCAGTGAAAGGCCGTGACGGCAAACTGACCGTAGATGAGCTGACTGGCGGTAACTTCACCATCACCAACGGTGGTGTGTTTGGTTCGCTGATGTCAACGCCAATCATCAACCCACCGCAGAGTGCCATCCTTGGCATGCACGCGATCAAAGATCGTCCTATGGCGGTAAATGGTCAGGTGGTAGTGCTGCCAATGATGTATCTGGCGCTCTCTTACGATCACCGTCTGATTGACGGCCGTGAATCCGTTGGCTATCTGGTCGCGGTGAAAGAGATGCTGGAAGATCCGGCTCGTCTGCTGCTGGATGTCTGATTTTCGCCGGGCGCGCACACTGATGCGCGCCCACATTTAAATGTTTCAGATCTGAATGGATAGAACATCATGAACTTACACGAATACCAGGCGAAGCAGCTGTTTGCACGGTATGGCATGCCGGCTCCGACTGGCTACGCCTGCACCACGCCACGTGAAGCCGAAGAAGCCGCCTCAAAAATTGGCGCAGGCCCGTGGGTTGTGAAATGTCAGGTTCATGCCGGTGGCCGTGGTAAAGCGGGCGGCGTGAAAGTAGTGAACAGCAAAGAAGACATCCGTGCCTTTGCTGAGCACTGGCTGGGCAAGCGCCTGGTTACCTATCAAACAGATGCGCTGGGCCAGCCGGTTAACCAGATTCTGGTTGAAGCGGCGACCGATATCGATCAGGAGCTGTATCTGGGTGCGGTTGTTGACCGTGCAACGCGCCGCGTGATCTTCATGGCATCAACCGAAGGCGGTGTGGAAATTGAAAAAGTGGCGGAAGAGACGCCGCACCTGATCCACAAAATGGCCCTCGATCCGCTGGCCGGTCCTCAGCCTTATCAGGGCCGCGAGCTGGCGTTCAAACTGGGTCTGAGCGGCAAGCAGGTCAGCCAGTTCACTAAGATCTTCATGGGCCTGGCGACCATGTTCCTGGAGCGCGACCTGGCGATGGTTGAGATCAACCCGCTGGTGATCACCAAACAGGGCGACCTGATCTGCCTCGATGGCAAGCTGGGCGCAGACGGTAACGCACTGTTCCGCCAGCCTGAGCTGCGTGAAATGCGTGACCCGAGCCAGGAAGATCCACGTGAAGCGCACGCAACACAGTGGGAACTGAACTACGTTGCGCTGGAAGGCAATATTGGCTGTATGGTCAATGGTGCGGGTCTGGCGATGGGCACCATGGACATCGTGAAACACCACGGTGGCCAGCCTGCAAACTTCCTTGATGTTGGCGGCGGCGCAACCAAAGAGCGCGTCACTGAAGCCTTCAAAATCATCCTGTCTGACGATGCAGTGAAAGCTGTATTCGTTAACATCTTCGGCGGCATCGTGCGTTGCGACCTGATCGCAGACGGCATCATCGGTGCAGTGGCAGAAGTGGGTGTCAACGTGCCGGTTGTAGTACGTCTGGAAGGTAACAACGCCGAGCTGGGCGCTAAAAAACTGGCGGACAGCGGTCTGAACATCATTGCAGCAACCAGCCTGACAGACGCGGCACAGCGTGTTGTTGCTGCTGCGGAGGGTAAATAATGTCCATTTTGATCGACAAAAACACCAAAGTCATTTGCCAGGGTTTCACCGGCGGCCAGGGGACTTTCCACTCTGAACAGGCGCTGGCGTATGGCACGCAGCTGGTTGGCGGCGTTACGCCGGGCAAAGGCGGTACTACCCATCTTGGCCTGCCTGTGTTCAACACCGTACGTGAAGCCGTGGAAGCCACGGGCGCAACCGCAACCGTGATCTACGTACCGGCGCCGTTCTGCAAAGACGGTATCCTGGAAGCGATCGATGCGGGCATCAAACTGATCATCACCATCACCGAAGGTATTCCAACGCTGGATATGCTGACCGTGAAAGTGAAGCTGGATGAAGCGGGCGTGCGTATGATCGGCCCGAACTGCCCGGGCGTCATCACCCCAGGCGAATGTAAAATCGGTATCATGCCGGGCCACATTCACCAGCCGGGCCGCGTAGGCATCGTGTCACGTTCTGGCACCCTGACCTATGAAGCGGTTAAGCAGACCACGGACATCGGCTACGGCCAGTCGACCTGCGTCGGTATCGGCGGTGACCCAATCCCGGGCTCTAACTTCATCGATATCCTGAAGATGTTCCAGGACGATCCGCAGACTGAAGCGATCGTGATGATCGGTGAGATCGGCGGCAGCGCGGAAGAAGAAGCGGCTGCGTTCATCAAAGAGCACGTGACCAAGCCGGTTGTCGGCTATATCGCAGGCGTGACGGCGCCAAAAGGCAAGCGTATGGGCCACGCAGGCGCCATCATTGCCGGTGGTAAAGGCACTGCAGACGAGAAATTTGCTGCACTGGAAGCTGCGGGTGTGAAAACCGTGCGCAGCCTGGCGGACATCGGCGATGCCGTGAAAGCCGTACTGCCAGCAAAATAAGTCATCACTCTGTGATGGTAAGGGCCACCTTCGGGTGGCTTTTTTTATGCCTGAAAGCGGGTAAGCAGGACGGCAGATAACGGCACGTTATGGCAAGGTCATCAGTAAAGAAGAGAAAAAGAGATCGCTTTTTGGCGCGTTATAAATCTGCCACTGACAATAATAACGTTAAAAAATGACGAAAAAGGTAATTGTTTTCTTAATTACGCCACGCCTTTATGACAACTAATTAACAACAGGTCTGAGACTACATATCTGGAAATTTATTGTCTTAATCCAGATCAATAAACCGCGAGTTATAGCTAACTTTACTGCTGGCTAAGCACAACCCAAACGGTATAAATTGCGCTGCATCAATTCGGTCTTTTCACCCGTTATTCAGGAGTTTGTGGCAGGCGTTGTTATATCAATTCTGTCGCCTCCTCACGCCACTCCTGCGCAAAATTGACTGATGCGATCGGTTTTTCGGGGAATTTTCATCACTGTTACTCGCGCCCTCGGGGCAGCAAATTTCTCTGTTCTGTCGTTAACCAAACTGGAATTAATAATCAGTCGTTCCTGAATCTTACTCTGCATTAATTGCGCTTACTGGCGCGGTTATTCGCCGGATAGATTCATGCGTGGAGCAAGGAGTCATCATGTTAGATATTGTCGAGCTGTCGCGTTTACAGTTTGCCCTGACGGCGATGTACCACTTCCTGTTCGTACCATTAACGCTGGGTATGGCGTTTTTGCTGGCGATCATGGAGACCGTCTACGTTCTGTCGGGCAAACAGATTTATAAAGATATGACGAAGTTCTGGGGCAAGTTATTTGGTATTAACTTTGCGCTGGGTGTGGCCACCGGCCTGACCATGGAGTTTCAGTTCGGTACCAACTGGTCCTACTACTCACACTACGTCGGCGATATCTTCGGTGCGCCGCTCGCCATTGAAGGCCTGATGGCGTTCTTCCTGGAATCCACCTTCGTCGGCCTGTTCTTCTTTGGCTGGGATCGCTCGGTAAAGTGCAGCACCTGGCAGTGACCTGGCTGGTGGCGCTGGGCTCGAATATGTCGGCGCTGTGGATTCTGGTCGCCAACGGCTGGATGCAGAACCCGATCGCCTCCGAGTTTAATTTCGAAACCATGCGCATGGAGATGGTGAGCTTCTCCGAACTGGTACTGAACCCGGTTGCGCAGGTGAAGTTTGTGCATACCGTGGCAGCGGGTTACACCACGGGCGCAATGTTTATCCTGGGAATCAGCGCCTGGTATCTGCTGAAAGGGCGTGATACGGCTTTCGCAAAACGTTCGTTCGCCATCGCCGCCAGCTTTGGTATGGCGGCGGTGCTGTCGGTAATTGTACTGGGTGACGAATCCGGTTACGAAATGGGTGACGTGCAAAAAACCAAGCTGGCCGCGATTGAAGCCGAGTGGGAAACCCAACCGGCGCCGGCGGCCTTTACCCTGTTTGGTGTGCCGGATCAGACAACGCAGGAGAACAAATATGCGATTCAGATTCCGTATCTGCTCGGCCTGATCGCCACCCGCTCAGTGGATACGCCGGTAACCGGCCTGAAGGATCTGCTGGCGCAGCATGAGGTTCGCATCCGTAACGGCATGAAAGCCTATGCGCTGCTCAATGCGCTGCGTGCCGGCAGCAAAGATCCTGCCGTGCGCAGTGAATTCGAAGCACACAAACAGGATCTGGGTTACGGCCTGCTGCTGAAACGCTATACCGCTGACGTGGCGAATGCCAGTGAAGCCCAGATACAGAAAGCCACGCAGGATTCGATTCCACGCGTTGCGCCACTCTACTTCGCCTTCCGCATCATGGTGCTGTGTGGCGTGCTGCTGCTGGGCATTATCGCGCTGTCGTTCTGGAGCGTGATCCGCAACCGCATCGGCAAAAACCGCTGGCTGCTGAAAGCGGCACTGTACGGCATTCCGCTGCCGTGGATTGCCATCGAGTCCGGCTGGTTTGTCGCAGAGTACGGTCGTCAGCCGTGGGCTATTGGCGAAGTGTTGCCGACCGCCGTGGCGAACTCCTCATTGACCGTGGGTGACCTGCTGTTCTCCATGATTCTGATTTGCGGCCTCTATACGCTGTTCCTGGTGGCGGAGATGTACCTGATGTTCAAATTTGCCCGCCTTGGCCCCAGCAGCCTGAAAACCGGCCGTTATCACCATGAGCAGCTGACACCGGCCTCACAACCGGCACGTGGATAAGGAGAGCAACCATGTTTGACTATGAAGTATTGCGCTTTGTCTGGTGGCTACTGATTGGCGTGCTGCTGATTGGCTTTGCGGTCACGGATGGCTTTGATATGGGCGTCGGCATGCTGACCCGAATTCTCGGGCGTAACGATACCGAACGCCGCATCATGATCAACACCATTGCACCGCACTGGGACGGTAACCAGGTGTGGCTGATCACTGCCGGTGGTGCGCTGTTTGCAGCCTGGCCGATGGTCTACGCGGCCGCATTTTCAGGCTTCTATGTGGCTATGATTCTGGTGCTGGCCTCGCTGTTCTTCCGTCCGGTCGGTTTCGATTACCGCTCGAAGATTGAAGATATGCGCTGGCGCCACACCTGGGACTGGGGCATTTTTATCGGCAGCTTTGTACCGCCATTAGTGATTGGCGTGGCATTCGGCAACCTGCTGCAGGGTGTGCCATTCCATGCGGATGAGTATCTGCGCCTGTTCTACACCGGTAACTTCTTCCAGCTGCTGAATCCGTTTGGTCTGCTGGCAGGGGTGATCAGCGTGTCAATGATCCTCACCCAGGGGGCGACTTATCTGCAGATGCGTACCAACGGGGAGCTGTACCTGCGCGCACGCGGCGCGGCACAGATTAGTGCGCTGGTAATGCTGGTGTGCTTCGTGCTGGCGGGCGTATGGGTGAAGTACGGCATCGACGGCTACGTGGTGAAAAGCGTAATCGATCACCACGCCGCATCCAATCCGCTGGGCAAAGAGGTGGTGCGTGAAGCGGGCGCATGGCTGGTTAACTTTGAGCATACTCCCGTGCTGTGGCTGTTCCCGCTGCTCGGTGTGGTCTTGCCGCTGCTGACCATTCTCTGCTCGCGCAGCGAGAAGGGCGCCTGGGCCTTCATCTTCTCCTCCCTGACGCTGGCCTGTGTGATCATGACGGCAGGCATTGCCATGTTCCCGTTCATCATGCCATCCAGCACCGTGCCGGGCACCAGCCTGACGTTGTGGGATGCCACATCAAGCCTGCTGACGCTGAAAGTCATGACCTTTGCCGCCATCATCTTTGTGCCCCTTATCCTGGCTTACACCAGCTGGTGCTATTACAAGATGTTTGGTCGCATCACCAAAGAACACATTGAGAGCAATACGCACTCCCTGTACTGATTAAGGAGATTGAGCATGTGGTATTTTGCCTGGATTCTTGGCACCCTGCTGGCCTGTGCGTTTGGGGTGATCACGGCGCTGGCGCTGGAGCATATCGAAGAGGGTCATGCGCAGGATAAAACATCCTGATGCGTAACCTGATTCAGATGCAGTATCGTCTGATGGACAAGGGCCCATTACGGGCCCTTTCGCTGATAATGGCGCTGTGGCTGGCGGGCTGTGTGATCTGGCAACCGGCCCGTTTTGCTGCCCGCACCAGTGATTTAGCCCTGTGGCACGGATTATTGATAATTTGGGCGGTGTGCGCTGGCGTGGTGTACGGCAGTGGCCTGCGCCTGCAGCGCGCCCGCTGGCAACTGCTGCTGGCACCTTTACCTGCTCTCATCGTCCTGATTATCGGCATTTTCTGGTTTTACCATTAAGTCCCGTTACGGGACTTACCTGTACGATAAAACCGGGTTAAATCAGGCCGCTGACGTGAGTTTTTGTCAGTGTCTGGTCAAGAAATCTCCCAAATATCCTTCCAGTTGTTAACGTCTGATAATTATTTTCTCCTGGCTCTGGCGGACCATTCCCAAGCGGATCTCACTTGCGTATAGTAGCAACGTTTAAAATGAGACCGGGATGTAGAGTGAGTACAACGCTGTTTCGCTGGCCGGTTCGGGTCTATTACGAAGACACTGACGCCGGTGGTGTGGTTTATCACGCCAGCTATCTTGCTTTTTATGAACGAGCACGTACCGAGATGTTGCGCCAGCACCATTTCAATCAACAGGCCCTGCTGGAAGAGCGGGTGGCTTTTGTGGTACGGCGTATGACGGTGGACTTTATTGCCGCGGCCCGTCTCGACGACCTTCTGGAGATCCAGAGCGACGTGACGTCAATGACCCGCGCGACCATGACGTTCTCGCAGCGTATCGTTAATGCAGAAGGCAAGGTGCTCAATGAGGCGGATGTCCTGATTGCCTGCATCAACCCACATCTAATGAAGCCGATTGCGCTTCCCAAGTCTATTGTCGCGGAGTTCAAGCAGTGACTGACATGAATGTTCTTGATTTGTTCCTGAAGGCGAGCCTTCTGGTCAAACTTATCATGTTGATTTTGATCGGCTTTTCCATTGCCTCCTGGGCAATCATCATTCAGCGCACGCGTATTCTTAATGCTGCGGGCCGTGAAGCCGAGGCGTTTGAGGACAAATTCTGGTCCGGCGTTGAGCTGTCACGCCTGTATCAGGAGAGCCAGGCGCGCCGTGATGAACTGAGCGGATCGGAACAAATTTTCTACTCGGGCTTTAAAGAGTTCGCCCGTCTGCATCGCGCCAACAGCCACGCGCCAGAAGCGGTGGTTGAGGGCGCCGGTCGTGCCATGCGTATCTCCATGAACCGTGAACTGGAAGCGCTGGAAAACCACATCCCGTTCCTTGGCACCGTGGGTTCTATCAGCCCGTATATCGGCCTGTTCGGCACGGTGTGGGGGATTATGCACGCCTTTATCGCCCTCGGCGCGGTAAAGCAGGCCACGCTGCAGATGGTGGCACCGGGTATTGCGGAAGCGCTGATCGCCACCGCTATCGGTCTGTTCGCGGCGATTCCTGCGGTTATGGCGTATAACCGTCTGAACCAGCGCGTCAACAAGCTGGAGCAGGGTTACGACAACTTTATGGAAGAGTTCACGGCTATCCTGCATCGTCAGGCTTTCTCCACCGACAACAGCAAGTAAGTCGAGGTTTACGATGGCCAGAACCCGTGGTCGCGGGCGCCGCGACCTGAAGTCTGAAATTAACATCGTTCCGCTGCTGGACGTGCTGCTGGTGCTGCTGCTGATCTTTATGGCGACTGCGCCCATCATCACCCAGAGCGTGGAAGTGGATTTGCCCGATGCAACCGACTCAAAAACCGTTTCCAGTGATGACAATCCACCGGTGATCGTTGAAGTCGCCGGGGTAGGGCAGTATAGCCTGGTGGTGGATCACGATCGTATGACGCAGTTGCCCCCTGAGCAGGTGGTAAGTGAAGCTCAGCGCCGCATCGAAGCCAACCCGAAGACGGTGTTTCTGATCGGCGGGGCGAAGGATGTGCCTTACGATGAGATCATCAAGGCGCTGAACCTGTTGCATCAGGCTGGCGTGAAATCAGTCGGTTTGATGACGCAGCCGATTTAAAGCGAACCGTTTTTGGGAACCGAGAGTGTCGAAGGCAACCGAGCAGAACGAGAAGTTAAAGCGCGCGATAATCATTTCGGTGATTCTGCACATCGTGCTCATCGCCCTGCTGATTTGGAGCTCGTTTAACGAACATATCGAATCCAGTGGTGGCGGCGGCGGCAGTGATATTGATGCAGTAATGGTCGATCCCGGTGCCGTGGTTGAGCAGTATAACCGCCAGCAGAATCAGCAGAGTGATAGTCAGCGCGCCGAGCAGCAGCGTCAGAAACAGGCGCAGCAGCAGGCCGAAGAGTTACAGCAGAAGCAAGCCGCAGAACAGCAGCGTCTGAAACAGCTGGAAAAAGAGCGTTTACAGGCGCAGCAGGAAGCGAAAGAGCAGGCAAAACAGCAGGCTGAGCAGCAGAAAGCGGCGGAAACCGCAGCGAAGCAGGCGCAGGAGCAGCAGAAAGCGGCAGAGGCGGCGGCAGCAAAAGCCAAAGCGGATGCGAAAGCGCAGGCTGATGCGCAGGCGAAAGCGGCGGCGGATGCGAAGGCCAAAGCGGAAGAGCAGGCGAAACAGGCAGCGGCTGACGCCAGGAAGAAAGCCGAAGAGCAGGCCAAAGCCGCAGCGGCGGAAGCAGCGAAAGAGAAAGCGGTAGAGCAGGCGAAAGCCAAAGCGGAAGCCAAAGCGAAGGCCGATGCGGAAGCGAAAGCTCAGGCGGCGGCGGATGCGAAGGCCAAGGCCGCTCAGGAAGCAAAAGAGAAAGCAGCTGAGGCAGCAAAAGCGAAAGCCGCCGCAGAGGCGAAAGCCAAAGCGGATGCCGCCGCCAAAGCGAAGGCAGCAGCGGATGCGAAGAAGAAAGCGGCCGCTGAAGCGTCGAAAAATGAGAGCGACGTTGACGATCTGTTAGGCGGTCTCTCTTCCGGTAAGAATGCTCCGAAGAGTGGGGCGGCATCGGGTGGTGGCGCGGCAGCAGGGCAGGGTAATCAGAAGAAAGCGGGCGCCTCAGGGGCAGCGATCGAAAGTTATCTGGGCCAGGTGCAGGCAGCGATTGAACAGAAATTCCAGGATCCCGATCTCTACAAGGGCCGGAAATGTGAAGTTAAAATCAGGCTGGCTGAAGATGGATTCCTGAAGAGTGCAACCTCTGCAGGGGGCGATCCGGCACTGTGCCAGGCCGCGTTAAATGCCGCCAACCTTGCGCGTATTCCTAAGCCACCAAGTGCAGCGGTTTGGGATGCAGTAAAAGATGCGACACTGGAATTCAAGCCTTAATAAATGCAGTAACCTACGGCAGGTTGAACTAAGGTTAGCTTGCCGTATTTTATGAATACTCGTGTTTTTCAGGAACTGTGCGAATTATCGTGAACTCAGGTTCAGGTAAGGGAGAAAAGATGAAGCAGGCACTTCGTGTAACCTTAGGTTTTTTTGTACTGCTGTGGGCAGCCATGCTGCATGCAGAAGTACGCATTGAAATTACGCAGGGCGTAAACAGCGCTCGTCCTATTGGTGTGGTTCCGTTCCAGTGGGCGGGCCCGGGCGCAGCCCCGGAAGATATCGGTGGTATCGTCGCGGCTGACCTGCGCAACAGTGGGAAATTCAACCCGCTGGATCGTTCACGTCTGCCACAGCAGCCTGCCAGCGCGCAGGAAGTGCAGCCGGCAGCGTGGAGCGCACTGGGCATTGATGCCGTGGTCGTAGGGCAGGTTACGCCGAACGCCGATGGCAGCTACCAGGTCGCCTATCAGCTGGTGGATACCGGTGGCGCGCCAGGCAGCGTGCTGGCTCAGAACTCCTTTAAGGTCACAAAGCAGTGGCTGCGCTATGCCGCTCACACGGCCAGCGACGAAGTGTTTGAGAAGCTGACCGGCATCAAAGGTGCCTTCCGCACGCGTATCGCTTACGTGGTCCAGACCAACGGCGGCCAGTTCCCGTATGAGCTGCGCGTTTCTGACTACGATGGCTATAACCAGTTTGTCGTGCACCGTTCACCGCAGCCGCTGATGTCACCAGCCTGGTCACCGGATGGCAGCAAAGTGGCCTACGTGACCTTTGAAAGCGGTAAGTCGGCGCTGGTGGTGCAGACCCTGTCAAACGGTGCGATTCGCCAGGTGGCCTCCTATCCGCGTCACAACGGTGCACCTGCCTTCTCACCGGACGGCTCTAAGCTGGCCTTTGCCCTGTCAAAAACCGGTAGCCTGAACCTCTACGTGATGGATCTGGCGTCCGGCCAGACGCGTCAGGTAACCGATGGTCGCTACAACAGTACTGAACCGACCTGGTTCCCGGATAGCCAGACGCTGGCTTACACCTCGGATCAGGCCGGTGCGCCACAGATTTATAAGGTTGGTGTTAACGGCGGTGCGCCACAACGTATTACCTGGGAAGGTGCGCAGAACCAGGATGCGGATGTGTCAGCCGACGGTAAAACAATGGTGATGATCAGCAGCGCCGGTGGCGCGCAGCACGTCGCCAAACAGGATCTGGTAACGGGAGCCGTTCAAACAATAACGGACACGTTCCTGGATGAGACGCCAAGTCTGGCTCCTAACGGCACGATGGTAATCTATAGCTCTACTCAGGGGATGGGTTCCGTGTTGCAGTTGGTTTCAACCGATGGGCGTTTCAAAGCGCGTCTTCCGGCAACTGATGGACAGGTCAAATTCCCTGCCTGGTCGCCGTATCTGTGATGCATCGCTCCTCCGCGCTGCGGGGGAGTAAAATGTATGGCAAACAAAATAATAGGATAAAGAAATGCAACTGAACAAAGTGCTGAAGGGTTTGATGCTGGCTCTGCCGGTTATCGCAGTGGCTGCATGTAGCTCTCACAAAAACAACAACAACGATCAGACCGGCATGGGCGGCGCTGATGGTGCTTACGGCGCAGGTGCTGGCCAGAACGGCAACATGTCTTCTGACGAGCAGGCGCGTCTGCAGATGCAACAGCTGCAGCAGAACAACATCGTTTACTTCGGTCTGGACAAGTATGACGTGCAGTCTGACTATGCTCAGATGCTGGATCAGCACGCGGCATTCCTGCGTGGCAACCCATCATACAAAGTGACCATCGAAGGTCACGCGGATGAGCGCGGTACCCCGGAATACAACATCGCCCTGGGCGAGCGTCGTGCTAACGCCGTTAAAATGTACCTGCAGGGTAAAGGCGTTTCTGCTGACCAGATGTCTATCGTATCTTACGGCAAAGAAAAACCAGCTGTACTGGGTCATGACGAAGCGGCTTACTCTAAAAACCGTCGTGCCGTACTGGTTTACTAAGAGAATCACATGATTAGTAACTTCAGACTTCATCTGTTGAGTCTGTCGTTACTGGTTGGCGTAGCGGCCCCCTGGGCCGCTAATGCCCAGGCGTCAATCAGTAGCGTTGGCTCAGGCTCGGTCGAAGACCGTGTCACCACTCTTGAACGTATCTCAAATGCCCAGGCTCAGCTTCTGCAGCAGTTGCAGCAGCAGATGAGCGATAACCAAAGCGATATCGATTCGCTGCGCGGGCAAATCCAGCAAAACAGTTATCAGCTGAATCAGGTTATTGAGCGCCAGAAGCAGATTTATCAGCAGATCGATAGCCTGAGCAGCGGCAGCAATGGCGCGCAGGCGAGCGGTGGGGCAGATGCTGCTGCAGGTGCCGCAGCGGGAAACGCTGATGCGGGTAGCGGTGCCAGTGCACCTGCTGCTGCACCCGCGCAAACCGGCGATGCCAATACTGATTACAATGCGGCTGTCGCACTGATTCTGGAGAAGAAGCAGTACGATCAGGCGATCACTGCGCTGCAGGCGTGGGTCAAAAAGTATCCTGACTCCACCTATCAGCCGAATGCTAATTACTGGCTGGGCCAGTTGCACTACAACAAGGGCAAAAAGGACGATGCTGCCTACTATTTTGCCACTGTAGTGAAAAACTACCCGAAATCGCCAAAGGCGTCTGAAGCGTTGTTTAAGGTTGGCGTGATCATGCAGGAGAAGAACGACACCGCGAAAGCGAAGGCGGTCTACCAGCAGGTGATCAAGCAGTTCCCCAACACTGAATCAGCGAAGCAGGCACAGAAGCGCCTTTCTGGTATGTAATTGATGCAGCAAAGACCGGATTTCGTGTGATTTCTGGTCTTGCCGCATGAAAGGTAAGCAGTTGACTGATTTAGTAGAAAATAAGGGTTGCGCCCTCCCGCTAAATCAGTAATATATGCCGCCGTTGCCGGGACATATCTTAACAAGTATCGGCAGCGCTGAAGATGGGTCGTTAGCTCAGTTGGTAGAGCAGTTGACTTTTAATCAATTGGTCGCAGGTTCGAATCCTGCACGACCCACCATCTTAAGATGTTCTCTTCAGTTTGCGTCACAACCTTGATGGGTCGTTAGCTCAGTTGGTAGAGCAGTTGACTTTTAATCAATTGGTCGCAGGTTCGAATCCTGCACGACCCACCATCAGGTTTAAGGTTGTAAGCAATATCGAGCGGGTCGTTAGCTCAGTTGGTAGAGCAGTTGACTTTTAATCAATTGGTCGCAGGTTCGAATCCTGCACGACCCACCACTTATGTAGAAAGGCGCCCTAAAGGCGCCTTTTTGCTTTTTTACGTAGTGGTATGTTGCTTTGAAATCGTACTCAGGCCAGATAAGGCGGGGCGGATTGCAAAGGAACCTCACATCCCTGTGGATCGGCCTCGCCATCCATGGCTCGGACGCTTCGCTCCTCCGCACCCACCTTTTCTGGCTGCCAGGCATTTCAGCTGCTGTAGTTTTGCAGCGCTTTTAGCAAGGTGCAGAGAGTTAACATGAAGCCGAAGGGTACGGGGCGGTGGAGTAAAGCTTCCGGCGCAGGGATGCGCCGGCAGAGCCTACAGGGATGTATTTACGGCGACTTTACGCAACCGCCCCGTACCCTTTGGCTGAAAGGCACTTTACAGTTATTCTGGCAACGACATCATGCCAAATCTCACTAACGCTTTTCCGGCGTCAGGCTCTTCCAGATATGTAGCACCGCATAGCTCCGCCACGGACGCCACACCTGTGACATCTGCTCCGCCACCTTAGCGCTCACGCCGCCAAGATTATTGCGTATCGCAATATCCTCTTTCGGGAACGCGTCAGGCCAGCGCAGGGCGCGCATAGCGATATAGCTGGCTGTCCACGGCCCAATCCCCTTTATCGCCAGCAACTGCTGCTGCACCACATCCGGATGGAGTGCGCCATTGAACCGCAGCGCGCCGGATGCACACGCCTGTGCCAGCGACTGAATCGCCCGGGCACGCGCGCTGACAATCCCCAGCCCGGCAATATCCTCCACGCTCGCGGCGGCCAGCGCTGCGGCATCAGGCGGCAGACGTGATAACGCCGGCCATGGCGTCTCCAGCGACTCGCTAAAGCGCGCTGCCACCCGGCTGCTGAGCGTAGTCGCGGCTTTCACCGTCACCTGCTGGCCCAGAATCGCGCGCAGGGCCAGCTCAAAGCCGTCAAATGCGCCAGGCACGCGCAATCCCGGATACTGCGCCAGACTCTCCGCCAGTAGCGGATCGCGGCTCAGCTGCTCGCTAATGCGCTGTGGCTGAGCATCCAGATCAAACAAATCACGCAGACGTCGCAGCAGGGCTGGCAGCACCGGCGTCAGCGTTGTCGAAAACTGTACCTTCAGGGCCTGCTTCTCAGGCAGATGACTCACGCGCACCCAGCCGCGGCAATCGCCCAGCCGCACGGTACGGTGATACGCATCATCATCCACCCACTCAACCTCCTTCATAACCCGCTGCTGCAGAAACGTCAGCATCGCCTGCCATGCATAAGGTGGACGATAACTCAGCCGTAGCTCGGCACTCTCCTGCACCGTTGCCATGGTTGTGGGTTGAATCGTTTTGCGCAGCCGGGACGGCGACATGCGATAGCGCGCCTGAAAAACATCGTTAAAACGCCGCAAACTGCGAAAACCACTGGCGTAGGCGATCTCCGTCACCGGCAGCGACGTCTCGGTCAGTAGCTGCTTAGCAAGGAGCATACGTCGGGTCTGACGTAACTCAAGCGGGGAGACGCCAAGCTCCTGCTGCACCACGCGCCGTAGCTGCCGCTCACTCAGGTTGAACTCGGTGGCTATATCAGCCAGCGTCTCCTGCTCTTCCAGCAGCCCCTCTTCGATACGGCGAATCAGCCGGTCAGCAATACGATGGTGGCTATCCACCGGCGCGAAGCCTGGCGCCAGCTCTGGCCGGCAGCGCATGCACGGACGAAAGTGCGCTTTCTCCGCCGCTTCGGCGCTGGTAAAAAACAGACAGTTCTTCTGCATGGGCGGTTTAACCGGACAGATAGGACGGCAGTAGATCCCGGTCGAAGTTACGCCGACATAAAACAGTCCGTCGAAACGGCTATCGCGCGAGGTAAGCGCCTGGTAAGCAATGTCAGGATCAAACATCATCATCTCCGGCAAATAAACGGCATGGTCGCGCAGGCTTAGAGAAAAAACTCGCTGCTTTCGGACAGCTAACCAGTTTATGCTCATGACCGAAAACAGCCAGTTTAGCCGGAAAAAAGTGCGATACTCGCTCACAGAGTCAACGCCGGAGGTGCACCATGTATCACGCCAAAATCATCGCAACCCCTGTGGGGGAACTCACTCTGATCGCCACCGATCGGGGCCTATCGGCCATCCTGTGGGAAAACGAAGGGGCGCAGCGCGTACCGCTTAAACCTGTCAGCCGCAACGATCACCATCCTGTACTGTGTGAAGCGGAGCGTCAGCTGCGTGAATACTTTGCCGGGGAGCGCCAGCAGTTCGATATGCCGTATGACACTGTCGGCACCGATTTTCAGAAAAAGGTCTGGCAGGCGCTGCTGACTATTCCGTTTGGCGAAACGCGTAGCTATCTGCAAATCGCTGAACAGATTGGCAACCCAAAAGCGGTGCGCGCTGTCGGGGCGGCGAACGGCAAAAATCCGCTCTCCATCATGGCGCCCTGTCATCGCGTCATTGGCAGTAACGGCAAACTGACCGGCTTCGCAGGGGGCCTGACGGTCAAAGCCTTCCTGCTGGCGCTGGAGAGTCCGCAAAAAGCGCAGGCAGGCACACAACTGCTGCTGCCCGAATAAAAAAGACGACACGCCCGGACATTTCCGCTATCGTGTTTAGCATATAAAACATGATGGCGGAATTAATCCCGCATCATCGCTTTAACAGATGATTTTGTTAAATAGATAAAACGAGAGCGGTGTCATGAGTGCGATGTTCGATCCAGAAAGCGCGATCTACCCCTTCCCGCCGAAACCGGCACGTCTCAGTCCGGATGAAAAATTCCACTACATCAGCGAAATTAAACGCTTATTAAAAGAGCGCGATGCCGTCATGGTTGCGCATTACTACACCGATCCGGAAATTCAGGCGCTGGCAGAAGAGACGGGCGGCTGCGTAGCGGATTCGCTGGAGATGGCGCGCTTCGGCAGTACGCATCCGGCGAAAACGCTGCTGGTGGCTGGCGTACGTTTTATGGGGGAAACAGCCAAAATACTCAGCCCGGAAAAAACCGTCTTAATGCCTACGCTCGATGCCGAGTGCTCGCTGGATCTTGGCTGTCCGATTGAGGAGTTTACCCGTTTCTGTGATGCGCACCCGGATCGCACCGTGGTGGTTTACGCCAACACTTCAGCGGCGGTAAAAGCGCGTGCCGATTGGGTGGTCACCTCCAGCATTGCGGTAGAGCTGATAGAGCATCTTGATAGCCGCGGCGAAAAGATCATCTGGCGCCGGATCGCCATCTGGGTCGCTACGTCACGCAGCAGACCGGCGCGGATGTACTGTGCTGGCAAGGGGCGTGCATCGTGCATGATGAATTCAAAACCCAGGCGTTACAGCGCATGAAGGCGCTGTATCCGCAGGCCGCGGTACTGGTGCATCCTGAATCCCCGCAGGCGATTGTTGCACTTGCCGATGCCGTCGGGTCCACCAGCCAGCTGATTCAGGCAGCCAGAGACCTGCCGCACCCGCAGATGATTGTCGCCACCGATCGCGGCATCTTCTACAAAATGCAGCAGGCGGTGCCGGATAAAGAGCTGCTGGAAGCGCCGACGGCGGGCGAGGGGGCAACTTGCCGTAGCTGTGCGCACTGCCCGTGGATGGCGATGAACGGCCTGCAGGCGATTGCACAGGGGCTGGCGCACGGCGGCAGCGCGCATGAAATTCATGTTGATGACGCACTGCGTGAAGCGGCACTGCTGCCGCTTAACCGCATGCTAGACTTTGCAGCACAACTCAAACTCAGGGTGAAAGGGAACGCTTAAAGCGGCTTTCATACAGGTGCAGACGATGGACTTTTTTAGCACGCAAAATATTCTGGTACATATTCCACTTGGCGTAGGGGGCTATGATCTCTCCTGGATCGAGGCGGTAGGAACAGTCGCCGGGCTGCTGTGTATCTGGCTCGCCAGCCAGGAAAAACTGATTAATTACCTGTTCGGCCTGATCAACGTCACGCTGTTCGCGGTGATCTTCTTCCAGATTCAGCTCTACGCCAGCCTGCTACTGCAGCTGTTCTTCTTTGTGGCCAATGTCTACGGCTGGTATGCATGGAGCCGGCAAACCAGCGACAACGAAGCCGCACTGAAAATCCGCTGGCTGCCGCTGCCCAAAGCGCTGGGCTGGGGCGTAGCCTGCGTGATTGCGATCGCCCTGATGACGCGATATATCGACCCGGTCTTCGGTTTCCTGACGCGTATTGCCGTTGACCTGATGCAGAGTGCCGGCCTGAACGTCACGATGCCGCAGCTGCAGCCGGATGCCTTCCCCTTCTGGGATTCCTGCATGATGGTGCTGTCGATTGTGGCGATGATTCTGATGACGCGTAAATACGTTGAAAACTGGCTGCTGTGGGTGGTGATCAACGTTATCAGCGTCATGATCTTTGCCCGTCAGGGGGTGTATGCCATGTCGCTGGAGTACGTCATCCTGACGCTGATCGCGCTGAACGGTTCGCGCCTGTGGATGCGCAGCGCACGTGAGCAGGGGTCACGTGCGCTGTCCCGTTAATGGTGAGAGTGAACGTGGCCATCCAGCGCCGCGTGCTCGTGATGGGCATGCGGTGCGCTGTCACTGTCGCGACACAGCTCGCACTCCGGGCCGCTGCACGGCTGATACTCCATCTGTACCGTTGCATGGGCAATCTGATAGTGCTCGTGCAGATAGTGATGAATGCGCCTGAGCAATCCATCGTGGTCGTAGGGCGGGATCACCTGTACATGCAGCGTCAGCACCGGCTTCTCACCCACCTGCCACACATGAATATGGTGAACGTTACGCACTTCGTCGATGTTGCGCGTCAGCTCACGCGCCAGTTTATCGACATGAATATGCGTTGGCGCGCCCTCCAGCAGCTCATGCAAACTCTCCCGCAGCAGAGCCCAGGCACTGCGCACCACCAGCAGTGAAACCAGCAGCGACAGAATGGGATCGATCGGCGTCCAGCCGGTCACCATAATAATCACCGCGGCGATAATGGCACCCACCGACCCGAGCAGATCGCCCAGCACATGCAGTGCCGCGGCGCGGACGTTGAGGTTCTTCTCTTCACTGCCGCGGTGCAGCAGCCAGAACGACAGCAGGTTCGCCAGCAAACCGGCAATGGCAATACCCAGCATCAGCCCGCCCGCTACCGGCTGCGGCTGGTAAAAACGGCGCAGCGCCTCCCAGACAATCAGCACGGTGATCACCAGCAGCGCAATAGCGTTCACAAATGCCGCCAGCGTAGTCAGGCGCAACAAACCGAACGTGTGTCGCGCATTGGGTTTGCGTTGGGCAAACTGCACAGCCAGCAGCGCCATCAGCAGCGCGGCGGCATCAGTCAGCATATGGCCGGCATCGGCCAGTAGCGCCAGCGAGCCGGAGACCAGTCCGCCGATCACTTCAGCGATCATAAACAGCGCGGTAACGCCAAACGCGGCGGCCAGGCGCGTGCGGTTGCCGTTATGCCCGCTGTGAGAGTGAGTGTGTGCCATAACTATCCAGTTGGTTAAGTAACCTGTTTGTTAATGATATCAGTAAATTGAGCGTCTCGTGGTCGGGCTGGTGCTGTTTTGTCTGATCGATCAGCTGCTGGCAGCGCGCGGCAACCGCATCCATGCCCAGCATCAGCCAGCTCCCTTTTAACCGGTGCGCAGCGCGCTCCAGCACGGCATCGTCGCCGCTATCACGGGCGAACAGCAGCGCATCGCGATCCTGCTGCAGCGTGCGCTGCAGCGTCTGACAGATGCGCGGGATAAACGCCGGATTATGTTGCGCCAGAATCATCAGACTCTGCGGGAGAACGGCCAGCGGATCCTGAACGGCGCGCGCCAGCAGCGGTGCGATATCACTCAGGGCGATGGGCTTGATCAGCTGCGCCTCATGCGCCTGCAGCGGCTGCTTCAGCAGCTGCACATCGGCGGAACACAGCACGCGCAGGGCAGGATGTCCCCGCTGGCGCTGGCGACGGCGCAAAATGCGCAGCAGCGTCAGCCCGTCCGGATGCGGCATCATCTGATCGATAAACAGCACGTCAAACGGCTGCTGTGCATCGGCACGCAGCAGGGCACGACCATCCTCAAATACCGCTGCCTCAACGCCAAAACTCGCCAGCTGCTGCTGCATCACCAGCAGATTAGTGGGGTGATCGTCCACCAGCGCGACGCGCAGTTGCGGATAGTGTGGCCAGTGTGCAGGGTTATCAGCGGGTGGAGCATCGCACAGCTCCAGCGGCAGCTGCAGCTGTACCGTTGTACCGCGCGCCGGCACCGACTCCAGCGTTAACGTTCCCCCCATACGCTGTACAATCTCCCGGCAGATAAACAGCCCCAGGCCGCTTCCCTGTACCGCATGGCTTTTGCCGGAAGGGGCCTGATACCACGGCTCAAACAGATGCGCCTGCTCATCAAGCGGAATGCCGCTGCCGCTGTCGCTCACCGTCAGCGTAATCACATCGCTAACCGCCAGCGTCAGGCTAATCTCCCCCTGGCGGGTAAACTTCAGCGCGTTAGCAATCAGATTATTCACGACCTGCTGTAAACGGTCGCTATCCAGCTGCACGCGCAGCGGCAGGGCGGTCAGTGCCTCCACCCGCAGCTGCGGTCCGGCATCACGCATAAGCGGATGATAGAACTGCTGCTGCTGCTGCAGCCAGTGCGCCAGGTCGAGCGGGCGCGGCGTCAGGCGAAAGCTGTGATTTTCGATGCGCGCGTGATCCTGCAGATCATTCAACAGGGTCATCAGCGAGCGCGCACTGCTGTGCATCAACGCCAGCCGGGGGCTGGGGTGCTGCTGCTGCTCCAGCTCAAGCAGCCCCAGAATGGCCTGCATAGGCGTGCGCAGCTCATGGCTGGCGGTGGCGAGAAACTGGCTTTTGGCGGCGTTGGCGCGTTCAGCCTGCTCGCGCTGCAGTCGCTCGCGGCGCTGCTGTAAATAGCGGCGCAGCAGCAAAATCAGCAGCACCAGAATAATCATGCCGGCAGCGATCAGGATCATCAGTGGCACGTTGCGCATTGCCATGGTGGTGCCGGGCTGCGGCGGCTGCGACCAGCTGACCCGCATCTGGTTAAGCGTATCAGGCGGGATCTGCTGCAGTGCGTGATCGAGCAGGGCGCGCAGCTGCGGCTGCTGCACGCTCACCTGCGGGGCCAGCGGCCAGGCGATGTCGCTGGCGGCAAACGCCAGATGCACACCGTGGCCATCGTGGCTCGCCATCCGCCAGCGGGCGGAGAGGACGTTATCCACCAGCGCATCAATCTGGCCGCTATTCAGCGCCTGCCACAGCTGCCCACGGTCATCGAACAGCTGCGGTGTTATGCCGGCTGGCAGCAGGCGCTGGGCCAGATCGCCACGCAGCACGCCAACGCGCTGGCCCCGGAGCGATGACCAGCTCATGGGCGGCTGGCCGGACAACGTATAGATGCCCCAGATCGCGCGCCATACCGGCAGCGTATTGCTGCCGGCATCGTCACCGTACAGCGGTTGCAGCAGGTTGAGCATCACCAGTTGCTGCTGCATTAGCGCCTCCGCCTGCTGCGGACTGCTCACCCAGCGCGGCGTAAAGCGCAGGCCGGTGCTCTGGCTCAGCGCATTCAGTAAATCAATGCCAAAGCCGCGCACGTTGCCGCTGCCATCGCGGTAGCTCCAGGGGGCGTTATCGGCTTCGGCGGCGTAAGGGATCTCATTGTGCTGCGCCAGCCAGGCTTTCTCGGCGGCGGAGAGCATCAGGGTTTGCGTATCCTGATAGCGCAGCAGCGGCGGGCTCCAGCGCTGCTGCACGCGGCTGCTGAACTCAGCCGGTAACAGACGCAGTTGATTGTTCAGCCAGTGAATCAGGGCCGGATTGCGCGCCAGGGCGCGCAGCGACAGCTCACCGGCGCCGGGATCGGCCGTGATCTGATAGATCTGCCCCTGCTGCAGCTGGCTGAGCAGGAAACCGGCGCTGGCCTCATCCGCCACCAGATAGTCGCTCTGCTGGTTAAGCAGCGCGTACAGCGCCTGTAAATCGCCGGGCAGCGGATGCCAGCGATGGCGCTGCACCAGCCCAGGCGGCAGCTGCGACAGCGTGCTCTCCGCTATCGTCAGCTGTGCGTTGTCGCTGTTAAACATCACCGCGCGCTGATTGTACCGGTTGCGATAGATGCGGATCGGGCTGGTGTACCAGCTGTCGCTGAGCAGCGTGCCGGCGGGCAGATCGGTGTGCTGATTGCTCAGCACCAGGTCAACATCGCCGCGCTGCAGCGCCGCCAGCTGTGCGTCGCGGTCAGCATAGCTCTGCAGGGTAAAGGGCGTGCCGCTCAGCTGGCTGAGTGCGCTGAGGTAATCGGCATCAATGCCCCAGATGCGATCGCCAATGCGCATCGCCCAGGGAGCGCTGTTCT
>NZ_MLFS01000024.1 GCF_002095485.1 Pantoea wallisii | reverse complement strand
CGCGCCGCCAGCAGCGTGGCCGAGCCGATGGCGCTTTCCGCCAGAGAGGGCACGGCAAACGCCGGCGCATGATGACTGCGCAGGGTGGTGATGCTGAGCGCCTGGGCTCTCTCCAGCGCCACGGCTTCGTCAGCACTGATTGGGTGGAAGCGGATACGATCGCCCGGCTTCACCTGGCCCACTTTCCACAGCTCGGCTTTGGCGATGGTTACCGGGCAGACGAATCCGCCCAGGCTTGGGCCATCGTGCGTCAGGATCACCGGGAAATCGCCGGTGAAGTTCACGGCACCCATCGCGTATTCGCAGTCGTGTACGTTTGAGGGGTGCAGCCCGGCTTCGCCACCGTTGGCGCGCGTCCACGTAGGTTTGGGCCCGACCAGGCGCACGCCAAGACGGTTAGAGTTGTAGTGCACCTGCCAGTCGCTGCTGAAGAATTCATCAATGGCGGATTGGGTGAAAAAGTCCGGGGCGCCGTGCGGGCCATACAGCACGCCAATACGCCACTCGCTGCCATACTGCGGTACCAGCGCGCGATCCAGCGGCTGCGGTTCGCTGACCGGCGCCGGTGTGGTGCAGGCGGCGAGCGCCGGCTGGGAGATCGGCAGCATATCGGCAACGCGCAGCGTACGGCCGGCATGGCCACCAAACTGGCCGAGCGAAAAGGTGGCGCGGCTGCCAAGATACTCCGGCACGTCAAAACCGTTCCGCACGGCTAAATAGGTGCGGCAGCCGTTTTGCGCCCGGCCTAAAGTCAGGGTTTGTCCTGCGCTCACGCTCACCGGCTGCCAGTAAGGTACGCTTTCGCCATCAAGGTCGGCCGGGCAATCTGCGCCGGTCAGCGCGATCAGCGCGTCGCTGTGGAAGCGTAGCGCTGGCCCCTGCAGAGTAAACTCGAGGCCTGCCGCACGTTCGTGGTTACCGACAATACGGTTAGCCAGCCGGAAGGCGAAATCGTCCATCGGGCCGGATGGCGGCACGCCGATATCCCAGTAGCCGAGGCGGCCGGGAAAATCCTGAATGCTGCTGAATGTGCCGGGTTGCAGTACTTCGACCACGCTGGCGGCAGGCGTAAAGCTATCCAGGAAGCGCGTCCAGACATGGCCGCTGCGGAAGGCTTCTGTGGCAACAACCTGGCGAAGGTAGTCAAGGTTAGTGGCGATACCGTGCAGCTGCGTCGCCTCCAGCGCCTGCTGAAGTTTGGTCAGCGCCGCAGCACGCGTATCGGCGTGAACAATCACTTTGGCGATCATGGGATCGTAGAACGCCGAAACCTCCGCGCCGCTGTCTACGCGCACACTCTCCGGGAAGCTGACGCTGGTGAGCACGCCGGGGGAGGGCTGGAAGTTTTTCAGGGGATCTTCGGCGTAGATCCGCACCTCAATCGATGCCCCCTGCGGTGCCTGCTGTAGCCGGGCCCAGTCGATAGCATCACCGGCGGCAACCTGCAGCATGCACTCCACCAGATCGAGCCCGGTCACACATTCGGTGACCGGATGCTCCACCTGCAGGCGCGTATTCACTTCAAGGAAGTAGAACGCATCCTGTGCGGCATCGTAGATGTACTCCACGGTGCCAGCGCTGCGGTAGTTGACTAACTCTCCCAGGCGTACCGCCGAGGCCAGCAGCGCTTCACGTGTCGCCTGCGGCAGCGCCGGGGCGGGCGTCTCTTCCACTACTTTTTGGTTGCGGCGCTGCAGCGAACAGTCGCGCTCGCCCAGGGCGACCACCTTGCCGTTACCGTCGCCAAAAATCTGCACTTCGACGTGGCGCGCGCGATCGATGCAGCGCTCCAGGAACACGCCGGCATCGCTAAAGAACTGCTCGCCGAGCCGGCGCACGCTCTCCCACGCGTGGCGCAGCGCGTCATCATCGGCGCAGCGGGTTAAACCAATGCCGCCGCCGCCCGCCGTGCTTTTCAGCATCACCGGGTAGCCAATCTCACGCGCGGCCTCTAAGGCGGCGTCCAGGCTGTTCAGCAGCGGCGTGCCCGGCGTCATCGGTACGCCTGCGCTGGCGGCCAGCTCCCGCGCGCGGTGTTTCAGACCGAACTCGCCGATCTGCTGCGCCGTCGGGCCAATGAAAACTGTGCCCGCCGCTTCACAGGCGGCCGCGAACGGCAGGCTCTCGGACAGGAAGCCGTAGCCAGGCCAGATCGCCTGCGCGCCACTCTCCTTTGCCGCCGCGAGGATTTTGTCGATACGCAGATAGCTGTCGCTGGCTTTGTCACCTCCAAGGGCGATGGCGATATCAGCCTCTTTCACGTGGCGCGCGTTACGGTCTGCATCAGAGTAAACCGCCACGCTGGTGACGCCGAGGCGCTTCAGGGTACGAATCGCGCGGCAGGCAATTTCACCGCGGTTGGCAATCAGAACGGTGCTGAACATGGTTATTTACTCCCCTGAGTGGCCAGCCAGTTGCGCCAGCCGCCAAATTCAGTGATCTCCAGCGCCTGCGTCAGCGCGGCCGGTTCACAGATAAAGCCTTTCACGATCCGGCCATCTGCCAGCGTCAGCGACCCGATGCCGAGCGGCGCAGGGATCTCCGCAACAAATTCACCAAAGCGCGCCAGCGGGATATCCCACAGCTCAACGGTGATGGCAGCGCCGCTGGCATCGCGCAGCAGTCCCGGTTTTTTGATTGCACCCTCTGTCAGGGCGAACAGGCGGTAGTGGCGGGCGGTTTGCGTCTCTTCAACCAGCACCGCCTTACGTGACGTCAGCTGGGCGTTCAGCGGCATGCCGGTGAGGTGCGCACCGACGACCGCCACGCGCACGTGATCGGGCGAGGGTGGCAGCGCGGCGTGCTGCGCGGGCTGCGGTTTGCCGGTGGCTCCGAGCGGCAGCGCCAGCTGCTGCTGCCAGCGCATACCGAAGTCTGCCAGCGCACGGTCGTGCCAGGCAGGTGCGATCAAGGTAATGCCGGCCGGCAGACCATCCGCACGGAATGGCCCTGGCAGCGCCAGCGCACTGAGGTCAGCCAGGTTAGTGAAGTTGGTGTAGGTGCCGAACTGCGAGTTGTAGCGCACCGGCTCCTGTTGCATCTCAGCCAGCGTATGAATGGTGGGTGAGGTCGGCACGACCAGCGCATCAAACTGTGCCAGCGTCTGCTGAATCTGGCGTGTAAGGTCGGCGCGCAGGTACTCCGCCTGGTACGCCTCTGTCGCGCTGTATTTCAGGCCGCTGCTGACGATGCCATAGACCACCGGGTCCATCTCCTCCGGGCGGTTAATCATCTCTCCGACCGCGACGGTGCGTTCAGCGACCCACGGGCCGGAGTAGAGCTGTTCCGCCAGCTGGTGGAACGGGGTGAAATCGATGGGGCAGAGCGTGGCACCTGCGGCTTCCAGCTGCGCCAGCGCCTGCAGCCAGGCGGCTTCAGCCTGCCGATCGGCAAAAAATTGCGCTGCGGCGGGTATCGCGAAAGTAGGCTGCGCGTGGAAACGGGCCGGGACGTTTTGTGGGTGCTGGCGGGAGTACGCATCGCCGGCGTCATAGCCCCCGGCAGCCGTGGCCACCGCGAACGCGTCCTCTACGGTCAGGGCGAACACAGAGATGGTGTCATTCAGACGGCAGGCCGGTACCACCCCGCTGGCGGAAAACCAGCCTTTGGTCGGCTTCAGCCCGACGATGTTATTGAAGCCCGCAGGCACGCGCCCGGAACCGGCCGTATCGGTACCTAATGAAAACCCTACCAGCCCGCGCGCCAGCACCGAGGCGGAACCGGAGCTGGAACCGCCGCTGACGTACGCCGGATTAAACGTGTTGCTCACCGCACCGTACGGCGAGCGCGTGCCGACCAGGCCGGTGGCATACTGGTCGAGGTTGGTTTTGCCGATCACAATGGCGCCCGCAGCTTTCAGCTGTGCGACAACCCAGGCATCGGCGGCGGCGGTATAGGTCAGGGCCGGGCAGGCGGCCGTAGTGGGCCAGCCCGCCACATCGATGTTGTCCTTCACCGCAAAGGGGACACCAAACAGCGGCAGCGCGGCCGGATGGCGCAGGTAGTCAGCCAGCAGCGGTTCGAGCTGGGCCTCAAGCTGAGCCGGTGTGGCGAGGTAGAGCCAGGCGTTGTCCTGCTTATCGATAGCGTCAAGGTGTGCGGCCAGCCGCTGAGAAAGCTGCTGCGGCGCCTGCTGCGCCTGACGTTGCCAATCCTGAAGCGTGTAACCAAAGGTCGATGCCATAGTGAATTCCAGCTGGTATACAAGATGGAATGCAACAGAGCAAAGCGCATGCCATTTTTGTAACTGAATGAATTCATGCAGCTATTGGTTTAGCGATAAGTTTTTCTGATGAATTAATGCACAACGACGGCGCATTTCCTGTGCAATGGCAGTGCGCTGCGTAAATTTTGTGAAGAACATGGCAAGAGACGCCTGGCCTGGTTAGCATGAATGAAGTCCGGCATACGCCGGATCGCAGCAGAGAGGAGAGCGGAGTGGAGAAGTGGCGTAACTGGATGATAGGGATGTGTCTGGTCAGTACGGCCGGCAGCGTATGGGCCGACTCGCTGGATCAGCAACGAGAGCGCTATGCGCAGATCAAGCAAGCCTGGGACAATAAACAGATGGATCAGGTCGCGCAGCTGATGCCGACCCTGCAGGATTATCCGCTCTATCCTTATCTGCAATACCGTCTGCTGGCGCAGGATCTCGATCAGGAGACCGGGCTGGCGGTTAAAAACTTTATTCAGCAGTATCCCACGCTGCCGCCTGCACGATCGTTGCAGACGCGCTTTGTGAATGTGCTGGCGCATCGTCAGGACTGGCAGGGCATTCTGAGCTTTAGTCCGGAGGAGCCTAAACCGGTGCAGGCGCGCTGTAACTGGTACTACGCGAAGTGGGCCACCGGCCAGCAGCAGGCGGCCTTTGCCGGTGCGAAGGAGATCTGGCTGCGCGGCACGGCGCTCTCGAACGATTGCGATAAGCTGTTCTCGGTATGGCAAGCGTCTGGCCAGCTCTCACCCATTACCATTCTTGAGCGTATCCGTCTGGCGATGAAGGCGGGTAACGATAGCCTGGTCAACTACCTGGCGAAGATGCTGCCGGCGGATTATCAGACCACCGCCAGTGCGCTGATCGCCCTGCAGCAGAATCCGCAAACCGTCACCACATTTGCCAGCACGCTCGGTCCGACCGACTTTACCCGCATGGCGACCAGCTATGCCTTCGCCCGCGTGGCGCGGCAGGATATGGACAACGCGCGCATGATGATCCCGCAGCTGGTACAGGCGCAGAAGATGAGCGCAGCCGAAGAGCAGGATCTGAAAGAGACGGTTGTGTGGCGCATGATGGGCGCGGATCTGACCTCTGAGCAGGCGCGCTGGCGCGATGCGGTGGTGATGAACAGCGAATCCACCGCGCTGGTGGAGCGCCGCGTACGCCTGGCGCTGAGCGAAAATGACCGCCGCGGGCTGAATACCTGGATCGCCCGTTTGCCTGTGGAAGCCAAAGAGAAAGATGAGTGGCAGTACTGGCAGGCTGACCTGCTGATCGCGCAGGGGCGTAAAGATGAGGCGGATGAGATTCTGCGTAAGCTTATGCAGCAGCGCGGTTTCTATCCCATGGTGGCCGCGCAGCGTTTAGGCGTGGAGTATCCGTTGCAGGTGGATAAAGCGCCGGCGGCGGATAGCAGCGTAGTGCAGGGGCCAGAGATGGCGCGGGTGCGCGAGCTGATGTACTGGGGGCTGGATAACCTGGCGCGTAGCGAGTGGGCCAATCTGATCTCCAGCAAAACCCGCAGTCAGCAGCAGATGCTGGCGCGCTACGCCAACGAACAGGATTGGTGGGATCTCAGCGTGCAGGCCACCATTACCGCGAAAATGTGGGACAGCCTGAAAGAGCGTTTCCCGCTGGCGTGGCAAAATCTCTATCAGCAATACACGCGTGATAAGGGGATCTCACCGAGCTATGCAATGGCGATCTCGCGGCAGGAGAGCGCCTGGAATCCAAAAGCGCGCTCTCCGGTGGGGGCCAGTGGTTTAATGCAGGTTATGCCCGGCACCGCTACGCATACCGTGAAGATGTATAACATTCCCGGCTATGTGAACAGCAGCCAGCTGCTGGATCCGCAAACCAATATTCAGATTGGTACGCAGTATCTGGAGTATGTCTATCAGCAGTTTGGGCAGAACCGTATCTTCTCGTCAGCGGCCTACAACGCCGGTCCGGGCCGGGTTCGCAGCTGGCAGAACACCAGCGGCGGCAAGCTGGATGCGGTGGCGTTTATCGAAACCATCCCGTTCTCTGAGACGCGTGGCTATGTGAAGAACGTGCTGGCCTACGATGCTTATTACCGCTACTTCATGGGTAAGCCGGATAAGATTCTGGACGATGGCGAGTGGAATCGCAGTTACTGACTGTGCTATGCTTCCGTACTCGTTAATGAGTACGGAAGCCTTCATGAGCCAACCCCTTTCTTCCCAGTCAGAGCAAGATAACTGGCTGCGATTTATCGAACTGATGCAAAACGCCTTCGCCGATGACGTTGCGCTGCCGCTTCTGCAGCTGATGATGACGCCTGACGAGCGCGAATCGTTTGGCACGCGCCTGCGCATTATTGAAGCCCTGATTAACGGTGATATCAGCCAGCGTGAGCTGAAGAGTGAGCTGGGCGTAGGTATTGCCACCATCACGCGCGGTTCTAACAGCCTGAAAGAGGCGCCGCCTGAGCTGAAGCGCTGGCTGGAGATGCGCCTTGGGCGCAACTGATTACTGCTGATAGAGCGGATGCGTGAACGGGCACAGCGCCAGGATGAGCGCCTGATGATAAACGCTGGAGCGGGTCAGCAGGCCGTGGGTGAACGCCCCAATCGCGCCGCCTTTGTGCTTGATGTTCTCAACCCCTGTCAAACGGGCCATCTCCTCGCCCAGTTCGTGACCGGCGGCCAGTCCCGACATAACCACCGGCGGCAGGGTAAAGCTGGCGGAGCGCGATTCACCGCGCTGCTGCGTATTTTCAATCACCATCCATGCAAATGCGCTGTCCCCCTCAATCCCCGCTTCGATTGCAACCCAGAAATCGGCCTGCGGACGCGCGCTGCGCGCATTGACCACACGCTGGCGTGCGCCAGTTCGCGTTTCAACATCGCTTAACGGCTGTGCGGCGACGCCACTCTCGACCTCGACCCCCTCAATATGGCAGGATCTTTCGCCGAATACGTCGTTGAACGCCTGCGCAATCGCGCGGATTTTTGCCGGATTGGTGGTGGCTGCGACAACATGGTACATAATTGTTTGAACCCTCAAGACAAATTTGTCGCAGTATAACGGAAACTACGCATGTTACAGGTCTATCTTGTTCGTCACGGTGAAACGGTTTGGAATGCGGCCCGACGCATTCAGGGGCAGTCCGACAGTCCGCTGACGGAGAAAGGTGAACAGCAGGCCCGCCAGGTGGGTGAACGCGTTAAATCGCTGGGCATTACCCACGTGATTGCCAGCGATTTGGGGCGCACGCGCCAGACCGCAGAGATTATCGCTGACGCCTGCGGCTGCACGGTGACGCTTGATGCGCGCCTGCGGGAGCTCAATATGGGGTGTCTGGAACAGCGTCCGCTGGATGGCCTGACGCCCGAAGAGGAGCGCTGGCGCAAAACGCTGGTGGACGGTACCGAAGACGGGCGTATTCCCGGCGGGGAGTCAATGGCAGAGATGGCGGCGCGTATGCATGACGCGCTGAATGCCTGCCTTGAGCTGCCCGCCGGCAGCCGCCCGCTGATTGTCAGCCACGGTATGGCGCTGGGTTCTCTGGTGAGTACCATTCTCGGTTTACCGGCGCATGCCGAGCGGCGCCTGCGCCTGCGCAACTGCTCGATCTCACGCGTGGATCATCAGCAGAGTGCCTGGCTGGCCGCGGGGTGGGTAGTTGAAACGGCGGGCGACGTGTCGCATCTGGATGCGCCAGCCCTGGATGAGCTGCAGCGTTAAGGTTTAGCGCGGTGCGCATGAATGCGCACCCTACGGAGTGACCGCGTGTTGGTGCGCATGTGCAGCCGGATGTTGGCGCAGTGTGCGTTCATGCGCACCCTGTGATTGACGCGTACCCGGCAACAGGTGTCGGGTCGCCATTCATGGCGACCACCAGCGAGACCCGTTACTGCTGCGGGCGAATCGGGATCAGGTATTCACAGCGAATTTCCGTCGGCGGCTCACTGCGCTTTTTGCCACCGTGTGTATAGAACCGCTCGATATCCTGGCCCTGACGGCGCACCAGACCCAGCGTCGGCATGCAGGTACCGTACAGCAGCAGGATGAAATCCTGTAACGCACTGCGTGGCCCTTCGTAACTGAACTGGACGTAATCGCCGGCTTCCAGAATCACGCGCTGGTTCGACTGCATACTCAGTGCCTGCTGATCGGCCGGGACAGCCGTGGTATACAGAATCTCCTGCTCATCATCCTTCTCATGGCTGGCGCGGACCTGATGCAGGCCGTACAGCACCGGCGGCACGGTGTCGGTTTCCAGCAGGAACTGCTTCCAGAAATGGAGACGCATCTCGTCGCGATAGCTGGAGATCTGCTCCAGCGTACAGGTGTAACTCTGCGTTTGTCCTACCAGCACCGTTTCCGGCAGGGTGACAAAACTGGCTTGCGGGATGTGATGATCGTCAAGGCGAATCGGCGGACGAATGCCGAACGAATTCCACTCCGAAGAGCGACGGTACCAGGCTGGCGTTTGATTGAACTGCTTTTTAAACGCGCGGGTAAAGGTCTGCTGAGAATCGAAGCGATACTGCAGGGCGATGTCGAGGATGGGACGGCTGGTCAGACGCAGGGCAACCGCGGCTTTTGACAGCCGGCGGGCGCGGATGTACGCACCGATGGCATGGCCAGTCACTTCCTTGAACATTCGCTGCAGGTGCCACTTGGAGTAGCCCGCTTTCAGTGCGACGTTATCGAGTGAAAGGGGTTGATCCAGATGGCTCTCCAGCCAGACAAGCAAATCGCGAATGATACCGGCTTGGTCCATAAAACATCCTCATAACTCTCTGGTGACGCAACGATGAAGTCGCCGAATATTAGCACGAAATGCACAAAAGCGTGGGGCGGTTTGTTAATCGACTGTGCTAAATCAAGGCGGGTAATAACCCGATAAGTTTGGTTCTTGTTACGATTGACAGTACATTACATTCACATCTATTCCGTTTGCAATGGTAACTCAATGACAATAGCGCGCATTCTTATAGTCACGTTGGCAACTTATCTGGTCAGCAATACGGCTCTGGCCGAGGAGATTGGCTCGGTAGATACGGTGTTCAAGATATTCGGCCCCGATCATAAGATCGTGGTAGAGGCTTTCGATGACCCCGATGTTAAAAATGTAACCTGTTATATCAGCCGGGCAAAAACCGGTGGCATCAAGGGCGGGCTCGGTCTGGCAGAAGACACTTCGGACGCCGCCATCTCCTGCCAGCAGGTTGGACCGGTAGAGCTTAGCGATAAAATCGCACAAGGCAAGGCGCAGGGTGAAGTTGTGTTCCGCAAGCGCACGTCGCTGGTGTTTAAGAAGTTGCAGGTGGTGCGCTTTTTTGACCAGAGGCGTAACGCGCTGGTCTATCTGAGCTATTCAGATAAGGTAGTAGACGGTTCGCCCAAGAACGCGCTGAGCGCAGTACCGATTATGCCGTGGCACTGAGCCATAAAAAAACGCCCTGACGGGCGTTTTTTCTTGCGGCGGGAGGCTTAATCCTGTAGCTCACCGCAGAAGCGGTAACCTTCGCCGTGGATAGTGGCGATGATCTCCGGCGTATCCGGCGTCGATTCAAAGTGCTTACGGATGCGGCGAATGGTGACATCGACGGTACGGTCATGCGGCTTCAGCTCGCGACCGGTCATCTTCTTCAGCAAATCTGCACGCGTCTGAATTTTTCCCGGGTTTTCGCAGAAGTGCAGCATGGCGCGGAACTCACTGCGCGGCAGCTTGTACTGATCGCCATTCGGGCTAATCAGCGAACGACTGTTAATGTCCAGCTCCCAGCCGTTAAAGCGATAGCTCTCAACCTGACGGCGCTCTTCGCTTGGCATCGCCAGATTCATGGTACGCGACAGCAGGTTGCGCGCACGAATCGTCAGCTCACGTGGGTTAAACGGTTTGGTGATGTAATCATCGGCGCCGATCTCCAGACCGAGAATTTTATCCACTTCATTATCACGACCGGTCAGGAACATCAGCGCGACGTTTGCCTGTTCGCGCAATTCGCGCGCCAGCAGCAAACCGTTTTTACCTGGCAGGTTGATGTCCATGATCACCAGATTGACGTCATTTTCCGTCAGAACCTGGTGCATTTCAGCACCGTCGGTGGCTTCATAGACCACGTAACCTTCTGCTTCAAAAATACTTTTGAGGGTGTTACGCGTGACCAGTTCGTCTTCAACGATAAGAATGTGCGGGGTCTGCATGTTTCGCTACCTAAAATTTGCCAACAAATCGAAAACAGGGCGTACGGCGGTTGCCGTCACTGTTACCTGGAACAGCGTGCCGTTCGCAACCGGTGTACGAAATGATCTTCGGAATACACCATCCATCTACGTCAACTTCAGTGTTAGCTCAGCCAGTCAGGATGAATATTTGCGTGCCCCGTGGGTATCGGACTGGCGCTTATCCTAACCGTATTAACAGCAACCTAACAGCACCAACAACAACCGATAAGCATAAAAACAACGCTTCGTTGACTTATATCAAATGCAAGTGTAGCACGTTAACACTTTTATGAAAAACTTCTACTGGAATGCAAGGTTAGCTCACAAAAAGCAGCATTTTCGCTACATTTAAGCTGCATAACGTTAAAAGTTAAAGCTGCAGAAAATAGTATTTCAATATTTTGAAAAACAATGCATTTATATTAATTAAGCGGGGAAATTTTGCTTATATCACGCAATTGATGCTCCCCATAACTTTTATCCTCTTTTAACATCCTTAACATCTTATTTTCTCTTGCCCATGCGGTTGGTATTTTCTTTGGCCCATGCCAACATAGTGCCAGTTGTTAACTGTTCGATGGAAAAATCATGCATTTCCCCCTGATCCTTGTCTCACCGGCCCGTCCGGAAAATATCGGTGCGGCTGCGCGCGCCATGAAAACCATGGGGTTTAGCGAGATGCGAATCGTCGCCAGCGATGCCTGGCAGGATCCGGCAGCGCGGCGTGTGGCGCACGGTGCCGGTGAGATTCTTGATAACGTAAAAACCTATGCCACGCTAAGCGAGGCGCTGGCAGACGTGGATTTCTCTGTGGCGACAACCGCCCGCAGCCGCGCGCGATTCCGCTATTACGCCACGCCTGGCCAGGTTGAGACCATTCTGCAGGAGAAGCGCCAGTGGCTCAGCCGCATTGCGCTGGTATTTGGGCGCGAAGATAGCGGTCTGACCAATGAAGAGCTGGAGCAGGTGGATCTGCTGACCGGCATTCCGATGGCCAGTGATTACCCGTCTCTGAATCTGGGTCAGGCGGTAATGGTTTACTGCTATCAGCTTTCGGCGCTCAACCAGGTGGCTGCTGCGCCGGCTGAGGTGGCGAATCAGCATCAGCTGCAGGCGTTGCGTCAACGTTTTCACCAGCTGCTGGTAACGCTGGAGGTCAGTGACGATACGAAGATGGCCGACTGGATTGATCAGCGTATCGGTCTGCTGGAGCAGCGCGATAGCGCGATGCTGCACCGTTTGCTGCACGACGTAGAAAAAAAACTTATAGATAATTGCTCGGATAAATCCTGAGTTTGCAGTGCGTGATCGGGCATCATCGCACCAGACCAAACGATCGCGATGCCATTTACCGGCGAAGGCGCAGCACTGCGCAGCGGCATGGCTTGAAGGTAAAGACAAATTCGTTGACTTAACGTGCGCTTTGCTTTACTTCTGAAAGGCAGACGGACAAGACAAAGACAGACAGAAAACCTCAATGCGTAATCACAGCCTGAACACCACAATTATTATTACCACCACCATTACCACAGGTAACGGTGCGGGCTGACGCATACAGGAAAAACAAAAAAGAAGCCCGCACCTAAACAGTGCGGGCTTTTTTTTCGGCAAAAATTCAGGAGAGCTTTAACTATGCGAGTGCTGAAATTCGGCGGAACCTCAGTCGCCAATGCGGAACGTTTTCTCCGCGTGGCGGATATTCTGGAAAGTAATGCGCAACAGGGACAAGTTGCCACTGTGCTCTCTGCACCAGCAAAAATTACCAATCACCTGGTGGCGATGATTGAAAAAACCATCAGTGGCCAGGATGCTCTGCCAAATATCAGCGATGCCGAACGTATTTTTGCCGAACTGTTACAGGGCCTGGCGGATGTACAGCCTGGTTTCGATTACGAGGGGTTAAAAACCCGGGTTGCGCTGGAGTTTGCGCAGCTGAAACAGGTGTTACACGGAATCAGCTTACTGGGGCAGTGTCCGGATGCGGTGAATGCCGCCATCATCTGCCGTGGTGAGAAGCTCTCGATTGCCATTATGGAGGCGTTACTTCAGGCGCGCGGCCATAAAGTCACGGTGATTGATCCGGTGGAAAAACTGCTGGCTATTGGCCACTACCTCGAATCCACCGTGGATATTGCTGAATCCACCCGCCGCATTGCCGCCAGCCAAATCCCTGGCGACCATATGATCCTGATGGCCGGCTTTACCGCCGGCAATGAGAAGGGCGAACTGGTGGTGCTGGGCCGTAACGGCTCCGACTACTCCGCGGCGGTGCTGGCAGCTTGCTTACGCGCTGACTGCTGTGAAATCTGGACGGACGTTGACGGCGTTTACACCTGCGATCCGCGTCAGGTGCCGGATGCGCGTCTGCTGAAGTCGATGTCGTATCAGGAGGCGATGGAGCTCTCCTACTTCGGCGCCAAAGTGCTGCACCCGCGTACCATCGCGCCGATTGCGCAGTTCCAGATCCCCTGCTTAATCAAAAACACCGCCAATCCGCAGGCGCCTGGCACGCTGATTGGCGGCGAAGTCGATCAGGATGAGAGTCCGGTAAAAGGCATCACCAACCTTAACAACATGGCCATGTTCAACGTGTCCGGACCCGGCATGAAAGGTATGGTCGGGATGGCGGCACGCGTGTTTGCGGCGATGTCGCGCACCGGCATCTCCGTGGTGCTGATCACCCAATCCTCTTCTGAATACAGCATCAGTTTCTGTGTACCGCAGAACGAGCAGGCGCGTGCGCGTCGGGTGCTGGAGGATGAATTCTACCTTGAGCTGAAAGATGGCCTGCTCGATCCGCTGGACGTGCTGGAGCAGCTGGCCATCATCTCGGTGGTCGGTGATGGCATGCGCACGCTGCGCGGCATCTCCGCCAAATTCTTCTCGGCGCTGGCACGCGCCAATATCAACATTGTGGCTATCGCGCAGGGCTCCTCCGAGCGCTCTATCTCAGTGGTGGTTAGCAACGATGACGTCACCACCGGCGTACGCGTGGTGCACCAGATGCTGTTCGCGACCGATCAGGTTATCGAAGTGTTTGTGGTGGGCGTTGGCGGCGTTGGCGGCGCACTGCTCGACCAGCTCTATCGTCAGCAGGCGTGGCTGAAAGGCAAACATATTGATTTGCGCGTGTGCGGTATCGCCAACTCGCGTGCGCTGTTAACTAACGTGCACGGGATCGATCTCAGCAACTGGAAAGCTGAGCTGAGCGAAGCCAAAGAGCCGTTCAATCTGGGGCGCCTGATCCGTCTGGTGAAGGAGTATCACCTGCTGAACCCGGTAATTGTTGACTGCACCTCCAGCCAGGCGGTGGCCGATCAGTACGCTGACTTCCTCGCCGAGGGGTTCCACGTGGTAACGCCAAACAAAAAGGCCAACACCTCATCGTGGAACTACTACCAGCAGATGCGTGCGGCGGCGGCAAAATCACGCCGCAAGTTCCTGTATGACACCAACGTTGGCGCCGGCCTGCCGGTGATTGAGAACCTGCAAAACCTGCTGAACGCCGGCGATGAGCTGATTAAGTTCTCCGGCATTCTCTCCGGTTCGCTGTCATTTATTTTTGGCAAGCTGGATGAGGGCGTTTCGCTGTCAGACGCGACGAAAATGGCGCGTGAACTGGGCTTTACAGAGCCGGACCCGCGTGACGATCTCTCCGGCACAGACGTGGCGCGTAAGCTGCTGATCCTGGCACGTGAGGCCGGGCATCAGCTGGAGCTGAGCGACATCGAAATCGAACCGCTGCTGCCAGACAGCCTGACGGCGATCGCTGAGGTTGACGCGTTTATGGCGCGCCTGCCGGAGCTGGACAACGCCTTCGCCGCGCGCGTTGCCAAAGCCCGTGATGAGGGTAAAGTGTTACGCTTCGTCGGCGCGATTGAAGAGGGCGGCGCGTGTAAAGTGAAGATCGATGCGGTGGACGGCAACGATCCGCTGTACAAAGTGAAAAACGGTGAGAACGCGCTGGCGTTTTACAGCCGCTATTATCAGCCAATCCCGCTGGTTCTGCGCGGGTATGGCGCCGGAAATGATGTCACTGCAGCCGGCGTATTTGCCGACCTGCTGCGCACGCTGTCGTGGAAGTTGGGAGTTTAATGATGGTAAAAATTTATGCACCGGCCTCAATAGGTAACGTCAGCGTCGGCTTTGATGTGCTGGGCGCGGCGGTTTCGCCGGTGGATGGCACGCTGTTGGGTGATTGCGTGTCTGTGGAAGCGGCTGACAGCTTTAGCCTGGTCAATAAGGGGCGCTTCGTCAGTAAACTGCCGGCTGAGCCTAAAGAGAACATTGTTTACCAGTGCTGGGAGCGCTTCTGTCAGGCCATCGGTAAGCAGGTACCGGTTGCCATGACGCTGGAGAAAAACATGCCGATTGGCTCCGGCCTCGGCTCCAGCGCCTGTTCTGTGGTGGCAGGTTTGATGGCCATGAACGAATTCTGCGGCAAACCGCTGAGTGATACGGAACTGCTGGCGCTGATGGGCGAGCTGGAAGGGCGCATTTCAGGCAGCGTGCACTATGACAACGTGGCACCCTGCTTCCTTGGCGGCGTGCAGCTGATGATTGAGGAGAACGGCATCATCAGCCAGGAGGTCCCGTGCTTTGATGACTGGCTGTGGGTGATGGCCTATCCGGGCATTAAAGTCTCAACTGCCGAAGCGCGTGCCATTCTGCCGGCACAGTATCGCAAGCAGGATGTGATCAAACATGGTCGTCTGCTGGCGGGCTTTATTCACGCCTGCCACACCCGTCAGCCTGCGCTGGCGGCTAAACTTATGCAGGATGTTGTTGCGGAGCCGTATCGCACCAAACTGCTGCCAGGCTTTGCCGATGCGCGCAAAGCGGCGGCCGATATTGGCGCACTGGCCTGCGGCATTTCGGGCTCCGGCCCGACACTTTTCGCCGTTTGCAACGAGATGGCAACGGCACAGCGGATGGCAGGCTGGTTGAGCCAGCACTATCTGCAGAACGATGAAGGCTTCGTCCATATCTGCCGTCTTGATACGGCTGGCGCACGTAAATTGGGATAACGCATGAAACTCTACAACCTTAAGGATCACAACGAGCAGGTGAGCTTTTCGCAGGCCGTGAAACAGGGCCTCGGTTCACAGCAGGGGCTGTTTTTCCCGCTGGAGCTGCCGGAATTCGAACTGACCGATATTGATGCGATGCTGGAGATGGATTTTGTCAGCCGCAGCAGCAAAATTCTCTCTGCCTATATCGGTGATGAGATTGCTGCGCATCAGCTGGCGGAGCGCGTTAAAAATGCCTTTGCTTTCCCGGCGCCGGTCACCCAGGTGAGCAATGATGTCGCGTGCCTTGAGCTGTTCCACGGCCCGACGCTGGCGTTTAAAGATTTTGGCGGCCGCTTTATGGCGCAGATGCTCTCTTACGTGTCCGGTGCAGATGAGCAGATCACCATCCTGACCGCGACCTCCGGCGACACCGGTGCGGCAGTGGCGCATGCGTTCTACGGGATGGAGAACGTGCGCGTGGTGATCCTCTATCCGCAGGGCAAAATCAGTCCGCTGCAGGAGAAGCTGTTCTGTACGCTGGGCGGGAATATTGAAACCATCGCGATTGACGGTGACTTCGATGCCTGCCAGGCGCTGGTGAAACAGGCGTTTGATGATGAAGAGCTGAAGAGGGCGATTGGCCTCAACTCTGCGAACTCCATTAACATCAGCCGCCTGCTGGCGCAGATCTGCTACTACTTCGAGGCCGTCGCGCAGTTACCGCAGGAGAAGCGCAATCAGCTGGTGGTGTCGGTGCCCAGCGGCAACTTTGGCGATCTGACCGCCGGCCTGCTGGCGAAATCGCTCGGTCTGCCGATCAAGCGCTTTATCGCCGCCACCAATGCCAACGACACCGTGCCACGCTTCCTTGGTAATGGCGAATGGCAGCCAAATGCCACGGTGGCTACGCTGTCGAATGCGATGGATGTGAGCCAGCCTAACAACTGGCCGCGCGTTGAGGAGCTGTTCCGCCGTAAAACCTGGCGCCTGACCGATCTGGCTTACGGTGCGGTGTCCGATGAGACCACGAAGTTGACCATGCGCGAGCTGGCGGAGATCGGTTATATCTCTGAGCCGCACGCGGCGATTGCCTACCGTCTGCTGCGCGATAATCTGCAGGAGGGCGAGTACGGTCTGTTCCTGGGTACGGCGCATCCGGCCAAGTTTAAAGAGAGCGTGGAGGAGATTTTGGGGCAGACGCTGCCGCTGCCGCAGGAGCTGGCCGATCGGGCGGATCTGCCGCTGCTGTCGCACAGTTTTAAAGCGGATTTCGCCGAGCTGCGTAAGTTCTTGCTGAAGTAAATTCGCAAGGTGCGCACCACGCCTGTATGGATTAGGGTGCATGATACCCGGGTCGCCATTTATGGCGACCCGGGTAAATCACTGCTCGTGACGCTTAAACACCAGTTCATTGCCTTTGCTTTCATCAGCAGCAAAAAAATAGCCATCGACATCAAACGCCTTCAGCTGCTCCGGTTTACGCAGACGATTTTGAATGATGTAGCGGCTCATCAACCCGCGCGCGCGCTTGGCGTAGAAGCTGATCACCTTAAACTTGCCGTTCTTCTCGTCGAGGAACACCGGTTTAATCAACTGCCCCTGTAACTGCTTCGGCTTAATTGCTTTGAAATACTCATCAGAGGCCAGGTTAATCAGCACGTCATCACCCTGGTCCGCCAGCGCCTCGTTCAGCTTCTCTGTGAGCAGATCGCCCCAGAAGCTGTAGAGATCTTTGCCTGCCGGATTAGTCAGCTTGATCCCCATCTCTAAGCGATACGGCTGCATTAAATCGAGCGGGCGCAGCAGGCCGTAAAGGCCGGAAAACATGCGCAGATGCTGCTGAGCAAAGTCGAAATCCGCTTCGCTGAAGGTCTCTGCCTGCAGGCCGGTATAGACATCCCCTTTAAACGCCAGAATCGCCTGACGTGCGTTATCAGGCGTGAAGGGCGGCTGCCACTGGTTAAAGCGTTCGGCGTTCAGATGGGCCAGCTTATCGCTGATACTCATCAGAGAAGCGATCTGTGCCGGTGAGAGATCGCGCGCAACGTCGATTAATTGGTGTGATTTTTCTAACAGCGCCGGTTGGGTGAAACGTTGTGTCGCCAGCGGGCTTTCATAGTCCAGTGTCTTCGCTGGCGAGATAACCATCAGCATCGTTTACGTCCTCGTTGACCCGCTCTTTTATCAGGGGATTAAAGGGAAAATTGTTGCGCCGAGTGTAGCAAAAAAGCGCGACGGATCGGCAAATCGCTTCCATTTGTTAGCGCTATCGTAAAGGGCACTCCATGGTGTTGCGCCGCTTAGCTTGCGTGATATTATCGCAACAGCCTTTTATACCCTGACAGTCAACCTAAGAGAAAAGAGAACCATGACGGACAAACTTACTTCCTTGCGTCAGCTGACTACCGTGGTCGCCGACACCGGTGATATCGCAGCGATGAAACTCTATCAGCCGCAGGACGCCACCACGAACCCTTCTTTGATCCTCAATGCCGCTCAAATTCCTGAATACCGCAAGCTGATAGATGAAGCCATTACCTGGGCGCGTCAGCAGAGCAGCAATAAAGAAGAGCAGCTGGCGCTGGTTTCTGACAAGCTGGCCGTCAACATTGGTCTGGAAATTCTTAAGCTGATCCCGGGCCGTATCTCCACTGAAGTGGATGCGCGTCTCTCTTACGACACCGAAGCGAGCATCGCCAAGGCACGCAGCCTGATCAAACTGTACAACGATGCGGGCATCAGCAATGACCGTATCCTGATCAAGCTGGCATCTACCTGGCAGGGCATCCGTGCGGCAGAGCAGCTGGAGAAAGAGGGCATCAACTGTAACCTGACGCTGCTGTTCTCCTTTGCGCAGGCGCGTGCCTGTGCCGAAGCCGGCGTGTTCCTGATTTCACCGTTCGTTGGCCGTATCCTCGACTGGTACAAGCAGAATACCGATAAGAAAGAGTATGCTGCGCACGAAGATCCAGGTGTGGTGTCGGTTTCTGAAATTTACAACTACTACAAGCAGCACGGTTACGAAACCGTGGTGATGGGCGCCAGCTTCCGTAACGTCGGTGAGATCATCGAGCTGGCCGGTTGCGACCGTCTGACAATTTCGCCAAACCTGCTGAAAGAGCTGGCGGAGAGCGAAGGTGCGGTTGAGCGTAAGCTGAGCTACACCGGTGACGTGAAAGCGCGTCCGGCGAAAATGACCGAAGCTGAGTTCCTGTGGCAGCACAACCAGGATCCTATGGCGGTGACCAAGCTGGCGGAAGGCATCCGCAACTTCGCCATCGACCAGGGTAAACTTGAGAAGATGATCGCCGAACTGCTGTAAGGTGACAGGCCGTGGCGGCAGATTGCTGCCACGGTTTTCGCTTTTTCTCCACGCTTTGTATTATCCTTTCTGCACTCTCTCTATCTTTCACCGCCTCGCGGTTAACCACAGCGATAACTCTATGGATACTTTACGTATTGGCTTGATTTCCGTTTCCGATCGGGCCGCCAACGGCATCTATCAGGATCAGGGCATTCCGGCTCTGGAGAGCTGGCTCGCCGCCGCGCTTGCCACGCCGTTTGAAATTGAAACCCGTCTGGTGCCGGATGAGCAGCCGATGATTGAACAGGCGATCTGCGAGCTGGTTGATGAACGGTTCTGCCATCTGGTGTTAACCACCGGCGGCACCGGACCGGCGCGCCGTGACGTTACGCCCGATGCCACGCTGGCGATAGCCGATCGTGAAATGCCGGGGTTTGGTGAGCAGATGCGCCAGATCAGCCTGCAGTTTGTACCCACGGCGATTTTGTCGCGCCAGGTGGGCGTGATTCGTAAACAGTCGCTGATTCTCAATCTTCCCGGCCAGCCTAAATCGATTAAAGAGACGCTGGAAGGGCTGAAAGCGGAAGACGGCAGCGTAAAAGTACCGGGTATTTTTGCTGCCGTACCTTATTGTTTACAGCTGCTTGAAGGGCCATATGTGGAGACGCATTCCGCGGTGGTAGCAGCTTTTCGCCCGAAAAGCGCCCGGCGTGAGACAAACGTCTGAAAATTACCGTTTTCAGGCATAAAATTCAGCACGACTGGTGTGGTAAAGGTTTGACGGTATAGTGATCCCAGCTTTACAACCCTACCGAATAGCGCTGGATACCACACTGATATGGATACCCTGAATACCCGACAACTTAACCGGCAGGACTACAAAACCCTGTCGCTGGCGGCCCTTGGCGGGGCGCTGGAGTTTTACGACTTCATCATCTTTGTCTTCTTCGCTGCGGTGATTGGCGAACTGTTCTTTCCGGCCGACATTCCCGAGTGGTTGCGGCAGGTGCAGACGTTTGCCATCTTTGCGGCCGGCTATCTGGCGCGCCCACTGGGCGGCATCATCATGGCACACTTTGGCGACAAAGTCGGACGCAAGAAGATGTTTAGCCTCAGTATTCTGCTGATGGCGCTGCCCACGCTGGCGATGGGCGCACTGCCAACCTATGACAGCATTGGCATTGCGGCACCGTTACTGATGCTGCTGATGCGCATCCTGCAGGGCGCGGCGATCGGCGGCGAGGTGCCGGGCGCCTGGGTGTTTGTAGCAGAACATGTGCCAGAAAAGCGTATCGGCTTCGCCTGTGGCACGCTGACCGCCGGATTAACCGCGGGTATCCTGCTCGGTTCGCTGGTCGCCACCGCGCTGAATACCACGCTTTCACCCGCCGCTATGCGCGATTACGGCTGGCGCATCCCTTTCTTCCTCGGCGGTCTGTTTGGCTTGCTGGCGATGTATCTGCGCCGCTGGCTGCATGAGACGCCGGTGTTCCGGCAGATGCAGCAGCGCAAAACGCTCTCGGATAAGTTGCCGCTGCGCACCGTTCTCGCCAGCCACAGGCACGGCGTTGTGGTCTCAATGCTGCTGACGTGGCTATTGTCGGCGTGCATCGTGGTGGTGATTCTGATGGCGCCTACGCTGATGCAGAAACAGCACGCTATCCCGGCAGCACTCAGCCTGCAGGCCAATAGCTTTGCCACCGTTATGCTGCTGCTGGGCTGCGTAATAGCCGGCTGGCTGGTTGATCGATTTGGTGCTGCGCGTACGCTGATGGCCGGTTCCGTGCTGCTGGCAATATTCAGCTGGAACTTCTTCCATCAGCTGGGCACTACGCCGGAGATGCTGTTGCTCTGGTACGGCCTGGCTGGCCTGAGCGTGGGTGTGGTTGGCGTGGTGCCGTTTGTGATGGTGCGGGCGTTCCCGGCAGCGGTGCGTTTCACCGGTATTTCGTTCTCCTATAACGTCTCTTACGCGATTTTTGGTGGCCTGACGCCGATCAGCGTGACGCTGATGATGCAGCTGACACCTATGGCACCGGCCTGGTATGTACTGGCGCTGGCGGTGATCGGTTTTCTGGTGGGGATCTGGCTGTGGCGCGATAGCCGTCAGCCTGATACGCGGCTGGATGTATCACTGCACTCTTCGTAATCGATCAGCGCGGGGCTAACCCGCGCTGTTTTTTTTATTCACCGATTGGCAGCACGCTGCGGCCAAACTTCTCGTTCAGTACTTCTCCCATCGCCAGATAGAACGCGCTGGCTCCGCAGACAATACCGACCCAGCCTGCGATACGCAGCAGCCTGGCGTGATCCAGCAGATGCCCCAGCGCCAGCAGCGCAAACAGCAGCGTCAGGCTGGCAAAAACAAATCGCAGCATCTTTGGCGCCTGCAGCGTGCCGAAAAACAGGCACAGCGTAAACATGCCCCACAGCGCCAGGTATGCGCCGAGGAAGTGACCGTCGGCGACAGCAGCAAGGCCCATTTTCGGCAGCAGCAGAATCGCTACCAGCGTCAGCCAGAAGCTGCCGTAAGAGGTAAATGCGGTGAGGCCGAACGTGTTGCCTTTTTTATACTCCAGCAGCCCGGCAAGAATTTGCGCGATACCACCGTAGAACAGGCCCATTGCCAGGATGATGACATCCATCGCAAACAGACCGGTATTGTGTAAATTGAGCAGGATGGTCGTCATACCAAAGCCCATCAGGCCCAACGGGGCGGGATTCGCCAGCGTGGTGTTACCCATAATTCCTCAGCAGCAGTGTTAAATTTGCGTGGTCTTAACCCTGCGCCTACCACGGCGGTAAGCGGGGCGCTGCATCATAATCAGCCCGCTTTCACGCCACTTTGATCTGAAACGGTATCAGATTCTAAATTTTTTTTAGTTTTAACCCTTGATGCGCTTCGAAGCGGCCCCATTTACTTGTCATCGAGCGTTGTGAGGCAGCAAAAAAAAGCCTGCTCCAGCAGTTGAAAGCGGTGATTTTGACCGCATCTCTGCTTCACAACCCAAATTGGCAAAGAATTGAATTTAAGTGGGAGACGTTTAGATGGGTAAGATTATTGGTATTGACCTGGGTACAACCAACTCATGTGTGGCGATCATGGACGGCGGTAAAGCACGTGTGCTTGAAAACGCTGAAGGCGATCGCACCACACCGTCAATTATTGCTTATACGCAGGATGGCGAAACTCTGGTTGGTCAACCGGCTAAACGTCAGGCGGTGACTAACCCGCAGAACACCCTGTTCGCGATCAAGCGTCTGATTGGCCGTCGTTTCCAGGACGAAGAAGTGCAGCGTGATATCAAAATCATGCCGTACAAAATCATCGGTTCTGATAACGGTGATGCATGGCTGGACGTAAAAGGCCAGAAAATGGCACCGCCGCAGATCTCTGCTGAAGTGCTGAAAAAGATGAAGAAAACCGCGGAAGATTTCCTCGGTGAAGCGGTAACTGAAGCGGTCATTACCGTACCGGCTTACTTCAACGATGCACAGCGTCAGGCGACTAAAGACGCAGGCCGTATCGCCGGTCTGGACGTAAAACGTATCATCAACGAACCAACGGCAGCCGCACTGGCTTACGGTCTGGATAAAGGCCAGGGTAACCGCACCATCGCGGTTTATGACCTGGGTGGCGGTACGTTTGATATCTCTATCATCGAAATCGATGAAGTTGACGGCGAGAAAACCTTCGAAGTACTGGCGACCAACGGTGATACCCACCTCGGTGGTGAAGACTTCGACAGCCGCCTGATCAACTACCTGGTGGCAGAGTTCAAGAAAGATCAGGGCATCGATCTGCACAACGATCCGCTGGCGATGCAGCGTCTGAAAGAAGCCGCTGAGAAAGCGAAGATTGAGCTCTCTTCTGCGCAGCAGACCGACGTTAACCTGCCGTACATCACAGCAGATGCGACCGGTCCTAAGCACCTGAACATCAAAGTGACCCGTGCGAAGCTGGAGTCACTGGTTGAAGATTTGGTTAGCCGCTCTATCGAGCCGCTGAAAGTTGCACTGCAGGATGCGGGCCTGTCCGTCTCTGACATCAATGATGTCATCCTGGTTGGTGGTCAGACGCGTATGCCAATGGTTCAGGCGAAAGTGACTGAGTTCTTCGGCAAAGAGCCACGTAAAGACGTGAACCCGGATGAAGCAGTCGCTGTAGGTGCTGCCGTGCAGGGCGGCGTGCTGGCCGGTGATGTGAAAGATGTTCTGCTGCTGGACGTAACCCCGCTGTCGCTGGGTATCGAAACCATGGGTGGCGTGATGACCGCGCTGATCAGCAAGAACACCACGATCCCAACCAAGCACAGCCAGGTGTTCTCGACCGCTGAAGATAACCAGTCTGCCGTGACCATTCACGTGCTGCAGGGTGAGCGTAAGCGCTCAGGCGATAACAAATCCCTGGGCCAGTTCAACCTGGATGGTATCCAGCCAGCACCACGCGGTATGCCGCAGATCGAAGTGACCTTCGACATCGATGCCGACGGTATTCTGCATGTGTCTGCGAAGGACAAAAACAGCGGTAAAGAGCAGAAGATCACCATCAAAGCTTCTTCCGGTCTGAATGAGGAAGAGATCGAAAAAATGGTTCGTGACGCGGAAGCTAACGCCGAGTCTGACCGTAAATTCGAAGAGCTGGTGCAGACGCGTAACCAGGGCGACCAGATTGCGCACAGCACCCGTAAGCAGCTGGATGAAGCCGGTGACAAACTCTCTGCTGAAGACAAAGCACCGATCGAAGCCGCACTGACCGAGCTGAACACCGCGCTGAGAGGCGAAGATAAAGCTGAAATCGAAGCCAAAATGCAGGCGCTGATGGAAGTCTCCAGCAAACTGATGGAGCTGGCACAGCAGCAGGCTCAGGCGGGCGGAGCCGATGCCGGCGACGCTTCAGCGAAGAGAGATGACGACGTTGTCGACGCTGAATTCGAAGAAGTTAAAGATAAAAAATAATTGCCCCTGACCGGGCGCGACGGCTGGCCTGACAGCCGTTGAAACCAGCACGGGCGTAGGAGATCTCTCCACGCCCGTGCGATCATGTTAAGGGCAGAACAACAATGGCTAAGAGTGATTTTTACGAGATCTTAGGCGTCTCAAAATCCGCCGATGAGCGTGAAATTAAAAAGGCTTATAAGCGCCTGGCGATGAAGTATCACCCGGACCGTAACCCGGGCGATAAAGAAGCCGAAGCGAAGTTTAAAGAGGTGAAGGAAGCCTACGAAATTCTGACCGATGCGCAGAAGCGTGCGGCCTACGATCAATACGGTCATGCAGCTTTTGAACAGGGCGGCGGTGGCGGTGGATTCGGCGGCGGCTTTGGCGGCGGCGGTGCTGACTTCAGCGATATCTTTGGCGACGTATTTGGCGATATTTTTGGTGGAGGACGCCGTCAGCGCGCCTCACGCGGCGCCGATTTACGCTACAACATGGAACTGACGCTGGAAGAAGCGGTACGCGGCGTGACCAAAGAGATCCGCATTCCTGTTCTGGAAGAGTGTGATGTCTGCCACGGCAGCGGCGCGAAAGCGGGTACTCAGCCGCAGACCTGTCCAACCTGTCACGGTGCAGGTCAGGTGCAGATGCGCCAGGGCTTCTTTACCGTACAGCAGGCGTGTCCGACCTGTCACGGTCGTGGCTCGGTGATCAAAGATCCGTGCAACGCCTGTCATGGTCATGGTCGCGTTGAGCGTCAGAAAACCCTGTCAGTGAAGATTCCGGCAGGCGTGGATACCGGCGATCGCATTCGTCTCAGTGGCGAAGGTGAAGCGGGCGAGCATGGCGCACCGGCTGGCGACCTCTACGTACAGGTTTCCGTGAAGAAGCACCCGATCTTCGAGCGTGAAGACAACAACCTGTACTGTGAAGTGCCAATCAACTTTGCGATGGCAGCCCTGGGCGGTGAGATTGAAGTCCCGACGCTGGATGGCCGCGTGAATCTGAAAGTGCCGGCAGAGACCCAAACCGGCAAGCTGTTCCGCATGCGCGGTAAAGGCGTGAAATCGGTGCGCGGTGGCGCAGTTGGCGACCTGCTGTGCCGCGTGGTGGTGGAAACACCGGTGAGCCTGAACGACAAACAGAAAGCGCTGCTGCGCGAACTGGAAGAGAGCTTTGGCGGACCAACGGGTGAGAAAAACAGCCCGCGTTCGAAAAGCTTCTTTGACGGCGTGAAGAAGTTCTTTGATGATCTGACGCGCTAAGAAAGTGTGCAGGACGTGAAAAGCGGAGAGGAGACTCTCCGCTTTTTTATTGTTAACCTGGCGGGATTGAAAACTCCTCTACTTTTTGATCGAGCCGGAAATGTCTAAAATCATCTATATGACGCGGTCGGGATCCGGCAATGAAGATGAAATTATTTTCCTGATGAATGAGATTCTGCAGAAATGAAAGCGGTCATAAAGTGGCTGGTTTCAGTAGCCGGATTCCTGTTTGGCAATCTGTTACCTTTAGCCGCTATTCTCATCGGCGCCGTTTTTTTCATTCTGTTTTTCCCCCGCTACGCCATTCCTTTGACAGCCGTATGGGCTGTTGTGGTCATCGTCATAGATGTTCGCTATTCCAGATGGTACTGAGCCAGTGCCGTTGAGCAGGTACTCATTATACGTTGCCTGAATAAGGCAGCTGTGATCCGGACTGCAGGTGAATCTCCCGACAGGTTTACCCTGGCCTGTAAACAAATGACAAGCTTCTTTTAACGGGTTATCACCGCCGCTACACTACAGGGCAAAATTGTCATACTCAGGAGGAGTTGTGAACAAACCCCGTAGTATTCGAAGCTTGCTCAAAAGCTTTATCGCAAGCGATGCCAGCAACGGCATTGTCCTCATTCTTGCTGCTGTGGCAGCGATGATCCTGGCGAACAACGCGTCAACCGCGCAGGGCTATCAATCCTTGCTGGCGGAGCCGGTGCAGATCCGCTTTGGCGCGCTGGATATCAGTAAAAACCTGCTGCTGTGGATTAACGATGCGATGATGGCACTGTTCTTCCTGGTGATTGGCCTGGAAGTGAAGCGTGAGCTGATCACCGGTGAACTGGCGAGCCGCGACCGGGCCATCTTCCCGGTGATTGCGGCATTAGGCGGGATGGCGGCACCTGCGGTTATATTCCTGCTGTTCAATCACGATAATGAGATAGCCCGTAACGGCTGGGCAATTCCCACCGCGACCGATATCGCGTTTGCGCTCGGTGTTCTGGCGCTGCTCGGCAGCCGCGTACCGACGGCGCTGAAAGTGTTCCTGATGGCGCTGGCAATTATTGATGACCTGGGCGCGATTGTGATTATTGCGCTGTTCTATACCAGCGATCTTTCCGTTATGTCGCTCAGCGTGGCAGCAGGGGCGATTGTGCTGCTGGCCATCCTGAATCGCTGCGGGGTCCGTAATATCGCGGTGTATATGCTGGTGGGGATCGTGCTGTGGACGGCGGTGCTCAAATCCGGTGTACACGCCACGCTGGCAGGTGTGATTGTCGGCTTCTTTGTCCCGCTGGAGGAGAAGAACGGCCATTCGCCGGCTGAACACCTGGCGCACGGGCTGATGCCGTGGGTGAACTGGCTCATTCTGCCGCTGTTTGCTTTTGCTAACGCCGGTATCTCACTCAGCGGCATAACCTTCGGTGATGTGCTCTCACCTGAGCCGCTGGGTATCATTCTCGGCCTGCTGATTGGTAAACCCTTAGGGATCACGCTGTTCTGCTGGCTGGCGGTGAAGCTTCGTATGGCGGCGCTGCCGGGCGGTACCACAATCCGCGATATTATGGCGATTGGCGTGCTGTGCGGCATCGGCTTTACGATGTCGATCTTTATCAGCTCGCTGGCCTTTGATGCCGCTCACGAGCAGCTGGTGACGTTCTCGAAGCTCGGTATTCTCAGCGGGTCATTGCTGTCCGCAGTGATTGGTTACGGGCTGTTGCGGATAAAGTTACGCTAAAACAGAAGGAGGCGAAGGCCTCCTTTTTTTAGCCGTAAATTGCAGGCATAAAAAAACCGGCTGAGCGCCGGTTCTTTTAACAAAGCGATAAACAGACGGGCGATTAAGCCAGTTTGTTGATCTGTGCAGTCAGGTTTGCTTTATGACGTGCAGCTTTGTTTTTGTGGATCAGACCTTTAGCAGCCTGACGGTCCACGATTGGTTGCATTTCGTTGAATGCGTTCTGCGCAGCAGCTTTGTCGCCGGTTGCGATAGCCGCGTATACTTTCTTGATGAAAGTACGCATCATAGAACGGTTGCTCGCGTTATGCTTGCGACGTTTCTCAGATGTTACGGCGCGTTTCTTAGCTGATTTGATATTAGCCAAGGTCCAACTCCCAAATGTGTTCTATATGGACAAATCAAAGGCCGAGGACTATGCCTTTTGCGCCTTCTTTTGTCAATGGATTTGTGCAATAAAGCGTCGTTTTAACCACGACACCATCTTACGTAATTGATGGCGCAAGATTCTACCAGCAACACCGCGCTGAATACAGTATTTCGCAACAAAATTCTTCAGATCTTCCCTGAGCCGCGGATAGCGCGCAGATAAGCCCGGCCAGAAGCAGGAAAGGCACGCAGACGGGTTAACCTTAACGCTATTCAAGGGTATAATCCGCCGATTTCCACCGGTTTGAGTCAGCCATGAAGTTAATCCGCGGTATTTATAATCTGAAAGAGCAGCATCGCGGCTGCGTTCTGACCATTGGCAATTTTGACGGCGTACATCGCGGCCACCAGGCGCTGATGACGGAGCTCATTGCCGAAGGACGTAAACGCAACCTGCCGGTGGTGGTGATGCTGTTTGAACCCCAGCCGCTTGAGCTGTTTGCCGGTGACAAAGCACCGGCACGCCTGACACGCTTACGTGAAAAATTGAGATATCTTGAACAGGCCGGTGTCGATACGGTGCTGTGCATGCGCTTTGATCGCCGCTTTGCCGCGCACTCGGCGCAGTGCTTTATCAGTGATTTACTGGTTGAGAAACTCAACGTCAAGTTCCTCGCGGTTGGGGATGATTTCCGCTTTGGCGCTGGTCGCCAGGGGGATTTCCTGTTATTACAGAAAGCCGGTGCGGAGTATGGCTTTGAGGTCATCAGCACCCAAACCTACTGTAATGACGGCAAACGGATCAGCAGTACCGCAGTACGTCAGGCGCTGGCGCAGGATGACTTTGCGCAGGCGCAACTGCTGCTTGGCCATCCATTCAGTATCTCTGGCCGTGTGGTGCACGGTGATGCACTGGGACGCACTATCGGTTTCCCGACGGCCAACCTTCCGCTACGTCGCACCGTGACGCCGGTTAAAGGCGTTTTTGCGGTAGAAGTGCTCGGTCTCGGCGAACAGCCGATCCCCGGCGTTGCCAACATTGGTACGCGCCCGACGGTGAAAGGGCTGCGTCAGCAGCTTGAAGTTCACCTGCTCGACACCCATATGAATCTTTATGGCCGCCATATTGAAGTGGTGCTGAAACAGAAGATTCGTGACGAACAGCGCTTCGCATCGCTGGACGCGCTGAAAGAACAAATTGCGAAAGATGTGGTGACGGCCCGCCAATTTTTTGGGCTACAAACACCGGTTTAATGACCGAAATACGGAACCGAGAATCTGATGAGTGACTATAAATCTACCCTGAATTTGCCGGAAACGGGGTTCCCGATGCGTGGCGATCTGGCCAAACGCGAACCGGCAATGCTGCAACGCTGGTATGATGACAACCTGTACGGCATCATCCGCGCAGCCAAAAAAGGGAAAAAAACCTTTATCCTGCATGATGGCCCTCCTTATGCGAACGGCAGCATTCATATTGGTCACTCAGTAAACAAGATTCTGAAAGACATTATCGTTAAGTCGAAAGGCATGGCGGGTTACGACTCGCCGTACGTTCCGGGCTGGGACTGCCACGGTTTACCGATTGAGCACAAAGTCGAGCAGATGATTGGCAAGCCGGGCGAGAAAGTCAGCGCGGCTGAGTTCCGTGAAGCCTGCCGCAACTACGCGGCGGAGCAGGTTGAAGGGCAGAAAAAAGACTTCATCCGCCTCGGCGTGCTGGGTGACTGGGACCGTCCATACCTGACGATGAATTTCCAGACCGAAGCCAACATCATTCGTGCGCTGGGCAAGATCATCGGCAATGGCCATCTGCACAAAGGCGCGAAGCCGGTGCACTGGTGCATGGACTGCCGCTCTGCGCTGGCGGAAGCAGAAGTAGAGTATTACGACAAAACGTCCCCCTCTATCGATGTGATGTTTAACGCGCTGGACGCTGATGCGGTACGCGCGAAGTTTGGCGTGAGCGCATCTGAAGGCCCGATCTCACTGGTGATCTGGACTACCACGCCATGGACCATGCCGGCAAACCGCGCGATCTCGCTGCACCCGGAGTTCGACTATCAGCTGCTGCAAATCGAAGGCCGCAGTCTGATCCTGGCGAAAGATCTGGTGGAGAGCGTGATGAAGCGCGCGGGCATCAGCCACTGGACCGTGCTGGGCGAAAGCAAAGGCGCCGCGCTGGAGCTACAGCTGTTCCAGCATCCGTTCCTGACGCAGGTTCAGTCTAAAGTGGTGCTGGGCGAGCACGTCACGCTGGATGCCGGTACCGGTGCAGTGCATACCGCGCCAGGCCACGGCCCGGATGACTATGTTATCGGCCAGAAATACGGTATTGAAACCGCCAACCCGGTTGGTCCGGATGGCACCTATCTGCCAGGCACTTACCCTGGGCTGGATGGCGTAAACGTCTTTAAAGCCAACGACATGATCGTTGAGCTGCTGAAAGAGAAGGGCGCGCTGCTGCACGTGGAGAAACTGCTGCACAGCTACCCGCACTGCTGGCGTCACAAAACGCCCATCATCTTCCGTGCCACGCCGCAGTGGTTTATCAGCATGGATCAGAAAGGCCTGCGTGCGCAGTCGCTGAAAGAGATCAAAGGCGTGCAGTGGATCCCGGACTGGGGCCAGGCGCGGATTGAAGCGATGGTGGAGAACCGTCCGGACTGGTGCATCTCGCGTCAGCGTACTTGGGGCGTGCCGATGGCGCTGTTCGTACATAAAGAGAGCGAGCAGCTGCATCCGGATACGCTGGAGCTGATGGAGAAAGTGGCGCTGCGCGTTGAGCAGGACGGTATTCAGGCGTGGTGGGATCTCGATCCGCGCGAGCTGATGGGCGACGATGCTGATAACTACGTGAAAGTGCCGGATACGCTGGACGTCTGGTTTGACTCCGGCTCTACCAGCTTCTCGGTGGTGGATGCGCGTCCGGAATTTGAAGGCCACGCGCCGGATATGTATCTGGAGGGTTCAGATCAGCACCGTGGCTGGTTCATGTCGTCGCTGATGATCGGCACCGCGATGAAAGGCAAAGCGCCTTATCGTCAGGTACTGACTCACGGCTTCACCGTGGACGGTCAGGGCCGCAAGATGTCGAAGTCGATCGGCAACACTGTGGCGCCGCAGGATGTGATGGATAAGCTGGGCGCGGATATCCTGCGTCTGTGGGTCGCCTCAACCGACTACTCCGGTGAGATGGCCGTCTCTGACGAGATCCTGAAGCGTGCCGCTGACAGCTATCGCCGTATCCGTAACACCGCACGTTTCCTGCTGGCGAACCTGGCGGGCTTCAATCCGGCGACAGACTGCGTCAGCCCGGAAGAGATGGTCGTTGTGGATCGCTGGGCGGTTGGCCGTGCGCTGGCGGCGCAGCAGGACATTGTGCAGTCGTATGAGAACTACGACTTCCATGAAGTGGTGCAACGCCTGATGCACTTCTGCTCGATCGAGATGGGCTCGTTCTATCTCGACGTGATCAAAGACCGTCAGTACACGGCGAAAGAGGACAGCCTGGCGCGTCGCAGCTGCCAGACCGCGCTGTGGCACATCGCAGAAGCGCTGGTGCGCTGGATGGCGCCAATCATGTCGTTTACCGCGGATGAGATCTGGGGCCATCTGCCGGGCGAGCGTGCGCAGTATGTCTTCACCGAGGAGTGGTATGCCGGCCTGTTTGGTCTGGCGGACAACGAAGCGCTGAACGATGCCTACTGGGCTGAACTGCTGAAAGTCCGTGGCGAAGTGAACAAGGTGATTGAGCAGGCGCGTAGCGACAAACGCATCGGTGGCGCGCTGGAGGCCAGCGTCACGCTCTATGCCGATCCTGAGCTGGCGGCGAAGCTGCAGGCGCTGGGCGATGAGCTGCGTTTCGTGCTGCTGACCTCAGGCGCAATCGTGGCGGATTACGCCACGGCCAGCGATGAAGCGCAGCAGAGCGAGCAGTTAAAAGGCCTGAAAATCGCGCTGCATAAAGCAGAAGGCGAGAAGTGCCCACGCTGCTGGCACTACACGACTGACGTTGGTCAGAACCCGGAGTACGCGGCAATTTGCGGCCGTTGCTATACCAACGTAGCCGGTGACGGCGAAGTGCGGAAATTCGCCTGATGAGTAAACTCTGCTCTACCGGATTACGCTGGCTGTGGCTGGTGCTGGTGCTGATTGTTATCGATTTCGCCAGCAAGCAGTGGATCATGAGCAACATGATGCTGCATGAAACCCAGCCGCTGATGCCGTTCCTGAATCTGTTCTACGCGCACAATTATGGCGCGGCGTTCAGTTTCCTGGCGGATAAAGGCGGCTGGCAGCGCTGGTTCTTTGCCGGTATTGCGCTGGCAATTGTGATCTCACTGCTGGTGATGATGTACCGCAACGCGGCGCAGCATAAATTAACCAACATCGCCTACGCGCTGATTATTGGCGGCGCGTTGGGTAACCTGTTTGATCGGGCATATCACGGCTTCGTCGTCGATTTTATCGACTTCTATGTGGGCGACTGGCACTTTGCCACGTTCAACATTGCCGACTGCGGAATCTGCATCGGTGCGGCGCTGGTGGTGCTGGAAGGTTTTCTTAGCCCTAAAAGCAAACAGGCAAACGAAAAAGGTAACCCATGACAGAGTTAGTTCAGCGCGATAGCGCAGTGCTGGTGCACTTTACGCTGAAGCTGGAGGATGGCTCAACGGCTGAATCCACGCGCGCCAATGGCAAGCCCGCGCTGTTCCGTCTGGGTGATGGCAGTCTCTCGGCCGCGCTGGAGCAGGAGCTGGTGGGGCGTAAAGTGGGCGATCAGCATGCCTTTACGCTGGCGCCGGAGGATGCCTTTGGCGGCATCAGCCCGGATCTGATCCAGTACTTCTCGCGTCGTGATTTTATTGATGCAGGCGAGCCAGAAGTGGGGGCCATCATGCTGTTCAGCGGCATGGGCGGCAGCGAGATGCCAGGCGTGATTCGCGAAATCTCCGGTGATTCGATCACCGTTGACTTTAACCATCCGCTGGCGGGCCAGCGGATTAAGTTTGACATTGAAGTGCTGGAGATCGATCCGGCGCTGGAGGCAGGCGATGCAGATCCTGTTAGCTAACCCCCGCGGTTTCTGCGCAGGCGTTGATCGCGCCATCAGCATTGTGGAGCGTGCGCTGGAGATGTATGGCGCGCCGATCTACGTACGCCACGAAGTGGTACACAACCGCTATGTGGTGAGCAGCCTGCGTGAACGTGGCGCAATCTTCATTGAAGAGATTAGCGAAGTGCCGGATAACGCCATCCTGATCTTCTCGGCGCACGGCGTTTCGCAGGCGGTACGTGCAGAAGCCAAAGCGCGTAATCTCACCATGCTGTTTGATGCGACCTGCCCGCTGGTGACGAAAGTGCATATGGAAGTGGCGCGTGCCAGCCGCAAAGGGGTGGAAGCCATTCTGATCGGCCACGCGGGTCACCCGGAAGTTGAGGGCACCATGGGGCAGTACAGTAACCCTGAGGGCGGCATGTATCTGGTGGAGTCACCGGAAGATGTGTTTAAGCTGACCGTAAAAGATGAGAGCAACCTGTGCTTTATGACGCAGACCACGCTCTCAGTAGACGATACCTCGGATGTGATTGACGCGCTGCGTCAGCGCTTCCCGGCGATTATCGGCCCGCGCAAAGACGATATCTGTTACGCCACCACTAACCGCCAGGAAGCGGTGCGCGTGCTGGCAAAAGATGCCGAGGTGGTACTGGTTGTCGGTTCGAAGAACTCCTCCAACTCCAACCGTCTGGCAGAGCTGGCCCAGCGTGCCGGCAAGCTGGCGAAGCTGATCGACTCCGCAGACGATATCCAGGAGGAGTGGGTGACCGGCGTGAGCTGCATTGGCGTCACCGCAGGCGCTTCTGCTCCGGATATTCTGGTGCAGCAGGTTATTCAGCGTCTGCGCGAGCTGGGCGGTGAAGCAGCGATTGAGCTGATTGGCCGTGAAGAGAACATTGTATTTGAAGTGCCGAAAGAGCTGCGGGTTGACGTGCGTAACGTGCAGTAAGCAGCTCTCTCATGACTGAAACAGGCCGACAGCGTTCGGCCTTTTCTTTATCTGCAATTCGGGGATGGGGGCTTGCTGCCAAAGAAATTGCTTTTGCTGATAATGTTTAACGGCTGAGCTGAAATTCTAATATCCCTTTTTTATTGTGGCGTGACTGTTACCTGACCGTTAACCTGTTTACGCTTTGCATGCATAGTTTTGTATCAGGAATGAATAAATATGAGTGAAATCCGCATTGCGATTGTCGGTGCGCCGGGCCGCATGGGACGCAATTTAATTCAGGCCGCGCATCAGGCGGAGGGCGTCATATTGGGCGCTGCGCTGGCGCGCACGGGCTCCTCCTTGCTGGGCGTGGACGCCGGTGAGCTGGCGGGCATCGGTAAAACCGGCGTTATTGTCACTGACGATTTACTGCAAGTCGCAGATGATTTCGATGTGCTGATCGACTTTACCCGGCCGAGGGTACGCTGGAGTATCTGGCGTTCTGTCGTCAGCACCGCAAAGCCATGATCATTGGCACAACCGGCTTTGATGAAGCGGGTAAAGCGGCCATTCGTGCGGCGTCTGCGGAGATCGGCATCGTGTTTGCCGCTAACTTTAGCGTCGGCGTTAATCTGATGCTCAATCTGCTGCAGCAGGCGGCGAAAGTGATGGGTGACTACGCGGACATTGAGATTACCGAAGCGCACCACCGCCACAAAGTGGATGCCCCGTCCGGAACCGCGCTGGCGATGGGCGAAGCGATTGCCGATGCGATGCACTGGCAGCTGGACGAGCATGCGGTCTACGCGCGTGAAGGTCACACCGGCGAGCGTAAGGCGCACACCATTGGTTTTGCCACCGTGCGCGCCGGCGATATTGTCGGCGAGCACACGGCAATGTTTGCAGATATTGGGGAGCGTGTTGAGATTACTCACAAGGCTTCCAGCCGTATGACCTTTGCCAATGGTGCCATTAAGGCGGCTGTTTGGGTGAGTGCTAAGAAATCCGGCCTTTATGATATGCGTGATGTGCTGAATTTAGCGGTATTGTGAGTGTTGTGAGCCATCGTGATGTGGTTATTTCAATCGGTAAGCCGTTGATTGAAAAGGGCAATATTATTATTGCCCTTTATTTTATGTTTAAATGAGGACTTGGTATTTTTTTAACTACGAGGTCTCTATTTTGTTTTGTTTGTAGTGAATAAAGCGTGCCGCAAACACAAATTTTGACCATTTGGTCAAAAATTATAGCGCTGTGATCTCGTCTATCGATTATTTCAGCCGCGCAACCGATTATTTCTGTCATTTATCTCACTGTTTTGTCGTGTTTCCTCTGTTTTGAGCGCCAGCTGCCCGAAAACTACAAAAAAATGGCCTCTCAGGGTAGACAAGCCTCAGGGCGATCATTAGAATGCGCGCAATTTGCCAAAAATCGAGCAGTCAGGCGGTTTTTACGTTGATTCAGGCCACTATTTTGAATTAATATGCAGATATTGTGACTGTTTATTCCCTGGAGGATGTTTTGATTAAGTCAGCGCTCTTGGTTCTGGAAGACGGAACCCAATTCCACGGTCGGGCCATCGGGGCAACGGGTTCGGCAGTGGGGGAGGTCGTTTTCAACACGTCAATGACCGGTTATCAAGAAATCCTCACTGATCCCTCCTATTCCCGCCAGATCGTCACCCTCACTTATCCCCATATCGCAACGTTGGCGCCAATACCGCCGATGAAGAGTCCAGCCAAATTCACGCTCAGGGCCTTGTTATCCGCGACCTGCCGCTGATTACCAGCAACTTCCGCAGTGAAGAGAGCCTGTCAGCGTATCTGCAGCGCAATAACATTGTGGGCATCGCCGATATTGATACCCGCAAGCTGACGCGTCTGCTGCGTGAAAAAGGGGCGCTGAACGGCTGCATTATTGCCGGTGATAATCCGGATGCTGCGCTGGCGCTGCAAAAAGCTCAGGCGTTCCCGGGGCTGAAAGGCATGGATCTGGCAAAAGAGGTTACCACGGCGGAAACTTATGCGTGGCAGCAGGGGAGCTGGACGCTGAAAGACGGCCTGCCAGAGCAGCAAAGTGCTGAGCAGCTGCCCTTCCATGTAGTGGCGTATGACTACGGCGCGAAACGCAACATCCTGCGCATGCTGGTGGATCGCGGCTGCCGCCTGACGGTCGTGCCGGCACAAACCCAGCCGAAGAGGTACTGGCGCTGAATCCGGATGGTGTTTTCCTGTCCAACGGACCGGGCGATCCGGAGCCGTGCGATTACGCCATCAAGGCGATTCAGGCTTTCCTGCAGACCGACATCCCGGTGTTTGGTATCTGTCTTGGCCATCAGCTGCTGGCCCTGGCGAGCGGTGCGAAAACCGTGAAGATGAAGCTTGGCCACCACGGCGGCAACCATCCGGTAAAAGATCTCGACAATAATACGGTGATGATCACCGCGCAGAACCACGGTTTCGCCGTCGATGAAAGCAATCTGCCGGCTAATCTGCGCGTCACGCACGTCTCTCTGTTCGACCAGACGGTGCAGGGGATTCACCGCACTGACAAACCGGCCTTCAGCTTCCAGGGACACCCTGAAGCGAGCCCTGGCCCGCACGACGCGGCGCCGCTGTTCGATCACTTTATCGAACTGATCGAAGCTTACCGTTCAAACGCGAAGTAATCAGGAGCCCACGATGCCAAAACGTACTGACATAAAATCCATCCTGATCCTTGGCGCTGGCCCGATTGTGATTGGCCAGGCATGTGAATTTGACTACTCCGGTGCGCAGGCGTGTAAAGCGCTGCGTGAAGAGGGTTACCGCGTTATCCTGGTGAACTCTAACCCGGCGACTATCATGACCGACCCGGAGATGGCTGATGCAACCTATATCGAGCCCATCCACTGGGAAGTGGTGCGTAAGATCATTGAGAAAGAGCGTCCGGATGCCGTACTGCCTACCATGGGCGGCCAGACGGCGCTGAACTGCGCGCTGGAGCTGGAGCGTCAGGGGGTGCTGGAGGAGTTCGGCGTCACCATGATTGGTGCGACCGCTGACGCCATTGATAAAGCTGAAGATCGCCGCCGTTTTGACGTGGCGATGAAGAGCATTGGCCTGGATACGGCCCGCTCCGGCATTGCGCACACCATGGAAGAGGCGCTGGCAGTGGCCGAAGATGTCGGCTTCCCGTGCATTATCCGTCCCTCCTTTACCATGGGCGGCACCGGTGGCGGTATCGCCTACAACCGCGAAGAGTTTGAAGAGATTTGCGAGCGCGGTCTGGATCTCTCGCCGACTAACGAGCTGCTGATTGATGAGTCGCTGATTGGCTGGAAAGAGTACGAGATGGAGGTGGTGCGTGATAAAAACGACAACTGCATCATCGTCTGCTCTATTGAGAACTTTGACGCCATGGGCATTCACACCGGCGACTCCATTACCGTGGCCCCGGCGCAAACCCTGACCGACAAAGAGTACCAGATCATGCGTAACGCCTCGCTGGCGGTACTGCGTGAAATCGGTGTAGAGACCGGCGGTTCTAACGTGCAGTTCTCGGTGAACCCGAAAGATGGCCGTCTGATTGTTATTGAGATGAACCCGCGTGTATCACGCTCCTCGGCGCTGGCGTCAAAAGCCACCGGTTTCCCGATTGCCAAAGTGGCCGCGAAACTGGCGGTAGGTTTCACGCTTGATGAGCTGATGAATGACATCACCGGTGGCCGCACGCCGGCCTCGTTTGAACCCTCTATCGACTATGTTGTCACCAAGATCCCACGCTTTAACTTTGAGAAGTTTGCCGGCGCGAACGATCGCCTGACCACGCAGATGAAGTCGGTTGGTGAAGTGATGGCGATTGGCCGTACCTTCCAGGAGTCGATGCAGAAAGCGCTGCGCGGTCTGGAAGTGGGCGCTAACGGTTTCGACCCGAAAGTGGATCTGGATGATGCCGACGCGCTGACCCGCATCCGTCGCGAGCTGAAAGATGCTGGTTCTGACCGTATCTGGTACATCGCCGATGCGTTCCGCGCCGGTATGTCGGTGGATGGCGTGTTCAACCTGACCAACATTGACCGCTGGTTCCTGGTGCAGATTGAAGAGCTGGTCCGTCTGGAAGAGCAGGTCGCACGTGAAGGCGTTAATTCACTGGATGCCGGCTTCCTGCGCGCCCTGAAGCGTAAAGGCTTTGCCGATGCGCGTCTGGCGACGCTGGCGGGCGTGGCGGAAGGTGAAATCCGTAAGCTGCGCCAGCAGTACAACCTGCACCCGGTCTATAAGCGCGTCGATACCTGCGCCGCTGAATTCTCTACCGATACCGCCTATATGTACTCCACCTATGAAGAGGAGTGCGAAGCCAATCCGAACCAGGATCGTGACAAAATCATGGTGCTGGGCGGCGGTCCAAACCGTATCGGCCAGGGCATCGAGTTCGATTACTGCTGCGTGCACGCGGCGCTGGCGCTGCGTGAAGACGGTTACGAAACCATTATGGTGAACTGTAACCCGGAGACCGTCTCAACCGACTACGACACCTCAGATCGCCTCTATTTCGAGCCGGTCACGCTGGAAGATGTACTGGAGATCGTGCGGATCGAGCAGCCAAAAGGTGTGATCGTCCAGTACGGTGGCCAGACGCCGCTGAAGCTGGCGCGCGCGCTGGAAGCCGCTGGCGTACCGGTTATCGGTACCAGCCCGGACGCCATTGACCGTGCAGAAGACCGTGAGCGTTTCCAGCAGGCAGTAGACCGCCTCAATCTGAAACAACCGGCCAACGCCACCGTTGCCACGCTGGAGCAGGCGGTAGAGAAAGCGGCTGGCATCGGCTATCCGCTGGTGGTGCGTCCTTCCTACGTGCTGGGCGGCCGCGCCATGGAGATCGTCTATGACGAAGTTGACCTCAAGCGTTACTTCCAGACGGCGGTCTCGGTCTCTAACGATGCGCCGGTGTTGCTGGATCGCTTCCTGGATGACGCGGTGGAAGTAGACGTTGATGCTATTTGCGACGGCGAGCGTGTGCTGATTGGCGGCATCATGGAGCATATTGAGCAGGCGGGCGTGCACTCGGGCGACTCGGCCTGTTCGCTGCCGGCCTATACGCTGAGCACCGAAATCCAGAACGTGATGCGTCAGCAGGTAGAGAAGCTGGCCTTTGAGCTGAACGTGCGTGGTCTGATGAACGTCCAGTTTGCGGTGAAGGATAACGAAGTCTACCTGATTGAAGTTAACCCGCGTGCCGCGCGTACCGTGCCGTTTGTCTCCAAAGCTACCGGCGTACCGCTGGCGAAAGTGGCAGCGCGCGTTATGGCAGGCAAAACGCTGGCTGAGCAGGGCGTAACCGAAGAGGTGATTCCACCGTACTACTCGGTGAAAGAGGTAGTACTGCCGTTCAACAAGTTCCAGGGTGTTGACCCGATCCTTGGCCCGGAGATGCGTTCAACCGGCGAAGTGATGGGCGTTGGCCGTACCTTTGCCGAAGCGTTTGCGAAAGCGATGCTGGGTGCGCAGAGCAACATGAAGAAGAGCGGTCGTGCGCTACTGTCAGTACGTGAAGGCGATAAGAAACGTATTGTTGACCTGGCGGCGAAGCTGCAGAAGTTCGGTTTCGAGCTGGATGCGACGCACGGTACTGCCGTGGTGCTGGGTGAGGCGGGTATTAATCCACGTCTGGTCAATAAGGTGCATGAAGGTCGTCCACACATTCAGGATCGTCTGAAGAATGGTGAATACGCTTATATCGTTAACACCACAGCAGGGCGCCAGGCGATTGAGGATTCGAAGTTAATCCGCCGCAGTGCGCTGCAATACAAAGTGCATTACGACACCACGCTGAACGGCGGCTTTGCCACGGCAATGGCGCTGAACGCCGATCCGACTGAAAAAGTGATCTCCGTGCAGGAGATGCACGCGCTAATCAAAGGGTAATCAATCGATTAGCAGTATAAAAACGGCTCCTTTGGGGCCGTTTTTTTTATTTGTTTAGCTGTGGTTGCATAAGCTTATGTGTGTAAATTCTATTGGTTTGACATAAGTTTTATCACTTAATGCGAAAATGGTTACATTTAGGATTATTCGCACAAAATTATAAATACGATCCCGTAAAGCGCACCGTACTATCTTGCCCGCTCACCAATAGAGCGCTCACCTTTACCGGGATATAAAAAATGAAAATGCGTGCTTTCACTCTCAGCGCAGTTGCGGCGTTTCTCGCCGTTGCGCCACTTGCCAGCCAGGCAGAAGTCACTCTGCTGAAGCAGGATCCACAGGCGGGCGACCCGCTTAGCCGTCTTGATTTCAAAGTGGGCGGCAGCATTCGTCCACAGTTCATGCATCAGAACGGTGTTAACGATAAATCATATAAGCGTAATGGCTACGATGGCGGCTCCCGTTTCCGTTTCACCGCAAACTACTACCTGTTTGATGATGTCAGCTGGGTAGGCTACTACGAGCTGGGCGTTAACTTCCCGGCATGGTGGGGCTGGGATCACCATCATGCGGACGGCGCAAATAATACCTCCCGCCGTCAGCTCTATACCGGCTTCAAGAGCGCATCGCTGGGCGAACTCTACTTTGGCCAACAGAACAGCGTTTACTATGATGTTGTCGGCGCGAAAACCGATATCTGGGATTACGATATGCTGGCCCAGGCGCCGGGCAACGGTATCAATGGCGACTACGACGGATCTTACCGTTCACGTAAAATGCTGAAGTATAAAAACACCTTCGGCGATGTCGATGTTTACGCATCGTACCTGTTTGCCGATAACGAATACCTGCCGGGCAACGGCATGCGTTATAAGCGTCAGGGCGGCGGCTCGCTGGGTGTGAACTATCACATCAGCAAAGACCTGGCGTGGGGCACGGCATGGAACTACACCCGTGCAGACATCCGTAACCCGGGCAACGGCGACAGCAAGCGTTATGACCAGAACATCTACGGTACCGCGCTGAGCTGGACGCCAGATAACTGGACGCTCTCCGCTGGCGCGGGCTGGTACCAGAACTACGCACCAACCAAACTGAACACCGTGAACAGCTACTTTGCGGATGATGCCTGGGGCGTGGAGTACTTCGCCGGTTACAAATTCCCGATCGGCCAGTATGCGGTTAAATCTATCCAGCCTTACTTCATGGGCGACCGTCTGGAGTTCGTTAACGGCCGCAACTACAAGCGTATCGATAACGGCGTCGGCGTGAGCGCGCAGCTCGACTACGGCTTCCGTGTTGATTACGAATACGTGATCACCTCCAGCACCGATAAATCACTGGGTAACGTTAACCTGGTACGCCTGCGCTACGACTTCTAATCCAGCGCTTAACGGCTCCTGCGGGAGCCGTTCTCTTTTTCGCACAGAGTGCGTTTTTCTTTACACTGTTCCTCGCCAGACCGGACTTTCACCCTGAGTTGTGCCGCCTCGCTGGTCGATTCTGGCGGCTCTTTCCACCTATTGTGAGAAAGTCGGAGTAAAACTCTGCCATTGCGCAAAATGCGGTGGCATAGGAGCTTTACGCAATTAGCGGGGTCGCCCTATCGACGAAAGTTTCGCCTTTACGTATCATTGCGCCAATTTTTTCCCTGTAGGTCTTTTAACATGATTAGTTTGATCGCGGCGCTTGCTGCGGATCGTATTATTGGTATGGAAAACGCCATGCCATGGAATCTGCCGGCCGATCTGGCATGGTTCAAACGCAATACGCTGAACAAGCCGGTGATTATGGGCCGTCTGACCTTTGAATCAATTGGCCGACCGTTACCGGGGCGTCTGAATATTGTAGTGAGCAGCAAGCCAGGTACGCACGAAGGTGTGACCTGGGTGACATCGCTGGATGAGGCGGTGAAAGCAGCCGGTGATGTTGAAGAGTTGATGGTGATTGGCGGCGGACGTATTTATGAGCAGATGCTGGCGCGCGCTGACCGTCTGTATCTGACGCACATTGATGCGGAAGTAGAAGGCGATACGCAGTTCCCGGATTACGAGCCGGATGAGTGGCAGTCAACCTTCAGCGAGTTTCACGATGCCGACGCGCAGAATTCGCACAGCTACTGTTTTGAGATTCTCGATCGCCGCCGCTGACAGCGGACATAGCGTAATAACGCAGAACGCCTCTTCCCGGTGCGCATCAATGCGCACCCTGAGACTAAGCCTGGACGATATTACAGGGTATCGAATGGTCTATGCCGGGACAGCATCTTGATGATGCCAAACCGGGCAGGGTCACCCTTCAGGGTGACCAGCCGCCGCTCAACCGCCCGACATCCGGGCTACTCCGGTATCACATCATTCACTGGCGGATGCAAAGCCGCAACACTTTCTGCCATCGCCTGCTCGCGATTAGAGGCCTGCACAAAGTACTGCTGTGTCTCCCAGTGCAGCAGGGTCAGCGTTCCGCCCCAGCAGCAGCCGGTATCCAGCCCGATAACATGCTCCGGTGTGCCTTTCCCTTCCAGCGATGCCCAGTGTCCGAAGATTTGTGTGTAGTCGCTGCTGATTTTTCCTGGCACATTAAACCACGGCTTCAGCGGCGGTGGCGCAGAGTCAGGCGCCTCCTTACAAATCATGTCGAGCTGGCCGTTCGGGAAGCAGAAACGCATCCGCGTGAGCGCGTTGGTGCTGAAACGCAGGCGCGCCAGCCCGCTAAGCTCTGGCGTCCAGTTGTTAGGCATATCGCCATACATAGCATCCAGGAATAGCGGGTAGCTGTCGCTGGAGAGCACCGCTTCCACTTCCCGCGCGCACATTTTTGCCGTTTCCAGATCCCATTGTGGCGTAATGCCTGCGTGGGCCATTAGCAGCTTCTTCTCCTCATCCACCTGCAACAGAGGCTGGCGACGCAGCCAGTTGATCAGCTCATCGGCATCATCGGCTTCCAGCAGCGGCGTCAGGCGATCTTTTGGCTTGTTGCGGCTGATGCCGGCATACACTGCCAGCAGATGCAGATCGTGGTTGCCCAATACCAGGCGCACGCTGTCGCCGAGCGATTTCACGTAGCGCAACACGTCAAGTGAAGCCGGTCCGCGAGCGACAAGGTCGCCGGTTAACCACAGTTCATCCTGCTGCGGATCGAAATCAACCTGTGCCAGTAGCGCTCGCAGCTCGTCATAACAGCCGTGGATATCACCAATCAGGTATGTGCTCATTGTTAGTCCGGTTAAAACGCGCCGCCCGGACAGGCCGGGCGGGGGAGAATTAATGAATGTAGGTTTGTATTGCGAGGCGGAATACCGGAATCTCGACGTGGAACTCTTCGCCCTCGGCGTCGATCATCACATAGTGGCCCTGCATGGTGCCCATGGGCGTCTCAAGAATCGCGCCGCTGGTGTACTGGAACTCGCTGCCTGGCGCAATATGTGGCTGCTCGCCCACCACGCCGTCACCGCGAACTTCTGTTTCGCGACCGTTGCCGTTGGTGATCAGCCAGTAGCGGCTAAGCAGCTGCACGCTATTGCGCCCCAGGTTACGAATAGTGATGGTGTAGGCAAACACGTAACGATCCTCTTCGGGAGAGGATTGCGACTCCACATACTGGCTCAGTACCTGGACACAAACGCGGGCCATTTCACTCATGCACTCAGTTCTCCGCAGATTCAGCCTGATGATTGCCCAGCCAGTTTGCCAGCTGGCAATACTGCGCCACCGTGACGTTCTCGGCACGCAGCGAGGCATCAATATTCAATTCGTCCAGCGCGCCTGCCGTGAACAGATGGACCAGACTGTTACGCAGCGTTTTACGACGCTGACCAAACGCTTCCGTGGTGATACGGCTAAGCAGACGCACGTCGCTAACCGGATAGGGCGGCTGGGTAAAGGGCACCAGACGCACCACCGCCGAATCCACTTTAGGCGGCGGGGTAAAGGATTGTGGTGGCACTTCCAGCACCGGGATCACCTGGCAGTAGTACTGCGCCATCACGCTAAGGCGACCATACGCTTTGCTGCCCGGGCCAGCCACCAGACGGTTGACCACCTCTTTCTGCAGCATGAAGTGCATGTCTTTAATCGAACCAGTATAGCTGAAAAGATGGAACATCAGCGGCGTGGAGATATTGTACGGCAGGTTACCGAACACCCGCAGCGGCTGACCTTTCTCCTGCGCCAGCGCAGAGAAATCGAAGGTCATCGCATCCTGCTGATAAATAGTCAGCTTCGGACCGAGAAACGGATGCGTCTGCAAACGCGCGGCAAGGTCGCGGTCCAGTTCAACAACGGTAAGCGCATCCAGGCGCTCACCTACCGGCTCGGTTAACGCACCCAGGCCGGGGCCGATCTCCACCAGCGCTTCCCCTTTTTGCGGGTGGATAGCGGAGACGATGCTGTCGATAATGTATTGATCGTTCAGGAAGTTCTGCCCGAAACGTTTACGGGCGTAATGCCCCTGATGGACGCGATTATTCATTACTGCTCTTGATCATAGTGATGGCGAGATTAAGCGCCGTGATAAAGCTGCCCGGCTCTGCTGTGCCCAGACCGGCCAGTTCCAGCGCGGTGCCGTGGTCAACAGAAGTCCGGATAAAGGGCAGGCCAAGGGTGATATTCACCGCGCGGCCAAACCCCTGAAATTTTAGTACCGGCAGGCCCTGGTCGTGATACATCGCCAGTACCGCATCGGCATGTTGCAGATATTTCGGCTGAAACAGCGTATCGGCCGGTAGCGGACCGGTCAGCTGCATGCCCTGCTGACGCAGTGCGTCAAGCGCGGGAATAATGGTGTCGATCTCTTCACGGCCCATATGACCGCTTTCACCCGCGTGCGGATTCAGGCCGCAGACGAAGATATGGGGATTAGCCAGACCAAACTTCTGCTGCAAATCCTGATGCAGGATGGTGATCACTTCATGCAGGCTTTCGCGGGTAATGGCGTCAGCTACCGCTTTCAGCGGCAGATGCGTCGTTGCCAGCGCCACGCGCAGCTCTTCGGTTGCCAGCATCATCACCACGCGATCGCCACCGGCGCGATCGGCGAAGAATTCGGTATGGCCGGTAAAGGCGATGCCGGCATCATTAATAACGCCTTTGTGCACCGGCCCGGTAATCAATGCGGCAAACTCGCCGTTAATACAGCCATCGCAGGCGCGTGCCAGTGTGGCCAGCACGTAGTGCCCGTTCGCGACGTTCAGCTCACCCGGCGTAACCGGCTGTGCGCAGTCGACCTGCAACAGCGTCAGCGTACCCGCCTGCTGCGGCTGAGCGGCAGTGCCAGGCTGATAGTCGCGCAGCGTCAGCGGTAAACCGAGCTGTGCGGCGCGCTGGCGCAGTACGTCGCCATCCGCGCACACAACCAGCTCAACCGGCCAGTTTTGCTGCGCCAGCTGTACGGTGAGATCGGGACCAATCCCGGCGGGTTCGCCGGGCGTGATGACAACGCGATAATTACTGAGCATTACCATCCAGAATCTTCACATAAGCACTGGCGCGCTGCTCCTGCATCCAGGTTTGCGCCTCTTCAGCGAACTTACGGTTGAACAGCAGGCGGTAAGCGCGCTCTTTCTGCGCCGCATCGGTTTTATCCACCTGACGGGTATCCATCAGCTGAATCAGATGCCAGCCGAAAGAGGAGTGGACCGGCGCGGAGACCTGGCCCTTCTGCAGCTTCAGCAGCGCATCACGGAACGCCGGGTCGTAGATATCCGGTGAGGCCCAGCCGAGATCGCCGCCCTGATTCGCTGAACCGGGATCGTCAGAGAACTGTTTGGCCGCTGCCGCGAAGCTGGTTTTACCGCTCTTAATGTCCGCGGCAATCTGTTCAATCTTCTGACGCGCCTGCTCGTCACTGAGGATGGGCGAAGGCTTCAGCAGAATGTGGCGTGCATGTACTTCAGTAACAGAGATATTCTTGCTCTCACCGCGCAGGTCGTTAACTTTCAGGATATGAAAGCCCACACCTGAGCGGATCGGACCCACAACATCGCCTTTCTTCGCACTGCTCAGCGCCTGCGAGAACAGGGTAGGCAGCTCTTCGATTTTGCCCAGCCCATGTTGCCGCCTTTCAGCGCCTGTGGATCGGCAGAGTAGGTTACGGCCAGTTTGCCAAAGTCGGCACCGCCTTTCAGCTCACCCACCAGCTGACGCGCCAGCGCCTCCTGATCATCCACCTGCTGCTGCGTAGGATTTTCCGGCAGCGGCAGCAGAATCTGGCTGATGTTCAGCTCGGTTCCCTGCGTATTCTGGGAGCCAATCTGCGTTGCCAGCGTATCCACCTCCTGCGGCAGAATCGTCACGCGACGGCGTACTTCATTATTGCGCACTTCCGAGATCAGCATCTCTTTGCGGATCTGCGCGCGATAATCGTTGTAGTTCATGCCGTCATAGGCCAGACGGCTGCGCAGCTGGTCAAGGCTCATGCGGTTTTGGGCCGCAATGTTCTGAATCGCCTGATCCAGCTGCTGATCGCTGATCTGTAAACCGGCTTTCTCACCCATTTGCAGAATGATGTTATCCATGACCTGGCGTTCAAGGATCTGATGACGCAATGTGTTGTCATCAGGTAATTGCTGACCGGCCTGCTGCGCCTGGGCTTTCACCGTGCGCATCATGTTGTCGACGTCACTCTCCAGCACCACGCCGTTGTTCACGACTGCAGCAACTTTATCAACACCTGTGGGGCTGCGAACGCAGTGTTAGCGGTAATCGCCACACCAAGAATCAGCATTCTCCAGTTCTTCATACTTTATCCATTGTTGTTTCCGCACTGCGGGATAGCCTGTCAAACATCACAACATCAGAAAGCGCGCTGGTAAGGGATGATGCCCTGACGCAGCATTTCATTGGTGCCTAAGCCATAGTTGGAGCTCAGACCACGCAGCTCAATGTTGAATGAGATTTGGTTGTCATACTTACTGTCGTTGTTTTCCCAACCGTTGATCTTGCGCTCGTAACCCAGACGAATGGCGTAGCAGCAGGAGCTGTACTGCAGGCCGACCATCTGCTCAGCCGGACGGCTGTTGCGCGTGTCGTAGTAGTAACCGCCCACCAGCGACCAGGCATCCGCAATCGGCCAGCTGGCCGTCGTGCCGACCTGTGAAATCCCGTTTTTATAGATCGGGTTGGTCACCAGGCTGGCGTTATTCAACGCCTGCGCCACATACTCCGGGCTGCTGTAGCGATAGCTGAGCTGGATCATACGATCGGCATCACGGCGTACTCAACAATCGCATTTCCCTGCGAAACGTTATCAAGGCGCGTGTCATATTGCAGGCCACCACGGACGCCCCAGCGATCGCTGACTTTCCAGTAAGTGTCGCCGGCCCACACCAGGCTGCCGGTATCATCTTCTTTATTCGTCTGGTTTACGCCGGTACGAGACGGGGTAAACGAGTAGATTTGACCCACAGAAACGTTAAAACGTTCAACGAGATCGTTATCATAAATGCGCGTGGTCACACCGGTAGAGACTTCGTTCGATGACGCAATGCGATCGAGGCCGCTGTAGGTGCGGTCGCGGAACAGGCCGGTATAGTCAGTCTGCAGCAGCGTAGAGTCGTACGGATAGATGTTGCTCTGGTCGCGATACGGGATGTAGAGATACTGAACGCGCGGCTCCAGCGTCTGGGTATAGCCTTCAGCCCAATCCATGTTGCGATCGAAGACCAGGCGGCCATCCACTTTGAACTGCGGCAGCGTACGGTTAACGGAATCTTTCAGCATGCCGCTTGGGCTGTTGGCATTCAACGAGTTGTTGTAATCGTCGATGCCATCCTGCTGGTAGTGCGTGGCCAGCAGTTTGGCTTCCGTATCCAGACTCGCCCAGCCGTTAGAGAGCGGCAGGTTCAGCGTCGGTTCGATATGCAGACGGGTAGCTTCCGGCATACGTTCGCTAACGTTGGTAAACTTCACCGCCTGCGCATAGATGCGTCCGTCAAAGGGCCCGATATCGTTCTGATAGAAGTTCAGATCGAGCTGCGGCATCGCGCGATAAATATTGCGGTTGCTGGTGGTACCAAAGACCTGGAAATCCTTGCTCGACAGCGTCGCATCCCAGTTGGTATCTGCGTAGCCGATGCTGAATTTCTGCGTGGCGTAGCCGTCGGTCGAGCTGTAGTAGGTCGAATCCAGGTCGTTGAAATAGTAGGGATCGCTGACTTTGGTATAGTCGGCGTTAAAGCGCCAGTGCTGGTCGTAAACGCCTGAATGGCGCCAGAAGAACAGCCAGCGGTCAGAGCTGTCGTCCTGCGCAATGCCACGCACGGATTTGTCGTTATCGTACTGCTTATCCGATTGCAGGTAGTCGAACTCCATCAAACCGGCACCAAACTGGGTCAGATAGCGGAATTCGTTCTGCAGCTGCAGTCCACGCTTGCTCATGTAGTGCGGCGTGATAGTGGCATCGGCCTGCGGCGCAATGTTCCAGTAGTACGGCAGGATAAATTCGAAACCGTTATTGCTGCCATATTTTGCATTGGGGATCAGGAAGCCGGAGCGGCGACGATCGCCAATGGGCAGCTGCAGATAAGGGCTGTAGAACACCGGCACGTTGCCAAGCTTGAAGCGCGCGTTCCAGATCTCCGCCACCTCTTCCTGACGGTCCTGAATCACTTCAGAGCCCACTACGCTCCAGCTGTTGGAACCCGGCAGGCAGGAGGTAAAGCTGCCGTTTTCCAGAATGGTATAGCGGTTGTTACCGCGCAGTTTCATCTGATCGGCATCGCCGCGGCCCTGGCGGCCAACCATCTGATAGTTACCGTTCCACACGTTGGTGTCTTTGGTATTCAGGTTGGACCAGGCTTTCGGACCTTTCAGGATGACCTGATTGTCGTCGTAGTGCACATTACCCAGCGCATCCACGGTGCGTACCGGCGTGGTTTGCCCCTCCTGCTGACGCTGATGCAGCTGCATCTCATCGGCCGTCAGGCGGCTGTTGCCCTGTTGCACGTTGACATTGCCGGTGAACACCGCGTCGTCCGGATAGTTCCCTTTGGCTGAATCAGAGTTGATGGTGACCGGCAGCGAATTCGTGTCACCACTGACCAGCGGTCGGTTGTAGCTCGGCACGCCCAGCATACATTGCGACATCAGATCGTCGGCCAGTGCGTGCTGACTATAGAGCGCTGCACCAATCATGGTAGCCAGCAGGGTTGGTATACGTTTTTTCATACGCGGTTTCGATAATTCCATGGAAACTGGCATCATGCCGACAATCCGGACAGAGACTAACGTACCGCCCGGCGTTGCGCCAGTGTTAATCCTTTTCTGTCTGCGTTGCCGTTAGGCGCGGAGATAAATGACAGGTATGATAATGCAATTTTCGGCCGCAAGCATGGCGAATTGAGGAGTTTATGCGCTACTGGGGAAAAGTTATTGGTCTGGCTCTCGGCTTAATTTCCGGAGCAGGCTTTTGGGGCATCGTACTGGGTCTGATCATTGGTCACCTGTTTGATAAAGTGCGTAGCGTAAAGGGACAGGGTTACTTCGCCAATAACCAGGCGCGTCAGACGCTGTTTTTCAGGACCACGTTCCAGGTGATGGGCCATTTGACCAAATCCAAAGGGCGCGTCACGGAAGCGGATATTCAGATCGCCTCTTTATTTATGGATCGCATGCAGCTGCATGGCGAAGCGCGCACCATGGCACAGCGCGCCTTTCGCGAGGGCAAACAGAGCGACTATCCGCTGCGCAATAAATTGCGTGAGCTGCGCAGCGCCTGTTTCGGACGCTTCGATCTGATCCGGATGTTTCTGGAGATTCAGATCCAGGCGGCATTTGCCGATGGCTCTTTGCACCCGAATGAACGTCAGGTGCTGTATGTGATTGCCGAAGAGCTGGGCATTTCGCGTGCGCAGTTTGACCAGTTCCTGCGCATGATGGAGGGTGGCCAGCAGTTCGGCGGCGGCTCCGGGTATGGCGGCGCTTATCAGCAGGCGAAACGCGGCCCAACGCTGGACGATGCCTGCAGCGTGCTGGGAGTTAAAAGCAGCGATGACAGCACCACCATCAAGCGCGCCTACCGCAAGCTGATGAGCGAGCACCATCCGGATAAACTGGTGGCGAAAGGGTTGCCGCCAGAGATGATGGAGATGGCGAAGCAGAAAGCGCAGGAGATTCAGGCCGCTTATGACCTGATTCGCAAGGAGAAGGGATTTAAATAGACGTCATCAATGACGTCTGTTTTGTAAGGTCGTCATTGATGACGACCTTTTTTATGACTAAAAATCGGCGGGCTGCCGGAATGTCATGCTGTTGCCGAAAGCCGGATGGGTGATCGTCAGCGATTCGGCGTGCAGCTGCAGGCGGGGCGCCATCGCCAGTGCCTCCGGATGCGCGTAAAAGCGATCGCCCAAAATCGGATGGCCCAGCGCCAGCAGATGTACACGCAGCTGATGCGAGCGACCGGTAATCGGCTTCAGCTGAACGCGTGCGCTGTTACCCGCCTCATACGCCAGCACCTGATACTCTGTCTGCGCCGGTTTACCGTGTTCAACGCTGACCATCTGCTTTGGCCGATTGGGCCAGTCGCAAATCAGCGGCAGATCAATCACGCCTTTTTCTGCCGCCGGATGGCCCCAGATGCGCGCCACGTAGTATTTAGCGGGCTCGCGCTCGCGAAACTGCCGCTTCAGCTCACGCTCCGCCGCTTTGTTCAGCGCCACCACAATCACGCCGCTGGTCGCCATATCGAGCCGGTGAACCGACTCCGCCTGCGGGAAGTCACGCTGAATGCGCGTCATCACGCTATCTTTGTGCTCCTCCAGACGGCCCGGTACCGAGAGTAAACCGCTCGGCTTGTTTACCACCATAATATGCTCGTCCTGGTACAGCGTGTGCAGCCAGGGATCGCGCGGCGGATTGTAAGGTTCCATTAGCATGATTGAGGCGGCTCCGGTTATTGGTGCGTAACCACGATCAAACGCAGTGCATCAAGACGCCAGTTGCTTCGCCAAGCTCGCCAGCACCTGTTCACGATTGCTCTCCAGCGCTTCAACCTCATCATCACGGATGTTTGGGTTAACCGCTCTCAGCGCTTCCAGGCGGGACAGTTCGGCGCTCAGCTTCTCGTCGGCTTCCGCTTTCGCGGCCGCAATCAGCGCCTGCGCTTCCGGCACAATCACCTTTTCGGCCTGCGTCAGAATGGCGTGCACATCCTGCTGTACCGCGTTGACCAGCTTGCTGCCGGTATGGCGATTGACCGCATTCAGCTGCCGGTTAAAGCTCTCAAACTCCACTTTACCGGCAAGATTATTACCGGCGCGATCCATCAGCAAACGCACTGGCGTAGGCGGCAGGAAGCGGGTCAGCTGCAGGTTTTTCGGCGCCTGGGCTTCCACCACGTAGATCATCTCTACCAGCAGGGTGCCAACCGGCAGCGCCTTGTTCTTCAGCAGCGACAGCGCACAGCTGCCGGTATCGCCGGAGAGAATCAGATCCAGGCCGTTGCGAATCAGCGGATGTTCCCAGGTGATGAACTGGGTGTCTTCGCGTGACAGCGCCTGATTACGGTTAAAGGTCACGGTGCAACCCTCTTCCGGCAGGCCTGGGAAATCGGGTACCAGCATGTGATCTGACGGCGTCAGCACGATCAGATTATCGCTGCGGTCTTCCTGATTAATCCCGACGATATCAAACAGGTTCAGCGCGAAGTTCACCAGCTCGGTGTCGTTATCCTGCTCGCCAATCGCATCGGCCAGCGCCTGCGCTGCTTCGCCACCGTTGGAGTTCAGCTCCAGCAGGCGATCGCGCCCCTGCTCCAGCTGCGTTTTCAGTGCATCATGCTGCTTGCGGCTCTCAGCGATGAATGTGTCCAGCCCTTCCGGATTCTCCGGCGCCGCCAGGTACTCAATCAGCTGATTGTACTGCTGATCGTAAATGGTGCGGCCGGTCGGGCAGGTGTGCTCGAACGCGTCCAGCCCCTCGTGATACCAGCGCAGCAGCACGGCCTGCGCCGTTTTCTCCAGCCATGGCACAAGGATCTGGATATCATGCAGCTGACCAATACGATCGAGACGCCCGATACGCTGCTCCAGCAGATCCGGGTTAAACGGCAGATCGAACATCACCAGGCGGCTGGCAAACTGGAAGTTACGGCCTTCAGAGCCAATCTCTGAGCAGAGCAGCACCTGGGCGCCCTCATCCTGGGAGGCGAAGAATGCCGCCGCGCGGTCGCGCTCAATGATAGAGAGGCCTTCGTGGAACACGGCGGCACGAATGCCTTCGCGCTCCCGCAGCACCTGCTCCAGCTGGAGCGCAGTGGCGGCTTTGGCGCAGATCACCAGCACTTTCTCTTTACGGTTGCTGGTGAGGTAGCCCATCAGCCACTCTACGCGCGGGTCGAAGTTCCACCACGTACCGCTATCGCCTTCAAACTCCTGATAAATCTGCTCCGGATAGAGCATATCGCGCGCGCGCTCTTCCGCACTTTTGCGGGCACCCATAATACCGGAGACTTTGATTGCCGTTTGATACTGGGCCGGTAAGGGCAGGCGGATCTGATGCAGTTCGCGTTTCGGGAAGCCTTTTACGCCGTTACGCGTGTTGCGGAACAGGACGCGGCTGGTGCCATGACGATCCATCAGCATAGCGATCAGCTCTTTGCGCGCATCCTCTTTGCCTTCACGATCGCTGTTCGCTACCTGCAGTAGCGGTTCGATATCCTGCTCGCCAACCAGCTCATTGATCAGGTTCATCTCATCCTTGCTGATGGCCTGATCGGCCAGCAGTGAGCTGACGGCATCCGCGACCGGACGATAGTGCTGCTGCTCAGCGACAAACTGGCTGAAATCGTGGAAGCGATTGGGATCGAGCAGGCGCAGGCGGGCAAAATGGCTCTCCATGCCGAGCTGCTCTGGTGTGGCGGTCAGCAGCAGCACGCCTGGCGTTTTCTCTGCCAGCTGCTCAATGACCTGATACTCGCGGCTGGGCGCCGCTTCGCTCCATGCCAGATGGTGCGCTTCATCCACCACCAGCAGATCCCAGTCGGCGTCAGCCATCAGCTCAAGACGCTGCTTATTACGGCGCACGAAATCCAGCGAGCAGATAATCAACTGTTCGGTATCAAACGGGTTGTCGCTATCGTGCTGCGCTTCGGTGTAGCGGTCATCATCAAACAGCGCAAAGCGCAGGTTGAAGCGACGCAGCATCTCTACCAGCCACTGATGCTGCAGGGTTTCGGGCACGACGATCAGCACGCGATCGGCCCGACCGGCCAGCAGCTGCTGCTGAATGATCATACCGGCTTCGATGGTTTTCCCCAGGCCCACTTCATCCGCCAGCAGCACGCGGGGCGCATGACGACGGCCCACATCGTGCGCGATATGCAGCTGATGCGGAATCAGGTTAGTGCGCATACCGCGCAGGCCGCTGATCGGCAGGCGGTACTGCTCGCTCTGATATTTACGCGCGCGGAAGCGCAGGGCGAAGCGATCCATGCGGTCCAGCTGGCCGGCAAACAGGCGATCCTGCGGCTTGCTGAACACCAGCTTGCTGTCGAGCATCACTTCGCGCAGCACTACATTGTTCTCTTCAGTATCGAGACGCGTGCCGATATACGTCACTAAATCATTTTCGTTGCGGACTTCATCCACCTGCATCTGCCAGCCATCATGGCTGGTGACGGTATCACCCGGATTAAAAATCACACGGGTAACAGGGGAATCATTACGGGCATAAAGGCGGTTTTCGCCGGTTGCAGGAAACATAATCGTGACCATGCGCGTATCCAGCGCCACAACCGTACCCAGTCCCAGTTCACTTTCCGTATCACTAATCCAGCGCTGACCCAGTGTAAAAACCATATATTTTTAGCTCGATTCTCAAAATGACATAAAGATGTTCAACTGCTCTCAGGCAATACTGAACCGCCAAACAGGTGTCTGGTCAGGTTGTGAGTGCGGTGAGAATCAGGAAGGGCGCTATGGTACTGGATGGCAGGGCATTCGTCACCTGTCAAAAAAGCCCCAGCTGCCCGGTAATCAGTGTAGCAAAGTCATCACCGACGAAGGGTAAAATCCCGTCGGCAACCGGCTGTAACTGCTTGCTCACGTAGTGATCGTAGTCCAGCGGCGTGCTGCGCGCCTCCAGCGGTTCCGGCCCGGCGGTTGCATCACATAGCGGATGGAGCCGCCATTCTGGTACTGCAGCGGCCGCTGCAGCTTGCGATTGTGTTCGTCAGCCAGGCGCGCAGCGCGTACGTGTGGTGGCACATTACGTTCGTAATCTTTCAGCGGGCGGCGCAGACGTTTTTTATACACCAGCTGATCGTCCAGCTCACCCGCCAGCAGTTGCGCCACGGTCGTCCGGATGTAATCCTGCCAGGGCTCGCCGCGGAAAATGCGGCCATACAGCGTCTGCTGAAACTGCTGCGCCAGCGGCGTCCAGTCGGTGCGTACCGACTCCAGCCCCTTAAACACCAGCCGCTCGCCATCCTCGTGGCGAATCAGCCCGGCGTAGCGCTTCTTGCTGCCCTGTTCGGCACCGCGAATGGTAGGCATCAGGAAGCGGCTGAAGTGGGTTTCATACTCCAGCTCCAGCGCGCTATCCAGGCCATATGTCTGCTGCAGATGCTGTCGCCACCAGGTGTTAACATGCTCTGTCAGGCGATGCCCGATGGCCGCCGCCCCGGCTTCGCTGTGCACGCCTTTCAGCCAGACAAAAGTGGAGTCGGTATCACCATAGATAACATCGAAACCCTGCGCCTCAATCAGCTCACGCGTCTGCTGCATAATCGCGTGACCGCGCAGCGTGATAGAGGAGGCAAGGCGCGGATCAAAGAAGCGGCAGGCGCTGGTGCCCAGTACGCCATACAGGGCGTTCATGATTATCTTCAGCGCCTGCGACAGCGGCTGATTGCCGTCCCGTTTGGCCGCTTCGCGCCCCTGCCAAATCTGCCCGACAATCGCCGGCAGGCAGTGCGTATGGCGTGAAAAACGGGCATCGCGGAAGCCAGGCACCGAATCGGCATCCTCCGGATGCGCCAGCCCCTCGACCAGCCCGACCGGGTCGATGAGGAATGTACGGATGATCGACGGATAGAGGCTTTTATAGTCCAGCACCAGCACAGAATCATACAGCCCCGGGCGTGAATCCATCACGTAGCCGCCGGGGCTGGCATCTGGCGCGACTTCGCCCATATTGGGGGCAACAAAGCCTGCCCGGTGCATACGCGGAATGTAAAGGTGGCTGAAGGCCGCTACCGAGCCGCCGTGGCGATCCACCGCCAGGCCGTTGACGGTGGCGCGCTCCAGCAGAAAGGGCATGATGGCGGTGTGCTGAAAAATGCGCGTTACCAGCTCGCAATCCTTCAGGTTGTACTTCGCCAGCGCCGGTTTGTCATTGGCGAATCGCCAGTTGATCTCCTCCATGCGCTGCCACGGATTATTGATGGCTTTGCCTTCTCCCAGCAGCTGGCGCGATACCGCTTCCAGGCTAAAAGAGGGGAAGTCCCAGAAGGCCGATTTCAGCGCTTCAATGCCATCGATCACCAGACGTCCGCTGGCCTGAGCAAAAAAGACGCCGGGCTTAAAGCCGTGCTCACGCCACTCCAGCGGCTGGTTATGGCGCCCCAGCCGCAACGGAATGTTGTAGCGGTCAGCGTGTTTCTGTAATACGCGCAGATCAAACTGCACCACGTTCCAGCCGATGATGACGTCAGGATCGTGGCGCACAAACCAGGCATTGAGCTGCTCCAGCAGCTGCGGACGGCTATCGACGTAGATAAGTTCGAAATCGAGCGCGCCGGCATCGCCGTTAGGCGGTCCGAGCATGTAGACCTGCCGCTGGCCACAACCCTCCAGCCCGATGCAGTACAGCTCACCGTGCTGCGTGGTTTCAATATCCAGCGAAACCCATTTCAGCTGCGGGCGATAGTCGGGATGGGGCTTCAGGCGCGCATTAACCAGGCTGTCGCCGCGCGCTTCGCCGCTGAACCACACCGGCGCAGTAATAAAGCGCTCCATCAGGTAGCGCTCCGGTGGCCGGATATCGGCCTCGTATACTGCAATACCGTTTTCGCGCAGGCGTTTTTCCAGATTTTGTAACTGGCGGTGGCTACGGCAGTAGAGACCAAATACCGGACGGCGGCGGAAATCTTTCAGCTCGAGCGTTTGCAGGCGCGTGTGGGACTCACCGGCGATCAGCGCTTCGGTTTGGCGGCGAAACACCTGCGGAATAAAGGCGACCGACTCCTGCGCGGGCAGTACCAGCCGCTGCGGGCCGCTATCCGTTGCCAGCCACAGCACCACTTCGCTGCCGCCAGGGGTGTCCCGCCAGTGGCGGGTTAAGAGAAAGCCTGCGCGTGGATCGGTCACGTTAACTCCGGAAAGTGAATGACAGACAGTATAACATGGATGTTTATCCAGTATCGCCAAATCCTCTTGTGAACGCACGCGACGTGCCGCAAGGGAAAACCCTACAAATCTTGCCTTGACGCTTCCGCTCCGGCTCCGGACAATCCAGCCTCTATATTCCGCAGAGGATAGTTATGGAAGCCTGGATTCAACACCTGTTTACGCAATCGCTGGAGTACGCCCTCATCGCCGTTGCGCTGGTGACCTTTTTAGAGTCGCTGGCGTTTGTCGGCTTACTGTTGCCAGGCACGGTATTGATGGCCAGTCTCGGCGCGCTGGTAGGGAGCGGCCAGATAGGGCTCTATCCTGCCTGGGCGGCCGGGCTGGCTGGCTGCCTGATTGGTGACTGGGTCTCCTACGGTATCGGCTGGAAATTCCAGGGGCCGCTGCACCGCTGGAAGTACCTGAAGAAGTATCAGGGCCTGCTGGATAAAACCGAGCACGCGCTGCATCAGCACAGCATGTTCACCATTCTGGTCGGGCGTTTTGTCGGCCCGACGCGCCCGCTGATCCCGCTGGCCGCCGGCATGCTCGAACTGCCGGTGCGCAAGTTCCTGCCGCCCAACATTATCGGCTGCATTCTCTGGCCGCCGGCCTATCTGATGCCGGGCATTTTGGCGGGCGTGGCGATTGACGTGCCGCAGGCGGCGCAGGGCGACAGCTTCAAATGGCTGCTGTTACTGGTGACAATACTGCTGTGGCTGGGTGGATGGCTGCTGTGGCGCTGGTGGCGCAGCGGGAAAACCGTGGACTGGGCATCGAAGTATCTGCCGAGGGACCGCCTGCGCTGGCTGGCTCCGCTGATGGCCGGCGTGGCGGTGGCGGCGTTTATTGCGCTGCTGTTCCACCCGATGATGCCGATTTTCCTGCAGCTACTGTGGAAAGTGTTCTTCGCTTAACGCGAATGTACGCCAAGGATGGCGGCGGCTTCACTTTTCCCTGCCAGCAGGCTGGCGGTCTGCCCATCCCAGTAAACCCGTCCATCAACAATCACCAGGCTGCGCGCGGCGATCTGCTGCGCATCCTCCAGACTGTGCGACACCATCAGCAGCGTAATATTGCGCGCTTCACACACCGAACGCACCAGCTGCAGCATCTCTCCGCGCAGTGCCGGATCGAGCGCCGAGAAGGGCTCATCCAGCAGTAGCACCGGCTGATTACGCAGCAGGCAGCGCGCCAGCGCCACGCGCTGTCGCTGACCGCCGGAGAGCTGACCCGGCAGGCGCGTAAGCATCTCCTGCAGGCCGGTCTGTTCGGCGATGTGCGTCACCTGCTGCTGCTGGTCACGCGTGAGCTTCAGGCCGGGGTGCAACCCCAGCCCGAGATTCTGCTGCACCGTGAGGTGCGGGAACAGATTGTTCTCCTGGAACAGCATCGACACCGGTCGGGCTGAGGGCACGCTGTGCGTGTGATCGACACCCGCAATCACTACGCTGCCCTGGCTGACCGGCAAAAAGCCGCCGAGCAGGCTCAGCAGGGTGCTTTTCCCCGCCCCGCTTGGGCCCAGAATCGCCAGCCGTTCACCGGCCTGCGCACGAAAGCTAAAGCGCATCGGCAGATGCTGGTACAGGTAAGTCAGATTATTCAGTATCAGCATGGCGACCCGGCAGTTTTTCCATCAGCGTGAAGAGTAATAAACAGAGCAGCAGAAGTAGCAGGGCAGTTACGGCGCCGTCGGCACCGCGATAAGCACCAATCTGCTGGTACAGATAAAAGGGCAGCGTGCGGAAATCGGCGCTGCCAAACAGCGCAACCACGCCAAAATCGCCAATCGACAAGACGCAGGCAAAGGCCAGCGCCTGTGCCAGCGGGCGCTTAAGCGCGCGCAGCTCAATTAACCGCAGGCGATTAAAACCGGATATGCCCAGCGCGGCACACAGCTGGCCATAGCGGGCGCTGATATCGCGCATCGGGTTCTCCAGCACTTTCATGGCGTAGGGAATGGCGATCAGCGCATTGGTAAATATTACCAGGCCATCGGCGCGCTGCGGCAGGCCTGTCGTGGCATTGAACAGCAGGAAAAAGCCACTGGCCAGTACGATCCCCGGCATTGCCAGAATCAGCATGCCGCTCATCTCCATCGCCTGCGCCGGGACCAGCCGCTGGCGCTGGCGCAGTTCGCGGCTGCTCCACAGCAGCATCATGGTGAGTACCACGCACAAGACGCCCGCACCCACGGCGATACGCAGTGACGTAAACGTTGCCTGCCACAGCGCTCCCTGCTGCAGCGCGCCCGCCACGCCACCGCGCAG
>NZ_MLFS01000023.1 GCF_002095485.1 Pantoea wallisii | reverse complement strand
CGCCGCCATGCGTGCGGGCACGCTGGCACCGGGTAAACGTATTCGTCCGCTGTTGCTGGTGCTGGCCGCACGCGATATGGGCTGCAATTTAGAGCAGCGCGCGGTGCTTGATCTCGCCTGTGCGGTTGAGATGGTTCATGCCGCTTCACTGATACTCGATGATATGCCCTCAATGGATAATGCGCAGATGCGGCGCGGTCGCCCAACGGTACATCGTGAGTTTGGCGAAGACGTGGCAATTCTGGCCGCTATCGCGCTGCTCAGTCGCGCTTTTGAAGTGATTGCCATCGCACCCGGTTTAGCGGCACTGCAAAAATCTGAAGCGATTGCTGAACTCTCATCCGCTGTAGGGCTGCAGGGCCTGGTACAGGGTCAGTTTCAGGATCTGCACGAAGGGGCGCAAAACCGTAGCCCGGATGCGATCGCCCTCACTAACGAGTTGAAAACCAGCGTGCTGTTTCGCGCCACGCTGCAGATGGCGGCGATTGCGGCCGATGCCTCGCCGCTGATGCGGCAAAAGCTCAGTTATTTTGCTCAGGAGCTCGGCCAGGCTTTTCAGCTGCTTGATGATCTTATCGACGGTTGTAAACACACCGGCAAAGATGTGCATCAGGATAAAGGTAAATCTACCCTGGTGCAGATGCTGGGTGTAGAGGGCGCCGAGCGCCGCCTGCGCGACCATTTACGCAGCGCTGACGCCCATCTGGCTGACGCCTGTCATCGTGGCGTAGCCACCCGTCACTATATGCACGCCCTGTTTAATCAACAGCTGGCGATGTTCAGCTGACCGCGCCTGTGGGGCATTTTGCCGTTATCGCGCCACCGCTTTACAGCCACTTTCAGGCGCTGCAGGCACTGGCGCAGGCGTTGCTGGCGCGCGGACATCACATCACCTTTATTCAACAGGCAGATGCGCGCACGTTGCTGAGTGATGAGCGGATCAATTTTGTTGTGGTGGGAGAGCAAACACACCCGGCAGGCTCGCTGGCGGCAGCGCTGCAGCGCCTCGCCGCACCCGGCGGCTTATCGCTGTTTCGGGTGATTCGCGATCTGGCGTCTGCAACCGATATGCTGTGCCGCGAGTTACCAAAGGTATTAACTGCGCTCAACGTTGATGGCGTGATTGCCGATCAAATGGAAGCCGCAGGAGGTTTAGTGGCCGAAGCGCTGGGCTTACCGTTTGTCTCGGTAGCCTGCGCCCTGCCGGTTAACCGTGAAGTCGGCATCCCATTGGCTGTGATGTCGTTCCGCTTTGGGCAGAATGAGAAAGACCTGAAGCGTTTCCAGGCCAGCAGCGATATATATGACCGGCTTATGCGTCGTCACGGCGAGGTGATTGCGCATCATGCGCGCGCCTTCGGACTGACAACGCGCCATGGTCTGCATCAGTGTCTGTCGCCGCTGGCGCAGATCAGTCAACTGGTACCCGCCTTTGATTTTCCGCGCCACCACTTACCCGCCTGCTTCCATTCGGTGCCCCTGCGAACAGAGAGCCCCGCCGGCGAACTGCCCGCCCCCTGGCCTGGCCTGCGCCAGCCGGTGGTGTATGCCTCGCTGGGTACACTGCAGGGCCGCCGTTTCCGCCTGTTTATGCGCCTGGCGCAGGCCTGCCGTAATCAGGGCCTGTCGCTGGTGGTTGCCCATTGCGGTGGATTAAATACCCGGCAGGTGCGTCAGCTGGAGCTGGCCGGGGCTGCCTGGGTTACGGATTTTGTCGATCAGCGTGCGGCGCTGCAGCATGCGCAGGTGTTCATCACCCACGCAGGTCTGAACAGCGCGCTGGAGTCACTTGCGTGCGGCACGCCGATGCTGGCGCTGCCCATCGCGTTTGACCAGCCCGGTGTCGCCGCCCGTATCGAATGGCACGGCATTGGCCGCCGCGCTTCGCGTTTTAGTCGCGTTAAGGTTCTGGAGCGTCATCTGCAACACTTACTCAATGACTCACGTTATCGGCTGCGCATGTCAGCCATGCAGGCTCAGCTACAGCGCGCCGGCGGCAGCGCGCGGGCAGCGGATATCGTTGAGCAGGCACTGTGCCAACAACAAGTTGTGCTGGCGGAGGCAACCTGATGCGTGAACAGTATGACCTGATTCTGGTAGGCGCGGGCCTGGCAAATGGGTTAATAGCCCTGCGTTTGCGCCAGTTACAGCCGCAGCTACGCATTCTGCTGCTGGAGAGCCAGACGCATCCGGCAGGCAACCATACCTGGTCTTTTCATCGTGACGATCTCACTGCTGCGCAGTTTCGCTGGCTGGAGCCCTGTATCTCAGCACGCTGGCCGGGTTATCAGGTGCGCTTTCCGGACCTGCGGCGCAATGTAACCGGTGAGTACTGCTCGATCGCCTCAGAGGCGTTTGCCCGTCATCTCTGTACCGTGCTGGGCGACGATCTGCGCACCGCGACGCCGGTCAGCGTGGTCGCGCCGGGCTCTGTGACGCTGGCTGATGGTCAGGTGCTGACGGCTCGTGCGGTCATTGATGGTCGCGGTCTGCAGGCTGTCCCGCATTTGCGGCTGGGCTATCAGGCATTTGTCGGACAAGAGTGGCAGCTGGCACAACCGCATGGTTTACAGCAGCCGATTCTGATGGATGCCACTGTTGATCAGCAGGCCGGCTACCGGTTTGTCTATACGCTGCCGCTCAGCGCCGATCGCCTGTTGATCGAAGACACTCACTACATTAATCAGTCAGCGCTGGATGAGGCGCAGGCACGGCGCAATATTACTGAGTATGCGCAGCAGCACGGCTGGACACCGCTTGAGCTTCTGCGTGAGGAGCGCGGCTCGCTGCCGATCACCCTCAGCGGCGATATCGATCGCTTCTGGCAGCAGCAGCGTGGTCAACCCTGCAGCGGCCTGCGTGCAGGCTTATTCCACGCCACTACCGGTTATTCACTCCCCGCAGCCGTGGCGCTTGCTGAGATTATCGCCCGTGATCTGCCGGCGGATGCCGCACACCTCAGTCAGCGCATTGAGACGTTTGCCCGCCAGCACTGGCGTGAGCAGCGCTTTTTCCGTCTGCTCAACCGAATGCTGTTTCTCGCCGGACGGCCTGAAAACCGCTGGCGCGTGATGCAGCGCTTTTACCGGCTCGATGCCGGACTCATCAGCCGCTTCTATGCCGGGCAGCTTCAGCTTCGTGATAAAGCACGCATTCTGTGTGGCAAACCGCCGGTGCCCGTTGGCGAAGCGGTACGCGCACTGTTGCAGACCTCACCGATACCAGGGAAGAAATAATGAAACGCACTTATGTGATTGGCGCGGGCTTTGGCGGCCTGGCGCTGGCGATCCGCCTGCAGACCGCGGGCATTCCAACCACCCTGCTGGAGCAGCGTGATAAACCCGGTGGCCGCGCTTACGCCTGGAAGGATCAGGGCTTTACCTTTGATGCCGGTCCGACGGTCATCACCGATCCCAGCGCGATTGAAGCGCTGTTTACCGCCGCAGGCCGTAAGCTCAGCGATTATGTTGACCTGATGCCCGTCACGCCGTTCTATCGCCTGTGCTGGGAAGATGGCGCGCGGCTCGATTACGACAACGATCAGGCCCGGCTGGAGCAGCAAATTGCCCGCTTTAACCCGCAGGATGTGGCCGGGTATCGTCAGTTTCTGGCCTATTCACAGGATGTGTTCAAAGAGGGCTATCTGAAGCTCGGTACGGTGCCGTTCCTCAATTTCCGCGACATGGTACGTGCCGGCCCGCAGCTTGGCCGCTTACAGGCCTGGCGCAGCGTCTATAGCATGGTAGCGAAGTTTATTCAGGACGATCACTTGCGTCAGGCCTTCTCTTTTCACTCGCTGCTGGTTGGCGGTAATCCTTTTGCAACGTCTTCGATCTATACCTTAATCCATGCGCTGGAGCGCGAATGGGGAGTATGGTTCCCGCGCGGTGGTACGGGCGCGCTGGTGGAAGGGATGGCTCAGCTGTTCCGCGATCTCGGAGGCGAGCTGTTGCTGAACGCGGAAGTGAGCCAGTTGGAGACGCAAAACAATCGCATTAGCGGCGTACAACTGAAAGATGGCCGCCGGTTTGACGCGGCCGCCGTGGCCTCCAATGCAGATGTGGTGCACACCTACGATCGCCTGCTGCCTGCGCATCCGGCTGCCCGCAAGCGGGCCGCCTCGCTGAAGCGTAAACGCATGAGCAACTCGCTGTTTGTGCTCTATTTCGGCCTGAATCAGCCCCATACGCAGCTGGCACACCATACCGTGTGCTTTGGGCCGCGCTATCGTGAGCTGATTGATGAAATTTTTAATAGCGATCAACTGGCTGACGACTTCTCGCTTTATCTGCACGCCCCCTGCAGCAGCGATCCTTCGCTGGCACCCGCAGGGTGTGGCAGTTTTTATGTCCTGGCGCCCGTGCCGCATCTGGGCACGGCAGCGATTGACTGGCATCAGGAAGGACCGCGTTTACGCGATCGCATTTTTGCTTATCTGGAGGAGCACTATATGCCGGGCCTGCGACAGCAACTGGTTACCCACAAAATGTTTACGCCGTTTGATTTCCGCGACACGCTGCATGCGCATCAGGGCTCCGCGTTTTCGCTTGAGCCCATTTTGACGCAAAGCGCCTGGTTCCGGCCGCACAATCGCGATGCCGATATCCGCAATCTCTACCTCGTCGGCGCGGGTACCCACCCCGGCGCGGGCGTGCCCGGCGTAATTGGCTCGGCGAAAGCCACCGCACAGCTGATGCTGGAGGATCTCGCCGGATGAACCAGCCGCCGCTGATTGAGCAGGTCACCCAAACCATGGCGCTGGGCTCAAAGAGCTTCGCCACCGCCGCCAAACTGTTTGATCCGCCCACGCGCCGCAGCACGCTGATGCTTTATGCCTGGTGCCGCCACTGTGATGATGTGATTGATGGTCAAACGCTGGGCGAAGGCGGCACGCAACATCAGGTTGCTGATGCGCAGGCGCGCATGCTACATCTGCAAATTGAAACCCGCCGCGCCTACAGCGGCGCCCATATGGATGAGCCCGCCTTTCGCGCATTTCAGGAAGTGGCCTTAACGCACCATCTGCCCCAGCAGCTGGCGTTTGATCATCTGGAGGGCTTTGCCATGGATACGCGCGACGAACGCTACAACAGTTTCGATGATACGCTGCGCTACTGCTATCACGTGGCGGGCGTCGTGGGCTTAATGATGGCGCGAGTCATGGGCGTGCGCGACGAAGCCATACTCGATCACGCCTGTGATTTAGGTCTGGCGTTTCAGCTGACTAATATTGCCCGTGACATCGTTGAGGACGCTGAGAATGGGCGCTGCTATCTGCCGCGTAGCTGGCTGGATAAGGCCGGCTTGCGCAGCGAGCAGTTGGCCGACCCGCAGCATCGCGCTGCACTGGCACCGCTGGCGGCGCGGCTGGTTAGCGAAGCAGAACCCTATTACCAATCGGCGCGTAGCGGCCTGCCGGATCTGCCGCTCCGCTCCGCCTGGGCGATTGCCACCGCGCGCGGCGTTTACCGTGAGATTGGCGTGAAAGTGCAGCATGCAGGCCCACGGGCGTGGGATGCGCGTCAACGCACCAGCAAGGGAGAGAAGCTGGCGCTGCTGGTAAAAGGCGCCGGCATGGCGCTTACTTCGCGCGTTTCTCGTCCCCAGGCGCGTCCGGTGGGGCTGTGGCAGCGCCCGCGTTAGGTTTACGCCCGTGGCGCTCGCGCAGCGTCGCCTGGAGCTTATGCAGCGGCGGGGCGTAGAGAAAACCAAAGGAGACGCACCCTTCCCGCCCGCGCACAGCGTGATGCATCCGGTGCGCCATGTAGAGTCGTTTCAGATAGCCCTTACGCGGGATATAACGAAACGGCCAGCGCTGATGCACCAGACCATCATGTACCATAAAGTAGAGCGCGCCGTAGGTTGTCATGCCCGCGCCTATCCACTGCAGTGGCCATATGCCGTTGACGCCCGCATAGATCAGGCCAATCGAGAGCAGCGCAAAGACCACCGCATAGAGATCGTTAAGTTCAAATTTGCTGTCGTGCGGTTCATGATGCGACAGGTGCCAGCCCCATCCCCAGCCATGCATGATGTACTTGTGCGACAGCGCCGCAATGATTTCCATTAACAACACGGTCGCCAGCAGGATGAGCGTATTCCATAACCAGAGCATTGATCGTCCATTTGCCATCAGAGGAACATTAAAGGTGGACGCGGAAGGGAGATGGCGCAAGTCGCGCAGCCGCATTTCGCTGTTTTACCGCACATGTCGATACTTTACATCACGTTAGCCGCTCGCTAGTATAGCGCCTCTTCAGCGGGCCTCTCCGCTGCGTACGCGTTAACGTCAATCAACGCACCATATGCAGAAACACTCTGCCTTATCTCTATGGTGCGACAATATGCCCCGTACTGCTTTAGCACACCACCCGGCTGTCCGTCAGTCAGGTTTTTTCCTGTTTTTACTGCTGTTGACCGCAGCGAACCTGCGCACTCCTGTTACGGCGACTGGCCCGGTGCTGGAGAATATCCGTCTGGCGTTTGGTCTTAGCGCCAGTGCCGCTGGCGTGCTCAATTTTTTACCGCTGCTGATGTTTGCCACGCTGGCACCGCCTGCGGCCTGGTCGGGCAACCGCTTCGGCCTGGAGCGCAGCTTGTGGGGCTCCCTGCTGCTGATCACCCTTGGATCACTGCTGCGCATCAGCGGCAGCGAGGCAGCCTTATGGGTCGGCACTCTGATTCTCAGCGCCGGCATCGCCGCAGCAAACGTGCTGTTGCCGCCCCTGATTAAACGGGACTACACCGCCCATACCGCACGCTATATCGGGCTGTACGCCATGACCATGGGGATCTCCGCCAGTATCGCATCAGGTGTCGCCGTGCCGCTGGCGGAGATCAGCCGTGCGGGCTGGCGCCTGTCGCTGGCGGTCTGGGTGATACCGGCGCTGGTCGCCCTGCTGGCTTGGCTGCCCCACTTGAAAAAACCGCAGGAGCAGGCACATACCTCCTCTTCCCGCCAGCCTGCACGCTCACCGTGGGGTTCGGCGCTGGGGTGGCAGGTCTCACTGTTTATGGCCTGCCAGTCGCTGCTGTTTTATACCCTGATCGGCTGGTTTACCCCGTTCGCACAGGATAACGGCATTAGCCAGCTGGAAGCGGGCGGCATGCTGTTCGTTTATCAGATCGTCGCGATTGCCTCTAACCTTGCTTGTATGAGCGCGCTGAAGCGGATGGCCGACCAACGTCTGATGGGTTTTCTCGCCTCGCTCTCGATCTTCATCGCCGTTGCCGGACTACTGCTGGCGCCGTCGTGGTCGCTGCTGTGGCTGATTCTGGCCGGGCTGGGCGCGGGCGCATCGCTGCTGATTAGCCTGTCACTGTTTAATCTGCGCACGCAGGATCATCATCAGGCGTCGAAGCTCTCCGGTATGGCACAGTGCGTCGGGTATGGACTGGCAGCCCTGGGGCCGCTCTGCTTTGGCATGCTGCATGATGCCAGCGGTAACTGGCAGCTGCCGCTTATCATGCTTCTGCTGGTGACCACCGTGCAGATGGTTATGGCGACGCTGGCGGGGCGGGCGCGCCACATTTGATATTAATCTGGCCGGAACGCCTGCACGGCAGCGCAGGTTAACGCATCCTGCGCGGTCGCGTTGAGTAACGCTCCGAGTAATCCGGGAAAACGTGCCTCAAGATCGTCGCGCCGCAGCGACAGCAGGTTCTCCCGGCCGGATGGTTTCTGCCAGATGACACCGCTGTCGCGCAGCACGCGCCAGTGGTGAGTCAGCGTTGATTTCGACACCCCTTTTACCAGTGATCCGCAGGGATGTTCACCGCCGTCGGCAAGCACCGCGATCACCGCCATGCGCAGCGGATTACCCAGTGCGGTAAGTACCTGTTCCAGCCGAATCGCTGCTCGCTGTGGGTGGTTCTCCAGCATAGGCTGCCTCAGTCGCTTAAAAGATGAATTATCCGTGAGCCCTTTCCGGATGTACAGCGCGTGGCTCGCAGCCCCGCTTTATTCAACATTCTGCTAACTAAAACCCTCAAAGTGCCGATATTCCTTCATCTGCCTCTTTTTCCGATGCGCTGCGTGTCGGATTGCTTTTAGATTAAGGATAATAAGATGAACATCTCCCAACGTCTGTTCCTGAACTTCTCCATGCTTTTTGCGGCCATCATCCTGCAGGCCGTACTGGCGATCTCGCTGCTTGCCGGCTTTCAGGACCGCTTTGAATACGTGCAGGCTAACGCCATTCCCTCCATCAAGGATCTGGGTAAACTGATTGACCAGAGTAACCAGCTGGCGCTGACGCTCTATAAGCATCAGAGTCAACTGCAGGACAGCGGAATGCCGGCCGTAGAGACGGCGATCAATCAACAGATCGCCGGCCTGAAGACACTAACGGATTACTACATGGCACATGATATCTCCAATGCGGAAGATGAGCGTCTTACCCACGTCGCGCTGGAAAATATTCAACAGATATCGGCTGCCCTGCCCGCCTTTCTCACGGCTTCACGCAGTCATCAGAGTGCCACCACGCTCGAGCTGATTGAGGGGCAAGCGGGTATCGGCGCGGTGATTCGTCAGCTTATCAGCAGTTACCAGAAGCAGCTGGCGCTGAACATTGCGATTGGTGATGAACTGCGCGCCACCAACCGCAGCACCTTCCACAATGTGTTACTGACCACCATCGCTGGCGTGGCGGCTACGGTAATTATTTTGGGCCTGTTCGCGCTGTTTACCGTATTGCGGATTCGCCGCAGCCTCTCTGCGGTGGGTGACGTGATGATGCGCGCCAGCGAAAATCTGGACCTGACGCTAACAGCGGATGAGGACCGTCGCGATGAGGTTGGAAAAATGGCGCACGCTTTCAACCTTTTAATGCGTAGCGTGGCAAATTCACTCGCCTCCGTGCGTAACGCATCGCAATCGGTCAGCAGCGCATCGCTACAGATTTACGCCGGTAACGAGGATCTCTCTTCACGTACTGAACAGCAGGCGGCCTCGCTGGAGCAAACGGCCGCCAGCATGACCGAGCTGGGTGAAACGGTGCGCCAGACCGCGGATAACACCCGACAGGCGAGCCAGCTGGCAGCCAATGCCAGTGCGTTATCGGAGAAAAGCGGCGGTTCGCTGGGCACCATGCTCTCCACGATGGATGATATTCGCGGCAGTTCGCGTAAAGTGACCGAGATTGTATCGATGATTGAAGGCATCGCGTTCCAGACTAATATTCTGGCACTTAACGCAGCGGTAGAAGCCGCACGTGCGGGCGAGCACGGTAAAGGCTTTGCCGTGGTGGCCGGTGAAGTGCGTAGCCTGTCGCAGCGCTCTACTTCTGCTGCTCGGGAGATCAAAGCGCTGATTGAGGAGGCACACCGCCTGACCGAAGCCGGTGCAACGCAGGCCAGCGATGTGAGTCGCAACATGAATGAGATGAACGAGGCCATTCATCAGGTGAGTGAGCTGATGAGTGAAATTGCCGCCGCCGCCGTCGAGCAGAGCCAGGGCATTACGCAGGTGCAGCAGGCGGTTAATCAGATGGATGATGTTACCCAGCAGAACGCCGCGCTGGTTGAAGAGGCGTCAGCGGCCTCGCAGTCCCTGCAGGAGCAGGCCCAGAACCTCAACCAACTGGTCGGTAAATTTGTGCTGGAGGGTGTGGCGCATCAGCCCATGCGACCTGCTGCAACGCCAGCAGAACCAGCGAAGCCGGCGCGTCTGGCCGTGGCGAACAGTGCTGACTGGCAAAGTTTCTGATTGGCTTCACCTCCGCATTCCGCATGCGGAGGTGCTTTCTGCCGCTTAACGCGTTACCCTTTGCGCTTCTGCCGGAGGGATAATGAGCGACACGCGCGACATCAAAACTGCCATACTGGAAGCCACGCTGACGGTGATTATCAACCAGGGCGTGCGCGGCACCACCTATCGCCGCGTAGCAGAACAGGCGGCGCTCTCACCCGGCACACTCACCTATCACTTCCCGCAAACCGATCGCCTGCTGATGGCTGCGTTCAGCTATATGGTGGATAATATTGCCCACGCTTTCCGTCTCCGTATGCAAAGCGTGAACGATCTCGCCAGCGCCTGCGAAGCGGTGGTTGATTTAATCTGCGGGGATATCTGGGTAAGCCAGCGCCATCTGGTACTGAGTTTTGAACTCTACTCGCTTGCTGCACGTAAAGCGCCGTTTCGGGCCCTGCTCCAGCAGTGGATGGCGCGCAGCCGCGAATCTTTACAGCTCTGTTTTTCGCCTGAAACCGCCTGCGCGCTGGACGCCCTGATAGAAGGGTTTACCATCCATAATCTTCTGAATGACACGCCTGTCAGCCGCACTTCAGTACTGAACGCCGTGCAGAAAATCGCTGCCGATTAATCAATCCCCAAGAGTAAAAATGAACTGTTGGGTGGCGGAAGATTTTTGTACTATCATCTCGTACACCTGTACGACAAACAAGGATTGCTATGGATCTTCAGCAACAGCAGCGGAGTAAATGGGCGATATATGGCCTGATGTTTATTCCCGGTTTTACCTGGGCTTCGTGGGTCAGCCGCACACCGTTTATGCGCGATGTGTTGCATGCTTCTACGGAGATGATGGGCATGATCCTGTTTGGTTTCTCCTGCGGGTCGATGCTGGGTGTGCTGCTGGCGGGCAAACTGATCGCCCAGTTTGGCACCCAGCGTGTGATGCGCTATGGCTACGCCCTGCTGTTATGTGGCCTGCTGGTGATGGCCGGGGCACTCACGCTGGCCAGCAGCGGGGCCGTATTTGCCAGCCTGGTGCTGCTTGGCGGCGGCACGGCACTGATGGATGTGGTGATTAACGTGGAAGGCGCAGCGTTTGAGCGCCGTATCAGCCGCTCAATCATGACGACTATTCACGGCTTTTTCAGCTTCGGTACGCTGATTGGTGCGCTCTCAGGCCTGGCGATGACCGCTGCCAATATCAGCATCAGCTGGCATTTTTCCGCCGTGCTGGTGGTTAACCTGTTGATAGCACTGACCGCCCTGCGCCACCTGCCTGCCACCAGCGACAGTGAGCGCAGCGAGCAGGATCATCAGGGCGGTTTCTTGTCTCAGGTTGGGCGTGAACTACGCGATCGCCAGCTGCTGATTCTTGGCGTGGTGATTCTGGCGATGGCGCTGGCGGAAGGCTCAGCCAATGACTGGTTGCCTTTACTGATGATCGATGGTCATAACCTGAATCCTACGCAGAGTACGCTGGTATATGCGGGCTTTACTGCGGGCATGACGCTGGGACGTTTTCTGGGTGGCTATGTGGTTGATCGCCTTGGTCGCGTTCGGGTGCTTCGCGCCAGCGCGTTTTCAGCTGCGCTGGGCCTGGCCATGGTGATCTTCTCTGATAATGCCTGGCTGGCTGCTGCCGCAGTGTTGTTCTGGGGCATCGGTGCCTCACTGGGTTTCCCGCTGACCGTCTCTGCCGCCGGCGACGGCAACAACAGCGCGGTACGTGTCACTATCGCCGCTACGCTGGGCTATATGGCCTTTCTGGTGGGCCCGCCCGCGCTGGGCTTTATCGGTGAACATGCCGGTCTGCGTATGGCGATGCTGCCGGTATTTATTATGGTACTGCTGGCGCTGCTGTGCGCCGGTTCAGCGGGCAGGCAGAAATCTGCGAACGCTTAGCTGTCTGCACTGTTCTGCACGCCTGAGATCGCGGATAAAGCTGGCCGTCCTGCGGGACAGCCAGTTTTTATCCGGTTACCGATCAGCTCTGCGCAGCAGTAAATGTCGGGTTTTAACGCTCTCTGCCCGATGGGCCAGGTAACGCACGCGGAAGATATCGTGGCGGGTAATCACCCCGGCAACCTTGCCGCTCTCTGCGTTCGTCACCACCACCATACTTGCCTCTTCACTAAAGATGTAGTCGGCAATCTCACTGCACAGGGTATCGGGATGGCACTCAGACCACGCTCATCGCCTATTAACTGTTGCAGGGTGATATCCGTTGCGCGCGCTTGCAGCTGCCAGTGAATAACATCTTTACGCGACACTACCGCCAGAAATACGCCCTGCGCATCCACTACCGGATAGTGGTGATGAGCGGTTAAATCCATCATCACATCGGCCACGTCGCTAAGCAACATCGAGGCCGGTAACGTCGCAGGCGCCGCTGACATAATTTGCTGCGCCTTTGTGGTTTCCAGCGTATCAGTGGCGTACTCCTGCACGATATGGTGACCGCGCCGCGCCAGGCGCTCCGTAAAAATGGACCGTGGCATCAGCAGCACGCTCACCGCATAAGAGGCCACGGCTGCACCCAGTGCCATGGGCAGCAGATCGAAATGCCCGGTGACCTCGACCGCAAACAGAGTACCGGTCAGCGGTGCACGCATCGCGCCGCTGAGCGTCCCGGCCATGCCGGCCATCACCAGCATTCCGCCATAACCTGGCAGCCAGTGAGCCAGTATCGCGCCGGTAGCACCGCCAATAATCAGCAGCGGCGCAACCACGCCGCCAGACGTGCCCGAACCCAGTGAAACCAGCCACACCAGGCTTTTCACCAGCAGCAGCGAGCAGATTACTCTGAACGCCAGCGAGCCATCCAGCAGACTCTGAATGCTGGCATACCCCGCCCCCAGCACGCGCGGTTCAATAAGCGCGCCAGCCCCGACAATCAGCGAGCCGAGCGCGGGCCACCACATCCAGTGCACCGGCAGCTGATGAAACAGCTCTTCAATCCGATAGAGACTTTTGGACAGCATCACGGCCATCACGCCGGTTACGACGCCCAGCGCCACCGCCGCGATAATATGTCCGGGTTGCAGAGGCGTCGTCAGACTGAACGGGAAGATAGCGGTTGCACCCAGTAATGCGTTACGCCAGCACCAGGAGACTACGGTAGCCGTTACCACCGGAATGAGGCTACGCGGCTTCCATTCGAACAGGAGAACCTCCAACGCCAGCAGCACGGCGGCTATTGGCGCGTTGAAAATAGCCGTCATTCCCGCTGCCGCGCCTGCCACCAGCAGCGTCTTGCGCTCTGCGGCGCTGAGATGAAACAGCTGAGCAAACAGCGAACCGATCGCCCCGCCGGTCATAATAATCGGTCCTTCCGCACCAAATGGGCCGCCGCTACCAATTGAAACCGCCGAAGAGAGCGGTTTAAGCAGCGCCACTTTAGGTGACATCCGGCTCTCGCTATATAAAATCGCTTCGATGGCTTCCGGGATGCCGTGCCCGCGAATTTTTTCTGAGCCGAAACGTGCCATCATGCCGATGATCAGACTCCCCAATACCGGCGCAGCCAGCGTATGCAGCGTCCCGGCATCACCCGGCATCGACTGTTCGGCAAAAGAGAATTGCTGATACCAGAACAGGTTGGTCATCAGCGCAATCAGCCGCAATAACACAATGGCCCCGATTGCGCCGCCAGTGCCTATAAGCGTGCTCATGAGCGCGAGTATAATCACGCGCTTTGTTACCGTATGGTCAGCAAGTTTTGGCCGAAGCGGGGAAGCGGAGAAGTGATCCCGCATAGTGTGTTTCCTCGTTACATCTGTGAAACGCGCAATTTACATCGCATTACGATATAAATTCAACATTGAAAGGTTTACAACATGTCACAACCGCATATGAGCGATGCCGATTACGCCCTGCTGGCCGATTTCCGTGCCACACTGCGTGAATTTATGGCTTTTAGCGAAAATCAGGCACGCAGTATGGGCCTGACACCGCAACAGCATCAGGCGCTACTGACTATCCGCGGTACGGAGTTAGGTAGGGCAACCGTGGGATATGTCGCAGAGCGGATGATGCTTAAACCGCATAGCGCTTCAGGGTTACTTAGCCGGTTAGAGGAGGCGGGACTGATTATACGTGAGCAGGATAAGCGCGATCAGCGTAAAACGTTTCTCCGCCTCACGGCGGAAGCGGAGAGCGTACTGGAGTCGCTGTCACTGGCGCATCTTGAAGAGCTTGGCAATCTCAAGCCGCTACTGCTGCAGATGATCAACCAGTTTTGTTGAGTGTTATGGCGGGCTTTAGCGCGCGAACTGCGCAATCGCCTGATCAACCGGCGTTTCGCCTTCCGTGAGCTCAATGATCACACGCGAAACGGCTGGCTGGTTGATGATAGCGGCCAGCGCGGCGGCAACATCGTCACGGGTGACGTTGCCATACGGAATAGCCAGCCCGGCGTAAACACTGCCGCTGCCTGCTTCGTCTGTCAGCGTGGCGGGCCGCAGAATCACCCAATCCAGTGGACTACTGGCCAGCGCGACATCCGCCATTTTCTTTACCCGCATGTAATTTTCGAAAGTATCTGAAAGATTCTTACCGCGCCCCGCCTCCGGGAAAGCAGAGACCATGACAAAGCGGTGAATACCGGCCTGCCGGGCAGCGGCGATCGCTTTCACTGCGCCTTCACCATCAATCGCGTTGGTCATCGCTTCGCCGCCTTTTCCCCCCGCGCCGGCAGTGAAAACCACCGTATCGCTGCCCTGCATCAGCGCAGCCAGCGCCTGGCTATCAAGGGAGACTAAATCGCCTTCCACCGGGCTGGCGCCTGTTTGACGGAGTTCGGCTTCCTGCTGCGGCTGGCGATAGAGCGGACGCGCAGTGTGTCCATCCGAGACGAGAGTTTTTGCCAAACGGCGGCCAATTTTTCCTGCGCCACCAATAATAAATACGTTACTCATAGCGTGTTCTCCCCTGGTGTACATAGTCAGTCATAAAGGGATTAACTATAGCCGACGCGGCTGGCATTGACCCTGCCGGCTGTAATCCGGATAATTTGGAAATGGTTACTCAACTATATGCTGCTGATGACAAATAATCCGAACACGGCTAAACAGCCAAAAGAGCGCGGTCGTCCGCGTAACTTTGATATTGATGATGCGCTTGATAACGCAATGATCGTGTTTCGTCAGAAAGGTTTTCATGCCGCTTCGATTAATGATTTAGGCGCAGCGATGAACCTGACAGCCGGCAGTATTTATAAAGCCTTTCAGGATAAGCGCTCACTCTTTTTACGGGTATTTGAACGCTATATCCTGCTGCGGAATACTGACTTACGCGCGCGCCTGCAACACTACCCTACCGGCCGCGAGCGTATTGCTGAATTACTTCAGTTTTACCTGGACTCTGCCAGCGAAATTGAAGGCCGCCGCGGTTGCCTGGTGGTTGGCAGTACCGTTGAACTGCAAACGCTGGATGAAGAGCTTTCGCGATTAGTGCGCGAAGCCGTTATGCGTAATCGCAACTTTTTAACCTCCCTGATTCAGCAAGGGCAAGAGGACGGTTCAATCTCTTCGCGCCTCAATCCTGATACGGCTGCCGGCCTGTTATTGTGCGTGGCATTTGGCATGCGCGTTGTCGGTAAAATTCAGGATGTGACTAATGGCGAGGAAACCATTAATATGGTGCTCAGCATCCTGGATTAATTCATTTGGCCTATTAGGAAATATCCATTTCCTAATTGAGTGCATAATGTTTAATCCTTCAAATACGTGGAATAAAAAGCATAATACCTATAAATATCAATAAGATAGAATACAAATACAGAGTGGCGCCGGAGGTTGAGTGAAGAAAGATGGCGTTGAAGGTGCGGATGAAATATATGTTCTGTTGGGTGAAGTGATTACCCAAATTTTAAAACCAGGTGAGGATCTCTCCCTCCAGGAAATTATTGGCGCACTTTATCGGGCCGGTCTGCGTGCCAGTAATCCTGAAATACAGCAGGTGTGCGAAAAAGCGATACAGCTGCTGGCCAAAAAATTGAATTAAAGGCTCAGAAATATCTTATGCAGACATCTGTAATCACGGGTTGCTGCCAAAATTAACCCTGACAGTAGCAGAGTAAATATGAAGCAATATGACCCCTTACAAAACAATGCCCGTTGCGTTGATAACAACATAGCGGCGTCATTACAGGCGCAGGAGCATGAGACCCTGGGCAACCTGGTGCAGGAGATTCTGGCGTCAGGTAAAACGCTTAGTCGCAAAACATTATGTATTGCGCTGTTAGCCCGGCTGGATAATTGTGAAGACCTGCTGATGAAACAGCATTATGAGAATATTTTCCCGCTGCTGCTGGGGCGTCAGGATTCATGATCCCCGCCGTTGCACATTAACTGCAACGGCGCGCTTGTGCCGCATTTTGCTCTCTTCTTAGCCACACCGGCTTATTCCTTTTATCGCTGCGCAGCATTCGGTTAATTGATAACCATCCTCAAGATGCATACCGCTGATCTGACAACCGCGCTGCACACACCTATTTACTGACTGACGATACCAGAATCGAAAATGCTTTGATTAAAAGAGCTAAGGTCAGACCAGGCTGCAAAATATGTTCTATGCTTATCTCTGGTATCAAGACAAATCAGGGAAAAAATCATGAAGAAGATGACTGTCGCAGCATTATTACTCACCTCACTTTTCGCCGTTACCGGCTGCTCTTCTAACCAGGCGATCAAAACTTCCGATGGGCGCACGATTGTGACCGACGGTAAACCACAGGTTGATAGCGATACGGGTTTGGTTTCGTATAAAGATGCGCAAACCGGCAAAACCGAGCAGATCAACCGTGATCAGATCACCAATATGAGTGAACTAAATAACTGATCCATCAATCAAGGAGAGTACAATGAAGAAGGTTATTTTAATTCCGTTAGCAGCCCTGGTGGCACTGAGCGCATTAACCGGATGTACCCGTACCAGCTACGCGATTCATACTAACGATGGACGCACGATTGTCAGCGATGGCAAACCTCAGGAAGCTGAAACCGGTCTGTTGGGTTATATCGATGCCAACGGTGTGAAGCAGCAGATTAATAAGTCGGACGTTAAAGAAGTATCAGAAATACCTCATTAATCTTCCGTTTAATAAGCCCGCACTGCGGGCTTAATGACTCCTCGTTGCAATCTTCCTGTCAGGCACAATCTTTTTCTGCCGATTTCAGACACCCGCATCAAGACATAAACTCAATTAAAATCATAAAGTTAATGCTTTATCGATAAAGCGTTACATTCGCTATCCGGCGATAACCCGCTATGGCCTTGCTTCTCTGCAGGATACTATTTCATGCAAAAGCCCTCACCCTCTTTGAGGGCGCAAAAAATAATGCCTGGTTCATAATAACCACCCGATGACTGGATATTGTATTTCAGCATTTTCTTAGTAATCGATTTCATGCTTATTAACTTATTGAATTTGATTAATTTCAGAAAGGTTAGCTGACTAAAAATAAGTAATTTAACTAAAAAAAACGCAGGCTTATCCTGCTAATCTCACAGCATCTTATATAGTTAAGTTTCTCTGTGTCGAAATCCAACTACACACGGAGATAAGTAACTCCTTATTGCCCCCGTTCGGGGGCTTTTTTTAAGCACGCAATTTCCAGCGGAGCCAGTCATCAAGTTTTTCATCGTCCATGGGTTTAGCATAAAAATAACCCTGCGCCTGGTCACAGCCATACTCTGTTAACGCCTCAACCGTTTCTGCATTCTCCACGCCCTCGGCCAGTACCGTATAGTCCAGCTCTTTCAGCATGCTGATAATGCTGCGGGCAATAATGCGTGACGCGACATCGGTTGAGAGTTCATTGATCAGTGAACGATCCAGTTTGATCACATCCAGTGGCATACGCCGCAGGTAACTGATGTTGCTGTAGCCGGTGCCAAAATCATCCAGTGAAATGCCGAAGCCGCGCTGTTTCAGCTGCTCCAGGCCGCGCATTGCCGCTGCGCTCTCCACGATGCGTTCCGTTTCCAGACACTCAATCCCCAGCAGTGCGGCAGAGAGGTTTTTCTGCAACACGCGCTTCTCCAGCCTCTCTGCAAAACCTTCACGGGCAAAATCACGCGGACTGACGTTTACCGTCACCGGCAGTTGTATTTCGCTGTTCCGCAATCGGGCCAGGCGCAGCAAGGTTCGATCAATTACCCATTCCGTCAGGGTATGCAGCAGTTCAGTCTGCTCCGCCAGCGGTATAAAGGCCGACGGGGATAACTCACCCAGCACCGGATGCCGCCAGCGGATGAGCGCTTCAAGCCCCACAGGCAACCCGGTTTTCAGGCATAATTTGGGCTGATACACCAGATACAGGCCGCCCTCTTCACGCAGCGCCGCAGAGAGTTCATGCATCAGCGTAAAATCCCGCGTGTGCATCACATCCTGCATGCCACTATAGGCGATAGAGGGCACCCCGCGCCCTACCGCTTCATGCAGCGCGCTCACCGCCCGGCGCAATATCTCCGGTGCGGAGAAGGCTCCCGCCACAAAATCAGCCTGACCTGTATGAATGTTAAGCCCGACGGATAAACCTTCGCCCAGTTCAGCGTTGATGCCCTCCATACGTCCGGCAATCCATGAAGCGCTTAACTTGCTGTCGTCGCGGGTCAGCAGCGCGAAGCGCCCGGTCGCCACGGTATAAAGCAGTTCGCCCGGAGAGAGCCGCAGACGCAGGGGTAACAGCGTGGAGACATCCCTGAGCAGGCCTTCAACCGGACCCATGCCCATTGAGCGCGCCAGTTCGTAGGCACGAGGCAGATCGATACACTCAATCAGTACCAGGCGGCGCGCCGTGGTATCACCGGCTACCGCAAGGTATTGCAGATCGCGGAACAGCCGCTGCCGGTTCGGCAGGCCTGTAACGGGATCGGTATAGCCCGCCGAGTGCCAGGCCTCCAGGAATGACATTACCAGCTCAGAGAGCAGCTTAAGCGTGGTCAGTTGCTCCGGGCTGAAAAAGTGGGCTTCGCTGTCAGTTACGCAAAGCGTACCCAGAACGACGCCTTCGCGATTTTTCAGCGGCACACCCGCGTAAAAGCGAATATAGGGTGCGCCGGTCACGAACTGATGGGTAACAAAACGCGCATCAACCCACGTGTCCGGCACCACCATTGCGGCTTCACCGTCCACTACATGGCGACAGAGGGAATCTTCACGCATGGAGTGCGTCAGGGAGAAATTGCGCGCCGCCCGAATATACTGAAATTCCTCGTCCAGCACCGAGATAAAGCAGCCGGGGATGCCCAGTGCCTGGCTGGTAAGCCGGACAAACTTCAGTAGCACATCGTCGCGGCTCTCATCAGGATCGCGCAACGCCTGCAGCGCACGTTCCCGGCGCTCGTGGTCGCCGGTAAGATTTATAAGCATAGGTCCTCCGCGCCGGACCGTGTCACAGAGCGTTTAACGTGAAAGAATTGAAAATATTCGGGGGCTCAACGCTGCTATTTCAGCAAGCGGTAAAAACAATTAATTAATTATTTTGAACGTGAAGCATAGGCCTGCCGGGCCTTATTGTCATATTGATTTAATTTGATTAATTCGACCTATCATTCCGGGAGAATTATTTCATCAACCAGTCGTTTCATTTTCAGTCAGACCCTGCCAAACTCAGCTCTGTAAAACAATAGCGCGCTATATGATAGCGAGCAACATTATTATTACCCATGTTACTATTTACTGAGCTACTCCAACACCAGGGAGCTTTACTTTTCACTTACGGATAAACGTTCTCAATCGTTTATCCGTACATGGTCGTCGCAATGAGATGCCGCAACGACACCGGGGGTTGATGCAGTCAGCATCTACCTCCCTGACACTGTCCGTGACAGGCTGAAGCCGCAACGGCAGCATAAAGAGAAAATAATATGAGCCATAAACACCTTTTGCATATCGTGCCAGTGCAGGCCGATGTGCGTGACTTACGCATCGCAACGGGCATGACACAGTCTCACGCAGCTGAGCGCTTCGATCTCAGTCTTCGCGTCTGGCAGATGAAAGAGTCTCTCACCAAACCCTCGCCGCTTAGCCAGGGAGAGTATGAGTTCCTGTTACTGCTGGCAGGGAAACATCCTTATATGCGCCTCACTCCGGGAGCTTAATCACTATCGGCAGTTACACCTTTATCATTACCCTTAAAGGCGCCGCGCTTTTGCCGGGCCATATCGTCCCGGCAACGATCATCCTGATAAACTCACGCAAGCACACACTTTCGTTAGCGCCCCTCTTACACCGTTCTGAAGAGCGCCACCATATCACGCAGGGAGGCCGCTCTCTGAGCCAGATCGCCGGCAGATGAGGCTGACTCCTCAACAAGCGTGGCATTCTGCTGCGTCACCTGATCCATCTGATTGACCGCAATGTTGATTTGCGTGATCCCGCTACTCTGCTCTTTAGAAGATGATGAGATATCGTGAATCAGCTGCGACGTTTGGCCGATGGCCTCGACGCTCTGCTTCACCTTATCACCGGCATTTTTCGCCTGAGTAATGCCCTCTTCTGCATGCTCAACGGATTGGGCAATCAGCTCTTTGATCTCTTTGGCTGCAGAAGCAGAGCGCTGGGCCAGGGAACGAACTTCAGACGCGACAACGGCAAATCCTTTGCCCGACTCGCCAGCCCGTGCCGCTTCAACGGCCGCATTTAGCGCCAGAATATTGGTCTGGAAGGCAATGCTGTCAATCACGCTGGTGATATCTTCAATTCTGGCGGAGCTGCCGCGAATTTTATCCATGGTCTCCAGTACAGCATCCATCGCTTTACCACTTAACATGGAGGCCGCGGTGGCAGCATCCGCCATGGTTGAAGCGTGCTGAGTGTTGTCTGCGTTTTGACTGATGATGGAGGCCATCTGCTCCATGCTTGCTGCAGTTTCTGCCAGAGAAGCGGCCTGCTCTTCGGTGCGGGCGGAGAGATTATCGTTTCCTTTCGCTATCTCCTGCGAAGAGGAGGCGATAGTCAGCGCATTCTCTTTGATGCCTGAGACGAGATGCGCAAGACGATCCTGCATCTGTTTAAGGGCTTTAAGTAAGTTTGCCGTCTCATTTGAGCCCTCCACCCTGATAACTGTGGCCAGGTTACCGGCTGCCACGCTCTCTGCCGCATTGACCGCCTCTTCAATCGGACGCGTCACCGAGCGGGAAATCAACGTGGCGACCCAAACGGCAGCCAGTACCAGCACCAGTAGTGCCGCCAGCAGACTGTACTGCGCATGCCGGCGGGCGGTGATCTGCGCAGAGAGCATCTCCGTTAACTTATCAGCACTCTGATTTCCCAGCGCTGAATAGGTATTAATCGCGTTGGTAAACACTTTCACATATTCAGTCGGGCTAACGGTGGTGCTTTTACTTACGAAGATACGTTCGGCCAGCGCTAACACATCCATCGCCTGCTGGTTAGCGCTCTCATCCGCGGTTAAAAAAATCGCTTTTAATGAGGGTTCAATCGAAAAGACCTTTTCCATATTGCTGCTGAATTGATCAAGTGCAACCTGACCATTCTCTATGCGAAACCCCATGCGGCTCACCGCAGCTTCTGATGCTTTGTCCCCTTCCGCGATCAGTGAAGTGCCGTGCGCCCGGATCTGCCCAGCGTTTCCGTTAATAGCGGCAGACGGTTGAATATGCTAACGATGAGCTGGTAAGTATTCAGGTCGTTATCCAGGGTCAATCCATAGAAGTCCAGCACATCCTGATTGGCCATAAGCAGGTTCTGGATCAGCGACGCATGCCGGTTCAGGCTCTCTTCAAGCGAGAGGCTTCGGTTGTTGATATCATCCTGCAGGGATTGCCACTCACGAGAGACTTTATCCAGACGCACCAGTGGCTGAGCCTGTGCATCGTTTTTACGCAACTCATCGCGAATCACGTTCTGTAGCACCGCAATCGAGTCAACCAGCGCCAGGCGTGGTGCGTTGTCCGGCTTATTCAGCGCAATCGCAATCGCGCTCTCAGCCCGATGTCGCTGTATCTGATTCAGCAAGGAGAGCATCTGTTTCTCTACGGGAATGCCGCTCAGTTCAACCTCTTTCGCGTCAATCATCTGGTTACCGCTTTTGATGAAGAGGGAAGTGGGAAAAATAAACAGCGCCAGGGCAAATAAGCCCAGTAAGATGAATTTTGCAGGTAAATTGATTTTGTTTAGTATCTTTTTCATTCGTCATTTCCGGTGTGTATTAATTATAATCTTGCAGATGAATATTAGAATTATTAACGGGTGCGTGATTTCAGCAGATAAAATCCCGCCCCGGGCCCGCGCAATGCGCGGATGACTCAGGCAATTCCTGTAACGAAATAAGGGCAATGCATATTAGCTGAACTGGATTATAGGTTGCCTTTTGTGATTTTGAAGGAGATAAACTGACGATATTTTCTTGCCATAGCAATTAAGTCAAATAATAATTTATTCATATAAATCAAACATATGCGTTAATAAAAAAACTAATAAAAGTTAAGCCATCAGATTTCAGTGGATATAATTTATCAAAATAATAATTTCCTAAAGTTTTGATTCCCTGCGCCGATAAAGGCCGCTATTTTATTTTCTGCTGTTATTTTATTCTGATAATAACCCCAACGAGTTATTAGTCATCACCTGTCTGGTGGCTATTTTACGTGCAGGGTTAATACATCACGATCCTGCAAGATGATAAAGCCGGAAGGGTACGCCCTTTATTTATGCAGTCACTGACATCTGAAGAGCGCGTGGTCTTAACGCGTCCGGTAAACAGAACTGAACACTTGACGCATTCCCGCTTGCAAAAAACGCGATTCGTCGTAAGCTATATACAAAACACATACGTTTTATATACAGGCAACGTTATGGGCATTGTAAAAATATCTGACCTGATGCATGAGAATCTGCGCGTGGCGAGCACGGCCCTGAGCCGCTCCATCAATGCGCAGGCCGAACACTGGATGAAAATCGGTATGCTTGCCGAACTCTACCCGGATCTTAACCATCAGCAATTGACGCGCCTGCTCATGCGTGTTGAACGCGACGGCGGCGCAGAACTGGCGCAGCTGCTTGACCATCCATCTTTTATGCCGCAGGGAATCGCATAATGAGCATCAAACTTCATACCGCTGCAGAAATTGAACTGGCGCGCGCGGCAGGCCATGCCGCCGCTAAAGTGTTGGAGATCATCACGCCCTATGTGAAACCGGGCGTCACCACCGATGAGCTGGATCGCATCTGTCACGATTACATCGTAAATGAGCTGAAGGTGATCCCTGCCAATATCGGCTATCACGGCTACACGCGCACGGTGTGCACCTCAGTAAACCATGTGGTTTGCCACGGGATTCCCGGAGAGAAGAAGTTGAAGGATGGCGATATCGTCAATATTGATGTCGGCATTATCAAGGATGGCTGGTACGGCGACACCAGCCGCATGTACTACGTGGGTCAGCCCTCAGTGCGCGCCAGACGGCTGGTCGATATCACCTATGAGTCAATGCTGGCCGGAATCCGGGTGGTGAAGCCTGGCGCAACGCTGGGTGATATCGGGGCGGCCATTCAGCAGGTGGCAGAGGGCGCCGGATTTTCCGTTGTGCGGGAGTATTGCGGCCACGGCGTGGGCGAGGTTTACCATGGCGAACCGCAGATTCTGCACTATGGCACACCCGGCCAGGGACTGGCACTGCAGGCCGGCATGATCTTTACCATCGAACCGATGATCAACGCCGGTAAAGCCGGGACCAGCGTCCTGTCCGATGGCTGGACCGTGGTGACCAAAGATCGCTCTCTGTCAGCGCAGTGGGAGCACACGGTTGCGGTGACGGAAACGGGGTTTGATCTGTTAACGCCGTGGCCGGAAGGAACCGGCGAGTACGCGCCGGTATAAAGGATGCTGCGTGCTCTCCTTATCACGCTATAGCGTGGCGACCCGCCCTGGCCGCCGCGCAAAACGCCCTCTTCTTAGCCGGTCAGGGCTGCATCTGTCAGATGGACAATCTCTTCTTCCGCTGCTTCAGGCAGATGTCGCTTGAGCCACTCTGCCATATGCGTCTCATGCTGCAACGCCTCCTGTAGCACCGGCAAGCCCTCATCATCTCCCGCAAGTTGCGCAGCTGCCAGCAGCGTGCTGTACGTTGCGACTTTATACTGGCAAAACACGTAACTGCTTATTGCCACACGCACCCCTTCAGCATCATTCAGCATATCGTTGGCCGCCTGGCCAACAATGGACATACGCCCCAGCGCCTCTTTGAGAGCCGACCAGCTGGAGTCATAACGCTTCAAGATTTCCTTAATCTGTAACTGCTGTTCACGCGTAACCTCAAGGTATTGGGCCATGCGCGCGCCAAGAATGGGCCATCCCGCCAGACGCGGAACCGCCGCTTTGAAAGTGGTATCAGCGTGTTTCTCCATGGCATGCGCATCGCGCAACCAGTCCAGATAAACAGATTCCCTTGTCATTGTGTTCTCCGAAGTCAGGGAAAAGGCAGCTTAAACGCCGCGAGGCGATAAGCCCTGGTCCGGTAACGCGATACCGCTGCGCTTATATATGGATAAAATGATGATAAGCGAAGCGCTAATTAATCCAGCCCGGACAACTTAATTAAACGTAGCAAGCAAGCAGTCGTATGCAAGTCTGCTTTTAAAGAATTGCGACAACGGTTAATTGTCACAATTCTGGTGACAACTTTTTTCACCTTTAAAAGAGAGCTTCACTTTATCCATGCAAAATGATAACAATCCCTGCGCCCCTGACTTTCATCACCGGATGAGTCGAAATTGACTCTTCCTTAAACAACCAAACCGTGGAAATTAAAAGTTAAGATTATTCCCAGCTTGATTATGGTAAAAACGACACTACATTTATTTTTGCTCCATGCTGGTATGAACAGAGAGGAAACAAATGAAGGACTCAAAGAAGAAACCTGAAGAGGAAGAAAAAGTATCGCAACGACGTGGTGGTTCAGGCAACTTCGCTGCAGATAAGGAGCGTGCTGCCGAGGCGGGACGCAAAGGGGGCCAGGTAAGTGGTGGTAATTTCAAAAATGATCCACAGCGCGCCATTGAAGCGGGCAGAAAAGGAGGAAAGATCAGCCGCCGCAAATAGTACCACTCAGTCATCATACTGATTCTGCCTCAATTAATTTCTGCTTAATACTCTCCTGACTGCGTATTAACGCTTCGCTTAAATGCGAGACTTAACCGTGTCAGGAGAGTAATTTTAGCCTGAAAAACCTTTGATTGATCAAATCTTGATCAATCCAACCCTGGCTACCGCTTCGCTTATTTCAGTGTCTGACTGGCCTTATTCATCGCGCCAGGCAAGCTGAAGCTTTAATTTATTCACCATTAAAAGAGCAATTATATTTGTACAAAAAACCTCTCCTTGTACACTTTTAATATCCTATTTTTATTTATGCTCGCACTTATATACGCAACCTTACATTCTGTGTAGAGCGGTTAATTCAGCGATTTAAGGCATGCTGAATGCATCTTTTCTAACCATTTACTTGAAATAACAGTGTGATTAACTAAGGTTTGACTGCAAATACCCAAATCCGCGTTTAGGCTTAGCCAGCGTTAAGGAGATCCATGAGCCCTGATCTGAATGAGTGTATTGCTCTTTGTTACCGCTGTGCGGCTGCCTGCGATCACTGCGTAGCAGCCTGTCTGCGACAACCTGATGCTGATGCAATGAGCGACTGCATTAGCCTGAATCAACAGTGTGCGGCTCTGTGCCGTGTCACTGCGCAGCTGCTGGCTTCACAAAGTGAGCTTAGCGAGCAACTCTGTACCATCAACTCGATGGCATGTCAGCTGGCAGGATGGGCGAGCCAAAAGTACCAGCATGAACATTGCCAGCACAGTGCTGAGCTCTGCCTGCAGTGCGCTGAGATGTGCATGGAGATTGGGATGGAACAGTAACAAGCAGGATCTGCTTTAATGTGTCATGCGGGCTGCGCCCTCTCTGCCCGCATGGCATCACTTCTCAATCACTCATGCGCCCGTGTGAGCGATGTACAGATCCCAGGTTGCTGGGTGGCCAGATAAAACCACGCCTGATACTGCTCTGCCCTATGACCCTGCACCTGCTCACTCCAGCTCGCTACGATGCGCGGCACCTGATCCGCATGCAGCCAGGCGGCGCCCCGGACTTCATCCCCATGCTAACGACCTTTGAAAGATGTTTAATGGCTTTATTGCAGAGTAATGATGCAATCATTGATGCAATCAAGTTACGCAATGATTTTGTTTGTGCTATTACTGTGGCCACTTTCCTGATACGGGAGCTCGCCGTTGGTCACTTCACTTTTCATGCGCTGGGCGTCGCAGCTGCAGATACAGACGCAGCGCCCTGCCTATCTACGCATTGCGGACTTTATCGCTGAGGGCATAAGCACCGGCGAGTTGCCGTCACGCTATCGCCTGCCCCCCTTGCGCGAACTGGCAGAAACGCTGGGGCTAAACTACACCACCGTCACGCGCGGATATGCGGAAGCGCGTCGTCGGGGATTGATTGACTCCCGTCCCGGTTTGGGCAGCTTTATTCGCAGTAAAGCATCGGCTTCAGCAACGCTGCCGGCCACCAGCTATGAAATGACGATGAACGCTCCGGTTGAACCTGCCAGCGCCGTGATTGAAGAGGCGCTGCGCAATGGGGCCATAAACCTGTTTGCTCAGGCGGATATGCTGAGCATGCTGCGTTATCAGGATTTTGGCGGATCGGCCGAAGATAAAGCTGCCGCCATGACCTGGATGGGACGCAAGCTCAGGATCAAGAACGAGTCAGAGGTGCTGGTCTGTCCCGGCATTCACAGTGCGCTGGTCGGCATTATGACTCTGCTGAAACGCAAGAGTGGCATCGTCTGCGTAAGCAGTCTGGTTTATCCGGGCATCAAAGCGATTGCCAGCCATCTGGGTGTCAAACTCAGAGCCGTCATTCATGATGACATGGGGCCCGATCCGTTAGCCCTGGAGGGATTATGCAGAACCGGTGAGATCACCGCGCTCTACATCAACCCGACACTGCATAATCCCACAACGCTCACCATCCCCGAAACGCGCCGCCGGGAGCTGGCGGAAGTCTGCCGCCGCTACAACATCTCTGTAATTGAGGATGATGCCTATGCAGCATTAAGCGATCTGCCGATCCCTACCTTTGCGGAGTTAATCCCCGAACTGACCTGGTATATCACAGGTATGTCCAAGTGCTTCGGCCCGGGACTGCGTATCGCCTTTCTTAAAGGGCCGGACAGACAGGCGACTCAGCTTCTTTCGAGCGTGCTGCGGGCGCTGACCGTTATGTCCAGTCCATTAACCAATGCCCTTGCGCGCCAGTGGATAAACGACGGCACCGCTGAGCGCGTACTTAACGCCATTAAGCAAGAGGCGAAAGTGCGCCAGGAGATGGCCTCAACGTATTTAGCCGGCTATACGTATCGCGCCGACCCCGGCGGTTATCACCTCTGGCTCTCACTGCCAAAGCTGGTGAATTCGAACTCGTCGGATGTAGCAGCGAAATTGCGCGAAAGAGGGATAAGTGCCGTTTCTGCCGTCGCTTTCTGTACTGACAATAAGCCAGTGGAAGCGTTGCGCTTATGCCTGGGAGGGGCGCAAACCCGCCAGCAGTGCGAAGAGAGCCTGAAAATACTGGCCGAGATGCTTGAAGACCCGATTCATTTTTCAGGTATGGCGATTTAACTCATGCGGCGAGCAAAGCGATACATCACCGCACGCTTCACCCACCCTATTTGAACACTTAACCTCAACACGATTCGTTGAAAAGGCACTGTAAATGAATACCGAACTGAACACTGTCCTGCAAAAAGAGTTAGACACCATTAACAGAGAAGAGCATCGCAACGATCGCCCTTACTTCGATGTCTCTTTCATCAAACAGTACCCGGGCCTCTATGGCCTGATGTGTTTCCTGTTTGTGCTGACCATGGGACTTTTAATGTACTCCGACTCCTTCGGCACTATTGAGTACACTGTTTGCTGTGTGATTTTTGCAGTCTGTAATTTCTTCTTCTTCTTTCACGTGAATCCCTCTTATCAGGTGAAAGATATCGATAAAGGCGCGTGGAAAAACTGCTACACCGGTGACTGGTACATGGAGGTGCATGTCAGAGAAGGATTTATTCAGGCGCTGATGGAGGGTGATGTACTTACTCCGGCGGAGAAAGCGCGGCTGCAATCGCAGTATCAGAAGAAAGGTCACCTCTATTTTGCCGATATCTATCGCCTGAGAACCCGCTAATTTCGCACGGATAAAGGACTGACCGACGAAGCGTCAGTCCTTTAAAGGTGGCACCGGACCGGGTGAAAGCCGATATTACGGCAGCATGGCTGGCTCAAAGAACTGATAAGCCCCTTCACGCCGCGCTTTTGCCCGATACATTGCGATATCAGCGTTTTCAAAGAGCATTTTGGCTGAAGCGGTACCGAATCGCGCCAGGCTGATGCCAATCGCTGCGCCAATACGAACGTCTATGCCTTTAAACGCAAAGGGCTCTTGCAGGCTCTCCAGCAACCGTCGGGCAATCGCAGATGCCGCTTCCTGACTGGCGCACGTCGCAGCCACCACAAATTCATCGCCCCCCAGACGCGCGACCGAGTCACCCGGGCGCATACAGTGCTGTAAACGTTCACTGACCCGCTGCAGCAGGACATCACCTGCCGCGTGCCCCATCGAATCGTTCACGGCCTTAAAGCCATTCAGGTCGATAAACAGCACCGTTGTGTATGCCCGACCGTCCTCCTGCGCGAGCATCCCGCTCACTTTGTCGTAAATCCAGGCCCGGTTAGGTAATCCAGTCAGCGTATCGCGGGTGGCCAGCGCCTCAAGACTGCGCAGCTTCTCTTTGTCACGCGTTATATCACGGGAGACCAGCACCGCACCGATGTTATTACCGGTGGAGGGATCGCTCACGCCGCAGGCCTTGGTACCAAGGGTAATAGAGTGGCCGTCGCGGTGTCGCTTACGTACTTCAACCACATCCGGCAGCGTGCCGCCGTTGAAGATGTGCTGCAGCGCATCCGCAGCGGGTGCGCGATCGTCAGGATGCAGGAAATCCACCACCCGCTGACCAATAATCTCATCGGCTGACCAGCCAATCATCTCGCTATAAGAGGGCGAGATGGAGACATACCTGCCATCCGTGTCGCAATGGGCGATCAGATCCGTGCTGTTTTCAATCAGCAGACGATACTCAGCCGCCGTACGCAGCGCGTCCTCAAGGGCTTTGCGTTGCGCGGTGACATCAAGAATAAAGCCACTGTACTGCTGGCGCGAAGCGCCCGGCTGATCATCCGGCAGCCCGGAGACCACAACACGGCGCGTTGTGCCATCCAGGCAATGGATCGGCAGTTCAATATGAAAAGGGGTGACCTCTTCCAGTGCCGCCCGCAGCTGCAGCGCAATTTTCGCATCTTCGTCCGCCTGTGCGAACTTCAGCCATGCGCTGAGCGTCACGCCTTTCAGCGCGGGGATCAGTCCTGCCGGACTCTCCTGGCTGGCGATGCAAATGCCCTGCGCGTCCGTGGACCAAACGGCAGAGAGAGCAGGATTGATGACAGCGTTCATGGGTATGCTCCGTAATTTGCTGACAATACTGAACAACCTTTATGAGCGGCAGCGTTTAAGCGGTACCGCCGGTAAACATCAGCAGCAAAGCATGCAGGACAAGGTTTAAGGCCATAAGTATTATTCTGTGTTTATCGGCCGGGCGACGGACAACCTTTAGTGCCGCTCGTTACTGCCCGACAGCGGCATTCACGCTATAAAGTCAGCCTGGCGCACCCGTCACCAACACTGAGTTGGCTTACGCACTGGCACGCTTAATCAGGCGCCCCTGCAGAATGAGGCGTTCCGCTGCAGCGTCCGGCTGGTCAATCTTTTGCCGAACCAGCCTGAAGGCGTTACGCCCGATATCGCGCGAGGGCTGCGCCAGCGTCGTCAGCGGTGGAGTGACCATCTCCGCAAGTTCAGTGCCATCAAAACCGGCTACCGCAATATCTTCAGGCACACGTAATCCTGAGGCCTGAATAGCTGCCATGGCACCCGCGGCCAGCGTATCCGAAACGGCGAAAACCGCGTCCGGGATTGTCTCAGCAGCAAGCAGGGAGATCATTGCCTGTTTACCAGCGCTGAAACTTAGCTCGCTGGCATAACCGATCGCCTGCCATGTCAGATTATGCTCATCCAGCTGACGCAGATACCCCTGCTGCCGCAAACGTGCATATTTGTAGCTGAGATCGTGATTGATCAGCGCAATGCGCCTGCGACCTTTATCAGCCAAATACCCTACGATCTCTTGAGACGCCTCACTGTCGTTAATCCCCACGCAGGAGATCTCGCCGGCATCAGCGTATTCAGCGCACTGGACCCACGGCGTATTGACAATCAGGTGGCTTAGCTCCGGAAGTTTACTGAAGGCGTCCATGGTAATGATGCCATCCACCATTTTTCCGGACAGCAGCTGCAGGCTGGAGCGCGAACGCTCAATATCCGAGCCGGAGTTACACAGCAGAATACGGTAGCCGTTCTTCTCGGCCTCCTCCTCAATGCCTTTCACGACCTCGGCACAGAACGGATTCGAGATGTCAGAGACCATGACCAGAATCATTGAGGTGCGTGCCGTACGCAGCTGCCTTGCCAGCAGATTGGGTTGATAGTTGCTGGCTTTGATGGCCTGCAGCACTTTCTCGCGGTTTGCGTCTTTAACCGTATCGCTGTTATTTAATACGCGTGACACCGTCGCGACGGAAACACCTGCGAGACGGGCGATTTTTTGAATGGACATGGAAGGATCCAAACGGGAACATATTGCACGCAGGCTACCATAAATTCGCGTGAACAATAAGTTAGCCCGGGCTGTGCACCCGCGCGGGTCGTAGATCTGGCGCTGCTGCGGGTGGCGCTGTACAAGGGCACCAGCTGGATATGACCAGACCGCTTAATGCGGCGCCGGTCATCCCAGGCGTTCCCTACTTCAGTCCTAACCGGGCGCGTAAGCCGGCAACGTCATCCTGACGGGCGGCAAAATCATCAAAAGCACGATCGGCAACCGGAATAATGTGGCGCTGAATAAATTCGGCACCTTCCCGAGCCCCGGTCTCACCCTCTTTCAAACAGCACTCCCACTCCAGTACCGCCCAGCCGTCGTAGTCGTACTGCGCCAGCTTGCTGAAAATGCCTTTGAAATCGACCTGTCCGTCCCCCGGCGAGCGAAAACGCCCGGCGCGGTCAATCCAGCGCTGATAACCGCCATACACACCGCTGCGGCCGTTAGTCAGGTACTCAGCATCCTTCACGTGGAATGCCTTGATGCGCGGATGATAGATATCGATAAACTGCAGATAATCCAGGTGCTGTAGCAGCAGATGGCTGGGATCGAACAGAATGTTGCAGCGTGGATGATGATTAACGGCGGCCAAAAAGCGCTCAAAGGTTACGCCGTCATGCAGATCTTCGCCCGGATGAAGTTCATAACAGACGTCAACATCGTGGCGATCGAATTCATCCAGCACCGGCAGCCAGCGGCGTGCCAGCTCGGCAAACGCCTCCTCCAGCAACGCCGGATTGTGCGGCGGCCAGGGGTAGATATAGGGCCACGCCAGCGAGCCGGAGAACGTCGCATGCGCACGCAGCCCGAGCTTCGCCGACGCTGCCGCCGCCTTTTTCACCGTTTCAATGGCCCAGGCCGTGCGTTTTGCGTTATCACCGCGAACATGTTCCGGCGCGAAGCCGTCGAATGCTGCGTCGTGCGCCGGATGCACCGCAATCAGCTGTCCTTCCAGGTGTGTCGAAAGCTCGCTGATTTCCAGCCCATACTTCGCCAGCAACGCCGTAATATCATCGCAATAGGACTGACTGACCGCCGCGCGCTCCAGGTCGAAAATCGACGGATGATTGCAGGGCATTTGCACCGCCCGGTAACCCAGCCCGGATGCCCATTGCGCCAGCCCTTCCAGCGAATTGAAGGGCGCCTGCTGCCCGATAAACTGTGAAAGAAAAATGCCAGGTCCTTTTAACGTTTTCACGTACACCTCCGGTTAATCAAACCGCTTCATCCCGATATTTAAAGGAGAAGAGGAAAAGCGTGGCGATCGCCGCTGCCGCGATAGCGGGGATCCACCAGAATGTTGCCCAGTTTTCAGCTGTGCCCTGACCGGCCACGAGGCTGTTGTAAAGCGCGCCCGAAATCTGCGAGCCCAGCAGCATGCCGATGCCATACGTGAACATCACCACCATGCTCTGCGCCTGCCCTTTCACCTTGTCGCCGGCGATCCTGTCGGTGTAGATGAATCCCACCACAAAGAAGAAGTCATAGCAGACGCCGTGCAGCAGAATGCCCAGATAGATCAGCGCGCGCCCTTCGTCGCCCATGCCCATCGCGAACAGCGCATAGCGCACGAACCATGCCAGCATCCCCACCAGCAGCATGTATTTGACGCCAAGGCGGCGGAACAGGAACGGGATAACCAGCATGAATAAGATTTCAGACATCTGGCCAAAAGACATGGCGGTGCTGACGTTCGTTACGCCTGCGTCGGCCAGCCATGAAACCGTATAGGCGTAGTAGGTGCCAAGCGGAATCGAGATCAGTGTGGCGCACAGCGCAAACACAAAGAAGTGCCGGATTTTCAGCAGTGCAAACGCATCGGCACAAAACAGATCGCGCACTTTTACGGGCAGCCCTTTAGCAGGTGCCGGCGTGTGCGGCAGCGTCAGGCTGTAGATTGCCAGCGCCACGGAGCAGACGGCTGCCACGGTGAAGATGGAGGTGCTCGCAGATATCCCGGCGAACCCAATAAAGACGCCGGCGACAATCCAGCCAATCGTGCCGAACACACGCACCACCGGAAAACTCTTGTCGCTGCGGGCCAGGCTATGAAAAGCGATGTTATTAGCCAGCGCCAGGGTGGGCATAAAGCACAACGTATAGCCAAACAGGAGCGCAATCAGCAGCGCACCGTTTTCCGCAATCAGGGCTGCCGGGACAAACCAGAGAATCACTGCGCCGGCAAGATTCATCACCGCCATCACCTTCTGTGACGGGAAGAACCTGTCTACCAGCATACCCAGCACAAAGGGTGAAAGAATCGATGCTATCGGCCCGGCGGAGAACGCATCACCGATTAATAACGACATGTTGTGCTGCGCCATCACCAGCCCAAGCGTAACCGACCAACTGCCCCAGATGAAAAACTGCATAAACATCATGAGCGAGAGACGGGGAATCAGTAGCCGCTGCTGTTTCACTGCACTTGCCGTCTCTGTTTCTGTCATAGCCATAACGACCTCGCGCTTTAAAGTAATCGATTACATTTAAGGACAGAAACAAAGTAATCGATTACAAAAAATCATTCCGGCTGTTTGATCACAGATCGAACACTCTTTGGCCGGGGTTGATACTCATGCGTGCAGGGATAGTTCAGACAAGCATCTACATGCTCACTACTGGTACTGGCATTGTGGTGTCCTGTAACGCATCGATCACGTGATTCAGGTTACAGGACTGTGCGATCAGCGCACTGGTGGCTTACTTACATCGACATCTGTTCAGCTGCTTTTAAATGCTGCTCAACAACCGGTGTATGCGCGTCCGCCAGCGCTTTTACATCCGGATCTTTGATGTTTTTAGCGTCAGCCTGCAACTTTGAGAGCACCATTTTGTGGTCTTTGGTACCGGCGTTTTCCATATACATTTTGTCAAATGCCTCGCCGCTCTGCTTGTCCAGTTTGTCGGCCATCGCCTTGTGTTTCGCGTCCGGCTCAGTCGGAAGCGTAACGCCCTTCTGTTCGGCTACCGTCTGCACTTTGGTCAGTGCACTGCCATGGTCGTCGACCATCTTCTGTGCAAAGGCTTTAACATCACTGCTTTTGGCCTTGCTCAGCGCGATTTTAGCAGCGGCGATTTCGTTAACATTCGCCTGCGCCATGTCCTTCAGCGCTTTTTCATCGCCGGCACTGAGTTTAGCGCCCGCTGTCGTTTGCGCAGTGGCACTGTTCTGCGCGGTACCTGACGGCGTTTGGGCTTGCGCGTTAAGCGTGGTGAACATCGCTGCGACTGCCGTTACTGCCAGCAGCCCTTTCAAGGTTTTACTCTTATGCATTTTGTTCTCCAGATGGACAGATGTAGGGTTGTTATCCGGTCATTAACCGTGCACAGCTTTTGAGGTAACTTTTCAACTGTAATGGTGAGTATAGTAGATTGATGATTTGTGACGGACTTAACCGGGTAGGCCGCAATAGATCCTGCACTCTGGAGCCTGCATGATACGACTTGAAGATGTTACGCTATTCGTTCGCGCCGCCGCGCTGGGTAGCTTCTCCAGCGCCGCCCGTGAAGCGGATATTCTTCCGGGCCAGGTCAGTGCTGCCGTCAACCGACTGGAGCGTGACTTGAATAAAAGGCTGTTTGCACGCTCCACGCGCAGCCTGCGCCTGACCGCCGAGGGCGAAACCTGGCTCCCCTATGCTCAGGAGATGCTGGCAATCCTGCAGGCAGGTACGGAACTGCTTCAGGGCAGTGAAGATGAAATCCAGGGCGAACTGAAGATAGCCATCCCTTCAGACATCGGACGCAATATTATCCTGCCGGTGATCACAGCTTTCTGCGAAAAGCACCCGAAAATATCTCTGCGACTCTACCTGTCAGACAACGTTAGCGACGTGTTTCGCGATCCGGTGGATGTCGCAATCCGATATGGCGTGCTGGAAAACAGCAGTTATGTTGCGCTGCCGCTGGCAGAGGATAACCGCCGCGTGCTCACCGCTTCGCCGGCGTACCTCCTTAAACACGGCAGACCCCGGCAGCTGGATGATCTGCGCCTGCATCACTGTCTGCTGTATACCCTGAACGGCCACGTCTACGATAAGTGGTCATTCCCGGAAAATGGGATGCGCAGGCAGATTACGGTCAGCAGCCGTATGCTGTGCGACGACGCGGACCTGGTGCGGCGCTGGGCTGTGGCGGGCGTGGGGATTGCGTATAAATCCTGGATAGACGTTAGCCCGGACGTTGTGGCGGGAAGGCTGGAGGTGCTGCTGCCAGAACAGCCCGGCGAGGCCGTGCCGCTGAATCTCATCTGCCCACATCGCAAGCAGTTCTCGCCGGCTATCCGTGAACTGCACGGCTTGCTGCGTGAGCATCTCAAAGCCATCACCGCACTGATGCGCACCCATCCCGCTTTTGTTTCGGGTGCGCAAGCCAACGATATGAACCTGACATCAACTGTCGCCGGGCAGCGCTACCCGAAACGAGACAAAACGATTTAGCAGGCGCAGGAGAAGCCAGGATCAGAAGCAGGCGTTTCACCCTGCAGAGGAAGTCCTTCATCAACCCAGCCGGTAAGGCCGCCAATCATCTCCTTTACGCTGAAACCCAGGCTTGCCAGACGGATGGCGGCGCGGTGCACGCCGTTACAGTGGGGCCCGGCACAGTAAACCACAAACAGCGTGTCAGGCGCGTAATCGGCCACTCCTTCTGCGGTGATCGCGCCTGTCGGGATATTGATCGCCCCGGGCACATGCGCTTTTGCAAAGGCATCGCTTCCTCTTACATCGACTAACACATAATCAACGTCACCTGCCTGCTGGCTCTGATGGACATCGGCGCAATCGGTCTCAAAGGCGAAACGGCGGCTGAAGTGCTGCAGCGCTTCGGCGGGTGATGCTGCCGGAATTTCACGGATTAAACTTCTCATGGGCACTCTCTTCTGGATAACGGGTTTGATGATTGTAGGGAGCAGCATCCGACTGATAAAGTGGCGGTCCTGACAATAACCGGTAGTTTTCCGCCAATGTTCAATCCCCCGGGCTTAGTGGCCATACTGGCTTATGACGGGCTCTGTACCTTTGAGTTCGGAATTGCTGTGGAGATCTTTGGGCTTCCCCGACCCGAATTTGATTTTCCCTGGTATCAGCACCGGATAGTGGCGGTTGATCCCTCGCCGATAACCGCAACAGAAGGTATTCAGATTGTTTCAGGTTTTGGTCTGGACTCGCTCTGCGAAGCGCAGACCATCATTATTCCGGGCTGGCGTCGTCGCGATGAAACCCCACCGCAGGCATTGCTGGACGCACTGCGTGCAGCCAGCGATCGCGGGGCACGTCTGGTTTCCATCTGTTCTGGCGTATTCGTGCTGGCTGCAGCGGGCCTGCTGAGCGGCAAGCGCGCCACGACTCACTGGCGTTATACCCGTGAGCTGGCAGAGAAGTTTCCCGACATAACCGTGGACCCTAATGTGCTCTACGTTGATAGCGGACAAATAATTACTTCTGCGGGTAGCGCTGCAGGTATCGATGCCTGTTTACATCTGATTTGTCGTGACTACGGGACACACATTGCCAATGTGGTAGCGAGACGTTTAGTGATGGCGCCGCAAAGATCGGGCGGACAGATCCAGTTTATTCCCTCCCCCGTCGCACAAAAGCCGCGCGATGAGGTTGCTTCCGTTCTTGAATGGATACTTCAGAATTTACACATGAATCTCTCTGTGCAGCAGATGGCAGAGCGTGCAGTAATGTCTGAACGCACATTTTTGAGGCGTTTCAAAGAGGCGATGGGAACCACTCCTAAAGCCTGGCTGCTTCAGGCACGGATGAATCTTGCCCGTGAGTTACTGGAGAGTAATGCGCTGCTTAATGAACAGATAATGGAGCAGTGTGGATTTCAATCCATGGAGAGTTTTCGCGCCGCTTTCCGTAAATCTGCGGGAGTCTCACTCTCCTGTTACCGTAAGACCTTCGGCGGCAACAGGCCCGTTGATTCAGCACCCGCAGCTGACTGTTTCAGCCCGGCGCAGTAACGCCAGGCTGAAAACGATTTACCGGGCTTTAGTAACCGGAGGAGCGACAGGATCGCTGTCTGAGCGCTTCAGATCATCTGCAGCGGTCAAATCGCGCGGTGGCTGAACTGGCGCCTGTGCGGTAACGCTCTCTTTTGGGGCGCCGAAACCTGCCTGCGCTTTATTGCCGGCATGCTCGATATCAACCTCCTGATGGCGCACTGAATCGGTGATATTCTCCTGGCGGTCAGACTCATCTTTCCGCACCACCACCTCTTCCGTAATGTGGGTTGTTTTGTTCACTACCGGGCGCTCATGCGTCTCTTCGACCTCAATCGTCTTCTCTTCCCAGTCCACACTGCCAGCTGGTGCAACCTGCGTAGCATCGCGACGGAAGATGTCGGCATGTTGTTCATGCAGCGAAACAGATTCAGAAACCTGATCGGTCACGGTATAGCGGCGGACGCGAGTGGTGCCTTCGCTGACAATACGTTTGCCGACCTCCAGTCGCTCTTCGGCCAGGCGCAGTATCTCCTCTTCCGTTTCGTCGCCGGTTAACGTTGTGCGCACCGGTGACTCACCGGCTATACCGTCACGCTCAACGCCCGGAGCAGCAGATTGATACTCATCACTCTCCGTTAACAGCGTACCTGAGCTGGAGGGCGTGATCAGGCCAGTGGTGTCGTGCGCGTCCAGAATGCTATACGCCCGCGGTAACTCATCTTCTTTCGCGCGCAGCGTCAGTACGCTGCCACCGGCGCGTATCGCATCCTCATACACTTCACTCTGTTCTTCATCCAGCGATTTACCAAAGAGGCGCTGCCAGAAGCTGGGGTGACGCGCTTCATGCCCCTCTTCACGTAGTCTTTCGCCAGAGATGACATCAATATCATGCTCGTGGAAACCCGCTTTGATAAGGCTGCGTTTAGCACCTTCTGCCTGAGCCAGCGAATCGTACATTGTCACAATTTTTTCGTGTTCCATAAGTACCTCTTGCAGGGTAGGCTGAATTAACTCTCATCATCTTCTTTATGTATCTCTACATACTGTTTTCGCACAGGAACAGACTCCTCGTGATGCACCTGCTCCTCAATGCGGCGAATATGTACCTCTTCCCGGAGAATCAGCCGACGAATGACTTCGACCTCTTCCTCAACAACCGGTACGATAATTACGCCGTTCTCTTCCCGAATATCCGGCACCTTTCCGACAGGCTTATTAACGGGAACATGCGTAATATCCACCTTTTGATGGCTAAGCGTCAGATTGATAACCGATTGATTTTCAGCAGTCATTCGTTTCACGGTAATCGTTCTGTCGATGACAGTTTCACGCGACACATCCAGTTTTTCCTCCGCAAGGCCCAGGATCTGTTCCTTGTTATCCCTTTGTTTTTCATTACCTGAAGAGGAAGACATATAAACCCTTTCATCAACGTTAACGATGCATATATCTGACGCTATGCAATTTAATTTGCGATTTTTCAGTCTGGTTTAGACCCGAATATTTGCAAGCAAAGCGGCTTGATGGCAGTAAATTTATAAATCATGACAAGACGAATGCCGGGACGGATGCTTACACAATCAACAATCATCTTGCCCTGCCTTAATTCTCCCTGTGCCTCCACGCGCAAGTGGCTATCAGGCACGTAATAACCTAATGAAACCCCGGTTTTTAATTCAATTAATTTACTTTAAATACAACTACTTGCACAATTATGGTGTCAGGATGGAAAATCTTATTCAGCAAGCATCCTCTTTTTAAAATCTACTGTTATAAGTTGTTTTATAGCGATTTAATAAGTTTAGAATATTGTCAGTCACTGTAACTTTTTAAAACATTTATTTACGCCTCTGCAAACAGTCGCACTATTTTTTTCGGATAAGTCCGCAGGCATGTTACTCAAAATTTTAATCAGCTCGCTCTGCATTGATGGTGACCGTTCAAAGCCAATATGTCCTTACCCATTATTAATCTTTTTTCTTATCGCACTTGATTAATAGAGACCAGCTGACTGACGTGACCGTTGTAATATTATTCCTGAACCGTTTGGCTTATTTCTTTTTCATAACGATTTTCTGGCGATTTAATCATGACTGCTACACTTACCAACCAGCGCTGGAGAGCATTCAGTTTTTCAGGCGAATGCCCGCTTTATCCGGCAATTTATATTTATAGGGAGAGAGATTATGACTAATCGTCCACAACACCCGCAGAAAGCGCAACAGCAAACATGGCCTGGCAACATTCAGGAGATGCAGCCAAAGGCCGATCACGGTGAAACCACTTATAAAGGTAGCGGGCGACTGAAAGGTAAAACCGCCGTGATTACCGGTGGGGATTCTGGTATTGGCCGGGCGGTGGCGATCGCCTATGCCCGTGAAGGTGCTGACGTCGTCATCTCATACCTGGACGAACATGATGATGCAAAAGACACGGCGAGTCTGGTAGAGGAAGCGGGACAGCGCGCGCTGTTGATTGCAGGTGATGTGACAGAAGCGGAGCACTGCCGTCATATCGTTGCTCAGACTGCGGCACAGTTTGGCAAAATTGATATCGTGGTGAATAACGCAGCTTATCAAATGACGCGCCAGTCGCTTGATGAGATCAGCGATGACGAGTTCGATCGCACCATGAAAACCAATCTCTACGCGATGTTCTACATCTGTAAAGCGGCGGTGCCGCATATGCCTTCCGGTGGTTCTATCATCAACACTGCCTCCATCAATGCCGATCAGCCTAAGCCGAAGCTGCTGGCCTATTCAGCAACAAAAGCCGCCATCGTTAACTTTTCCGGCGGACTGGCGGCACTGCTGGCGGAGAAAGGGATTCGTGCCAACGCCGTTGCGCCTGGCCCCATCTGGACGCCGCTGATACCGGCCACAATGCCGCCGGAACAGGTTGAAAGCTTTGGTAGCGAAGTACCGTTGCAACGCATGGGGCAGCCTGCCGAGCTGGCAGCTGCGTATGTGATGCTGGCCAGCGATGAGGCCAGCTACATCTCTGGCGCCACAATTGCGGTGACGGGCGGCGTGGCTGTGATTTAGGGTTGATCAACAGAGAGCGGATATTTTCTTCTGAAGCCGACGACAGATAACGTACCGTCGTCGGCTGCGCTGCCGGAGCCGCCTGGCTAATGCAACGTGAGAAATTACAGGTATAATCCGGCGTATCATTCAACGGATTCAGAAGCGACAATGACGAAACTTACCTTACAAGAGCAGATGTTAAAAGCTGGTTTAGTGACCAGTAAAAAGATGGATAAGGTGAAAAGAACCGCCAAAAAATCCCGTGTTCAGGCGCGTGAGGCGCGTGCCGCCGTGGAAGAGAATAAACAGGCGCAACAGGAGCGTGATAAGCAGCTCAGCGAGCAGCAAAAGCAGGCAGCGTTGGCAAAAGAGTACAAAGCGCAGGTTAAACAGCTTATTGAGATGAACAGAATTGTTATCGCCAGAGGCGAGATCGCTTTTAACTTCACCGACAATAACCTGATCAAAAAAGTCATGGTGGATAAGGCAACACAGGCTCAACTGATTAATGGCCGACTCGCGATTGCGCGCCTGGTCATTGATAACAGCAGCGAGAGTGAATACGCCATTATCCCGGCAAGCGTTGCCGATAAGATCGCGCAGCGTGATGAGAAGTCCATCGTCTTAAACAGCGCGCTGAGTCAGGAAGAGCAGGACGAAGAAGATCCGTATGCCGACTTCAAAGTACCCGATGATTTGATGTGGTAATGCGCCCGCCTGTCACGCCGGCTACGTAGTTTTAAAACGGGCAGGGATGACGGGCGTTAATCGCCTCTCCACTGACGGGATGAACAAAATGCAACGCGCTGGCGTGCAACATCAAACGCGACGTCTGTTCCGTACCCGGCAACTGGCGACCACCATAAAGATCGCATCCTAAAATTGGGTGCCCCAGCCACTGGCAGTGAATGCGCAGCTGGTGGGTGCGCCCGGTCTGCGGCGCTAAGGTGACGCGCGTCAGGGGCAAAGGCGTACCGCCCTTCCCCGGCTGGTAAAAGCGCTCCACTACCTGATAATGCGAACAGGCTGGCTTGCCCTGGTCAGCGCAAATGGTCATCAGAGGGAAGAGCGCCGGGTCTCGGGCTATCGCTGCATTGATTATGCCCTCGTTCTCATGCAGGTGCCCGCAAAGTAACGCGCTGTACAATTTAGTGACGGTGCGCTGGCTGAACTGCTGGCAGAGCGCGGCGTTGATCGCTTTATTAAGGGCGATCACCATCAGCCCGGAAGTACCGAAGTCAAGCCGGTGCACAAGGGTACAGCCAGGAAATAGTTGCACCAGGCGGTGATGCACAGAATCAAGGTTTTGCGGATTTTTTCCGGAGAGGCTCAGCAGCCCGGTTGGCTTGTTGATGATCGCTAAATGCTCGTCCTGATAGAGAATCTCTATCTGCTCGTGGCACGGCGGGGCAATAAATGTATCGACTATCGCAGACATCAGACTGACCGGCGGAAAAGTGGCTGCGGATAATAACGGATTTTTAGCCAGCTGGCGAGCCGGACCGCGTGCCTGATGGCGCGCAAAAGGGTGCTGCACGGGCATTTATCGGTAAAAGCTGCCCCAAAGACGTAGCCGATACCGGCAATGTGTTTTACACTGCGCGCTGAATAACTGAGTAGATAAACAATTAAGCAGACGGTAATGGCTATGAACGGAACGATCACGACCTGGTTTCAGGATAAAGGTTTTGGGTTTATTAAAGATGAAAACGGCGATAACCGCTATTTTCATGTGATTAAGGTCGCCAATCCGGAGCTCATTAAAGTTAAAGCCGCGGTGAGTTTCGAGCCCACCACCAATAATAAAGGCTTGTCCGCTTATAACGTTAAAGTTACACCGGAAAGTAAATATATCTTTATTGCCAATGAGCGACTGAAGCTGACGTCGATCAAGTCCTGGCTGGTTTACACCGAAGAAGAGCCGGTTGAGACGCGAATTGATAAAGAGAATGCAGTGCTGTCGGTAGGCATGCTGATGAACAGCATAAAGCCGAAATCCGCCACTAAAGCGGGGGAAATGCGTCCGGTGAAGAAACTGGCAATCACAACTTTCCAGGGCACCACACTTATCTTCACAGAAGATGAGATCGACATCGATAACACAGCGAAGATGCTCAAAGTCTGACCGAATTTTGCTGAATACTGCAAAATCAATTTGTAGTATTCAGCGCCGGCTGGCTATGCCTTACTCACCTCATACTGCACCGAAAGCTGTCCCTTCTTCTCCCTGACCCGCGTGATCAGCACTTCACCCACCTCAGAAGTTTGTGAAACATGTGTTCCGCCACAGGCATATGCAGGCAAGTCTCCCCACGTAATCATGCGCCGGCTCTCCTCCTCGCGCTGGTGACGCGGCAGCGCCTGGCTCACCAAATCTGCCACCTGCCGGGCAAAATCCTCCGCCGTGACGGCGATTGTCTGCTGACCGGGTTCAAACACTATTCGCCCCTCTCCGGGACGGTGATCACCTTTGATACCTTGCCAGCCGTACTTTTCACCCGCGACCGCAATCAGATGCCCGGCCGAATGATAACGTGTATGCAGTTGACGCAAATTGCCATCGACCTTTAAGGTGACCGGACCGATATCCAGTGGCGCATCCGTAATGTGGATGATCTCCTTCGCCTCCTGCACTGCCTGAAGCATGTTCGCCTGCCCGATGGTGCCTTTGTCCGATGGCTGACCGCCGCCCTGAGGATGAAATAGCGTGGCGGAGAGCGTGACACGGTAGCGCCCGTCTTCCTGTGGAGTACAACCGGTAACGGACGACTCTGCCTCGAGCGCATCGCTGAAAAAGTATCTTTTTTCTGTCATGGGATAGTCCTTATTCTGCCCGGTTATCATTTACTCTCTAACCTGGCTGATTGAGATCGGTTTGACGATCGTGCCTCTGTTCGCCATCAGGAGAGGCAGAATGACAAATCAGCCGCGCAACTGGCAAGCGTAAACTGATGATTAAGCGTCACTATTTTTACCGGGGAGTAAATCAGGCGGGAATTTAGCCGGTGCGTTTTTGCACCCGATTAACGTGAATAAGTTCAGTGAGCGTGATTACCGGCCTCAGCAATAACTGCAGGCTGCCAGCAACAAAGAGCCAGGTTCCACCCGTCATCAGAGAGTCATAGAAGAAAAAGATGCTGCCAATCAGAAACCACACTGCTATCAGCAGATCGTTCACTGCGCCCAGCGCCCGATAGCGACGCTCAATAACAATATGGTCAGCGCCAACATCAATTTCGGCCTTTCGCTTTTGCATCTCTTCTCTCGGAAAATAGCGCCAGCACTGCGAATATAGACCACCAGTGAGCCTTTAAATAGCCGAAGCGCCAGCGTGAAATAAAAAAGCGGGCGCTTAACCCGCTCTGTTCTCTTCCTGTTCTTCATCGTCATTATCATCGCGATAGGCCGGGCTTTCCGCGTCATCCGGAACCGGCTCAACATACTCTTGATCTGGACGTTCAGACATAATTACCTCCTGTTCATGTATGAACGTTAAATATAGACCACTTTATCAATGCCGATGCCGCGCCCATCTTAGCCGGTCACTAAGTAAGCGCATAATGTCCTCGCTTAGCATTGTCACTTGATTAAGAGAACGCGTGTTGCCACAGGTAAAAAAAGCCCGCCGATTAAAATTTCAGGGCTCCAGCGCATCCTGAATAGCGTCCGCAAGGTCAGCAACTCTTTTAGCAACATTATCTAAATCGTAACCACTCTTTACGCTGCTGTTGGATGTAGGTGCAGCAACGGCGGCTTTGGCAATCTCTAACGCCGCCTGTACAGCCAGTAACCGCTTCTTGTTTTCATCGGTTACATCATCCGTTCCAAAATAGTTTTCTAACATGTAAAGCTCCTTTTCATCACTCTTCGGCATAACATACCCCAGATAATCCATAACATGAAGCATAGAGTTTCTGAAAAGAGTCGCTGATGGTTAATCGCTCTGGCATCCGCTATTACGCCCTGGCTATAACAAATATGCGCGAAATAGAGTATTTGGTTTTTAATGATAAGTGAACGCCAGAAAAATAACTTAGAGCATTCTTATTATCAATTTCATTGACACGCCCCAGCACGAAAATACAAATTTCAACATATTATCATGCGTCACAGAGCAGCATTTAAAGAGTGTAATATTATATGAATAAATATGAATACTCCCCCGTAAATAAGCGAAGCGCAAATGCCATTATAAATTAATCATTATCAACGCAACGGTTTAATAAATTTCTTCGTACTGTTATTGTTGACGCGGACAATCGCGACAACCCTGGAGTTTGTATGCTTACAACTATAATTTACCGAAGCCATCTCTCCGATGACGTTCCCGTTAATATCCTGCCGGGCATGATCGAAAAAGCCTGTGAGCTGAACACCCGCCATCAGGTTACAGGCATACTGCTGTTTAATGGTACGCATTTTTTTCAGATCCTTGAGGGGCCTGAAGAGGGCGTAATAGACATCTACACGCGCATCTGTACCGACAAGCGTCACCACAATGTGGTGGAACTGATGCGCGACTACTCCCCTTCACGCCGTTTTGGTAATGCCGGTATGGAGTTGTTCGACCTGCGCGAACATGACAGAGCGACCGTTCTGCAAGCGGTGCTCGATAAAGGTACCTCCAGATATCAACTGACCTATGACGATCGCGGATTACAATTCCTGCGAACCTTTGTAGAGGCGCGTGAAAAAGAGAACTATTTCGAAGTGCTGCCTTACGACTACTGGGATTTTATTGCCGATGAGGAAGCGGCACCCGCATCCGAAGAGGGTTTTAAATTCATTCCGGTCGTCGATCCGCTAGGGCGCAAAGTTACGGCTATAGAAGCTATTCCGGAAGACCAACCCACAAGCCTGCAGGATGCAGCCCGCTTCGAACATGACCTTGCAGCCGTCAAACAGTGTCTGTTAAAGGCCGGCATGGCCATTCCGGACGGCGTAACACTCTACGTTACGGTTCTGCCGATGACTCTCGCCACTATTCCGGATGCCGTCGACCAACTTGTCAGCACCATTGAAGCAGCGGGTTTAGTGCCGGAGCAGATCATTCTTGGCGTCAGCGAAACGCAGGTGATCTCACTACTTGATGAGTTTGCATCAGCAGTTAAACGGCTGAAGCAGGCGGGTATTAGCCTCTCCATTGATAACTTCGGTGACGGTTCTGCCGGGCTCTCTCTGCTGGCCTATATCCAGCCTGATCGGGTGCGAATTGGTGCCGGAATCATCCGGGATATCCACCGGAGCGGGCCAAAACAGGCGGTTGTGCAGGCGGTTATCCGCTGCTGCTCTGCGCTTGAGATTAACGTGATTGCAGCAGGAATTACCCGACCTGAAGAGTGGATGTGGCTCGAAGCGGCTGGCGTGATCGATTTTCAGGGCAGCCTGTTTACGCCAGAGGGGGCTTCAATCGCGTGGCCGGAGTTCAGAGAAGTTATTTGATGTTCTAAACCCTGAAAGACAAGCGCTGCTCGCTATCAGGGCAGCGCACCCGCAATAAATGATCTTAAAATTCATGGAGTTAATTTCAACCCTTGCCCATTATGTGCATATACCTGCGCCCGTTAAAAGGATCTAAACGATAGTTGAAAATTCTATAGACGACCGGTCGAATAGTTGTTAGGGTAGATTCAGACGGACATCCGAAGAGCGTCAGATGCCCGGTAATTGCAGTAAAATCTGAAACGGCATCGGGTGAGCAGGAATCCGCCTATGCTCAACAGGCAACAATACAGTAGCAACGTACGCGATCATTATAGACGACCGGTCTAATACAAATTAGCTAACCTGGAGAACGACAATGAAAATTCTGATGGTCCTGACCTCACACGACACACTGGGCAATACCGGCCGTAAAACCGGATTCTGGCTGGAAGAACTTGCCGCCCCCTATTACGCCTTTAAGGACGCTGGCGCCGATATCGTGCTGGCTTCGCCAAAGGGCGGTAATCCCCCACTCGATCCGAAAAGTAACGAGCCCGATTTCCAGACTGAATTCACCCACCGTTTCGAAGGCGATGCCGAAGCAATGGCGCAGCTGGCGAATACGGTTCGTCTGGATAGCGTATCGCAGGCCGATTTTGATACCGTATTTTATCCGGGCGGCCATGGCCCGCTGTGGGACCTGGCAGAAGATCAGCACTCCATTGCGCTTATTGAATCGTTTATCGCCGCCGGTAAACATGTGGCGCTTGTCTGCCATGCGCCTGGCGTACTGCGTCACGTCAAAACACCTGAAGGCAAACCGCTGGTTGAGGGACGCAAAGTTACCGGCTTTACTAACTCTGAAGAGGAAGCGGTAGGCCTGACGGATGTGGTGCCGTTCCTGGTGGAGGATGAGCTGATTGCGAAAGGCGGCATCTACTCTAAAGGTGCGGACTGGAGTTCGTATGTCGTCACTGATGGTCAACTGATTACCGGTCAGAACCCAACGTCATCAGCAGCAACCGCAGCGCAGCTGCTGAAACAGCTGGCCGTTTAAAACATGCCCGGATGCATGAGGTGACCGGACTCACGGTCACCTTGCGCACCGGCCCACTACAACGGTTGACTGCCTCGCCGGCGCACTACGGATTTATAGACGGCCGATCGGGTTGTTGATAGATTGACGCCATGAAAACTGCAACGCAACAACACAATCAGCAAGTCCGCGCTCATATCCTGGCAACCGGCCAGCGAATCATGGCCGGCAAGGGCTTCTCTGCGGTCGGCCTTAAGGAGATTCTCGACGAATCAGAGGTTCCCAAAGGGTCATTTTACTACTACTTCACCTCAAAAGAGGACTTTGGCGTAGCGATGCTGGAGAGCTACTTCAAAGATTATCTGGACGATCTTGACCGGACCCTCGCGCAGCCCGGTCTCAATCACGCGCAAAGATTGATGAGTTACTGGCAAAAATGGCGTGATACGCAGTCGTTTTATGACTGCCAGGGCAAGTGCCTTGCCGTTAAGCTGGGCGCAGAGGTGGCCGATCTCTCCGATAAAATGCGTAGCGCCCTGATGCACGGTACTGCTGGTATTATCTCCCGCCTGGCAGAGGCACTGGAAGCGGGTGCCGCCGAAGGCACTTTAACGCTTGAGGATGAACCGGAAAAGGTTGCTGAAAATCTGTATCAACTTTGGGTGGGTGCCAGCGTAATGGTAAAAATTGTACGCTCCACGACTCCTTTTGATGCCGCCCTGAAGATGACCCGGCAGGTTTTGCATCTCTCTCTGTGAGGGAGGATTTATATAGAAGAATTTTCATGACTTTTGCAAAAACAGCATGAAGTAATGCAGGAGGTTTATTATTAGTCACGCCATATAACCGGGTGCGTTTTTTAACGTAATCATTCCGGACCGGATAAATAACGCTGCCGCTTTTCTTTAAACGTTATCTGCTAATTTTCAGCTACGCTTCTTGAGTTAAAAATTATATTTCAGGAGAGCGTTGTGTCCCTTAATTCCTCCGTTAAATCCGATTTAAAACGTTCAGTAACGGCCACTATTCCGCTCGGCATCGGGATGATGGCGGCCATTGATGAGATAATTTTCCATCAGCTTCTGGGCTGGCACCACTTTTTTGACTGGGGTACACCGGCCTTCAGCCTGTTGTCCGATGGATTATTGCACTCAGGTGAACTGATATTCTTTGTACTCGGCTTTTTTATGTTCACTGATTTGCGCAGGCGTAAAACGCTGAACCGCACGGCGGCGTGGGCAGGCTTCTTTTTTGGTCTGGGCGCTTTCCAGCTGTTTGACGGCATTGTGGATCATAAGCTGCTCAGATTGCATCAGATCCGCTATGTTGAAAATATTCTGCTCTATGACCTGATCTGGAACGTATTTGGCCTGTTGTTGCTCCTGACGGGATGGCTGATATACCGTCGTGCACCCGGACGCACCGGGCCGGGAGGTTAAGTCGTGGAGCATGCAATGCATCACACAGCAGCCCCGCATTCAGCCGTACTGGTTATCCTGCTGGTAATAGTGCCGTTACTGGTGCTCGGCTTATACCTCTTTGCCGCTCTCAGAATGCGCACAACCGCCCCATGGAGTCTTTGGCGCATAGCCAGCTTTACCGCCGGTATACTGCTGATAGTGGCGGCGATGGTGCCGCCACTGGCTGACTGGGCCCATCACGATTTGCGGGGACACATGCTGCAGCATCTGTTACTGGGGATGTTTGGTCCTCTCGGGCTGGTGTTTGGTGCGCCAGGTTCACTTTTACTGCGCAGTGTGCCTGCACCGCTGGCGCGCGCGCTGATGAATCTGCTGCGTCGCGGGCCGGTGCGGGTTTTGATTCATCCGGTCACCGCCGCGTGCCTGGATATTGGCGGGATGTATCTTCTTTATCTCACGCCTTTTTATGCACTGAGCATGAAGAGTCCCGGGCTTTTCATTTTCCTTCATGTGCACTTTGTTCTCTCGGGCTATCTGTTTACCTGGTCAGTTGCCGGACCCGATCCTGCGCCCCACCGTCCATCGCGCCCTGTACGGCTTACCGTCATTTTTCTGGCGACGGCCGCTCACGCTATTCTCGGCAAGCTGATGTATGCCTGGGGATATCCGCATGGCACGTTAGCGAGTCCGGAGGAGATTCAGGCAGCCGCACAGTTGATGTACTACGGCGGCGATGTCGCTGAGTTCTGTATTATCCTCGGCTTTTTTAAACAGTGGTTTCGGCAGCGAAGCACGCTACCGGATATCTGGGCAGACAAAGCTCACCATTGAATGCTTGCCAGACGCCGCTGCAGGTTCATGGGTTTGTCAGGTGATCTTTGCGCTCATCGAAGAGTGCGATCAGGTGATCGGCGACGGCTCTGACTCGCCGTGAATCTGCCAGATCGGAATGCATTACCAGCCATAATGGCTGCTCCACACCGATATCCGCTGTAACGCAGTGCAGACCGTTGGTCCGCGCCATAAAGTGCGGCAAAACCCCCAGCCCCAGACCTGCAGCAACGGCGGCAACCTGCGCCGCAAGCGTATTGGCCTCCACCCGGCATGGCCTGCCGCGTAGTTTACGCGTAACCCATTGCGCAGCGGGCAGATGCCGGTACGCCTCGGGCCAGTTAACATACTCGGCCTCAATGGCGTCATCGGGATAGTTTTTCGCACGATAAACACCGAACCCTACCGTACCCAACCGCTTTAGCGTCAGGTTACCGGCCTCCGGCCTGACCATGCGGATTGCCATATCTGCATCTCTGCGATGCAGATTGACGGATTGCACGCCGCTGTGCACCTCCAGCCGCAGGTCGGGATGGTGATCCAGCAGTTTTTTCAGCGAAGGCAGGACAAAGTGCGTGGCCAGGTTATCTGATGTGGCCAGCCGGACAAGCCCGGCCACAGCGCCCTGTAATTTTGCTTTCTCACCAAACGCCAGACTGGCGTATTCGAGGGCTTCCGCACGCTCCAGCAACGCTTCACCGTCGTCTGTCAGGCGATATCCGCTCTGATGCCGGCTGAAAAGCGGTACGTTCAGGGATCGCTCCAGCCGGTCCAGCTTTCTGGATACGGTGGCGACGCCCATCTCCATCGCCTCTGCGGCCCCACTTAGCGTGCCCGTACGGGCTATGGCGAGAAAAACCCGCGTGTCATCCCAGTTGTATTCAGCTTTCATAACTTTCCATTTATGGAAAACGGCTCTCCGTTTTCATGGCTGTTTTATCAATTTTACAGAGAGGATACTTCAGCTCTCACAAGGAGATAAATATGCAAACACGTAATTTGTTATCAGCTTCTACACCTGTCAGCCCGGTATCAGCACGCGCCTGGATAGCCGTGACTGCACTGGGCATCAGTGCATTTTCGATCGTCACCAGTGAACTGGCACCTGTTGGCATGCTCAGCATGTTAGCAAAAGAGCTGAATCAAACCGAGGCGGGCACGGGGCTTGTTGTCACCGCATATGGCTGGGTTGGGGCTTTAGCTGCGCTCTTGTCCGGGTTGATACCGGCGCGGATCTCACGCAAAGCTTTGCTGGTGACGCTGATGCTGATTCTTGCGCTGTCCTGTATGGCGGCGTCACAGTCTCTCTCAATGACAACATTTATAAGTGCACGTATGGCAGGCGCCGTCGCGCACGGCGCCTTCTGGGCATTAATTGGCGCGGTAGCTTCACAGCTCGTGCCGGCTGAAAAATTGGGACTGGCTACGTCAGTGATTTTTGGCGGCGTTTCGGCGGCAAGCGTGCTGGGCGTGCCTCTCGCCAGCGTAATTGCAGGCGTCGTGGGATGGCGGAGTGCGTTTACGGCAATTGCCCTTCTGTCACTTGCCACTGCCTGTGTTCTGTTCTCGACGCTTCCCGCTCTTGAAAAGTCCCCATCAGGCGGGATACGTATTTACCGTGACATACTCAAAAGCCCGACGCTTCTTAGTCTGTACGGCGCAACGGCATGCATCATTTCAGCTCACTTCGCCGCATTCACTTATCTTGAGCCCCTGCTGACGAAAGCGCAGAGCGTAGCACCCGCTTCCGTTTCCGGATTGCTGTTGGTATCAGGTCTGTCTGGCCTGGCGGGAAATATCATTGCCGGCAAACTGATCGATCGCCATATGAAGGCATTAATTTCTGCGTCCCTGCTGCTGAGTGCCGCTGCGCTGGGCATGCTCGGTCTAAAGGGCGCCGTGCCATTTTCTCTCGGCCTTACCGGATTATTACTCACCTTGTGGGGAGCCGGGATCGCAATCGTCTTCGTAGGTATGCAGACATGGCTGTTGCGTAGCGCAGGAACATCCGCACAACCCGCATCATCCCTGTATGTTGCTATTTTTAACGCCGCTATCGGTACCGGTGCGCTTGCAGGAGGAAAAGTGTTAGCCGCTGTGGGTATTCACAATCTGGCCCTGCTGGCAGCCGGGGTGATTACGGCTAGCCTGATGCTTGTATTAAGGCTGAAGAGCCCGCCGCTGCCTTAACGTTGCGCTATAGTCAGGGAAAACAGGCCGCTTTCGCACTGGCAACGTCCGCTTTGTGCCGGAAGCGGACATTGTAAACGAACTTCTATGTTAAATATCGGAAGCCGTCATCGATGACATGTTATGTTTACTTCTCCTGTAGGGCAGCTTCAGATACAAAAAAGGCCGCCCGCGGGCGACCTCTTCTGGCACTTCCTTATGCGACCATTCCTTATTTGTACAGCTCAGCGGTCATGTGAACGACGTTATTGGTGTTGGCCTCAGTAATTTTGTACTGAGCGCCCTGCTGCTGAGCCTGCGCGGCGATTTTGGCTTCTGCACCGTCAAGCGTCAGGGCTGTCGCGGTAACGCTTTGTGCGAAGCTGCCGAATGAAACAAGAGCCAGCGCTGAAACTGCAACGAAATTTTTGATGGATTTCATGGTCATTTCCTTAGTCTGTTTTATCTGTTAGAGGCCGTTTTGCTTGATGTGATAAATAATACAGCTGACCATGCATGTATAAAAGCTAACCTATTTGCTGATAAACTTCAAAAAAACTGAAAAAAGAAAAGTACTTCGATGAAGTTTGGGAAGAGGTGTCATGAAGAGCGTAACTGTATTCTAATATTAAATCACTGTGTCAGGTAAGGTCTGTCCGATCCCCGCGCAGTGTTGGTTGTGAGATGACGATAAACTCGACCGCAGAATCAGTGTCATTTCTGGGCTGATGCTTTGAGTCAGGAGGAATTTCAATGCCTTGCTGAGTAATGATCCAATGCTCTTTACCTCCCAGCTCCAGGGTCAGAACCCCATCAAGAACAAAAAAGAACTGCCTGGTATCAGGTTCGTCAGGCTGAAGGGGCTCTGGCACAGGTTCAGGCAACCGTGCCGGTTCTCCGGGCAGGACTCGATACCGCAATAAACGCGCTGGACGTGATGCCTGGAACCCTGCCGGGTACTCACCGCAGGCAATTAGCGTTGCCGTGAGTGAGTAATATCCGAAGTTTACTCTTACTGCCTTACCCGGCAGCGCAACGTTCATGTCGTGCAGTAATCTTTTTTAGACAAAATTGGTATCCATTTTTATAAAAACCTGCCGCGTACCCGCTTATACACTCACAGGTCCGGTTTGGTTACGAAAAAGTTGAGACCCCGGACGGCCGTGATCATGATGGCGAAAAGCAGATTATGTACTCTCATTTCTGATATCCCCTTATCCCGTAAAGACATGCACAAAGGCTTACCAGTGCGCCTGCGCAGCAGACTGCATACCATCCCCACATTGCATAAAGATGCGTTGCCATGATGGCACCCAGCGCGCTACCCAGTGAGTAAAAACACATGTTGGCGCCAACCAGTCGGCTTGCTGCCTCAGGCCGGGCGGCAAGAATGGCGCTTTGATTGATCACATGAACCGCCTGAACCGCAAAATCCAGCATCACAATGCCCACAAGAAAAAGCCACCAGGATCTTTCAAGTCCTGCCAGCGGCAGCCAGCACAGGGTCAGTAGCAAAAGCGCAATAGCGCTTGTGCGTGCGCCTTTCCCCTTATCAGCCCAGACTCCCGCTCTTGACGCTGCCAGTGCACCGGCCACGCCAGCCAGACCAAACAGACCGGTTTGGGTCAGCGAGGCGGACATGGCTGCGAGCGGTAATACCATGGAGGTCCACATCAGGCTAAAGGCGGTGAAAATCAGGAAAGTCAGAACCCCTCGCTGACGCAGTCGGGAGTCTTTCATGAAAAGTGCAAACATGGACTTCACAAGCGAAATGTAAGAGGCACGCAACCGCGGTAAACCCGGTGCCGGTATCAGACCCGCCAGCGCAACAGTCAACACCAGCAACAAGCCAGCGGCCGTGATATACACCACCCGCCAGCCTGCGATATCCGCAATCGTGCCGGAAGCGACACGGGCAAGGAGTATGCCCAGCACAATCCCGCTGGTCACGCTGCCAACAACACGGCCGCGTTGTGACGGGGCGGCGGCGGTTGCCGCCCACGCCACGATGACCTGTGCGACAACGGCCATAACACCAACCAGCAGCAATGCACAGAGCAGCATAATAAAATTGGTTGCCAGAGCCGCCACGATTAAGGCCACCGCAGAAAGCAGCAGTTGAATAACCACCAGTGTTTTCCGATCGCACCTGTCCCCCAGCGGCACCAGCAACAGCAGGCCCAGCGCATACCCCATTTGCGTAACGGCGACCACACTTCCCATGGTGCCCGCTCCCACATACAGGCTTTTGGCGATCGCTTCCAGCAAGGGCTGCACCATATAGACATTTCCTACAGCGAGCGCGCACGTCAACGAAAACAACAATACTGCCCAGGAAGAAAGCGTTCGTGTGTCTTCTGTCGGCATGCCGTTTCCGGCGCCTGCCGCCCTGCCTGTCATCTCATCCATATTGCCTTCTGGTTTTATTTTGAAACCACTTTATTTATAACTAACAAGACTGGTTTTTTTTTGCAACTTCTTTTCGGGCTGGATATGCTTATGGGGGTAAAATGAGATAAGGAGAACGCAATGGCGAAGCAGAAATCCCTTCAGACCAGTGAGTGTCCTGTTGCCCGGACCGTAGAGTCGATTGGCGAGCGCTGGTGCTTCATGATACTTCGTGAAGCGTTTGACGATGTGCGCAGATTCAGCGAGTTCCAGAAAAACCTTGGGCTGGCAAAGAACATACTGGCGATACGTCTGAAGCACTTAATTGAGATGGGCGTGCTTGAGATCTGCCCTGCTTCCGATGGCAGTGCTATAAAGAATACACTTTGACCGAGAAGGGCCGGTCCGTCTTCCCCATTGTGGTTGCCATGCGGCAATGGGGTGAGCGTTATATGTTTAAAGAAGGCGAAATGCACTCTGTGTTGCTGGATAACGTTAACGGCGAGCCGCTGTTGCCGCTGGATGTCCGTGCCTCAAACGGTCGTGTGCTTGGCCCCACGGATTGTTACCGTAAGAGAGTTATTGCAGATAGAAAAGACTAACACGGCTGCTCACACTGTTCTTAAAATAGCATGCTTTGCGTGCCTGCTTTGTGCCAGAATTGGACGTTTAATATCACGTTTAGCGGGCAACGACCTGCCGCCAGTACCTTCAATTTATCACCCGACTTAAAAGGTATGCCTGTCTGCTGCTACCTGGTCTCGCCTTATACTTCTCCCCACCGGCTGAACAGACGCAGTGCAGTTTCTGTTTTGACGGTATAAGCTGCTTTATAAGCCATGACGAATAAGCAGCATTAGGCGTCCGATTTGTGCCAGAGCGGACTTTAATCACTTCATGGGAGGTAGACCAGCTTCGGATAGGTAATAAGTGTGAAATCAATCCGAGTTAACAACCAAAAAACATGAAAATCGGAAACCAGCCATAAAAATCCTAATGTGTAGTACCGAATAGCCGATATCAAATATTACTTATCATTTCGAAAAGGAGGTTCCGTTGAAGCGAGTAGAGCGTGATTTTATCTGTCTGTTTAATTGTGTATGGTATCAAGATTTCCCAGTGTTCAAAGGTGAATATATCAACCGTTCGAACTGGACCATTCATGTTGGACTGGTCATGCGAGAGTGCGCAAAGTTGATGGGCGCGAGAACGTTTTTTGAACAGTGTGGGCGTACTGATGCGGTCTTACGATACCCAGACAACCAAATTTTAACCTATGTTGAGTGGGAGTATAATCAGGCAGACAGAGACAGCGTTAACGAGTTGGATAAACTGTTTGAAAAAAACGACAAGTGCTATTTCTCCACATTCATTTCGTATTGTCAGCATGAAAACGTCAATATTGTTATTGAAAAAGCAAGCAGAATATGGAGTGAAGCGAGTCGACCTTTAATTTTTTTCCTTATCACTTACGAGCCACAACCAAAAAAACGCCGCCATTTTTTAGAACTCAGAACTTATTTCTTCGCAAACAGTAAAAGAAAACTTGTTCGCAAACAACCTGCGCTTCCGTGGGATATCGAACAACGAAAATACAATTCTGAACAAGATGCAGTATAAAAAGAGATGGATATAAGGTTTTCACTATAGACTCATTCCGATCCCTAATTAAAATCTTTTATACGTCAAAACACATGGCTCTGGCTTCGATGTGAACGTCTTCTAAGTACTAATGCGCCTCCAGGTCCGCTTTCCGCTCCTGGCCCACCTTGAAAATAAACCCGTCCGCTTTATGCCAGTAGCGGACGTTTAAAAAATACGCTTTGCTACACAACTTACTTGCTCAAGATTAAATTCAATCCATTAGTTAAAAACCAGTATTACTACTGATCGTTGTCTCAAATACCGGAGCAGGTCACCGGAGGTTATGTGTCATTGCAGAGTCTTGAAATCGTGTCTCGCCTACTGCCGGACGTTCGCGCAGGCAGGAAGCGTCATACCATTCGATGGCGGGAACGCGAAATTGTGCCGGGCCCTATGCTTTACGTAAACGTGCAGGATGTCTTTGACACGGTCATGGTATGGGTCACGCACGTCGAAAAAATGCCGCTTTCTGACGTCGCGGCCAGGCTTGGAAAAAGTGCGGAATGGCCTGATGCTGAACTGTTGGAAGGGATGCGTGAGCACTACCCGTCCATCGGGGTGGATTCAGAGGTTACGGTCATCCACCATTTACCGCCTGCAGCGTATGTTAAATCTTGACAGGCGTCATAGTTAGAACAGGCATGGTAGATTCAGTTGTTAAAAGTGAGCTGAGGATAGTGAATGTTCAATATTTCAGAAGTTGATAAAGGGGATTCTGACCTGGCGCGGTTGGTCAGCGAGCTCGATGTCTTTCTGAGCGAACTGTACCCTGTAGAAAGTAACCACTGCCTTGATCTTTCAGCAGTCAGTGACGAACAGCTCAGGTGCGTGATCGTACGTGATGAAGGGAATGCACATGCAGGTTGTGGTGCTTTGCTATTTCATCAAAATGGCTCAGCCGAGATTAAGCGGGTTTATATTCGACCGGAATACCGGGGAAAAAAGCTCGGAGAAAAGATAGTCAGTGCAATCGAGGGGATTGTTTCAGAAAAGAATTCGCGGCTGTTGCAGCTTGAAACAGGGATTCACCAGCAACCGGCTATAGCGCTTTATCGCAAGTGCGGGTACGAAATATGCGATGCATTTCCCCCGTATACAGCAGATCCGTTGAGTGTTTTTATGCGCAAAGAGCTTCCTTAACTTCATGCTGCTATAGCGCCAGGGAAGGGCGCTACAGAACTGTTATATTAAATATGAGCGCCAGGCATGGTCAGTCTTGTTACAGACCTCAACGACCTCAAATTCTTCTGCTACAAGCTCCATGTCGTCAGCGTAAAAGCCAGCTCTGGTAAAAAAGGCTTTATGCTCAGATCTCCAGTATTCGAGGCTCAGATCTCCTTCGCCTTCTTTGCGGGCTAATTCCTCAGTAACGTCAGAGAAGCGAACCAGGCGCATTGAAGTCATTCTGATGACGCATACCGGCTCATCCCGACCGTCGAGGATAATATTGTGACTGCCTATTCTTGGTGGCGATTTTTCTGCCAGGTATGAGGCCAAAGAACCACAGGATGCGGTTTTAATCCCTTTCATAACCAAGTCCGCCAGCTCGTTAGCCATATCAGCACTGTCTCCGATCTGCCAAGCCTGGGAACCCGGATATTTCGCTTTAAGAGCATCAACTAAATTCATAATAAAATCCTTTTGCAGCAACCGTTTGGTGGTTGAAGTTAGCACAGATTCATTGAATTCTTTTCTGGAGTGGATTTTTTTATCTGGCTTAACACCCCTATCCCCAGAATTTTGACGTCCGCAGATCGCTCATTAGGGACAACCATACTCAAATCTCCAACATTGCAGGAGATTTGAGTCTGAACATGTTGACCTGCCTCCCAGTGTCAGATACAACGATCAGTTAGTAATATGGTTTAGTCACTTCCGATTTTTCAATTCTGCAATCTGCTCCATATTTAAAGCAGCGATAAGGGCGGGCTCTGCCGGCTGGCCAGGTCAGGGTAACGGCAGCTAAGCATAAGGGGGCCATCAGGTGTGACTTTGAATGCCGGTTAGGTGCCTGAAGCGTATTAATCGCGGCACGAACCATGTACTGAAAAACAGGTCGCGCATGAGACAGAAACAGGCAGGAGATTAAGTCGATTGCCGCCGCCACTCCCTGACATGGTCAATCAGGGCACGCAGCTTGGGTGCAATGTTGCGACGCTGAGGAAAATAGAGATAGAAGCCAGGAAATTGTGGAAGAAATTCATCAAGCAGAGATACAAGCTGACCGCTTTCAATATATGGCCTGAATGTTTCCTGAGTGGCCAGGGTTATGCCTCCGCCGGCAAGAGCCAGTCTCAACATCAGACGCAGATCATTGGTGGTAATCTGCGGTTCAACCGCCAGATCGAAAGCTCTCCTCTTCTCTTCAAATGGCCAGCGATACGGTGCAACATCCGGCGACGGACGCCAGCCGATACACTGATGATGCACTAACTCACGGGGATGAACAGGCGTGCCGTTGGCTGCGAGATAGGATGGGGATGCCACCACCACCTCACATTGCATACCAGTCAGAGGAACAGCAATCATATCTTTTTCAATCACCTCTCCGAGCCTGACGCCGGCATCGTAGCCTGCAGCCACAATATCAAACTCTTCATCCGTGACAACAATATCAAGCCTTATCAAAGGATTGGCTACTGCAAACGAAGCGATGAGCGGGCCTGAAAGAAACTCTTCAGCTATTGAGGTCACCGCAATTCTGAGTAGTCCACGAGGCTTATTGTCAGAAGCTATATCGTCGAGCGCAGCGTCAATACCGGATAAAGGTAATGACAGGGATGCACGCAGCTGTTCGCCCGCTTCCGTCAGATTCACAGAGCGTGTCGTCCGCATGACAAGCATTGTCCCGAAAGCATCCTCAAGCCGTCTTATTCCCTGACTGACCGCCGAACGGGTAACGCCCAGCCGGGCCGCAGCTTTAGTGAAGTTACTCTCTTCTGCCACCGCGATAAAAATAGGTAAAAGGTTAAGATCGATTTTCATTGTTTAATGCTGCTAACCACTGAGTCCAGTGTAAGCAGGATACTGCAACTAATCGTTAAGTTCTATCCTCTCTCTGAACTCAACGAAAGGAGAACATCATGGATAAAGTTATCTTAATCACCGGTGCATCAAGTGGTATTGGAGAAGGTATTGCCAGAGAACTTGGCGCTGCAGGCGCGCAGGTATTACTGGGCGCACGAAGAGGCGATCGTATTAACGCCATCGCAGCAGAGATCTGCAACGCGGGCGGTATTGCTGACGCGCGAGAGTTAGATGTTACGGACCGGCAGTCCATGGCTGACTTCGTACAGTCAGCGCTGGATAAATGGGGCCGTGTCGATGTGCTTATCAATAATGCGGGCATCATGCCGCTCTCACCGCTTGCCGCAGGCAAACTGGATGAATGGGAACGGACCATCGACGTCAATATCAAGGGCGTACTATGGGGAATTGGTGCCGTGCTTCCCGTGATGGAAGCGCAGGGTTCCGGTCAGATAATTAATATCGGCTCTATTGGTGCACTGTATGTCGTACCAACAGCTGCGGTCTATTGTGCGTCTAAGTTTGCAGTGCGGGCCATTTCTGATGGATTACGGCAGGAAAACGCGAAAATCCGCGTGACCTGTGTTAACCCCGGCGTGGTGGAAAGTGAGCTGGCGTCAACCATTACGCATGAAGAAACCATGGCGGTGATGGATGCCTACCGCTCGGTTGCACTTAAACCCGCTGATATTGCCCGCGCCGTACGGCATGTGATTGAGGCGCCTGAAGGTGTTGATACGTCAGAAATAACCATCAGACCTACAGCGTCTGCAAACTAAAGCCTGGCGTCAATATTTACCTGGCTCTCTCAATATCCTTTCCACAGCTACACCTGAATTGTCACTGCTTAAAACCATCCTTTTATGGCAATGGAGTGCCAGACGCACGTTGAGATTAGCCATCCGGTAAGCGGGCATGAGGGGCTTCGAATCGGGGGGCCCATATACCAGCCCCCTGATTGCCGGGTGCAGCGTGTTTATTCCTGAAGTTCAGGAATTCGGGCGATAACCTTTATCTCAAAATCAAATCCCGCCAGCCAGTTAACACCCACGGCTGTCCAGTTCGGATACGGGGGCTGCGGGAAAATGGCTTGTTTCACCTGCATGATGGTTGAAAATTGATTCTCAGGATCGGTATGAAACGTGGTGACGTCTATCAGATCGGCGAACGTACACCCTGCAGCGGCAAGCGTGTCCTTGAGATTATCAAAGGCACGTTCTACCTGCGTTGCAAAGTCGGGTTCAGGCGTACCATCGTCCCGGCTCCCCACCTGGCCGGAAACAAACAGTAAATCGCCAGAGCGGATCGCTGCAGAATAACCATGCTTTTCATAGAGGGCGTGGCGATTCGCGGGAAAAATGGGTTTCGGCTGGTTCATGATGTCTCCTTTGTACGGATAAGCGACAGTGGATGCGCGGCATAAACAAATGAATTAATATACGCGGCGTATGTAAAATTAATCACACATACGCAGCGTATGTCAAATCACATGCGCTGCGTAAACTGAAAGGAGCTTGCATGGCTGCCAAACGCCGCGCCGAAACAATGGAAGAGACCCGCACGAAGTTGATTGCGGCCGCACGAAAAGCCTTCGCCGAAAAAGGGTTTGCGGCTGCGTCGATGGATGATCTAACCGCCAGCGTTGGCCTGACACGTGGCGCCCTCTACCATAATTTTGGCGATAAAAAAGGGCTGCTTGCCGCTGTGGTTACGCAGATTGATTCTGAAATGGCGCAAAGCGCTAAACGTGCAGCGGCACACGCCACGGACGATCAGCAAAAGCTGCTGGCTGAAGGGATAGCCTATATCAGAATGGCGCTGGATGACGAAGTCCGGCGCATCGTTCTGCTGGATGGTCCGGCTTTTCTTGGTGATCCGACAAAATGGCCGAGTCAGAACAGCTGCCTCGAGGCGACTCGCGATAGCCTTTCAGATCTGATCGCACGCGGCTTAATCAAACCGGTAGATGTGGATGCCACCGCCTGGTTGTTAAACGGCGCCGCACTGAACGCTGCGCAATGGGTGGCCGCCAGCGAAGACCCGC
>NZ_MLFS01000022.1 GCF_002095485.1 Pantoea wallisii | reverse complement strand
CGTAGCCGTGCCCAGCACCAGCGCGCTGCGCTCGCCCAGGTTGACGCGCGCCTGGCTGACGCCGGGCACGTTTTGCAGCGCCTGCTCAACGCGGCTGACGCAGCTGGCGCAGCTCATGCCACCAATCAGCAGATGGTGTACCGGGAGGTCCTGTTCTGCCGGTTGCGACTCCGTTGTCAGCGCCTCCGGCTGCGGCTCCTGAGCTGGCAACGGATCAGGCTTTGGGTTAGCAGCCTCATCTTTCAGCACCGCGTGATAGCCCGCTTGTTCAACGGTAGCAATCAGATCGCTGGCGCTGGCGGCACCGGTGACGCGCGCTTCCTGCTGCGTGACCTCAGCCTGATCAACATCGCTGCGCTGCTCCAGCGCCTCTTTTACGCGTTTAACGCAGTGGCCGCAGGACAAGCCGTCCAGCGCCAGTAATTGAACCTGTGACATCGTTAACTCCTCATGCGTTTAGTTTTGACTCACTGCCGTTATTGCATTAATTATAAAGCCTAAACCTTCCATTCAGGGGAAGGTCAAGGGGCAACGATGAATATCAGTGATGTGGCAAAAAAAACCGGGCTGACCAGCAAAGCCATTCGATTTTATGAAGAGAAGGGCGTAGTCACGCCGCCCCTTCGCAGTGACAATGGCTACCGGCGCTACGGTGCGCATCATCTTGATGAGCTCAATTTGCTGCGCCAGGCGCGTCAGGTCGGTTTTACCCTGGATGAGTGCCGGGAGCTGGTCGCGCTCTTCAACGATCCCGCGCGTCACAGCGCGGATGTCAAAGCCCGTACGTTGCAGAAGGCCGATGAGATTGCTGCTCATATTGAAGAGCTTCACGCGATGCGCGCGCGTTTACTGGCGCTGGCGGAAGCCTGCCCGGGCGATGACGGTGCCGAGTGTCCGATCATCAATCATCTGGCGGGCTGCTGCCGTCAGGATGAGGGGAAGCGTGGCTGAATCAGCAACGTGATACCGACTACGCCGGTCACAATCACCGGCGTGCCCGCCGGGAGATCCTCACTGGCCTGCACGCGCCAGCTGCTGTCGCCAATGCGCACATGGCCAGTCCCCTGCTTCAGGGCATCGTCCAGCGTCAGGTGCATGCCGATAAGCTGGCTGGCGCGCTGATTGAGCGTATTCGGCTGCTGTGACGCTTCGCGATGGCGGATCCAGCGATACCAGACAAAGACACACAGCAGCGTCAGCACTGCGAACAGGGTACCCTGGCTGGTCCAGGAGAGCGGGAACAGCCACTCAATCAGGCCAACCAGCACGGCAGCCACGCCGCTCCACAGCAGGTAGCCGTTGGTGCCCAGCATTTCAGCCGCCAGCAACAAGCCGCCCAGCGTGAGCCAGAACCAGTGCGGGTGCGCAATCAGCTCCATCACCATCACAGTTTACGCTCCTGCCGGCTCTCCCTGAGCAGTTCGCTGATACCGGTAATGGAGCCAAGCAGGCTGCTGGCATCCAGCGGCATCATCACCACTTTGCTGTTATTCGCTTCGCCAATTTTCTGCAGCGCATCGGTATATTTCTGGGCCACAAAGTAGTTCACTGCCTGGATGTCACCCGCAGCGATCGCTTCTGACACTACGCGCGTGGCGTTGGCTTCGGCTTCTGCCTGGCGCTCCCGCGCTTCCGCCTGCAGGAACGCTGAGGTGCGTTCGCCTTCAGCTTTCAGTATTTGTGACTGCTTATCGCCCTCGGCGCGCAGGATCGCGGCCTGGCGCACGCCCTCTGCGGCCAGAATGTCGGCGCGCTTGGTGCGTTCGGCCTTCATCTGCGCATTCATCGCCGCAATCAGCTCCTGCGGCGGACGTACATCACGAATTTCAATGCGGGTGATTTTCACGCCCCACGGATTGGTGGCTTCATCAACGATATGCAGCAGGCGGGTATTGATGTTGTCGCGCTGCGACAGCATCTCATCCAGCTCCATGCCGCCAAGCACGGTGCGAATGTTAGTCATGGTCAGGTTGAGGATCGCCAGCTCAAGGTTGCTGACTTCATAAGCCGCCCGCGCGGGATCCACGACCTGAATAAAGCAGACGGCGTCGATGGTGACGTTGGCGTTATCTTTGGAGATGATCTCTTGCGAAGGGATATCGAGCACCTGCTCCATCATGTTGATTTTGCGACCAACACGATCCATGAACGGCACCACTAAATTGAGGCCGGGCGGCAGGGTTTTGGTGTAGCGCCCAAAGCGCTCTACCGTCCATTGATAGCCCTGCGGGACGACTTTTACGCCTGCCCATACGGTCACCAGCGCAAGCAAGATGATGACGGGAATCACTGCTAACATATAACCTCCAGGCTGTCAGATTGTCGGGCCGAGTCGCTTCGGCCCGTTTAACGCGCGGTACCGATCAGTACAGCAGCGAGTAAAGCTGGCGACGATAGCGCGAGGCGAGCGCATCACCGGTGCCGAGTGCGGCCAGAATCTCCTGGAACATTTTACGCACTTCACCTTCGCCGGCGCTGAGATCGCTCTTCAGGAAGCTTAACAGCAGCTCCAGCGCTTCTTCGTTGCGGCCCACCTGATGCAGCTGTAACGCAAGTTTAGCAGCCAGCACGGCATTTGCGGGTTCGCTTGCCAGCTGCACCTGCAGCTGCTGGATCTCCGGCGTGTCCGCCGCCTGTTTCAGCAAGTCGATCTGGGAGATCAAGCTCTGATAGCGCGTATCCTGATCCTGCAGCGGCACTACCGCCAGCACCGCTTCCGCTTCATCGCTACGGTTTAACGCGATGAGCGCTTCTGCCAGCAGAAAACCGATCTCACTGTTTTGATTGCTCAGCTGCCACGCATCTTTCAGCAGCGGCAGCGCCTCAAGCGGTTTGCCCTCATGCATCAGCTGCATCGCCTGCCGGGCCTTCAGCTCCTCTTCACGCGGCAGCACCTTTTCCAGCAGCGCGCGGATCGCCTCTTCCGGCTGCGGCCCCTGGAAGCCATCTACCGGCTGCCCGTCCTGGAACAGATACACGGTCGGCAGCGAACGCAGGCCAAACTGCGAGGCCACCATCTGCTCTTTATCGCAATCCAGCTTCGCCAGAATAAACTGACCGGCATACTCCTGCGCCAGCCGCTCCAGCACGGGCGTCAGCTGCTGGCAGTGCTGGCTGCGCTCCGACCAGAAGTAGAACAGCACCGGCAGCTGCACGGATTGCTCCAGCGTCTGCTGCAGGTTGGATTCGTTGATGTCGATAATCAAAGCGTGTGACATGAATACGTCTCTTGGCAGAAAGTGTGTAAAGGATATGGGGGCAAACGCCCGGGCTTCAAGTTCAATTCGGGCTTGCAGTTCAGTTGCTGCGCAAAATGCGATCCAGCATCCAGCCCGGCAGCAAGCGCTTCAGCAGGCTCATCGTCCAGGTAACCAGCGTGACCGGATAGCGCAGGCGCGGATGCCGGCTCTCCAGTGCATGACGCAGTTTAGGCAAAATCGCCTCCGGCGGCAGGGTAAAGCGCGCAGCGATACCGGGATTGCGCACCGGTTTATCCTGCTGACCCTGCTGCACATTGTCGGTAAAGCGGGTGGCAATGGGCCCCGGTTCAATCAGGCTGACGCGCACGCCAGACGCGCGCACCTCCATGCGCAGCGCATCGCTCCAGGCCTCCAGCGCCCACTTGCTGGCTGCGTAGGCGCCGCGCCCCGGTGTGGAGATCAGACCCAGTACCGAGCTGGTATTGATAATACGGCCATCGCCACTGTTCTGCAGGGCGGGCAGCAGGCGCAGCGTAAGCTGGTGGGTGCCGAACAGGTTCGTAGAGAACTGCTGCTCCAGCTGCTGGCGCGATAGGCTGCTCAGCGGGCCGTACTGACCGAAACCGCCGTTATTAAACAGGCCGTGCAGGCAGTTTTCCGTCAGCGCGATGACGTGGTCAGCGGCGGCATCCACGCTGGCGGCATCGTCAAGATCCAGCTGAATGCCGGTAAAGCCCAGCGCGTTCATGCGCGCAACATCCTCTGCGCGCCGGCAGGCTGCCAGCACGTGATAGCCACGCGCCAGCAGGTCGTTGGCGGCGGCCAGACCAATCCCGCTGGAGCAGCCGGTGATTAAGATTCGTTTTTGCATTTCTTTACCTGTGTTTCATCACGCGCCTGCGTTAATTCTGCTTTACTAGCGGAGCCAGTTCGTTAGCCATCAGTTTGGCGATAAACGGCTGGGCATCCGGATTGGGGTGAATACCGTCCTGCTGCATCCACTCCGGCTTCAGATAGACCTGCTCCATAAAAAAGGGCACCAGTGGAATGTTGTACTGCCGGGACAGCTGCGGATAGATCGCGCTGAACGCCTCGGTATAACGTCGCCCATAATTAGCCGGTAAGCGAATTTGCATCAGTAGCGGCTGCGCGTGAGCCGCTTTAACCTGGTCGATCACTTTACTTAAATCCCGGGCGATAGATTGCGGCGGAAAGCCGCGCAGACCGTCATTACCGCCCAATTCGATTAACACCCAACGGGGCTGATGCTGTTTTAATAGGCCCGGCAAACGCGCCAGTCCCTGGCCGGCGGTATCACCGCTGATGCTGGCGTTCACGACTTTGGGCTGCTGTTGCCACGATTTATCAAGCAGGCTGGGCCAGGCGGCCGTGGCGGACATGCGATAGCCGGCGCTCAGGCTGTCGCCTAACACCAGCAGCGTATCGGCGGCGGCGATACGCGACACCAGCAGAAGCAATAACAACAGGAAGGGATAATGCCAGCGGAAAACATTGTTGCAGTTCATCATCTTACTAAGTCCGTCGGTCAGGGAGAGCATCAGCTGACCATCCTTACCGGAGTTGAGCTGGTTGTCAAACCAGCTGAAACCATCGCGCTGATTGGCGAGTCGGGTTCCGGTAAATCAACCTTGTTGGGCATCCTTGCCGGGCTGGATGATGGCAGCAGCGGCGAAGTGCACCTGCTGGGCCAGCCGCTGCACAGTATGAACGAGGAGCAGCGCGCCGCGCTGCGCGCGCGCGAAGTCGGCTTTGTTTTCCAATCCTTTATGCTGGTGCCGACGCTAAACGCGCTGGAGAACGTTCAGCTGCCCGCGCTGCTGCGGGGCGACAGCGATCGCGACAGCCGCGTGCAGGCGACCGAACTGCTTGCTCAGCTTGGCCTGAAAGCGCGTCTGCACCATCTGCCGGCACAGCTTTCGGGCGGTGAGCAGCAGCGTGTGGCGCTGGCGCGCGCGTTTAGCGGCCGGCCCGGCCTGCTGTTTGCTGATGAACCGACCGGCAACCTTGACCGCAAAACCGGTGACCGCATTGCCGATCTTCTCTTCTCCCTCAACCGTGATTTTGCCACCACGCTAATTCTGGTCACGCACGATGAGCAGCTGGCGGCACGCTGTGACCGGCGGCTGCGGCTGCGCGACGGCAAGCTGTGGGAGGAGGTATGATCTGGCGCTGGTTCTGGCGCGAGTGGCGTTCGCCCTCGCTGCTGATTGTCTGGCTGGCGTTGACGCTGGCAGTGGCCTGCGTGCTGGCACTGGGTTCAATCAGCGATCGCATGGAAAAAGGGTTAAGCCAGCAGAGCCGCGACTTTATGGCGGGCGATCGCACGCTGCGCAGCAGTAAGCCGGCAGCGGAGGCCTGGCTGGACAAAGCGCGTGAAGAGGGGCTGGCGGTCAGCCGTCAGCTCAGCTTCATGACCATGACCTTCGCACAAGAGACGCCGCAGCTGGCGGACGTCAAAGCGGTAGATGACGCCTATCCGATGTTTGGTACGCTGCAAACGGAGCCGCCAGGCTTACGTCCGATGGCCGGTACGGTCTTAGCCGCGCCGCGCCTGCTGGCGCTGCTCAACCTGAAAGTGGGCGATAACATCGACGTTGGCGATACCACGCTGCGCATTGCGGGTGAAGTGATCCAGGAGCCGGATGGCGGTTTCAATCCTTTCCAGACATCGCCACGTCTGCTGATGAACCTGGCTGACGTCGACAAAACCGGTGCGATTCAGCCTGGCAGCCGCCTGAGCTGGCGCTATAAGTTTTCCGGCGATGCGGCACCGCTGGCGCGCTACGACAGCTGGATTCAGCCGCAGTTGAAGGCGGGTGAGCGCTGGATCAGCGTGGAGAACTCTGAAGATGCACTGGGCCGCTCCATGCAGCGCGCCCAGCAATTTTTGCTGTTGTCAGCTTTGCTGACGCTGCTGCTGGCGATTGCGGCGGTAGCGGTGGCGATGAGTCACTACTGCCGCAGCCGGTACGATCTGGTGGCGGTGCTGAAAACGCTCGGGGCGACGCGCAAAGCGCTGCAGCGGCTGATCATCGGTCAATGGCTGGCGGTCCTGCTGCTGGCTGCCATTGCCGGGAGTGCGCTGGGGCAGGGGATTGAGCTGGCGCTGCTGGTGATGCTGAAACCGGTGCTGCCGGCCGCGCTGCCGGCCGCCAGCTTCTGGCCATGGCTGTGGGCGATCGGCGCGATGTTTGTGATTTCGCTGCTGGTGGGCTTGCGGCCGTATCGCCTGCTGATGGCGACGCAGCCGCTGCGGGTGCTGCGCCGTGATGCGGTAGCCAGCGTCTGGCCGCTCCGCATCTATCTGCCGGTGATGGCGCTAATTGTGGTCGCGCTGCTGGCGCTGCTGATGGGCGGCAGCAAAATGCTCTGGGCGCTACTGGCGGGCGTAGTAATGTTGGCCCTGCTGCTGGCGCTGCTCGGCTGGGCACGCTGCTGCTGCTGCGTAAGCTGGTGGTGCGCAATCTGGCGCTGCGGCTGGCGATCAACCGTCTGCTGCGACAACCGGTGATGACGCTCAGTCAGCTGGCGGCCTTTTCACTCTCCTTTATGCTGCTGGCGCTATTGCTGGTGATGCGCGGCGATCTGCTGGATCGCTGGCAGCAGCAGCTGCCGGCCGATGCGCCAAACTATTTCCTGCTCAACCTGACACAGCAGCAGGTGCCGCAGGTGCGCGACTTCCTGCAGCAGCATCACATTAAAGCGGAAACGTTCTACCCCATCGTGCGTGCGCGCCTGACTGAGCTGAACGGCAAAAAGGCCGATCCGAAGCTGGATAATGCGCTGAACCGCGAACTGAACCTGACATGGCAGGCGGAACGGCCGGATCACAATCCGCTGGTGGCCGGCAGCTGGCCACCGCAGGCCGGTGAAGTGTCGATGGAAGTGGAGCTGGCTGACCGTCTCGGCGTGAAGCCCGGCGATACGCTCACCTTCAGCGGCGATACACAGCAGTTCAGCGCCAAAATCACCAGCCTGCGCAAAGTGGACTGGGAGAGCCTGCGGCCGAATTTCTTCTTTATCTTCCCGCCTGGCGCGCTCGATCAACAGCCGCAAACCTGGCTCACCAGCTTCCGTATGGAGAGCGATCCAGCAATGCTGGCCCAGCTGAACCGGGCATTTCCCACCTTAAGCCTGCTGGATGTTGGCAGCATGCTGAAGCAGATCGGCCAGGTGCTGGCGCAGGTGAGCCAGGCGCTGGAGATCATGGTGATTCTGGTCACGGTATGTGGTGTGCTGCTGCTCATGGCACAGATCCAGGTCGGTATGCGGCAACGGCGTCAGGAGCTGGTGGTCTACCGTACGCTCGGTGCCAGCAAGCGGCTGCTGCGCGGCACGCTGTGGTGCGAGTTTGCGCTGCTTGGCGTGGTATCCGGCATTGCGGCGGCGCTGGGCGCGGAAGCGGCACTGTGGGGCCTGCAACGCAAGATCTTTGACTTCCCGTGGGAGCCGGACTGGACCTTGTGGTTCGCACTACCCCTCTGCGGCGCGCTGCTGTTGTCACTGTGCGGAGGCTGGCTGGGTGTACGCTTGCTGAAAGGTAAGGCGCTGTTCCGGCGATTTGAAGCTGCGTGATTGGAGGCGTGACGATTAGCCCCCGGAAGCGGTTATCACCGTTGCGGGAGCCGAACGGCCAGGCGCGCGGCGTTACAGCTTCGCGACTGCCCAGGCGATGCCGGAAGCATAGGCTGCCGGCAGCAGCGGAACCAGCGCATTCAAGGCCGACGCCAGACGCGCACGATCGCTATCGGTCAGATTCAGATGCCCAACCTTGCGGCCGGCACGCACCTCTTTATCGTACCAGTGCAGATGCACCAGCGGCTGCTGCAGCCAGGCAAGGTTGACGTCAGTACCAATCAGATTCACCATCACCGATGGCGCAAATACCACCGGTTGCGGCAGCGGCAGGCCCAGTACCGCGCGCAGGTGCAGCTCGAACTGGCTGATTGATGCGCCATTCTGCGTCCAGTGGCCGCTATTGTGCACGCGTGGCGCCAGCTCGTTAATCAGTAACCCTTCCGGCGTAACAAAACACTCCATCGCCATCACGCCGACATAGTTCAGCTCATGCATGATAGCGCTAAGCATCGCTTCGGCCTGCTGCTGTTGCGCGGCATCAGCCTGCGGAAAGGCCACGCTGGTACGCAGAATGCCCTCTTCATGCAGGTTGTGCGTCAGCGGGTAGAATACCGTGCCGCCATCCTGACCGCGCGCGCCCACCAGCGACACTTCACCGCTGAAGTTGATGCCCTGCTCAACGATGCACTCGCCGTAGCACGCATCCGGCAGCGTGTCGATTTCAGCCGCGCGTAAACGCCACTGGCCGCGACCGTCATAACCGCCGGTGCGGCGCTTCACGATGGCCAGCTCGCCCAGCGTGCTGAACACCTGCGGCCACTCGCGTTTGTCAGCCAGCAGCTGCCAGGGTGCGGTCGCCAGATTGAGCTGATCGAGCAGCTGTTTTTGCGTCAGGCGATCGGCCAGACGCGGGAAAATATCGCGATTCACAAAGGCCGGGTGGCGTGCCAGCTCGCGCGTTAACGCGGTCTCCGGCCAGCGCTCAATCTCTGCGGTGATCACGCTCTCTGCAATGGGCAGGGCGGAGGGCTCCGCGTCAAGCCCCACCGGATAGACCGCAATGCCCAGCGGCTCGCCCGCCTGGCGCAGCATACGGCCCAGCTGGCCGTTACCCAATACGCAAACCGGCTTCATGCGTTCCCCCGCGGGTCCGGGTTCTCCAGCACTTCATCGGTCTGCGTCTGGCGCCAGGCTGCCAGGCGTGTCGCCAGTGCCTGGTCATGAATAGCCAGAATCTGTGCCGCCAGCAGCGCAGCATTGGCGGCACCGGCTTTACCGATCGCCAGCGTGCCCACCGGAATACCGCGCGGCATCTGCACAATTGAGTAGAGGCTATCAACGCCGCTCAGCGCCGCGCTCTGTACCGGCACGCCCAGCACCGGCACCAGCGTTTTCGCGGCCAGCATGCCCGGCAGGTGTGCCGCACCGCCGGCACCGGCGATGATCACCTGAAAGCCGTTATCAGCTGCGGTTTCGGCGAAGCTGAACAGTTTGTCTGGCGTACGGTGAGCAGAGACCACTTCAACGTGGAATGGCACATCCAGGCTGTTAAGAATCTCCTCGGCGAACTGCATGGTAGCCCAGTCACTTTTAGAGCCCATGACGATGGCGATACGGGCCGGGGTGGCGTTGGATGACATGCGGTCAACTCCTGTGAATAGTCAAACGAACCTGGCCGGGCGGGCAGGTAAAGAAGGGCACAGAGAATAGCATGAGATGGCAGTAAGGAAAACGGTTGCGTAGGCGGAAAACGGGCATTTACGCCCGTAAAGTCAGAACGGAAATTCGATAAGGCTCACGCCGCCGGCATCGACCTGAACCATCGAACCGTTTTCATGCCAGGCGCCCAGTACCGCGCGCTGCGCCGCGCTGCCGTGCAGGGAGAAGTGATGAATCGCCGGACGGTGCGTATGGCCGTGGATTAACACCGGCGTTTGCTGGCGCGTCATCGCCGCCTCCACCGCCTGCTGGTTCACATCCATGATGCTCAGCGATTTATGCTGATTGGCCTGCTTACTGTCGGCGCGCATGCGCGCGGCAATGCGCATACGCACCCGCAGCGGCAGGGCGAGAAACAGACGCTGCAGCCAGCGCTGATGCACTTTCGCGCGAAAGCGCTGATAGCCGGTATCATCGGTACAGAGCGTGTCGCCATGCATAATCAGCACGCGCTGACCGTACAGGGTGAGTACCTGCTCTTCCGGCAGCAGCGTCATACCGCTGGCGCGCGCAAAGCGTTTACCAAGCAGAAAGTCGCGATTGCCATGGATGAAGTACTTTGGTACCGGCAGGGCCCGGAGGGCCGCGGCGATCTGCTGATGCAGCGGATTCGGATCGTCGTCGCCAATCCAGGCTTCAAACAGATCGCCCAGGATGTAAAGCGCATCGCACTGCTGCGCTTCACCCTGCAAAAAATGCAGAAAACCGGCAGTGATTGCCGGTTCTTCCTGACACAGATGTAAATCTGCGATAAACAGCGTGCGCGACATTACTCGCTAACAGTCACTTTCTGGATGACAACGTCGTCAACCGGAACGTCCTGGTGCATGCCGCTGCGGCCCGTTTTAACCGCTTTGATTTTTTCGACCACGTCCATGCCTTCAACCACTTCGGCGAATACGCAGTAGCCCCAGCCCTGCAGGCTTTCGTCGCGGAAGTTCAGGAAGTCGTTGTCCGCCACGTTGATGAAGAACTGCGCGGTGGCAGAGTGCGGTGCCTGGGTACGTGCCATCGCCAGCGTGCCTTTGGTGTTCTTCAGGCCGTTGTTCGCTTCGTTACGGATATCCGCTTTGGTAGCTTTCTGGTTCATGCCCGGCTCAAAACCGCCGCCCTGAATCATAAAACCATTGATTACACGGTGGAAAATCGTGTTGTCGTAAAAACCTTCACGGCAGTAATCCAGGAAGTTCTGCACGGTTGCCGGCGCTTTATCGTCAAAGGTTTTGATTACGATATCGCCATGGTTCGTCTGGAAAGTGACCATTATATTCGTCCTGTGGAGGTTGTCGTCAGTATCAACTGCCGCGCCAGCAGAGCGGCGGGGCATTTTTGTAGACGCTTCTTATATCACAATTTCCAATAACGCGTCAGTAAGCCAACGGCAGTTGGTATGCCAGCGATGCACAAGTCGGAAAAATACGGCACAATAACCGGCTACAAAAGAAGGCGTATCCCGCACACGTAAAAAACGGAACCGTTCAATGCTAAAGATCTATAACACCCTGAGTCGACAGAAAGAGGAATTTAAACCCATCCATGCCGGTGAAATCGGTATGTACGTGTGTGGAATCACGGTTTACGACCTCTGTCATATCGGCCATGGGCGTACCTTTGTGGCATTTGACGTGGTGGCACGCTACCTGCGCTACCTGGGTTTTCAGCTGAAATATGTACGTAACATCACCGATATTGATGACAAAATCATCAAACGCGCCAATGAAAACGGTGAGAGCATCGAAACGCTGACCAATCGCATGATCGCGGAGATGCACAAAGATTTTGCCGCGCTGGGCATTCTGCCGCCGGATTTGGAGCCGCGCGCGACCCGCCATATCGCGGAGATCATTGAGCTGGTTGGCAAGCTTATCGAACGCGGCCACGCTTACGTAGCCGACAACGGCGACGTGATGTTCGACGTGCTGAGCGATAACGATTACGGCGTGCTGTCGCGTCAGGATCTGGAGCAGCTGCAGGCCGGTGCACGCGTTGAAGTGGCCGAAGTGAAGCGCAACCCGATGGACTTCGTGCTGTGGAAAATGTCCAAAGCCGACGAACCAGCGTGGGAATCGCCATGGGGCAACGGCCGTCCGGGCTGGCACATTGAGTGCTCGGCGATGAACTGCAAACAGCTGGGCACCCATTTTGACATCCACGGCGGCGGTTCAGACCTGATGTTCCCGCATCACGAGAACGAAGTGGCACAGTCCACCTGTGCGCACGACGGCCCCTATGTGAACTACTGGATGCACTCCGGCATGGTGATGGTCGATCGCGAGAAGATGTCAAAATCGCTCGGCAACTTCTTTACCGTGCGCGATGTGCTGCAGCACTACGATGCTGAGACCGTGCGCTACTTCCTGATGTCCGGTCACTATCGCAGCCAGCTCAACTACGGTGAAGATAACCTCAACCAGGCGCGTGCCGCGCTGGAGCGCCTCTACACCGCGCTGCGCCACACCGATGCCAGCGCCAGGCCAGCGGGTGGCGAAGCGTTTGAAGCGCGCTTCCGCACGGCGATGGACGATGACTTTAATACCCCGGAAGCCTACTCCGTACTCTTCGACATGGCACGCGAAGTGAACCGCCTGAAGAGCGAAGATAAAGCGGCTGCCGACGCGCTGGCAGCCAAACTGCGACAGCTGGCGGACGTGCTGGGCATTCTGCAACAGGACCCGGAGCAGTTCCTGCAGAGCGGTGCGCAGGTGGACCAGGATGAAGTGGCAGAGATTGAGCATTGGGTAAAAACCCGCGCCGATGCGCGCGCCGCGAAAGATTGGGCGCAGGCGGATGTTGCGCGTGACAAGCTCAATGAGCTGGGCGTTATCGTTGAAGATGGCCCGCAGGGCTCCAGCTGGCGCCGTAAATAACCAAAAAGGGCGAACCGCAGTTCGCCCTTTTTTATGCCAATTTATCGCCCGCAGGCATGCGCACCGCGTCTGTCAGGCGACAACCGTTACGCGCTGACCGGCAAACTCGACCGTCTGGCCGGGGAAAATCTTGCAGCGCTTGCGCGTCTCAATGGCACCATCAACACGCACTGCACCCTCATCGATCACGATTTTGGCCTGCGCGCCGCTCTCGACCCAGCCTTCAAGCTTCAGCAGATCGCACAGATCAACGTGTGCGTGTTTACCCAGAGAAAAATTCGCCATTACGCCTCCTCCACATCGTGATACTGCTCGCACGCCAGTAGCGTATTCTGGATCAGCGTGGCCACCGTCATCGGGCCAACACCACCCGGCACCGGCGTGATATAGGCGGCGCGTTCGGCAGCCGCCTCGAAATCGACATCGCCGACGACTTTGCCGCTCTCCAGACGGTTAATACCGACATCAATGACGATCGCACCCGGCTTGATCCAGTCACCCGGAATAAAGCCCGGTTTGCCCACGGCGACCACCAGCAGATCGGCATGCTCGACATGATGACGCAGATCTTTGGTAAAGCGGTGGGTGACGGTAGTGGTGCACCCGGCCAGCAGCAGCTCCATACTCATCGGACGGCCTACAATATTGGAAGCGCCTACCACCACGGCGTTCAGGCCGTAAGTGTCGATATTGTAGCGCTCCAGCAGTGTAACGATGCCGCGCGGCGTACACGGACGCAGCTTCGGCGCGCGCTGGCACAGGCGGCCAACGTTATAGGGGTGGAAGCCATCAACGTCTTTGTCCGGCGTGATGCGCTCCAGCACTTTCACGTTATCAATGCCCGCCGGCAGCGGCAGCTGCACCAGAATGCCGTCGATCTCGCCATCGTTATTCAGCTGATCGATCAGATCCAGCAGCTCAGCTTCGCTGGTGCTGGCAGGCAGGTTGTAAGCGCGGGAGATAAAACCCACTTCTTCACAGGCGCGGCGTTTGTTAGCGACATAAATTTGCGAGGCCGGGTTTTCACCCACCAGCACAACCGCTAAACCTGGCGCACGTTTACCGGCTGCCACACGCTGCTGCACTTTTTCGGCAACCTCAAGGCGCACCTGCTGCGCAATCGTTTTACCGTCAATAATTTTTGCTGCCATCAGAGAGGAAATCCATCTGTAGAGGGTTAAATCGGGGATGGCGTCTATTCTGTCAGAAGCGCGTGCGGCTGTCAGTCACAGATTCGCTGGCACAGTGCGTTTCCCGATTTTTTCGCCGTGACGTGAGGCCGCGTTAGCGCGTATTATGCCCGCCTGGACATGATGTGGATGACGTGATGATTTGGTTGATGCTCGCCACGCTGGCGATCGTGTTTGTTGTGGGTTTTCAGCTGCTGACCGCCCGTTCGCGCCACGCCGCGCAGGCACTGAACAAGCGCCTGGGGCTGCCGCCGGTGCATATTGAGTCAATGCTTTCGCTGATGGGGAAAGAGGCGGCAAAGGAGTTCATCGATTACATCGCTGGCGATAACGAGGCGCATCTGCAGAATGGCGCGATGGTTCTGCTGATCTGGCAGGTACTGATTGTGGACGGCAGCGAAGCGAATACGCTGCGCTGGCACGGTATTCTGAGCAAGGCGGGTTTCTCTGCGCTGATTTCGCGCCAGCAGCTGTTGCTGGCCCTGGGTTTTCTGCGTCAGCTGGAGCCGGACAGCCAGGAGCTACACGCGCTGCGCGAGCAGTACAATGCGCGTTTTACGCAGCAGGGGATTGAGCTGGAAGGGGAATCGGCTGAGGCGAGTAATCTGGTGTCGCTGAGCGACTGGCGTCAGCGCCATTAAGCGTAATTGCTCAATCCCTCAACACTCTGCCGCGCTGCTGCGGCAAAAACGTTGACGCGCCAGCCTGCCAACGTATAATCCGACGCATCTTCTATGCGCCCTTAGCTCAGCTGGATAGAGCACCGGCCTTCTAAGCCGTAGGTCACAGGTTCGAATCCTGTAGGGCGTGCCAAATACTTTCAAGAACTTAAGCCAGCTTCCACGCCACCTGATTTTCCCTTTTATCGATGCTGCTTACGCTACTGGATTACTTCGCCACGCACATCTTTTGCCTGCTCGACTGAGCCATTCCTCCTGAACTAACTCTACCGCGCTATCTTTAAAGCAGGAGGTGTCTATGTGTGGACGATTTGCGCAGTACAGCAGCAGAGATAGCTATTTTGACTCACTCGGGTTAAAGCCTGACGAAATCATTTACGATCCTGAGCCGATAGGGCGCTTTAACATTGCGCCTGGCACAAAGGTTTTGCTGCTCAACGAACGCGAAGATGAGCTTCATTTCGATCCGGTCTACTGGGGATACGGTCCCGAGTGGTGGAATAAGCAACCTCTTATTAACGCCCGCGGTGAAACCGCTGCATCGGGCCGTATATTCAAACCTCTGTGGCAGCACGGGCGCGCCATTGTCCCGGCTGACGGCTGGTTTGAGTGGAAGAGAGGGGGCGATAAAAAGCAACCTTACTTCATTTATCACAAGAGAAAAGCGCCGCTGTTCTTCGCTGCTATCGGTAAAGCGCCATACGACAAGGATCATGGGCACGAAGGGTTTGTTATTGTGACAGCCGCGAGTAACAAAGGTATGGTCGATATTCACGATCGTCGTCCGCTGGTGCTTACTGCGGATGCTGTTCATGAATGGTTGAGTGCTGAAACCAGCCCGGAGCGTGCGGAGAAGATCGCACATGATGCGGCCTTACCTGAGAAGGATTTCATCTGGCATCCGGTAACAAAGAAAGTCGGCAATATCCATAATCAGGGTGAAGAGTTAGTGGTACAGATAGATGATCCTGTTGTGTGACGATTATGCTTTCGGTGCCAGATAGATCACGCACCCTATACAGAGTGATTTTTGCTGTTAGTCAGCATCTCGTTTTAAGGTTTTGACTCTATTACATTAGCTGAGGCATTTAGCTGGTCACTGATCCGAAAAGGTCATGATGACACCGCCCGCACAGAGGAGAACGCTGCACCTCGGCGCAGAATCTGTTTTGGAAATGGCTGGCGATGTGTGGCAAAAGTGGAACGCCAGACAGGCCCGATAGTCGGTCGAGATGTTACTGGCCCAGGTCAGCGGCTGACGGTAAAAAGGCGGAAGGACCGTCAATGTCGCTTCCGGCTTTTATTATTCGTATACTTTTGCAGCCATTAAAATATCTGCAAAAACTTTCCAGTTCGTATCCTTTGGCAAGGGCTGGTTAGTCTTTTCATAATACCCATCCATATCCTCTATCCATGAAGCGATAGCTCCAAGATAAGAGCTGAGATCTTTATTTTCCCATTCATCAGGGTTGTCTTTAAAATCTTTCGCCAGAGCTTCTATAAGTTTAACAAGCCCATCTTTACTGTTAACCGGAAATAAATCATCTAAAATTTCAGCTATCTATAACTCTCTTAATACCATAACTCATTTTAAGAATGATGATTTTTTCATCTGTTTTCGTGGTCATTTTCCACATTTTGCCAGCAACTTCCTTCTCCGAAGCACACTGCACCGGTATTTCTTTCAGCCCTGACAATTTGAATGCAGCCCGCCTCCTGTGGTCCAAAGTCCATAATTTTCCGCTTGAGTCTTGCCAAATTTTAATTGCCGATAAATCAGTAGGCTTAAGAGTACCGTTTTTAAGAGCAGCTGTGTTATTGAGAACGGTATGCTCACCCGTTTGATTCTTAATTGAGCTTTGCATGGAATGGATATCGTCAGCATTCTTTGTAAAGTTCCCACACTTACTCAGCCCCAACGGGGCGATCCAGTTCAGCGGATTCGGTGCATACGCATAAAGGTTCAGCCCGCCATTTAGCCCTATCGGATCCGGGGTCGCACAACGGCCGACCTACGGATCGTAACGTTAATTAAATAAGAGTCATGCCTTTATCTTTTGAAGGGGCTTTGTTTATTCTAGCATCCTCAATATCTCTTCTTCTGATTTATCGTAAGGTGGCTGCCATATGTTAAAATCTTTTTCAATCCATTCGTCATATTCTTCCGGTGATAGGTTACTTTCTAACTCTTGGTGTAAGAATTTTCTTGTTTTAGATAACTTATCCAGAACATTGCATTGGTTAAAGAAAAGTAATAATGCTGACGCAGTTTTTTTACTTTCATCGAAACCAGATCCTATTTTATCTATCACAACAACAATTTCTTCCAGTGAAGTTAAAATATCTTTAATTGCTTCTGTTTTATCTGAATATTTATCATTCATTTTTCAGCACCTTTTAACAAACTTTGTTGTTTTTTCATTTAACTTCACTTCACCTTTTATTTTGTACTCTTCAACGCCTAAGTTGTTTTTTCTAAGTTCAACTCGGTCAGAATCTATATCAAAGTCAATATAGTTTCTGGCATGATTTTGCTTTATTTTAAACTTATCAGCAGCATCGGCCATACTTAATGGATTTCCTTTCGCTTTTGTTGCGAACACAGCATTTTGATCAGAGGGCTTAATAGTCATACTCTCTTTAATTCCTTCTAAGCCTTTGTTGCTTGTGTAGTGCCTTAAACGAAGAACACTCAAACCAAAAGGATCTATCCAACTTAACGGATTCGGCGCGTACTGGTATAAGTTCAGCCCGCCATTTAGCCCTATCGGATCCTGCACCGTAAACCGGCCGACCTGAGGATCATAGTACCTGAACAGATTGTAGTGAAGCCCGGTTTCGCTGTCAGCGTACTGTCCGGCATAGCGCAGTGGCTGGTGGTGCAGGGCGGGGCGCACCGCGCGGCGGCTGAAGCCCTCACTCTGCCTGCGCACTTCGCCAAAGCTGCCGTACTGGCCGCTCCAGCGCAGGTCGCCGTTCTCATCCGTCATCTCCAGCGGTGCGCCGTTCAGGTCGGTGCTGAACCAGAATATGTCGCCCTCTGAATCTGCATGCCGGTGCTCAATGCGCGCCAGCGGGCTCCAGGTTTCAGCCGGGTCATAGAGCCAGGTATGGCAGCGGCCGTTCTCCTGTTGCTCCTGCAGCAGGCGACAGCCCTGCCACAAAAAGCGCGTGCTGAGGGTGCCCTGCTGCGTGGTCACGGTTTTACGGATGCGCCTGCCGAGCGCATCGTAATGATAGTGCGCGCTGAAGCGGCCCTGCGGCCCGCTGCCTTCGGCCTTAATCAGACGGTTTTCGGCATCGTACGTATAGTGCTGTTCGCTAAAGCCGCTCCGCCTGCGGACCAGATTGCCCCACCAGTCATACTGCATAAACAGGTTCTGCCACTGCCCGAGCCGGTTATCGGTGACGGGGAAAACGGCCGGGCCGGCATCGTCTGCGGTGAGGTTATCCGCCGCGTCATAATGAAATGCCGCTGTGCTGTGGCCCTGGCGCGCTTCATAGTGCTTCAGCAGACGACCTTCTGCGTCATAGCCGTAATGCACGTCGCCGCGCAGGGTATCGCTGACGCCCGCCAGCTCGCCGCGCGCGGTGTAACGAAACGCCCGCTCAAGGATAGCCTGCTCCGGCAGGGGAACCTGTGTGCCCGGCTGGCTGCGCTGCAGCGTGCGCCGGCCAAGGCTGTCGTATTGACGCAGCTGTTCACGCGCGCCCTGGCTGCGTGATATTTCCCGATGCAGCCGATCGCGGGTAAATTCGCTGACCAGCTGTCGGTTAAAGCGGATAGCGCTGACGTGCCCGGAGCCGTAGTGCAGCCACTGCAGCTGCTGTTCGCCCGGCAGCGTCAGCATGGTGAGGTTGCCCAGCCCGTCACGGGCATACTCCAGCGCACCGGTGCAGCCCGATTCGCGCAGTAGCTGGCCGGCAGCATCGTGAGTGAAAGCGACGCTGTCCTCTTCAATGCCCAGCGCCGCGCCCTCTGCGGTGGGCGTGCACAACACGCTGGCGAGTTCACCGCTGGTTTTACGCGTGTAACGATATGCCGCATGGCGCGTAGTGCGGCCGATCAGCAGCCCGCTGTCGTCGTGGCTGAACTGCTGCCAGCGGCGTGCGGTGCCGCCGTCGGCTTCCGGCCGGCCATGCTCCTGCAGCGAAGTGAGAAAACCGCGCTCGTCCCACGCCATTAAGCGCGCGGTCTCATCCGGTCGCGTCTCGCTGAGTGGGCGGCCTGCCGGATCATAGCTGAAGTGATATTCACCGCCGTTGCCGTTCTCCAGCCGCAGCAGATTGCCACGCGGATCGTAATGCCAGCGTCGGGTGCGGCCAATGCGATCAGTCACACTAACCGGCAGTCCCAGCGCGTTATAGGTCCAGCGAACTTCGCTCTCCAGCGCATCGCGCCAGGCGCTGAGCTGGCCATGCACGTTCCAGTGCAGGGTTTCGCGGCTGCCGTCCGGAAGCACAATCGCGCACAGCTGACCCGCTGCGTTCCATTCACGCTGAGTGATGTTGCCTTCAGCGTCCTCGCTACTGATCAGATAACCAAAGCGGTCATAGCTGAACCGGGTAACGCTGCCGGAGCAGTCGATGCGCTGCGTCAGCAAGCCCTGACGGTTCCAGCACAGCTGCACCACGCCACCGGCGGCATCGGTGATCTGGTCGGGCAGCGTCTCGTTGTCGTCCGGGTAGTGCCAGGTGCTGGTGTGGTTTAACGCGTCGGTCTCAGTAAACAGCCGCCCTTGCAGGTCATAGGTAGCGTGCGTGGCACTCAGATTCGGGTAATCAGTGCGGACAAGAAGGTCAGTCAGGCGCAGCCAGTGATAGCGGGTCTGGCGGCCAGCCGGATCGATCTCCTGCAGCATACGGCCGTAGCGATCCCAGCGGCTACTGCGCATCGCACCGCCGGGCAGGATAACGTCGCACAGCTCGCTCTCCTGGTAGACAAAAGCGGTCTGCCTGCCGTCAAAATCGGTAAAGCGCGCCACATTGTCATCATCATCCAGCAGCCAGTGCGCTTCGGTACCGTCATCACGCGTGGCCCGGCGCGTGCCGTTTTCAAAGTCGTAGTAAAAATCCAGCTGCTCGCCACCGCTGTGACGATATGCCACCACGCGCGGTAAACCGTCAATCTCCCGCCAGCGATACTCACTGAGCAGGCCATTGGCATCCTCATGGGCGCTCATCAGACCATCGCGCCACTGAAAACGGCGGCGCACGCTACCGCCCCGGCCTGTCACGGTAATGAGCTGGCCGCTGTCGTCATAAGCGTAACTGACTAAGCAGATCGCGTCATCCAGCCAGACACCGGTGAGGCGATCATGGGCATAGCGACACACCACGCGTTGCCCGGCGCTATCGGTCAATGCGTGCAGCGTACCCTTAACATTCCACTCAAACAGAATATCATTGCCGCACCGATCGGCCAGGCGCAGCGGCAGCGAGGACGTATCGTCCTGCAGTGCGCCAAAGTGCCAGCGCTCGTCGCTGATGTCATAAAGTGACCAGCTTCCATCAAGATGGTGCTCAAGCCAGCACTTTTCCGCCTCGCAGAAGGTCCGCTGGCCTTTCGGCACTAAAGGGAAGGAAACATAATCGCCCGACGGAGCGCGCCACACGAGACCATCCTGATAGCGCGTCAGCTGTGTCTCCCAGAACAGGCTCCAGCCGCGTCCCAGCACGCTATCGCCGGGGTTGCCGCTGCGCCAGTGGCGCTGCCACTGTACCGGCAGGCGCGAGGGCAGCACGAAGTCGAGTTCGTCATCGCCGCTGAGAAACTTCTGGCCGCTAACGATATCTACCGGGCGGGCAATAATGCCGACAGCGGCGGCCCCGGTCATCAGCGCACCCGCACGACAGGCGATGCGGCCAAGTTTATTGATGCCGGGTAATTTACTCAGCATCTTACTGACGACACCCGCTTTACCAGCCACGCCGCCGAAGCCGCCAGCCAGGCCAGCAAATAACAGAGTGAGATCGGACGCTTTATAGAGCCACTCGGGAACTTCAGACTGGATGGGTAACGTTTGCTGCGCGCTGCCGCCGATACAAACGTTATCCGACCCGGTCATTACCTTCGCGCCGCAGGTGGTTTGATCGCCGAGACGCGCGGCAGGGAAGCCGTTAATGAACACGCGCGAAGAACCTTCCGCCATCTGCTGCGAGCCATCGTCCTGGCACGTCACCATACTCCCGGTGGCGATGGCCGCCGGTCGGCCATTAATAAAGACGTTGTGCGATCCGGTGGTGATTGTGCCTTTTTTCGTCATGCTGGCGGCACCCGCCTCGACAATACCGTCTCTGGCTGCCGTGGCCAGTTCGCCGGTGAAATAACCCACGGCAACGCTGGCGCCGATTAGCAGGACGCCTACGCCTAAACAGGAAGCACCGATGCCAGCCAGCATCAGCGCGCCGGCGGCGATGCCTCCGACGGCGGCAATCAGACCACCGACCAGCGTGCCGCCAATCATACCCGCCAGGGCGGATGAGTGTCCGATATCGTCGCCAGCGCGTGCGGCTTCAAACATAACAACAATCCTTATTGTTAAGCGTGTGGACGGAAGCTCCCCAGCAATTCCTGAAACAGTGCGTTATCAGCCGCGGTAAATGCCGCGTTTGCTGTCATGGTGAAAACCAGAACATGGCGGTTGTCGGGCGTGAACACCGCCTGCTGCTGCCAGATGCGTTTGCCGTCGCGCAGATAACTGGCGTGAACGCTTTCACCAACAAGTGCGGGCTTCCCCAGCGCTGCCGCTTCCCGCAGGCTCTGCTGCCAGCCCTTCAGGTGCTGCTGCATCAGTTTTAGCTGGCGATCGATATAAGCGGGCAGCGTTTCACTCTCCTGTAATGTATCGCGGGAGATATTGAACGCAGGGGCGTTTGTTGTGCTGGAAGTAAAGATATTAACGGTACGATCCCGATAGGCTACGGGTAGATTGACAGTGCCTTCGCTTATCTGGCAGATGGCTTGCGGTTGCGGCATGGAGCAGATTCCCTTCGCTTCAGATGGGGCGGATTCTGGCATGAATAGCGCAAAATCTCTAGCGGAGACGTGCCAGTAATAACTGTGGTTTAAAGGGGCACCTGACGTCATCAGGTGAGAATCTCTGATCCCGAGGCGAGCAGCAGCCCGCAGGGCAAGCCTGAGGTGAACAATTCACCCCAGGCTATGTGCGCTGATGGGGCATTACGCTTGCGGTTGCCCGACCGGGCCTTTACTCATCGGGCCGCCCGGCACAGGTTGTTCTGTTTGCACGTTAGGCCGTCCATCCGGGCCGATAGGGCGATCCGGTTGCTGGCAGCCTGCCAGCGTCATCAAACTGGAAACCATCATCATGCCGGCCAGTAATGTTTTCATCATGCGCATCCCTTTTGCTCAGCAACCCAGCGTTGCTTTTAAAGCGTAGCTTATTTTCCCGGTGGATTAATCCAGCGCTGGGACGCTGTTACCGATGCCGTCTCCAGTGCTGAGATCAATCCTGTAAACCCGGGTAGCTCCCCCAAACCGTACGGTTACCAATAACAAAAATATTATTTTTAGCGCGGGTGAGGGCAACGTTTAACAGATTGGGTTTGCTGGCAGCCCAGTGCGCGCCACCCTTATTCTCTTCATCACAGCCCAGCACCAGAATAACCGTGTCATTCTCTTTTCCCTGGAAGGTATGCACGGTACCGATATTTTTCTCCTGCCACTCTTTGATCTCTTTCTGCTTTAACATTGGCTGCCATTGGCGCCATGTATGCAGATCCCGCTGTGCAAGCCGATCGATCAATGCGAACTTAACCGCTTTAAACGGCGTAATGATATAAAGCGATGCCAGTGCAACATGCTGGCTCAGAAGCGTATCCAGTAGTTGCAACAGGCCGTCGCCCAGGCTGTCGTGATATTGCTTATCGGTGGTTTTACCGGTGACATGTATCCAGCGATTGTGTATCAGGCCCTGTAAAGGCCGGGCGCGAATGGCTTCAGTATCCAGACCATGAATCATACGACCGTTATAAGCCATACGATTAGCAAGACTGAACATCGGCTCGCGACAGCGGCGGTGGACCCAAAGCGGAATGCCGATAGATTGTACCTGATTCATGACCTCCAGCTCGCAGCCCCAATGATTGGTGCGGTCGGCGACCTGCTGTACCGACAACAAGCCGGGATTCCAGTGGTCAGCATGCCGGGCCAGCGTATCTTCACACAGGTATTTCACCAGCGCTGGTGAAGTGGTAAATACCGGCTCGATCTGCAGTGGATCGCCCACCACCAATACCCGTTTGGCTCGCCAGATTGCCCCCACGGCCTGTTGCGGTGAAGCCTGCCCGGCTTCATCAATCAGCAACCAGCCCAGCTCTTCGGCACCAACGCCACTAAACATGCGCCCGACTGAGGCAAACGTGGTGGAAAGGACCGGCACCATCATGAACAGCGTTTGCCATTCGCGCACCGGTTGCGGGCTCTTCTGGGGGCTGGCAAGAAAATCGCTCATGCCAAAGAGCACACTGCGAAACGCCGGTTGATAGAGTGCTTCATTTAACCAGGCCTGATGTAGCGCCATCGCCGCAACGAACAGCCGTGAGCGCTGATCGTTAATCTCTTTATTTTGCCAGAGCGCATTACGCTGCAACGTGACATCGTCAATTGCACATGCAGGATCGGGCATTGCCACATCAGGGAATCGCTGCTGCAACGCCTGTACTTCGCGCGCTTGTGCCGCCTGCCGGTCAATCAGTTGCTGCAGATGCTGTTGCACATGCTGTATCTGGCTCTCAATCTCACCTGTTTTCCGCTGCGCGGCCTCCAGCTGTTGCGCGTACAGCACCTGCTGCTGCGTAAGCTGGAGCAGATTTTGCTGAACGGCTGCCTTCTCTTGCTGGTAAGCCTGAACTTTTTTTCGGTTCAGCAGGCGGCTAAACCATCCGGGCGATGTGGCATCCAGCACTTTTTGTTGCTGCAGAAGGTGACGTATCTGCACCTCCAGCGCGTGATTTTGCGTCTCAGCAAGATCCCGGGCTCGCACCTGCTGCGTCAGCTGCTGCTGAAGCGCATTCAGCTGTTGTTTAAGCGGGGTAAGGTCTTGTGGCTCACTTGCACGCAGATCGGCCAGCGTGACCAGTTGCTGCTGCAGGGCGTCAGTCTGCTTCAACTGGTGCAGAAAGGCGCGTTTTGCCTCGGCAAATGAGGTGTGCTGATGGCATTTCCACCAGCGCCAGAGGCTAAGGAAGTTTTCGTTTTGCGGCCGATTGGCTTCTGCGGGCGTATCACGCAGGAAGTGTTCATCAATCAGGAAGCGTTGCGCAAAGCGCTGGCGATTCTTTTTACTGCCCAGCGCAGCTGAAATGACGCCCCAGCACTGCTTATCCGTCTCCAGTGGACGAAACAGATGATAAGTACGGCCCTTACCATTGGGCTCTTTGGCCGTTCTCTTGTCGCGCCTGGGAAGACCGGCTGCCGCAATCTGGTTAGCACTTGCTGCCAGGTAATTTATCTCACGGTACGCCTCAGCAATGGAGGATTGCTGAGGCAGCTCTTTCGAGATGTTCTCAACGGCGGCATTATTACTGGAGGCAATCACCATCTCAAACCCGCACAGCGCTGGTACGAGCAAACCGTTCTTATCAAACGTGTCGGCCACCTGAGTGAAGCCGCTCAGCACGCGGGCGCGTTCAACCACATTGTGCGCCACAAGATCGCGTAGCAGGGTGGTTTTCCCGGTGCCGGGCGGTCCATTGACCGAAAGGATACCGCCGTCTGCCAGCTCGGTTGTTGCGGCGTTAATGGCAAACTGTTGCATCAGCGACATGTTGTGACGGGGATCTGCGGGCCATCGGCCGGGTGGGGTTTTGGCCGGATGCGACAGGGTGATAATGGCATCCATAGCTGACTGAGAGTAGAGATCGATTTTTGGTACGCTCTCATTACTGAGATAAGCACGTAAACTCTTGCTCTTCTGCGAAGGGTGCAGAGATGCGCTGACGATTTCCAGGTCATCAAAAAAGAAGCTGTTAAGGATCGGTAGCGCGATATTATTCGATCCACCAGCCTCATCCTCATCCGCAGTATCATCCTCTGAGGCGCTACTGCCACTTTCAAACCAGTCGATCTGCAGCGCATATTTCCATGCTGGCGAAAAATCTGCCCAGGGGACTAACTCATCGTGCAGCAGTGCGAGCACATCAGCTGCCCCGAGAATGCGCGGACCATTTTCAACAGCTGCCCGCAATGATAGAGCAAACGTAGTGAGTTTATCGGCCAGGGTTTCGCAGTGGTTTTTAAAGGTTTGAGAGTGAAGCTGATTAAAGCGCTGCTGAGCAAGATGACCGAGTGCCCAGGGGAGCGAGCTAACGGATAGATCTTGCAACGCGGGTGCGCCATGCTTGTCCACGACGACCTTGGCGAAGCAAGTTATCCCCTCATTATCCAGCCGCTGTTCGTTCTCTTCTGCCGCCAGCCCGGACTCCGTGCCAAATACCTGCCGCGCTACCTGGTTTGCGATACTTTTATCAAATAGTCCGAGATGAACAACGTAAGCGGCCCTGTCCGGGATGTCACACTGCTCCCGCAGCTCCGCGTTTAGCCATGGCAATAAGCGATCGCCAGCGCGCCTTAGCTCGCTGAGTGTGAGCCGTATGCTCTGTTTTTTTTCATCGAGAGTGTAGGGCTGGAAAAACTCTATGCGTTGCCAGGCACGCAGAATACTTTCAGGAGTGGGCTGTGCATCCATGTTAGCTCTTTTGCGGTCGTCCGTTAAATGTCAGCAAAAGAGCCTACCGCAGGCAAAACGATTAAGCAAAGGCTGGCTACCGGGCGGTAGCCAGCAGAGAGGTAGAACCTTAATCGCGCAGTTTACCCTCTTCGATAAACTCTTCGTCGATCTCCTCGGCGTTATCGCGGTTGTCGCGGCCAGAGAGCAGGTTCCAGCAGGCAATGAACAGCGCGGCGATCAGCGGCCCGATGACAAAACCGTTGATGCCATAAACTTCCATGCCGCCCAGCGTGGCGATCAGGATCAGGTAATCCGGCATCTTGGTATCTTTACCGACCAGCAGCGGACGCAGGATGTTATCCACCAGGCCAACGACAACCACAAAGAAGCCCACCAGGAACAGACCTTTCCACAGCGCGCTGGTAGCGAAGAAGAAGATCGCGGCGGGCACCCAGACAATGGCGGAGCCGACCGCCGGAATCAGCGACAGGAAGGCCATCAGCGCACCCCACAGCAGGCTGCCGTCAATGTCGGTGATCCAGAAGGCGAAGCCGCCCAGAATCCCCTGAACCACCGCCACCACGACGGTGCCTTTGACGGTTGCACGCGAAACTGCGGCAAATTTCATCATCAGGTGGTGTTTGACGTACGTGGAGAGCGGCAGCGCTTCCAGTATCAGGCCCACCAGCCAGGCACCATCTTTCAGCAGGAAGAACAGCAGATAGAGCATAACGCCGAAGCCAACGGTAAAGGTAAATGTGCCTTTACCAATCAGGAACACGCTACCCGCCATGTACTGGCCACCCTTCAGGGCAAAGCTGGAGAGTTTTTGCTGGATTTGCGTCGCACTGTTCAGATCATGATCCGCCAGATAGCGTTGTGCCCAGCCCGGCAGATGCTGCAGCAGATCGGCAAAGACCGTAGGGAACTGCGCCGAGTTATTCTGCAGCTTGGTATAGACCGTATTGACCTCCACCACCAGTGAAGAGGTGATGATAGCCAGCGGGGTAAAAACAATCAGGCAGATAATCACCAGGGTGGCAAAAGAGGCCAGCCCATTGCGATCGCCCATTTTACGGCGCAGCAGGGCCTTGAGCGGTGCAAAGATCACCGCCAGGATAGCCGCCCATAAAATGGCGGAGAAGTAAGGTGTCAGCACATCGAAAAAGGCGATCGTGACGATCGCCAAAATAACAATGAAGAAACCGATATTTAAGCCTTTAACACGCATTCAATAGCCTCGCAGGATAAACGTAGCGAATGAACTATAGAACGCCCGGCGGGGAATGTAATGTTTTTAGCGAAACCCTGACGCGCTCTGCGCCGCGCGCTGTCCCGATCTGTCCGCCTGATGTCCGCAGGCAGACTGGTAACGGACAGCCTGTAGGGTAATGATAAAGCGCTAACCACGGGAGACGATAATGCTGGAACTACGACCAAACTGTGAGTGCTGTGATAAAGATCTGCCCCCTGAGACCAGCGGGGCGCGCATCTGTTCGTTTGAGTGTACGTTTTGCGCGGACTGTGCCGAAGGTCCGCTGGCTCAGCACTGTCCGAACTGCGGCGGCGAACTGGTGCGGCGGCCCATCCGGCCAGCCGCTGCGTTGAAGCGTCATCCGGCTTCCGTGACGCGTCATCTTGCCGTTAATAAACAGTAAGAGTTAAGCAATTAAAAAAAGCGTAGCGGCAGGTAAAATTACCTCCTGCACGTTACTCATGGCAGGAAATTGAGCGTGATTAAGAATATTAATATTAAGTCGGGTATTAATCACTCCAGTAAATTGATTGTGATTTTTTTCTGGCCTGCCGTAAAATAGCAGGCCAGACCTTAACGGTGATGATGCTATTTAAAATTACGCCGTTTATCCGGTGGGAAACATTATGCTGTTTGGGTTTTTTGTTATGCTTTTCAGTGGCTAACTGTGGATTAATGCAGTTTTGTAGATTTTCTTATGTCAAAAGCTTTCTTGAATTGTTGTAGTGGTCAGAGCACGGACCTTATTTGAGACGAGTGAGTCCGGGCGCGGTAGGTTATTTATGAACAATCTTTCTTTTTTAAGGTTTAATCCGAAAAGATGCAGTTTTTATAAGTATTTTGCATGTCGTAATGATATTATTAATGCGCAATGCTCGTGATGTGGCGTTGTGTGCTTCAGTTTTACCCTCTTCATTAGCAGGGTTTCCCCGCTTTATGCATTTTATGGAAATAGCATTCTCCACCCGATCGTCAAGGTCGGGTTTTTTCTTTTTACCCCTTAATTACTGAATAATCGCATGCCGCCACTGGCAAACAATTAATGTCAAAACGGTCACAATCGTTAAGAAAGCGCTAACGCGGCGTAATATATTGTAAGTTTAAGATTTTTAAGACTTTTGGAAATGATTTTCTACCTCTATTTAAACAATAGTGATGCTCAACGGCATACAGCCTGCCGTTATTATTGGAGGTAACATCATGAAAAAAACAACATTGACTATTATTGCTTCACTTATTGCATGCAGCACACTCATTTCCGGCACATCGTGGGCGGACGGGCCGGGCGATCACCGATGGGAGTCACACGGAAACGATCAGCATCAGGATCGCGGTCACAGCCCCGATCGAGATGAGCACCGCGGTGGCGATCGCGGGCGTGGTGACGATCATCATGATAACTATGCCAGCCATCGCATGCCGGAAGGCCATCACGGCGGCGACCGCTTTGCCTGGAATGGTCACGATTTCCGCCGGGGTTATCCGGCACCGCAGGCGTTTCGCGGATCGCACTACCGCGTAGATGACTGGCGCGATCGCGGTCTGTATGAGCCACCACGCGGTGAGCACTGGGCTTATATTGATGGCAACTACGTGCTGGTGGCGGCAGCTACCGGGATTATTACGGCGATTTTGCTCAACAACGCCATCAACTGATTACCCTGCACGGATGGCGGCGGCCATCCGTGTTTCTTTCTGCTTTCGCCGCTCACCAGGTTATCCTCTTTGTGACCCGTTTTTCCTTTCAAAGCGATAAGGAGTCATGATGACCGTGGTAAAAATGGTGGCGGTGGATATGGACGGCACCTTTCTCGACGATAAAAAGCACTACAACCGGGCGCGTTTTCACATCTGCTATCAGGAGATGAAACGGCGCGGCATCAAATTTGTGGTGGCCAGCGGCAACCAGTACTACCAGCTCAAATCCTTCTTTCCTGACATTGCCAGCGAGATTGCCTTTGTTGCAGAGAATGGCGCGTGGATTATCGACTGTGATGAAGAGCTGTTTTGCGGAGAATTTTCACGCGACGATGTGAATGCCGTACTGGAGACGTTGCATCAGGGGCACTATCCCAACCTCCGGTTCCTGCTGTGCGGACGCAACAGTGCCTATCACTTTGCCGGTGCCGATGCGCAGTGGCTGAGCAAGATGCGGCACTACTGTCATCGTCTGCAGGAGATCCACAGCCTTGCCGATGTCGGCGATGACAAACTGTTCAAGTTCGCCCTGAACCTTTCCGACGATTACGTGGATACCCTGATGGCCGATATTAACCGCGTGCATCGGGGCGCGGCAGCGGCGACCTCCAGCGGTCACGGCTCTGTGGATTTGATTGTGCCGGGATTGCATAAGGCCAACGGCCTGCGTTTGCTACAGGACCGCTGGGGCATCAGCAGCGATAACGTGCTGGCGTTTGGCGATGGCGGTAACGATCTGGAGATGCTGACGCAATCACGTTTTAGCTTTGCGATGCAGAATGCGCCGCAGCGGGTGAAAGAGGCGGCGCGTTATGTCGCCCCGCTGAACAGTGAGGAGGGGGTGCTGCAGGTGATTGAGCAGATGCTGGCAGAAGAGGGGCCGTTTGCCTGACAGAGGCCTTTACAGTCAGGCCTGTCCGGCCTGACTGCGCTATCTGCAGTGGGATTTTCTCAACGATACGGTATCTGGTATTAAACAACCCGCCACGCAGCCACGAGCATCTCTGTCATCGTCGGTGCGTCATAGCTCACCCAGCCATTTTTGCTGTTGGCACGGGCTACAATCCAGTCAACGTCCTCTGGTGAGAGCGTGGGGCCATCCTGCCAGAAGGGCACAATCGCATGCTGCTGGAGCCAGGCTTTCAGCGCCAGCGCAGGCGGTGCTGCCTCATTCGGCAGCAGCTGTTCACCCAGCTGGGCCATCAGGCGCTGCTGCTCAGGATGCGTTGTCTCAGCCAGCACATCCAGGAAGGGAAACAGTAAACGGCCGCACACTTCGCCATGGTGGAACGGCTTAATCGCGCCCAGCTCCCCGGCGATGCCGTGAATAACCCCCAGGCCGGCGCTGCTCAGGCTGATGCCGCCCAGCCACGATGCCATCATCATCGCTTCACGCGCGTCATCTCCCACGGTGTCATCACGGTTCAAATGCGGCCAGGCACGGAAAAAGAGTTGCAGGCCATTAAGCGCATGTTGCCGGGTAAACAGATTGCCCTTGCGCGACAGATAGGCCTCAAACAGATGGGTAAACGCATCAATGCCGCAGGTTGCTAAGACTGAGTCTGGCGCGCCTTTAAGTAGATCGGGATCGAGAATAGCCACCTGCGGCACAAACACCGGATGACGCAGTGATGCTTTGACCTTGATCTCCTGCTGGTCGGTTACCACTGCATTTTGCGTCACTTCGCTGCCGGTGCCGGCCGTAGTGGGAATCGCAATCAGCGGCAGTGTTACGGCTTGTACCGGCGTATCACCCACCTTCTCCAGATAGCGCGCCGTGTTCAGCGGATGCTGCATCATCGCGCCAAACGCTTTCGCGGCATCCAGTACGCTGCCGCCGCCAATTGCAACAACGCGATCAACGTGTCCACGCCAGCGCTGCACCCAGCCATCGATCTCCGCCGGTGAGGCCTCGTGACTGACAATCTCATAGCCGAGGATCTGGTCATGTAAGGCGGCGCCGAGGCGCGCCCAGGCGGGGCTGTTGAGAAAAGAGCGACCGCAGAACAGCAGGGTCGGCTGTGGATTGGCGGCCAGCAGCGGCACCAGACGGTCTATACTGCCGCGCCCAAACAGGGTTTGTTGATTACTGTACAGCTCGATCAGATTCTCACTCACCTGCATATCCTTTTTGATTGGCGTAAACCGCTAGTGTAACCAAAAGCCGTGACGCTTCCGGTGCAAACAATCTGATAACTGGCGGGCAAAAAGTTGATCACCTTCGCAAAACAGAAATTCGCCCGCCGCGCCAGGTGATTTCCCGGCAATGTTACCCTTAACATGATACCGGTAACAGAATGCTACACGCTGAAGCATCAGGCACTGACTCTGGCCCCCGGGCTTACTACAACAAACCGCTGCCGGTTAACAGCCGCGCACAAAAGTGGAGAAAAATTATGCCATTACTCTATGTGGCAATTGGCGTAGCGCTCCTGCTACTGCTGATGATTCGTTTCAAACTCAACGGATTTATCGCGCTGATTCTGGTCGCGCTGGCGGTGGGGATGATGCAGGGCATGCCAGTGAACAAGGTGATCGGCTCGATCAAAACCGGCGTGGGCGGCACCCTGGGCAGCCTGGCGCTGATCATGGGATTTGGTGCCATGCTCGGCAAACTGTTAGCCGATTGCGGTGGCGCACAGCGTATCGCCACCACGCTGATCGAAAAATTTGGTCAGAAACATATCCAGTGGGCGCTGGTGCTGACCGGTTTTACCGTCGGCTTCGCGCTGTTCTACGAAGTGGGCTTTGTGCTGATGCTGCCGCTGGTGTTCAGCATTGCGGCTTCAGCCCGCGTGCCGCTGCTGTATGTCGGCGTGCCGATGGCTGCTGCGCTCTCCGTCACCCACGGCTTCCTGCCACCGCATCCGGGCCCGACGGCGATTGCCACGCTGTTTAACGCAGACATGGGGAAAACGCTGCTGTACGGTACGCTGTTAGGTATTCCAACCGTTATCCTCGCCGGCCCGGTCTATGCGCGTTTCCTGAAGGGCATTGATAAGCCTATCCCGGAAGGGTTGTGGAATCCTAAAACCTTTACTGAAGCAGAGATGCCAGGCTTTGGCGTCAGCGTCTGGACGGCGCTGGTTCCGGTGATTCTGATGGCGCTGCGTGCCGTGGCCGAGATGCTGCTGCCGAAAGGCCACGTGCTGCTGCCGTACGCCGAGTTCTTCGGCGATCCCATCATGGCAACGCTGATTGCGGTGCTGATCGCGATCTTCACCTTTGGTCTCAACCGCGGACGCAGCATGGATGAAGTGATGGGCACCATCACCGACTCCATTAAAATCATTGCCATGATGCTGTTGATCATCGGCGGTGGCGGGGCGTTCAAGCAGGTGCTGGTGGACAGCGGCGTCGATAAGTACATCGCAAGCATGATGCATGAAACTAACCTGTCGCCGATCTTTATGGCCTGGTCAATTGCCGCTGTACTGCGTATCGCGCTTGGTTCAGCGACGGTGGCTGCCATTACCGCCGGGGGCATTGTCGCGCCGCTGATTGTGACCAGCGGAGCCAGCCCGGAACTGATGGTGATTGCGGTCGGTTCCGGCAGCGTGATCTTCTCGCACGTGAACGATCCCGGCTTCTGGCTGTTCAAGGAGTACTTCAACCTGACGATTGGCGAAACCATTCGCTCCTGGTCAGCGCTGGAGACCATCATCTCGCTGTGTGGTCTGATCGGCTGTCTGCTGCTTTCGGCGGCGCTGTAATCCTTAAGCTGAGGCCGCTGCGCCTCAGCTCCCCGGGCGACTTACTGCGCTAACGCACGCCAGGTCGCCAGCGTCTCCTCTGGCATGCCGGCCTGCAGGGCTGCGGCACAAATCTGCGCCCAGCTATTACTGTCCAGCGGAATGCCCTCGCGCTCGCGTACCTGCCGGTTATGCTCTTCCCACTCGCCGGGTACCTGAATGGGCGCCGCGCCACTTTGCGGTGAACGTTTAACCCACGCCAGAAATGATTCAGCCTCCTCCTGCATGCCCGGCGCATCAAAAGCGTCAGGATTGAGGATCACGGTGGTCATGCAGTTAAAGATAGCGTCATGACTGGTAACCAGCGTGGCATCGTGCGTGGTGCGGCCCCCCGACAGCGCACCGCCCAGAATTTCACATAAGGTCGCCAGCGCATACCCTTTGTGCAGGCCGAACGCCGTCAGTGAACCGAAGGGCGGCTGATGCATTACGCCCGGGTCTGATGTGGGCTGGCCCTGATGATCAATCAGATAACCTGGCGCCACCGGCTGGCCTTTATTAAACGCCACGCGCGTTTTGCCAAAGGCGATACCGCTGGTGGCAAAATCCAGCAGCAGCGGTTTGCCGGCGCGGCGCGGAAAGATTGCGCAGAAAGGGTTGGTGCCGAAACGGCGATCGCTGCCATTAAACGGCGCCACCATCGGGTCGCCCATCACGTTCACAAAGTGGAATGATACAAAGCCCGCGGCCGCACACTGCTCTGCCCAGTGTCCGATGCGACCAATATGGTGCGAATGATGTAAACCTACCGCCGCGATACCAAACTTCTCTGCACGTGCAATGCCGTGCTGCATCGCTTCATAGGCGGCCACCTGGCCAAAACCGTTGTGACCATTGACGGTTATCACTGCGCCAACATCTTTCTCAATGCTGACGTGCTGATTGAGCTGCAAAAAGCCCTGCGTAAGCGACGCCATATAGCTGGGGATCATGCCGACGCCGTGTGAGTCGTGTCCGGCCAGGTTAGCGGCGACCAAATGGTCGGCCACCAGGCGCGCCTCGGCGGCACTGCTGCCCGCCTGTAACCAGATAGCCTGAACAAACGAATGGAGCGCTGAAGGGGAAATGCGATGAAGCGTGGTCATGCGGTCAATCTCCTTATCGGGTAAAGACGCATCCTGCGCCGAAAACCGGTCTAACCGCAACCCGGATAAAGCAAGGGCCACAATATGTGGCCCAACTGGCTTAATGCGGCTGTTCAAAGCCCGCTTTTACCATCTCTTCGCGCAGGGCGCGGGTAATTTCACGGTTCCCACCCGTGACCGGGTAAATAACATTGTTGACCACATCGTCCAGATAGTGCTCATCGAACTCTTGCAGGGTGAGCTGCGTACCGCCTTCGTCATTGATGGCAATGCTACCGCGAATGTGATTGCCATACTCCTTTGCCTTAAGGCTGTAACGTCCCATGCTGGTATTAATTGTGCTCATAATGTCTCCTTGTTACGTAGGCATTGATAACAATTGAGGCCTGCTACAGGCGCTGTAAGTTTAGACAATCTGCGTCTGATACGTGCCCGGCAAGGGACAAAAAAGGGCCTTAGCTGCGACCCTTCTCGCAAAATAAATGGAGGATAACTATTCTGAGAAGCGCTAAGTGAGATCCGCTTCGCATGATCGAGCGAAGCCAGAATAATCATCTATACTGAATCCCAGACGCGTTAATTTTCATCACTGAAGGAGCGAACTATGAAAATAATTCTGTGGATTATTGCCATCATCTTTATCGTGGGACTGCTGACGATAACGGGCGTGTTTAAACTGATTTTCTGACGCGTACAGGCACCTTTGGGTGCCTGATTCAGCTATTCAGCATGGCGGGCTGGAGGGGGAACAGAAGTGGGTAAGCGTGGCATCAGGTCATGCTGATTGATGGCCTTACCACATCTGGCGCAACAGGCACCATGATGACGCGCTTTATCGGCGTTTTCGCTGCCGGGTAATGTGTAGAAAAACCGCGCGCAGCCGCAACGGCTACAACGAATAATCATTTCACTTCTCCTCTTTCCGTCCTGGAAGTCATGAGATTTATCTTATCTACCCCTTAAGTTCAATTGATAAATTTTATTAACTTATTCACCACTGAAAAGATCGTGAGTAAGTTGCTGATTATTAAGTAATCAAGTAAGGTTATAGTTACACGTGAAGTGCACAATTTGATCCCTTTACAACAGTTTCCACTCGTTTAGCTGCCGTTTCGATTCCCCGTATTTTCTGAGGTAAAATTAACCACCTGATTGCCCGGGATCCGGACTATGCCTGGCGCATAAAGTACGGGTATTGATTAGGCTATTCAGGCACGAAAATGCATCAGCAGCGAAGCCGAGAGAGTGGGCCTGGTTCCTTCCCGGTCGCTGTGTTCGGAAAAAATTAACAGGAAATTTTTGTTGTGAATCGGCACCTTTTAGCCGCCTTTTCAGGCTGCATTTTGACCTTACCGGTCTCTTTTTCAACACCAGCGGCAACCACCGGCGAAGCGCTTAAAACGGGCTGGAATACGTTTTCTGGCAACGTGGCGCAAACCTGGTCACAACCGCAAAGTTACGACCTTTACGTGCCGGCAATTACCTGGCACAACCGCTTAACCTATGATGATGAGCACATCAGAAAATACAACGAGCGACCATGGGGCGCTGGCGGCGGTGTGTCGCGCTGGGATGAGAAGGGTAACTGGCATGGCCTGTATGCCATGGCCTTTAAAGATTCGTTTAACAAGTGGGAACCCATTGCCGGCTACGGTTGGGAAGCGACATGGCGACCGCTGAACGATCAGAACTTCCATCTCGGTGCCGGCTACACCGCAGGCGTTACGGCCAGAGATAACTGGAACTATATCCCGATTCCGCTGGTGTTACCGCTGGCGTCATTAGGATATGGCCCGGCTACCTTCCAAATGACTTATATTCCGGGCACTTATAACAACGGCAACGTCTATTTTGCCTGGCTGCGCTTCCAGTTTTAAGCCAGGAGAAGAGGCAGAAAGTGTGAAGGAGGTGGAAAAAATCGATATTTATCACTTTTTCATCAATTCTCACTGGACAAATGTCACCGCAATTGCTGTACTAGATGCCGACACAGTTTAGTGTCCATTTTTCATGTAAAGGTAATATAGATGTCCAAGATCAAAGGTAACGTTAAGTGGTTTAATGAGTCCAAAGGATTCGGTTTCATTACTCCAGAAGATGGCAGCAAAGATGTATTCGTACACTTCTCTGCTATCATGAGCAACGGCTTCAAAACTCTGGCTGAAGGTCAGCGTGTAGAGTTTGAAATCACCGACGGCGCTAAAGGCCCATCTGCTGCTAACGTTATCGCTCTGTAAGTTAACAGTCAGAATTTTAAAAACCCGCCTTCTGGCGGGTTTTTTTTATCCTTTTTTCAGGCCTGCCACCACATCATCGCCCAGGCAATAATCGCCACGGTGGTGATTGAGAGCGCCAGCAGTTCATTAAAGCAACGCGGTATCAAGTTCTTCATCCATTTGCCCCGTCAGTTCATTTCCGTCAGCATGGCAAAGCAAGATTAAGCCAGCCTTAAGCGCGCATAACAGCCGGATGACAACGCACATTCTGCGGCGTATCTCACAGATAATGTCTGTAACATCCTCATAACAAATCATACGTGCAGCTTTTTAGCGGCCAACGCTATATAACAGCAGGCAGGGAAAAGGGAGGAGGCAGGATGAACATACGTGAAGCACAGGCTAAAGACAGTTTTGCCCTGAGTGCGCTGTTAACCGAACTGGGTTACCGCAATACCGAACAGTTTATAGAAGCGCGCCTGGCACAGCTAAGCAGCCACCCTGATGAAGTGCTGCTGGTCGCGGAGCACGGTTATCAGGTTTTGGGTTTTCTTTCGCTGCACTTTATTCCGCAGCTGGCGCTGGCAGGCGATTTTGCCCGCATTAGTTATTTCTGCATTGCCGAAGGTGAGCGCAGCAAGGGCAGCGGCCAGCAGCTGCTGAACCATGCCGAACAATTGGCGCGCGCACGCGGATGCGATCGCATGGAAGTACACTGTCACGCCTCACGCGTTAAAGCCAATCAGTTCTATGCACGTGAAGGTTATGTTGAGTCACCGCGCTATCACATTAAAGGTCTGGGCTAACGTTTATCTCGCGACCGGAAGCCATGACTAACCGCCGACGCTGGCCTGCTGCTGAAGGTTAAAGGCTGATGAGCTGAGCGCGGTATTTGCCCCCGAGGGGAGTAACGATGAAAGTTGCAATGGGACAATTTGCCGTCAGCCGCGAATGGCAGGAGAATGCCGCGATCTGTATTGGCCTGATGAACAATGCGTTGGCCGGCGGGGCGGATTTGCTGGTGCTGCCGGAAGCCGTGCTGGCGCAGGACATCGCCGATCCCGATCGCGTACTGAAAGCCGCACAGCCGCTGGATGGGCCGTTTGTCACGCAGTTGCTGGCGGCCAGCCGCGGTAATACGCTGACCACCATAATGAGCGTACACGTGCCGGTTGAGGGTAATAAAGCGCATAACGTTCTGATCGTTCTCCGCAATGGCGAAATCATCGCCCGGTACGTGAAGCTGCATCTCTACGATGCGTTTGCGATGCAGGAGTCACAGCGCGTCAATCCTGGCCATGAGGTGCCGCCGCTGGTGGAGGTGGCGGGCATGAAAGTGGGCCTGATGACCTGCTACGACGTGCGTTTCCCGGAGCTGGCACGCCGTCTGGCGCTGGACGGTGCCGATGTGCTGGTGCTGCCCTCAGCGTGGGTTAAAGGGCCGCTTAAGGAGATGCACTGGGAGTTGCTGACTACCGCGCGTGCCCTGGAAAACACCTGCTATATGGTGGCGGTTGGCGAGTGCGGTCCGCGTAATATTGGCAACAGCCTGGTGATTGATCCCCTTGGCGTCGCGATTGCGAAAGCGCCGGAATCCGCAGCCCTGATATTTGCGGAACTTGATCCGCAGCGCATTGCCTGGGCGCGAAGCGTACTGCCGGTACTGGAAAATCGCCGCTTTGTCCGCCCTGAACTGCAGCCACGCTGAAGCTATCGAGGGAAAATGATGATTGCCGCCATCGCGCTGGCGGGCATAAACGCGGATTACTATCCGCTGGCGATCAACAACTCACACTACCCGCGAACTCAGGCGTTTCTTAGCCGGTTTATCTGACCCATCGATCTCACTCTGTTACAGATTCCAGTTGAGACAGGTGATAAACTGCGCGTTAATAACGGTTGTCCGTTTTCGCGAAGGTTGAAAGGTAAAATATGGAAGGTATCAGTATTGCCAAACTGCTGATCATCGGTGCGCTTATCGTACTGCTTTTTGGCACCAATAAGTTACGTTCACTGGGTGGCGATCTGGGTTCCGCAATCAAAGGCTTCAAAAAAGCCATGAAAGATGATGAATCCTCCACCGCCAAACAGAGCGCTGAAGAAGTTCCGGCTGAACGCGTTAGCCACAAAGAGTAATCTCTGCGCTGAACGTCAATAAGTGTAAATATTTATTGCGCTACTAAAAAACCAGACTGCAGCAGTCTGGTTTTTGTTTATTTAGTGCCACACAACAGGGCCGTCAGCACTTTCATCCCACATCAGCAGGTCCATTCCGGTTAGCGGTGTCGTTACGCTGATGCCCGCCTGCGTCTGCCAGTCAGTTAGAATCTCGTTTGTCAGCGGCAGCGGAGAGATCGCAGGTACGGTATCCTCCTGCGGTAGCGTCAGCTCAATCAGCGCCAGCTCGATTCGGACCAGTTCACTCTCGTCAGGGGGAAGAAGCGTACTATCCAGCCACGGCAGCGAAGTAAAAGGCATATCCAGCTGCTCGCCGATCACCCCCTCTTCATCGACGAGGATGGCGCTGAAGGTGTGTTGCGCGCCGCCTAATCCTGCTGGTTGCTCAAATTGCCAGTCGCCGCTCTCATCGATCTCAATACTGCCCACCAGTATACCGTCAATGTAAAACTGCAGCAGTTTTCCAGCCGGGGCTTTACCGCTGAACATCGCCGGCTTGTAGTCATCATCATAGCGCGCGTGGAGGGCCGCCGGAGCTTTGATATCGGATACGCTATCATTCGGCAACAGCGCGGCAGGCTGGGCTGTTTTGAAGGCAGTTACTCCGATCTTCACGAGAGTGGCAGGGGATAAGAGGGGCTGAGGTAACCAAAACTGCGGCAGCAGCGGGTTAACAACAGGCACGGGAACAGCACTGATGGCATACCCTTCCGGGACGGTTTCAGTTTTTATGGCAGGCAGCGCGACCGGAAGAACCGGCACTTCTGCGGCTGAAACTACGTTATCAGCGGCCTGCAGCGGCAGCGTGGCGGGCGTATGACTGGCAGCGGGAAGATGCATGTGCACTTCGTCGTAACGATGTTCAATGCTGATCGCCGTTGCCAGAAACGCCAGTTCACAGGAGGCGTGCGGCGTGACAAATGGGTTGGTGATATCCATTGGCGTAGTGCGGGCCTTTCGCGCTTCCAGCTTTCGCCCGAATCGCCGGCACGCCGCTGACTCATGGAGTGACCCGCCACATCTGCCGCCCGAAAATCGGGCTCATCGACATGAAAGGATGGTTGCATAATCTGACCTTTATAAAAAACACGCTGAAAAAGAAAAAAAGGGCTTTTACGGCCTCAGCGGTTAAAGCGACAGATTTGGCACAAGTCTTAAAGCTTTTAAGGAGAATTTTGCAATTGCGCCACGACGGGCGCAATTGCGACAGGCTGTTACTTCACTTCCAGGCCTTTCGCCTGCATATCGGCATGATAAGAAGAGCGTACAAACGGGCCGCAGGCGGCATGGGTGAAGCCCATGGCCATCGCTTCCTCTTTCATCTCATCGAATTCAGCCGGGCTGACATAACGCTGTACCGGCAGGTGATGGCGGCTTGGCTGCAGATACTGGCCGAGCGTCAGCATGGTAACGCCGTGACGACGCAGATCGCGCATCACTTCGATAATCTCCGCATTGGTTTCACCCAGGCCCACCATCAGGCCGGATTTGGTCGGCACATCAGGATGCGCCTCTTTGAAACGCTCCAGCAGCTTCAGCGACCACTCATAGTTGGCACCCGGACGCACCTGGCGATAGACGCGCGGTACGTTCTCCAGGTTGTGGTTGAACACATCCGGCGGCGTGGCGGTAAGGATCTCCAGTGCACGATCCATGCGACCACGGAAGTCAGGTACCAGCGTTTCGATCTTAATCGTTGGGCTCTTTTCACGAATGGCCGTAATGCAGTCGGCAAAGTGCTGAGCACCGCCGTCACGCAGGTCATCACGGTCAACAGAGGTGATGACCACATAACGCAGCGCCATATCGGCAATGGTCTGCGCCAGCTTCAACGGTTCATTCGCGTCCGGCGCATTCGGGCGGCCGTGTGCGACGTCGCAGAACGGGCAGCGGCGGGTACAAATCGCGCCCAGAATCATGAAGGTTGCGGTGCCGTGGTTGAAACATTCGGCAAGGTTAGGACAGGAGGCCTCCTCACACACCGAGTGCAGGCCATTTTTCCGCATGGCAGCCTTGATACCCTGAATGCGGCTGGAGTCCGCAGGCAGTTTGATCTTCATCCACTCGGGCTTACGTAAAATCTCTTCGCGCTCGGTGACCACGGTTTTCACCGGAATCAGCGCCATTTTGTCGGCATCGCGATATTTGACGCCACGTTCCATCTGAATTGGTTTACTCATAAATCTGCAGGTTCCGGTCGGGATTGCGATTTGAAAGCTTCCTCACTCAAACTGAGAACCAGGCTTTCAACTTTATTTGAAAAAATTGCAAAAATTATATCATCTCGCCCGCACAGAAGCAGCCGATAAGCGGAGACAAAGGTTACAATTTTGTAAATGCGCACATACAGACAAGGTCAAGATGTCGCCTCATTCAACCATTCAACCTCATCAAACCGGCACAGACGGGCAAAATGGTGCACCAGACGTGGCTGCACGTCCGTTACCGTAACACCAGGCTGGAACTGGCTCAGTTGGGTCATCTGCATGCCGGCATAGCCGCAGGGATTGATGCGCAGGAAGGGTGCGAGATCCATCGCGACATTCAGCGCCAGACCGTGAAACGAGCAGCCTTTGCGGATGCGCAGGCCAAGGGAGCAGATCTTATCATCACCCACGTAGACGCCGGGGGCATCGGCTCGCGCCCGCGCGGCCACCTGATAGTCCGCCAGCGTAGCGATCACCGTATTCTCCAGCGCGGTCACCAGCTCGCGCACGCCAGTTTTATGGCGTTTGATATCAATCAGAACGTACATGACCTGCTGGCCCGGCCCGTGATAGGTCACCTGACCGCCGCGATCGCTCTGCACCACCGGAATGTCGCCTGGCATGAGCAGATGCTCGGCTTTACCGGCCTGTCCCTGGGTGAACACCGGCGGGTGCTCAACCAGCCAGATCTCATCCGGGGTTTCACTGTGGCGCTGATCGGTAAACTGATGCATGGCATCGGAGACGGGCTGCCAGTCGCGCAGACCGAGTTGACGAACAAGAAGCGTATGAGCTGACAAAGCGAAAGTCCGGTAGAGGATGGAGGGCTGAGTATAACGCTGGCAAAGTGGCGTTTGCCAGCGTCCGCATTACAGAACCATGCGCACGATTTCGATATTGCCCAGCTCTTCGTACAGGGTTTCCACCTGCTCAATGTGCGTCGCATTGATGGTAATGGAAACGGAGTGATAGTTGCCTTTGCTGCTTGGCTTCACATCCGGTGAGTAGTCGCCTGGCGCATGACGCTGCACCACTTCAACCACTTGATCAACCAGCTCCGGTTGCGCCAGGCCCATCACTTTATAAGTGAACGGGGTAGGGAATTCGAGCAGTTCATTCAGTTTGGTTTTCATATTGACTCCGGTGCATAAAAAAACAGGCTCCCGCCGAAGCGGGAGCAGAGATAATAACGTATCTGGGGACGGGTTGGCGATTTTTCAAGCACGCCTTAGCCGAACCAGTGATGGAACATCAGCTTAATGTAATCGATGATGCGGCTGAAGAAGCCCCCTTCCTGCACTTCGTTCAGTACCACCAGCGGACGCTGCTCAATAGTTTTGCCATCCAGCTGGAAGTTGATACTGCCCACCACCTGATTTTTCTGCAGCGGGGCGTGCAGTTCGGTGTTGTTCAATACGTAGCTGGCTTTCAGATCCTTCATGCGGCCGCGTGGGATGGTCAGGTAAGCATCCTTCTCGACGCCAAGCTGGACGCGATCGCTGTTGCCGAACCAGACCGGCTCAGACGCAAACTCTTTACCGGCTTTCAGCGGTGCCACGGTCTCAAAGAAGCGGAAGCCCCAGGTCAGCAGCTTTTTGCTTTCAGTTTCGCGGCCTTTATAGGTGTGGCCGCCCATTACGGCGGAGATCAAACGCATCTGACCTTCGGTCGCAGAGGCCACCAGGTTGTAACCTGCGGCTTCGGTATGGCCGGTTTTGATACCATCAACACTCAGGCTGGTGTCCCACAACAGGCCGTTGCGGTTCATCTGGCGGATGTTGTTAAAGGTGAACTCTTTTTCACGGTACACGGCGTACTCATCCGGCACATCGCGAATCAGCGCCTGACCGATCAGCGCCATATCACGCGCCGAGCTGTACTGCCCGTCAGCATCCAGGCCGTGTACGGTCTGGAAGTGGGTGTTTTTCAGCCCCAGCGCGCCCACGTAATTGTTCATCAGATTGACGAACGCGTCCTGACTACCGGCAACGTAATCGGCCATTGCTACGCAGGCGTCATTACCGGACTGCAGCACGATACCGCGCGTCAGCTGAGAAACCGGTACGCGATCGCCCGGTTTCAGGAACATCAGTGAGGAGCCTTTAAACACCGGGTTGCCGGTGGCCCAGGCATCTTTACCCACGGTAACGATGTCATCCTGATGGATTTTGCCCGCTTTCACCGCCTGGCCGATGACATAACTGGTCATCATTTTCGTCAGGCTGGCAGGATCGCGGCGCGCGTCTGCGTTCTTCTCGGCAAGGATTTTGCCGGAGTTATAGTCGATGAGCACATAGGCTTCAGCGTCGATGTCCGGCACGCCCGGAATCATAGTTTTAAGATTAACATCGTCGGCGAAAGCGACATGGCTGAGAGAAAGAGCGACCAGTGATCCCACTGTCAGGCGTTTCAGAAAACGAGAAGGTTTCAGCGTATTCATGTTCAGGACTACAACATCCGTGGGGTTAGAGTGAAAAAAGTGCCTTACTATAGCAAACGTCCGATCGCGCGACATCTTGCTTTACCAATCAGTTCAGCAGGAAATGTTACTGCCCGTCACATTGACGGACGGGCAGTGGTAATAAAGGTGTTCATCTGCGCTTCGGTGCTCAGGCGCTGCTGCAGCGCGGCGGCTTCGGCACGGCTCTTAAAGCCGCCCAGCTGGACGCGATAAACGTTGCCGTTCGCTTCAACCGCTCCGGGCACGCCAAAGCGTTTGCCCAGGCTGTCCGCCAGCTGGCGTGCGCGCGCTGCATCGTTCAGGGCGCCCACCTGCACCACGAAACCGCTGCCGGCATGCGCACTCTGGCTGGCCGGTGCCGCGCTGGCAGCCGCTGGCGCGACGGCTGGTGCCGGCTCACTGCCCTCAAGTACACCACTGGCTAATGGCTGCGGCGCGCCAAGGAAGCCGCTGCTCTGTACCGGGGCACCCATATCACCGTTGCTTTGCAGGGTGCTGTTATCTACCGCATGGACATCCTGCGGGGCAGGGGCTGGATTCGCACTGCCGCCGGTCATCACCATACCGCCGCCGAGATCCGGACGGGCGGGCAGGGCGTAGCTCTGTTTTGCTACCGTAGTACCGATAGTGCCCGGTCCTGAAACCGAGCCGTCCGGCGCAACGCTGATGTAATCCACGCGCACACGGGTATTGTTTGAAATGTTCAGGCGATCGCCGGCGGCGCGCGACAGGTCGATAATGCGGCCCGGCGTATAAGGACCGCGATCGTTGACGCGTACCACAATCTGACGGCCATTCGCGAGGTTAGTGACGCGCACATAGCTCGGCAGCGGCAGCGTGGGATGAGCGGCTGTCAGCGCATCCGGATCGTAGTTTTCGCCGATGGCTGTACGGTTACCCTGGGCTTCATCACCGTACCAGGTTGCCAGCCCGACTTCGCTGTAGTTGGCCGGGTTTTTAATAACCTTATAGCTTTTCCCGTTAACGCTGTAATCCTGGCTGGTAGAGGGATTGATCGGCTCGTAGCGCGGCTCAACGCCAGGGATCTCCACCACCGGGCCGTTATAGGCCGGTTGTGGCGGGGCGGTGTTTGTCTGCTGTTCCGGGGTGGAACAGGCAGCCAGTACCAGTGAAGCCAGTGCAACTCCAAGCCAGTCCTTACGCATGTGCAGCCTCTTAAACGCTTTTAGATAACATTTTTCGATGAGTATGGATCGACATGACGATGCCAAATCCGGCCATTAACACAATCAGCGCTGACCCGCCGTAACTCACCAGCGGCAGCGGCACGCCAACCACCGGTAAGATACCACTTACCATGCCAATGTTAACGAAAACATAAACGAATAAAATCAGCATTAAGCCGCCCGCCATGACGCGCCCAAACGTGGTTTGCGCTCGTGCTGCAATGATCAAACCGCGCATGATCAGCAGCAGATACAGGACCAGCAGCAGTAAGACGCCGACCAGGCCGAGCTCTTCGGCCAGTACGGCAAAGATAAAGTCAGTGTGGCGCTCGGGTAAAAACTCCAGCTGTGACTGCGTACCGTGCAGCCAGCCTTTGCCGCGCAGCCCGCCGGAGCCGATAGCGATCTTCGACTGAATAATGTGGTAACCGGCGCCCAGCGGGTCGCTCTCGGGATCGAGCAGCATCATCACACGATCGCGCTGGTAATCATGCATCAGGAAGAACCACAGGATCGGGATAAACGCGGCCACCAGCAGAACCGCTACGCCGATCAGTTTCCAGCTCATACCCGACAGGAACAGCACAAACAGACCGGAGGCGGCAATCAGAATCGACGTGCCGAGGTCCGGCTGCGCGGCGACCAGCAGCGTCGGCATGAAGATCAGCACCAGCGCGATGCCGGTATTCTTCAGCGTGGGCGGGCACACATCGCGGTTAATAAAGCGAGCCACCATCAGCGGGACGGCGATTTTGGCGATCTCCGAGGGCTGGAAGCGTACAAAGCCCAGATCGAGCCAGCGCTGCGCGCCTTTACTGATGTGACCAAACGCATCCACGGCCACCAGTAAGATAACGCAGACGATATAGAGATAGGGCGCCCAGCTCTCATACACGCGTGGTGGGACCTGTGCCAGCACCAGCATGATGATGGTGCCCATCGCAATCTGACCGAGCTTGCGCTCCATCATGCCAGGATCCTGCCCGCTGGCACTCCAGATAACGATGGCGCTGTAGGTCAGCAGCGCAATGATGATCAGCATAAACAGCGGGTCGATATGGATACGCGTCCAGATCGTTCTTTTCTGGGGACTATCGTTCATCGACATCGTTATTCACCTTCGTAACCGGGCGGCGTGGGTGTGGCCTCTGGCAGCACCGTGTTGTTGTCGCCCAGCATAATGTGGTCAAGAATCTGGCGCATTACCGTACCAACGGCCGGGCCGGCACCGCCGTTCTCCAGAATCATGGTGACGGCCACGCGCGGCTTGTCATATGGCGCAAAGGCGGTCATCAGTTTGTGATCGCGCAGACGCTCCGCAATCTTGTGGGCGTTATAGGTCTCGTTCTCTTTCAGACCAAATACCTGCGCCGTACCGGATTTGGCGGCAATTTTATAGGGTGCATCGGCAAAGCTCTTATGCGCCGTCCCGTTCGCCCGATTCGCTACGCCATACATGCCGTCTTTGGCGATCTCCCAGTAACCGGAGTGGATGTCGCCAATCGGCGCATCCGGCTGCTGGCGGTAGGGCACCATGGCATCACCTTCACGCGTGGCGCGCAGCAGGTGCGGCACTTTAATGATGCCGTCATTAATCAGAATCATCATCGCTTTGTTCATCTGAATCGGCGTGGCGGTCCAGTAACCCTGGCCGATGCCCACCGGAATGGTGTCACCCTGATACCATGGCTTCTTAAAGCGTTTCATCTTCCATTCACGCGTGGGCATGTTGCCCGGACTCTCCTGCGGCAGGTCGATACCGGTACGGTGACCGTAACCAAATTTGGTCATCCACTCTGACAGGCGATCGATACCCATGTCATACGCCACCTGATAGAAGAAGGTGTCCGCTGACTCCTCCAGCGATTTGGTCACGTTGAGGCGGCCGTGTCCCCACTTTTTCCAGTCACGATAACGCTTCTCTGACCCGGGCAGCTGCCACCAGCCCGGATCGAACAGGCTGGTATTACGGTTGATCACCCCGGCGCTCAGCGCTGATACCGCAACGTACGGCTTCACGGTTGAAGCTGGCGGGTAGGCGGCCTGCAGCGCACGGTTGTAGAGCGGGCGATTTTCGTCGCTCAGCAGCGCTTTGTAATCTTTACTGGAGATGCCATCAACAAACAGATTGGGATCGTAACTGGGGGTGGAAACCAGCGCGAGGATCTCTCCGGTGCGCGGATCGCTTACTACTACTGCCGCACGGCTGCCGGTCAGCAACGTTTCAATATATTGCTGCAGTTTGAGATCCACGGTGAGCCAGATGTCGCGCCCGGCCTGCGGCGACTGCTCATGCAGCTGGCGAATTACGCGCCCGCGATTGTTGACCTCAACCTCTTCGTAACCGGTTTTGCCGTGCAGAACATCTTCATAGTAGTTTTCGATGCCCAGCTTGCCGATATCGTGCGTCGCAGCGTAGTTAGGCCACTTGCCCTCTTCATCAAGGCGTTTAACGTCGCGATCGTTGATTTTCGATACATAACCGACCACGTGGGTAAGTGTCTGGCCATAGGGGTAGTAACGGCGCTGATAGCCTTTCACTTCAACGCCCGGGAAGCGGTACTGGTTCACGGCAAAACGCGCGACCTGCACTTCGTTCAGGCCGGTTTTTACCGGAATAGAGGTGAAACGGCGCGAGCGCTTGCGCTCTTTTTCAAACGCATCGATGTCGTCATCGGTCAGGTCCAACACCGGACGCAGATCCTGCAGCGTCTGTTTCAGATCATCCACCTTCTCCGGCACCAGTTCGGCCTGGTAAATGGTGCGGTTCAGTGCCAGCGGCACGCCGTTGCGGTCATAGATGATGCCGCGACTCGGCGCAACCGGCACCAGTTTGATGCGGTTTTCATTGGAGCGGGTGCTGTAATCGTCGAAACGCAGAATTTGCAGGTGGTACAGGTTGACCACCAGAATGCTGGAGAGCAGCAGAATGCCGACGAAGGCGACTAAAGCCCGGCGGACAAACAGTTTCTGTTCGGCAGTGTAATCGCGAAAAGCGTTGCTCTGTAATTTCATCCGCTGCGTTTATTATCTGGGGGTTGTCAGGCGTTTATTCACGATGATAAGGATGGTTCGTGGTAATGCTCCAGGCGCGATACAGGCTCTCTGCAACCAGCACACGCACCAACGGATGAGGCAGCGTCAGCGCCGAGAGCGACCAGCTCTGCTCTGCTGCGGCTTTACATGCCGGTGCCAGGCCTTCCGGCCCACCAATCAGCAGGCTGACATCGCGGCCATCCAGCTTCCAGCGCTCCAGCTGCTGCGCCAGCTGCGGCGTCTCCCACGGCTGACCGGGGATATCCAGCGTGACGATGCGGTTACCTTTACCGACCGCCGCCAGCATCGCTTCGCCCTCTTTTTCCAGAATGCGTTTGATGTCAGCGTTCTTACCACGCTTACCGGCAGGCACTTCGATCAGTTCAAACGGCATATCCTTGGGAAAGCGGCGCAGATACTCCATAAAACCGGTCTGAACCCAGTCGGGCATTTTGGTGCCCACGGCCACTAGCTGCAGTTTCAACGCTTAGCTCCAGAGCTTTTCAAGCTCATACAGCTGACGGCTCTCTTCCTGCATCACATGAACAATGACTTCACCCAGATCGACCACGACCCAGTCAGCAGCCGTTTTACCATCCACACCCAATGGCTTCAGGCCCGCGGCGCGTGACTCCTGCACCACATGCTCAGCGATAGAGGAGACGTGACGGTTTGAGGTGCCGGTGCAGATGATCATGCAATCGGTGATGCTGGATTTGCCCTGAACATCGATAGCGATAATGTCCTGGCCTTTAAGATCGTCAATCTTATCAATAACGAAATCTTGGAGTGCTTTACCTTGCAAAAGGTTCCCCTTAAAAACAGGTGGTGACGGGCAGGCTGAATGCCCCGGAAATGCAGCCAAAAATGAAGCGGCGCAGTATAGCACGGTGAAACTAGTCGCGATATAAGCCTGCGCGATCGATATAGGCGATCACCGCGTCTGGCAGCAGATCGGTGCAGGGCTGGCCTGCATGGCGGCGCTGACGGATTTCGGTGGCGGAGATATCAAACAGCGGCGTATCGGCCAGCCAGATATACCCGGCAGGGGCATGATGCAGCTGCTGTGGATCCTGTGCCTGGTGCGCCACCAGCCACTGCTGCAGCGCTGGCGTGTCCAGCTGCGTGGCATAGCCGGGGCGTTTACACACCAGCAAATGACAGAGCGACAGCAGATCCTGCCAGCGGTGCCACTTGTGTAACGTTAGCAGAGAATCCTGACCAATGATAAACCCGAGGGGCTGCTGTGCACCGCGTTCAGCGCGCAGCGCTTCCAGCGTGGCGACGGTCCATGAGGGCGTTGAGCGCGCCAGCTCGCGGGTATCAATATCAAACAGCGGGCGGTCGGCGATGGCGCACTGCAGCATCGCCACGCGCTGCGCGGCGCTGGCCTGCGGCTGCGGACGATGGGGCGGTACGTTGTTAGGCAGCAGCGTGACTTTTTTTAACCCAATCTGCCCGGCGAGGGCTTCTACCGGACGCAGATGCCCGTAGTGAATCGGATCGAATGTACCGCCAAACAGCGCATGGAGTTTAGACATCGGTAAAGCTCAGTGGAAAATCACGGTGGCACAGCAGCAATGAGAGGGTCTCCAGCTGCGGCCACAGATTCTGACCATAATCTTGCTTCATGGTCAGTTCAATGTCAGCCAGCAGATGCACAGCACGTTGCAGACGACGCGCGTCCAGCCGCTGCAGCGCCTCGGTAAACAGCGCGCGGCGGTTCTGCCAGATGCGCTGCTGATCCATCAGCGTGCGTAACGACTGTTTCGCCTGGTTGCGCTGCAGATGCAGTAGCGTCAGCAGGTCGCGTTGCAGCGTACGCAGCAGAATCACCACTTCGCTCTCCTCTTTTGCCAGCTGATGCAGGATGTGCAGTGCGCGTTTACTTTTGCCCGCCAGCAGTGCATCCACCCAGTGGAAGGGGGTGAAGTGCGCCGCATCGCTGACCGCCTGTTCAACCCGCGGCAGCGTCAATTTGCCATCCGGCCATAATAGCGAAAGGCGCTCCAGCGCCTGCGCCAGCGCCAGCAGATTGCCTTCATAACAGTAGCAGAGCAGCTGAATAGCGGCGTCATCTACGCTAAGTTTCATCGCTTTCGCTCGCGTGGCAACCCAGCGCGGCAGCTGTGCCTGTTCCGGCGTCTGACACGGCACCAGCACGGCCTGCATGCTGAGCGCTTTAAACCAGGCGCTATTCTCCTGCGCTTTTGTCAGCTTCGCCATACGCAGCACCAGCAGGATATCGCTGTGCAGCAGCGTGGAGAGCTTAACCAGCTGTTCAGCCATCGCCGCGTTAGCGCCACTCTCTGGCAGTTGTAGCGTTAGCGTCTGGCGCTGGGTAAACAGACTGAGTGACTGGCAGCTGGCAAACAGGCTGTCCCAGTCCGTTTGCGTGTCCAGGGTGATACTGAAGTGCTCTTCGAACCCTTGCGCTGTGGACGCGGCACGGATAGCGTCGGCGCTCTCCTGAATCAGCAGCGGTTCATTACCGGTAAGAAAATAACAGGCGCGCAGCCCCTCACGAAGCTGCGCGCTCAGTTGTTCAGGATAGATCCTGATCATTGCAGACTGGTAGCTGACGACGAGAACACTTCAGGTGAAGCGCTACCCGGTGCGATCACTTCCGGTTGCGGCAGGGTATCTTTATTGCTCTCCTGCGCAGCATGCACGGTCAGCAGTTTACGCACCAGCTGCTCGGCGGCACGCTGACGCATCTCCTGTTTGATCATGTCCTGCTCGGCATCCTTCGCCAGTGCGGCATTTGGGTTATCGAAGAACGAACGATACACCGTAGTGCTGATAGGGTAGATACCTTTACCCGGCAGCAAAACCTGCGCGCTGATCGTCATCACCAACGAGTACTCAGCGGTAGTGCCGCTGATAAATACTGATGCTGTGTCGCGCCCTTGTCTTTCAGCACCCAGACGCAGAGTCGGGTATTTTGCGCTGGCCCCCTCGCTGTCTTCAACGATGGTGACATCATTGATGCGCAGCTGCTGACGCACGGTGCGCGCCAGCGGACCATACGGGTCGCCACTCTGGACGATCAGCGTTTTCATCTCCTGCGGCACCATGGTTGTGCCGCGTGGGTGAAAACCACAGCCTGCGGTGACCAGCACCGCAAGCAGGACAAACAGCCTGATAATCAGTTGTCGCACAGTTCCTCCTGAACTTAACCTACGACCAGGTTAAGCAGTTTGCCGGGGACATAAATCACTTTACGAACGGTGACGCCTTCCAGATATTTCGCCACCAGGTGCTCCTGCGCGGCAAGTGCCTGTACCTGCTCCTGCGTGGCATCAGGCGCGACGGTAATTTTACCGCGCACTTTACCGTTTACCTGCACGACAACCAGCAGCGAATCTTCAACCATCGCCGCTTCATCGGCTACCGGCCAGCTGGCTTCGTCAACGCTGCCTTCGCCGCCCAGCGCCTGCCACAGAACATAGCTGGCGTGTGGCGTGAACGGATAGAGCAGGCGGGTCACGGCCATCAACGCTTCCTGCATCAGCGCACGATCCTGTTCGCTCTCCTGCGGTGCGCGCAGCAGCTTGTTCATCAGCTCCATGATAGCGGCAATTGCGGTGTTGAAGGTCTGACGACGGCCGATATCATCGGCGACTTTAGCGATGGTTTTGTGCAGATCGCGACGTAGCGCTTTCTGAGCATTGTTCAGCGCATTGACATCCAGCGCCACGGTCGCGCCTTTTGCTACGTGATCGTAAGCCAGTTTCCAGACGCGTTTCAGGAAGCGGTTTGCACCCTCTACGCCTGACTCCTGCCACTCCAGCGTCATGTCCGCCGGTGAAGCAAACATCATGAACAGACGCACGGTGTCCGCGCCGTAACGCTCAACCATCAGCTGCGGGTCGATGCCGTTGTTTTTCGACTTCGACATCTTGCTCATGCCGGCGTAAATCACTTCACGACCCTGATTGTCGATCGCTTTGGTGATACGGCCTTTTTCGTCACGCTCCACGTTGACGTCAACCGGTGAAACCCAGTTGCGCTCGCCGTTAGCGCCCACATAGTAGAACGCATCGGCCAGTACCATACCCTGGCACAGCAGACGTTTTGCCGGTTCGTCAGAGTTGACCAGACCCGCATCACGCAGCAGCTTGTGATAGAAGCGGAAGTACATCAGGTGCATGATGGCGTGTTCAATACCACCTACATACTGATCGACAGGCAGCCAGTAGTTTGCCGCTGCCGGGTCCAGCATGCCTTCGTTGTAGTCTGCGCAAGTATAGCGCGCATAGTACCAGGAGGACTCCATGAAGGTGTCAAAGGTGTCCGTTTCACGCAGTGCCGGCTGGCCATTGATGGTGGTTTTCGCCCACTCCGGGTCAGCTTTAATTGGGCTGGTGATGCCGTTCATGACCACATCTTCTGGCAGGATGACCGGCAGCTGGTCTTCTGGCGTTGGCATTACGGTGCCATCTTCCAGGGTAACCATCGGGATGGGTGCGCCCCAGTAGCGCTGACGGGAAACACCCCAGTCGCGCAGACGATAGTTCACTTTACGCACGCCCACGCCTTTCGCGGCCAGTGCATCAGCAATCGCATTGAAACCGGCTTCGTGGTCAAGGCCGTTGTACTCGCCGGAGTTAAACAGCGTGCCTTTCTCGGTCATCGCAGCGGCGCGTAAATCAGGCTCAGAGCCGTCGAGGTTAAGAATGACAGGCTTGATGTTGAGATCGTATTTGGTGGCGAACTCCCAGTCGCGCTGGTCGTGTCCGGGCACGGCCATTACCGCGCCGGTGCCGTACTCCATCAGCACGAAGTTGGCGACCCAAACCGGAATCTCTTCACCGGTCAGCGGATGAATGGCATGCAGGCCGGTGGCCATGCCTTTTTTCTCCATCGTCGCCATGTCGGCTTCAGCCACTTTGGTAGTGCTGCATTCGGCAACAAAGTCTGCCAGCGCCGGGTTATTGACCGCCGCCTGACGAGCCAGTGGATGTCCGGCCGCAACCGCGACATACGTAGCACCCATAAAGGTGTCAGGACGGGTGGTATAAACCGTGACTTTCTCCGCGCTGTTCGCCACGTCGAAGGTAATCTCTACGCCTTCAGAGCGGCCGATCCAGTTGCGCTGCATGGTTTTGACCTGCTCAGGCCACTCGTCCAGCTTATCGAGGTCGTTCAGCAGCTCTTCGGCATAGTCAGTGATTTTGATAAACCACTGCGGGATCTCTTTGCGCTCGACTTTGGTGTCACAGCGCCAGCAGCAGCCGTCGATAACCTGTTCGTTTGCCAGGACGGTCTGGTCGTTAGGGCACCAGTTAACCGCCGAGGTTTTTTTATATACCAGGCCTTTTTCATACAGTTTGGTGAAGAACCACTGCTCCCAGCGATAATACTCTGGCTGGCAGGTCGCCAGTTCACGGCTCCAGTCGTAGCCAAAGCCCAGCAGTTTTAGCTGATTCTTCATGTATTCGATGTTGTCGTACGTCCACGGCGCCGGGGCGGTGTTGTTTTTTACCGCTGCGCCTTCCGCCGGCAGGCCAAATGCGTCCCAGCCGATCGGCTGCAGTACGTTTTTGCCGAGCATACGCTGATAGCGCGCAATCACATCGCCGATGGTGTAGTTACGGACGTGGCCCATATGCAGACGGCCAGAAGGATAGGGCAGCATTGAGAGGCAATAATATTTCTCTTTGCCTTCCTGCTCGGTCACTTTAAAGGTTTCATTTTCGTCCCAGTGCTTCTGGACGCGGGATTCTATCTCTTCAGGGCGGTATTGCTCTTGCATGGCTGCCTGTGGTCCTTTGTGAAATCGTATTTTAAAGACTTTTCGATCCGCATAGCATACCCATAAGCCCGCCCCGCAACAACATTTCACGCCCAATGGCGGCGTGATTTGTGCGGAATGCGCCGCCGCTTTCACCCTTTTACGATTTCCTCCGCCGTGCACACAGCAAATATGACAAAGCGGCTAAACTTACTCACAGCACCCCAGCGAAAAGGAGAATAAAATGAATAACGTGGCGCAGGAGTATCGTGCAACGGTAGCCGCATTAACCCAGCGGCTGGAGCGCGGCGAGCGCGATGTTGACGCGCTGGTCGCGGAAGCGCGCCAGGATCTGCTGGCCAGGCAGACGCTGACCCCGGCCGAAGTCAACGAGGTAATGCGGGCCGTGCGGCGTGATTTGCATGAGTTTGCGCTGAGCTACCAGGAGTCCAGTGATGCGCCGGCTGATTCGGTCTTTTTCCGCGTCATTCGCGAGAGTATCTGGAAGGAGCTGGCTGACATCACCGACAAGAGCCAGCTGGAGTGGCGCGAAGTGTTTCAGGATCTGCGCCATCATGGCGTCTATCAAAGCGGTGAGGTGGTTGGCCTGGGCAATCTGGTGTGTGAGAAGTGCGGCTTCACCCGTGCGATTTACACTCCCGAAAGCCTGACGCGCTGCCCGGAGTGCGGTCACGATCACTTCCAGCGTCAGCCGTTTGAGCCATGACGCCGGGTAGCCAGGGGCGCAGTGACGCGCACCTGGCTACGGATTGAGGCGGTTGATCAGTGTAAAATTTTCGCCAGGAAATCTTTAGCACGGTCGGACTGCGGGTTATTGAAGAAGTCATCTTTGTTCGTGTCTTCGACAATCTTTCCCTCATCCATGAAAATCACGCGGTTCGCCACTTTACGCGCAAAGCCCATCTCGTGCGTGACCACCATCATGGTCATGCCTTCATTGGCTAACTCCACCATGACATCCAGCACTTCGTTGATCATCTCCGGGTCGAGCGCAGAGGTCGGTTCGTCAAACAGCATGGCAATCGGATCCATGCATAACGCACGGGCAATGGCGACACGCTGCTGCTGACCGCCGGAGAGCTGGCCCGGGAACTTCTCTGCATGGGCGCTCAGGCCCACGCGCTTCAGCAGCGCCAAACCTTTATCCCGCGCCGCAGATTTATCCCGCTTCAGCACTTTCACCTGCGCCAGCACCAGGTTATCAATGATGCTGAGGTGGGGAAACAGCTCGAAATGCTGGAACACCATGCCCACCTTGCTGCGTAACTGCGCAAGGTTGGTCTTCTTGTTGTTCACTTCGGTACCGTTCACCATGATGCTGCCCTGTTGCACCGGTTCAAGACCGTTAACGGTTTTGATAAGCGTCGATTTGCCCGAGCCGGACGGACCGCAGACCACGACCACTTCACCCTTTTTTACCTCGGTGGAGCAGTCGGTCAGCACCTGAAAGTGCCCATACCACTTAGAAACATTTTTCAGGCTAATCATTTAAACCGTCCTTTTTCTTTTAAGATAGCTAACCAACAGCGAAGCGCTCAGGCTGATCACAAAGTAGACCAGACCGGCAAACAGAATCATTTCAACCTGCGTACCGTCACGCTCGCCGATAGTGGAAGCGGTACGGAAGAAGTCAGCCAGGCTCAGGACATACACCAGCGATGTATCCTGGAACAGAACAATCCCCTGCGTTAACAGCAGCGGCACCATGGCGCGAAACGCCTGCGGCAGGATAATCAGCTTCATCGATTGCCACTGCGTCATCCCCAGCGCCAGCGCTGCGTTAGACTGACCGCGCGAAATGCTCTGAATACCGGCACGGATAATCTCGGAGTAGTAGGCCGCTTCAAACAGCGCGAACGCCACCATCGCCGAAATCAGACGGATATCGGTTTTCGGCGACAGTCCCAGCACCTGCTGCAGCAGGCTCGGCACCACCAGATAGAACCACAGCAGCACCATCACTAACGGTACAGAGCGGAACAGATTGACATACAATTTGGCAAACCAGCGGACAGGCGCCAGCGGTGAGAGTCGCATTACGGCCAGGATGGTGCCCCAGATAATGCCGAATACCACGGCAACCGCGGTGATCTTTAGCGTTACGGCCATCCCGTTGAGCAGATAGGGCAGGCTGGGCGCAATGGAACTCCAGTCAAACTCGTACATTATTTACCTCCCATGTTGCCGGGCAGGCGAATTTTGCGCTCTATCAGACTCATAATTAGCATGATAACCAGGTTAATACCGACATACGCCAGGGTAATTGCGGTAAAAGATTCATACGCGTGCGCGGAATAGTCGAGCAGTTTGCCCGCCTGCGCCGCCAGATCTACCAGGCCGATGGTGGAGGCGATAGCCGAGTTTTTCACCAGGTTAAGCATCTCCGAGGTCATCGGCGGCACAATCACCCGATACGCATTTGGCAGCAGCACGTAGCGATAGGTCTGCGGCAGCGTCAGCCCCATGGCCAGGCCGGCACTCTTCTGGCCGCGAGGGAGCGACTGAATGGCCGCGCGCACCTGTTCGCACACGCGGGCCGCGGTGAACAGACCAAGGCAGATGGTCGATGACAGGAAAAACTGGACGTTCGGGTCCAGCTCCGCCTTAAACCACATGCCAAGATTTTCACCTACCAGCTCCGGTGCCACCAGATACCAGAAGAAGAACTGCACAATCAGCGGAATATTACGAAACAGCTCTACGTAGCAGGTGCCGATGGTTGAAAGCCAGCGATTGGGCACGGTACGCAGAATGCCGAAGAAGGAACCTACCAGGAAGGCGATAATCCAGGCACAGCAGGAGACCGCAACGGTCACCTGAAATCCGGACCACAGCCAGCCGAGGTAAGTCGTATTGCCGAACGGGGCCTGCTCTAAAAAAATGCCCCAGTTCCAATCGATACCCATAACGAGCTCCGGTAAAAAATAGGGTAGCCAGGCTACCCATAAGATTGTTGAGCGGTGTCTTGTATGCTGCTTCGGGGGAACGACCCGTTACAGTCTGTCTGTCCGCACCGCGGGTTCAGCAATCGAGAGGACAGCAGTACTGCCCTTGTTGTCATTGTTAATTCAGAGTGCTTTGTCGTTCGGGGCTTTAAACAGCGCCTGCATATCCGAAGAGAGCTCGAAGTTCAGGTTAAGATTCTTTGGTGGGATTGGCTGTTTGAACCACTTCTCAAACCATTTCGTCGCTTCACCTGAGGTTTGCGCTTTGGCGATGGTATCGTCCATCAGCTGTTTAAACTGCGGATCTTCTTTACGCAGCATGCAGCCGTAGGCCTCTTTCGATTGCGGCGTACCGACGATATCCCAGTTATCCGGCTTCTTCGCTTTTGCACGTTCGCCCGCCAGCAATGCATCATCCATCATGAAGGCCACAGCACGACCCGTCTCCAGCGTACGGAATGAGTCCCCGTGATCTTTGGCGCTGATAATGCGCAAATCCAGCTTCTTCTCATCGTTCAGCTTATGCAGCAGTGCTTCAGAGGTGGTACCAGAGGTCACGACCACGGTTTTGCCTTTCAGATCGTCGAAACCCTTAATATCGCCGCCTTTCTTCACCAATAGGCGCGTACCGATGATGAATACAGTATCAGAGAATGCCGCCTGCTTCTGGCGCTCCAGATTATTGGTGGTAGAACCACACTCAAAATCGTAGGTGCCGTTCTGCAGCAGCGGAATACGGTTCTGTGACGTGATCGGCAGCATTTTAACCTGCAGATCGGGCTTGTTCAGCTTCGCCTTGATGGCCGCCACGATGGCGTTGGAGTAGTCCTGCGAGTAGCCCACGACTTTCTGCTGGTTGTCATAGTAAGAAAAGGGAACTGATGACTCACGATGCCCGACGACGATAACGCCGCTATCATTAATTTTCTTTAGCGTACCGGTGAGGTCTTCCGCCTGGGCCGCGCCCGCTGCCGAACCCAACAGCAGAAGCGATAGTGCCACTTTGCGTATCTGCATGTTCCAACTCCTTCGTGTGAATGTTGCGCAGAACATAAACTGCGCAGATTGTGATGTTGTGTGTATTTCCTGCTGCTTTTTTAATTATCCCTTAGCGCAACTGCGCGCAGGATAGTGATTAACATAGCGAATTGTTAACGCAATGAAACAAAAAAGTTTGTTTTTTGCGAGCCGCTCCGCACCAATAAGAGGCAAAAAAACGCCTCTGCGCGATTACGGTGCGCAGCGGTGCCAGATAATAGTGCGTTAACATGGCACTCTGCTGACAAAACGCGATGCTCTTAAAAATCACTGAAATAAATAGCAATGATCGTGCCAGCATACAGGCCGTCAGAAAAACCGCAGCACAACATCGGGTCAAGCACGGGTGGAGAGAGCAGAAAAAGGGGGGATAAAAAGGCGAAGCGCGGGCCTCGCCTTGTAGAGACTGTACGAATGATCAGGCGCGGCGGCGTAAAATAGCCGGTACGATAGCCAGCAGCGTCAATAGCCAGACCGGCCAAATGCCTGCGCGCGCATAGGGTGTTTCACCGCGCGTCGGCGTGACGTTGGCAGTGAGTACATCGCGGGTGAACTGCGGCAGCGCCTTTTCAACCTCACCGTTAGCATCGACCACCGCAGTTACGCCATTGTTAGTTGAACGCAGCAGCGGACGCCCCAGCTCCAGCGCGCGCATGCGCGCCATCTGGAAGTGCTGCCATGGGCCAATCGAGTGACCGAACCAGGCATCGTTCGAGACGGTAAGCAGGAAATTGGTGTCCGGACGGAAGTTTGCGCGTACCTGTTCACCCAGCACAATCTCATAGCAGATCGCGCTGGTGAGATCGTAACCGGCCACCTTCAGCTGCGGCTGAACATAGGCACCGCGGCTAAACGAGGACATCGGCAGGTCAAAGAACGGCGCCAGCGGACGCAGCAGATCTTCCAGTGGCACAAACTCACCAAACGGCACCAGATGATTTTTTTGATAGCGGTTGTGGCTCTGATAGCTGTAAGGCTGCTCCCCACCCAGCACGATCACCGAGTTATAGTCGTGGTAACGGTTATCACGCTCTATACGCGAATCCACTATCCCGGTAATCAGCGCGCTGCCGCGCGCGCGTAGCTCGGCATCCAGCGAACGCAGGAACGGCTGCTGGTTACTCTCCAGATCGGTAATCGCAGACTCCGGCCAGATGATGATCGGTGCTTTACCGATAAATGGCTGGCTGTAGGTGGTGTAGACGCGCAGGGTGTTCAATAGCTGTTGCGGATCCCACTTCATCGACTGCGGAATATTGCCCTGTACCATCGCAACATCCACGCTGCGTGCGGGCAGGGGCTGATACCACTGCACCATGCGCAGCGGCCACGGCAGTAAAAGCAGCGCAGCGGCGGCGATACCACTCTTCAATGAGCGGTGGTAGCCGGCATGTACCAGCAAACCGGCAGTAACCATCAGCACGAACGTCAGGGTTTCCACACCCGCCAGCGGTGCAAGGCCCTTAAGCGGACCGTCGATTTGGCTGTAGCCAAACTGCAGCCACGGAAACCCGGTGAGCACCCAGCCACGCAGAAACTCGGTGATTTGCCACAGTGCCGGCGCCGCCAGTGCCAGGCGCCACAAGGTAGCACGGGGCCAGAAGCGGCTAAGCAGCAGGGCAAACAGCATGGGGTAGAGCGCCAGATAAGCCGCCAGCAGCACCACAAGGAAGACGTTAACCGGGCCCGGCATCCCACCAAAGGTGGCAATGCTAACGTAGACCCAATTGATACCGCTACCGAACAGGCCAAAGCCCCAGCTAAACCCTATTGCGCCCGCCTGCGCCGTGCGACGATCCAGCAGCAGCAGCTGCAGACCGGCCAGGGAGACGATCGCGGCAGGCCAGAAATCATAAGGTGAAAAAGAGAGGGTGCCCACGGCACCCGTTATTAACGCCAGCAGCAGGCGAACCCGCTGCTGCGAGTAAAGAGAGGCCAATGCCATAAAGTTATTCGTCTTCCAGTTGCGGTTGCGGAGAGTCTTCCGGAATTTTTACATGCACCTGGATAATACGGCGGCTGTCAGCCATCGCGACTTTGAATTGGTAACCATCAATGTCAATGCTTTCACCGCGTGCCGGGAGGTGGCCGAATCCCTGCATCACAAGGCCGCCAATGGTATCGACCTCATCGTCACTGAAGCCTGTACCGAACACCTCGTTGAAGTCCTCAATGGGCGTCAGCGCACGCACGGTATAGGTGTGGCGGTTGAGCTGGCGAATATCACGATCTTCTTCGTCGTCATACTCATCCTCGATTTCACCGACGATCAGTTCAAGAATATCTTCAATTGTGACCAGACCAGAAACACCGCCGAACTCATCAATGACAATCGCCATATGATAACGTTGAGAACGGAACTCTTTGAGCATGCGATCGACACGCTTGCTCTCCGGCACGACCACCGCCGGACGTAACACTTTCTCCATGCTGAACGGCTCTGCACTGCTGCTCATAAAGGGCAGCAAATCCTTCGCCATCAAAATGCCTTCAACGTGGTCTTTGTCTTCGCTAATCACCGGAAAGCGTGAATGGGCGGATTCGATAATTACCGCCAGGCACTCTTCGAGGCTCTGGTTACGTTTCAGGGTAATCATCTGCGAGCGCGGGATCATAATGTCGCGTACGCGCTGCTCGGCGATATCCAGTACCCCTTCCAGCATGTCGCGGGTATCTTCGTCGATCAGCTCTTTCTGCTCAGAATCGCGGATCAATCCCAGTAACTCGTCACGGTTTTTTGGCTCACCGTGGAAAAGCTGGTTGATAAGCAGGGAGAAAAAGCCCTTTTTACTACTGGGGGCGTCGTTATTTTGCGAATGGTCGTCGCTCATGGCGTTTTTATTTAGTTCTCTCATTAGAGGAAAGAAAACTGCTGGCATCCTCGCCAGCAGCATAGGGTTCTGAGCACCGGGCTCAGGTGTCTTCTTTTTCCGAAATGTACGGATCAGGATACCCAAGAGCAAGCATTATCTCGGTCTCCAGCGCTTCCATCTCTTCGGCTTCATCATCTTCAATATGGTCGTAACCCAGCAGATGCAGCGTGCCGTGTACCACCATGTGCGCCCAATGTGCCTCAGTGGTTTTGCCCTGTTCCACCGCCTCTTGCTCCACAACCTGGCGGCAGATGATCAGGTCACCTAACAGCGGCAGTTCAATCCCCGGCGGGGCTTCAAACGGGAATGACAGCACATTGGTTGGCTTATCTTTACCGCGATAAGTCAGATTAAGCTCATGACTCTCAGCTTCATCCACCAGGCGAATCGTGACTTCACTCTCCGGCTGGAACGGCGTGACGGCCGCTTCCAGCCAGCGACGGAAGGCTGCTTCAGCTGGCAGGCCGGTTTCATCGGCACAGGCCAGCTGTAAATCTAAAATCACCGCACTCATGTTGGCTCCTGCGGCGCAGGCTGGCTGGCAAGCTGTGCCGCCAGCGCATCGCGCTTACGCTCTTCTGCCAGCGTATCGCGGCGTTTCTGATCGGCTTCTTCCCAGGCTTCATAAGCATTGACGATGCGGGCGACAACCGGATGACGCACCACGTCCTCGCTATGGAAAAAGTTAAAGCTGATCTCCTCCACGTTCGCCAGTACTTCAATGGCGTGGCGCAGACCAGATTTGGTGCTGCGCGGCAGATCTATCTGCGTGACGTCACCGGTAATCACCGCTTTCGAGTTGAAGCCAATACGCGTCAGGAACATTTTCATCTGTTCGATGGTGGTGTTCTGGCTCTCATCGAGAATGACAAACGCATCGTTTAAGGTACGTCCGCGCATGTAGGCCAGCGGCGCAACCTCAATCACGTTACGCTCCATCAGCTTCTCTACGCGCTCAAAGCCCAGCATCTCAAACAACGCGTCATACAGCGGGCGCAGGTAAGGATCCACTTTCTGGCTGAGATCGCCAGGCAGGAAGCCCAGCTTCTCACCCGCTTCCACGGCCGGGCGCGTCAGCAGAATACGGCGAATCTCCTGGCGCTCCAGTGCATCGACCGCAGCCGCTACCGCCAGATAGGTTTTACCTGTACCCGCCGGGCCGATACCAAAAGTAATGTCGTGATCAAGGATGTTGGCGATGTACTGGGCCTGATTTGGCGTACGCGGTTTAATCACGCCGCGTTTGGTCTTGATGTTGACCGCTTTACCGTACTCCGGCACGCTGTCAGCCGTTTGCTCCAGCACGCGGCTCTCTTTGATCGCCAGGTGAATCTGATCCGGTTCAATATCCGGGATCTGCCCGCGTACCGGTGCGGTATCAACGTACAGATCGCGCAGGATTGTCGCAGCAGCCTCAACGCTCAGCGTACGGCCAACCAGTTTAAACAGGTTGTCACGACGGTTGATTTCAATACCCAGCCGGCGCTCCAGCTGTTTTATGTTGTCATCAAACGGACCGCACAAGCTCATCAGGCGGCGGTTATCTGCCGGTTCAAGGGCGATTTCACGAGTTTCGATATTCAAATGATTCCTTTGGGTCACTCAGGGCCAGTTGAAAAGGTGTGTCAGATGCTGCGTCAGTTCGCTGTGGCATCATTACGGAATTATTTATGGGGTAGCGCCCGGGCGCAAGCTTCAGAAGTGATATTTGGGCGACGATTGCGGAAAGCAAGCGCTGCGGGGTGAAACAGGCGACAGCGCACTGTGCGCTGTCGCTCAATAATCGCGGTCTCAAGGCTGGAACACGCCTACGCCGATCTCATCCTCTTTGCGCGTACGCGCAATCACCGAGGCCGGCTCTCTGCCACACGCAGGCCCATCTCATCCTCCGTGCGCACCACCACGCCGCGCAGTGAGTTGGTATAGACGTCAACAATTTCCACATCAACAAATTTACCGATCATGCTCATGGCGCCTTCAAAATTCACCACACGGTTGTTTTCGGTGCGGCCGGTCAGCTCCATAACGTTTCTGCGTGAGGTACCCTCCACCAGAATGCGCTGCACGGTGCCCAGCATCCGCCGGCTCCATGCCATCGCCTGCTGGTTGATGCGATCCTGCAGGATATAGAGGCGCTGCTTCTTCTCCTCTTCCGACACATCGTCGGGCAGGTCAGCGGCCGGCGTACCCGGGCGGGCAGAGTAGATAAAGCTGAAGCTGGTGTCGAAGTTCACTTCACCGACAAGCTTCATTGTCTGTTCGAAATCCTGCTGGGTTTCGCCCGGGAACCCGATGATGAAGTCTGAACTGATCTGGATTGTCGGGCGCGCCGCCAGCAGTTTGCGGATAATCGCCTTATACTCCAGCGCGGTATGGGCACGCTTCATCAGCGTCAGCACGCGGTCTGCGCCGCTCTGCACCGGCAGATGCAGGAAGCTCACCAGCTCCGGTGTATCGCGATAAACATCAATGATGTCATCCGTAAATTCAATCGGATGGCTGGTAGTGAAGCGAATACGATCAATACCATCGATCGCCGCCACCAGACGCAGCAGTTCAGCAAACGTGCAAATCTGGTCATCAAACGTTGCGCCGCGATAGGCATTTACGTTCTGACCCAGCAGGTTCACTTCGCGCACGCCCTGTGCAGCCAGCTGCGCGATCTCCAGCAGAATGTCGTCACACGGACGGCTGACCTCTTCGCCACGCGTATAAGGCACCACGCAAAACGTACAGTATTTGTTGCAGCCTTCCATGATAGAGACGAAAGCAGTCGGGCCATCAGCCCGCGGCTCGGGCAGACGATCAAATTTTTCAATCTCCGGGAAGCTGACATCTACCACCGGGCTCTTACTGCCGCGTACCGTGTTGATCATCTCCGGCAAGCGGTGCAGGGTCTGCGGGCCAAATACGATATCAACGCACTGCGCACGCTGACGGAGTTTGTCGCCCTCCTGAGACGCCACACAGCCGCCCACGCCAATGATCAACTCCGGGTTTTTCGCCTTCAGCTTTTTCCAGCGACCCAGCAGGTTGAATACTTTTTCCTGCGCCTTCTCGCGGATGGAGCAGGTATTCAGCAACAGAACGTCTGCGTCTTCGGCTTCCTCCGTCAGGATATAGCCGTGCGTGCTGTTCAGTAGGTCAGCCATCTTCGATGAATCGTACTCGTTCATCTGACAGCCCCAGGTTTTAATATGCAGTTTTTTGGTCATTGAACTAGCCATTGATTCTGAGCAGAGAAGTGCAGGGCGCGTATTGTAATGCTTTGATGGGGGTGTGACCAGCATGCCCGTCATACTTCGCGCG
>NZ_MLFS01000021.1 GCF_002095485.1 Pantoea wallisii | reverse complement strand
CGGAAATGGCGGTGAGGCGGGGATTCGAACCCCGGATGCAGCTTTTGACCGCATACTCCCTTAGCAGGGGAGCGCCTTCAGCCTCTCGGCCACCTCACCATACGCGTTCTTCCGAACTGCGCTTCTGAACTTTGTTTCCGCTCATCGGCACTGCGTGGCGCACATATTACTTTCCCGGACTTATAAGTCAAACAATTTTTCCCGACTTTTTCTTCACAAGTGTTTGATTGCACAAATGACGCGCAATACGGATGTTTTGGCAACAAAAAGAGTGATTAATCAACAGCGGGTGCGCGTTGCAGTTAACAAAATAGCGAGAAAGAGGGAAAGAGTGATGAGGGGCAAAATAGCAGCGTACAGCAAAAAAGGTAGCGCCTCGCTGTGGAGCGAGGCGCTGAATACGTTAGTAACTCGAAGTTTGCGTTTTCTCAGCCTGTATACGCTGGTAGATCTCTTCGCGATGTACAGAAACTTCTTTAGGCGCATTAACGCCAATACGGACCTGGTTACCTTTAACACCCAGCACCGTTACAGTTACCTCATCGCCAATCATGAGGGTTTCACCAACTCGACGAGTTAGAATAAGCATTCTTTGCTCCTTGAAAGATTAAAAGAGTCGGGCCTGTTCGGTCTCCCGGCCATATCCATCATATAACGCTGAACAATGCCTATGACAATTACACGATTGTGCTTTGTCACGCCAATACATTCTGCTGATAGTTAGTTTAGCCGAAATACACTACATCAACCGGACTTTGTCGTTACCTGGTGCTGCACATCGCGTTAAAAAGCGCCGGAACAACTGTCCCGGCGCTCTTCACGATGTTTAGTTTTATTTCGTTACAGTCGGTTACTCACCCAGTCCTGTACGCCAGCCAGCGCGCCAGCCAGAGCCTGCGGGTTCGTTCCACCAGCCTGTGCCATATCAGGACGTCCGCCACCTTTACCGCCAACCTGCGCCGCCAGTTCGCCAATCAGCTCACCCGCCTTAACGCGATCGGTCAGATCTTTGGTGACACCGGCAATCAGTGACACTTTGCCTTCAGCAACGGTTGCCAGCACGATAATGGCTGAACCGAGCTGATTCTTCAGATCGTCCATCATCGTACGCAGCATTTTCGGCTCGACATTGCTGAGTTCACTTACCAGCAGTTTCGTGCCTTTAACGTCAACGGCTTTGCTACTCAGTGAAGCGCTCTCCTGCGCCGCTTGCTGATCGCGCAGCTGTTGCAGTTCTTTTTCCAGTGCGCGCACGTTATCAACCAATCCGCGTACTTTTTCATTCAGGTTGCTGCTGTTGGCTTTAACCACCTGCGCAATCTCTGCAAGCTGGTCGCTCTGCGCATGCAGTTGAGCAATAGCCGCCTCACCCGTCAGCGCTTCGATACGGCGTATGCCCGCTGCGGTACCCGCTTCTGACTGAATACGGAACAGGCCGATATCCCCGGTGCGCGCAGCGTGGGTACCGCCACACAGCTCCACAGAGTACTCGCCCATGCTCACTACGCGGACTTGCTGCTCATACTTCTCGCCAAACAGCGCCATGGCACCACGCGCTTTTGCCTCTTCAAGATCCATTACCTCGGTCTGAATAAGCAGGTTGCGACGAATCTGTGCGTTAACGATATCTTCAACTTCGCGAATCTGCTGTGGCTTCATCGCCTCATTATGTGAGAAGTCAAAGCGCAGATATTTGTCGTTGTTCAGTGAGCCTTTCTGACCAACATGATCGCCCAATACTTCACGCAGCGCTTCATGCATCAGGTGCGTTGCCGAGTGGTTCAGCACGATGCGTGCGCGACGCTCTGCATTGACCTGGGCATGCAGGCTATCACCAATGCGTAGCTCACCGTGGTTCAGCTTACCGATATGACCGAACGCTTTGCCATACTTTTGCGTATCCAGCACGCTAAATTCAGCATTTTTCCCGGTCAGAACGCCGGTGTCGCCGACCTGGCCGCCTGATTCACCGTAGAACGGCGTTTCATTCAGGATCACTACGGCATCCTGCCCGGCTTTTACCTGCTCAACCTGCTGCCCGTCAACGAACAGTGCCTGCACGGTCGCTTCCAGTTGCAGATGGTCATAGCCTTTAAAATTAGTCGCCGAATCGAAGCGAATGACGCTGTTATAATCAGCGCCGAAACCGCTGGCTTCACGCGCACGCTGGCGCTGCTGTTCCATTGCGGCCTCAAAGCCCGCTTCATCAATCTTCAGATCGCGCTCGCGGCACACGTCCGCCGTTAAATCAGCCGGGAAGCCAAACGTATCGTACAGGCGGAATACGGTTTCACCATCCAGCGTATCGCCCTTCAGATTGGCCAGCTCCTCATCCAGCAGCGCCAGGCCGCGTTCCAGCGTTCTGGCAAACTGCTCTTCTTCAGTTTTCAGCGCGTTTTCAACGTGCGTCTGCTGACGCTTCAGATCATCACCAGCCGCCCCCATCACCTCAATCAGTGGCGCAACCAGTTTGTAGAAGAACGCCTCTTTGGCACCCAGCATATTCCCGTGGCGCACCGCGCGACGAATGATACGGCGCAGCACGTAGCCACGGTTCTCATTCGATGGGGTGACGCCATCGGCAATCAGGAAGGCACATGAGCGGATGTGGTCAGCAATAACGCGCAGCGACTTATTGTTCAGATCGGTAGCACCGGTTACCTGCGCCACCGCTTTGATCAGTTTGGCAAACAGATCGATTTCATAGTTGGAGTTAACGTGCTGCAGAACGGCAGCAATGCGCTCGAGACCCATACCGGTATCAACAGAGGGCTTTGGCAGCGGCTCCATGGTGCCGTCGGCCTGACGGTTGAACTGCATGAAGACGATATTCCAAATCTCAATGTAGCGATCGCCATCCTCTTCCGGGCTGCCTGGCGGGCCTCCCCAGATATGGTCACCGTGATCATAGAAGATTTCGGTGCACGGGCCGCAAGGGCCAGTATCACCCATCTGCCAGAAGTTATCGGAAGCGTAGGCGCTGCCTTTGTTATCGCCGATGCGGATAATACGCTCGCGTGGCACACCAATATCGTTGGCCCAGATTTCGAAAGCTTCATCGTCGGTTTCGTAAACGGTAACCCACAGACGCTCTTTCGGCAGCTTAAACCACTGCTCGCCCGTTAACAGTTCCCAGGCATAGGCAATCGCATCTTTTTTGAAGTAGTCGCCAAAGCTAAAGTTGCCCAGCATTTCAAAGAAGGTGTGGTGACGTGCTGTATAGCCGACGTTTTCCAAATCATTGTGCTTACCACCGGCACGCACACAACGTTGTGACGTGGTGGCACGCGCATAGTCGCGCTTATCCTGACCGAGGAAAACGTCTTTAAACTGCACCATGCCTGCGTTGGTAAACAGCAGCGTCGGGTCGTTGTTCGGTACGAGGGAGCTGCTGGCTACAACCTGATGTCCCTTGCTATGAAAAAAGTCGAGAAACGCTTGACGGATCTCAGCAGTGCTCTTGCTCATAAAATTCCTGGAATCACGCTAACGAACGTTCCTTTTCACTGGCAAACCCTATGCGTCCGGTCTGTCAGTGAGTGAGGAACAAAAAGTGGGAATAAGATAAATTTTCTTCAATGGGAAGTAAAATCACATCGCCTTTCAGTCATCAATATTTCTGAAAATTGCCTGAATATCTTCCATCATAAAGCCTTTCGACATCAGAAAACGCTGTACTTTGCTCTTCTCAGCCCAGGTCTGCGGTAGGGGCTCACCAAATTTACGCTTCGCAACGTCTGCTGCACACTGGCCCCAGTCAACATCGGTGTCATACAGCGCCTGCGTTATCTCCTCACGACTGATTCCTTTCTGTTGCAGCTCCATGCGCACCCGCTGCGGACCATACCCTTTGCGGGCACGGCTTTGAATAAAGCGTTCTGTAAAGCGCTGGTCGTTAAGCCAGCCATTTTCCTGACACCAGTCGAGCACCTTTTCCAGTAACTCTTCCGGGATGGGCACTGCCTCCTGCTGTTGCAGATAAGCCGCACGCTGGCTGGAGAGCTGTAGCTTACGTTTCAGCTCATCACGGCTGTGATCGCGCTGGGCCAGTATACGCATCGCGCGATCCAGTAAACGGGAAAACGTCGGCACGGGTGCCGCAGAGGGTGTTGATGACATAAGTTGAACCTTGTTATGGCAGAGGCGCAGAGTAAAGCAAGAAGGCGGAGAGAGAAAGCACTGGCGGGGGAAAAGCAAAACGGGAGCATCGCTGCTCCCGTTGGGGTGTATCAGAAATCTTCGTTGGTTTCGCTGGCAGCTTCGTAGTTGTCAGCAGCAGCCTTTGGTGCACCCGCTTCCTCAGTCGCGCCCGTCAATAGCATCTCACGCAGTTTGACGTCGATTTCATTGGCGATGACTGGGTTCTCTTTCAGGAAGTTCGTCGCGTTCGCTTTACCCTGTCCGATTTTGTCACCGTTGTAGCTGTACCACGCACCGGCTTTCTCCACCAGCTTGTGCTTCACGCCCAGATCAACCAGTTCGCCAAAGGTGTTGATACCTTCGCCATACATGATCTGGAATTCAGCCTGCTTAAACGGCGCAGCCACTTTGTTTTTCACCACTTTCACGCGGGTTTCGCTGCCCACCACTTCATCACCCTCTTTAATCGCGCCGATACGACGGATATCCAGACGGACAGAGGCGTAGAACTTCAGCGCGTTACCACCCGTTGTGGTTTCAGGGTTACCGAACATCACACCAATCTTCATACGAATCTGGTTGATGAAGATCAGCAGCGTGTTGGACTGCTTCAGGTTACCGGCCAGCTTACGCATTGCCTGGCTCATCATACGCGCCGCCAGGCCCATATGTGAGTCACCAATTTCACCTTCGATTTCTGCTTTTGGCGTCAGCGCAGCAACGGAGTCAACGATAATCACGTCAACCGCACCAGAGCGCGCCAGCGCATCACAGATTTCCAGCGCCTGCTCACCGGTATCCGGCTGTGAACACAGCAGATTATCGATATCCACGCCCAGCTTTTTCGCATAGACCGGATCCAGCGCGTGCTCGGCATCAATGAAGGCACAGGTTTTGCCTTTACGCTGTGCAGCCGCGATGACCTGCAGCGTCAGCGTGGTTTTACCTGATGACTCTGGCCCGTAGATTTCTACAATACGGCCCATCGGCAGGCCACCCGCGCCCAGCGCGATGTCCAGCGACAGGGAGCCGGTAGAGATGGTTTCAACATCCATCGAGCGGTCTTCACCCAGGCGCATGATGGAGCCTTTACCAAATTGTTTCTCAATCTGGCCCAGCGCGGCAGCTAAAGCCTTCTGTTTGTTCTCGTCAATCGCCATTTACACTCCTAATCATGCCGGGTGAGCTGACATCGTGTATGTCTGCCCGTTCTGTTGGTGCTAATTATACTGTATAGTCATACAGTATCAAGCTTAATTTATCAGAAATTCATCAAGGAGTAATTGCAGGGCAAAGCCAACTGACTGACGCCGAACCGCCTCACGATCGCCTGCAAAAACCTGGCACTGCGTAACCACTTTTTCATGCGGCCCGGCTATGGCAAACCATACTGTGCCCACCGGTTTTTCATCGGTGCCGCCGTCTGGTCCTGCAACCCCGCTGACCGCAATACCAAACTGCGCATGCGCCGCTTTACAGGCCCCCGCTGCCATCTCACGCACGGTTTGCTCGCTGACAGCGCCATGTTGTGCCAGCGTAGCGGCCAGAACGCCTACCATTTGCTGTTTGGCTTCATTACTGTAGGTCACAAAACCGCGTTCAAACCACGCCGAACTGCCGCTGATATCCGTAAACACTTTAGCGATCCAGCCGCCGGTACAGGACTCCGCTGCCGTGACCGTCGCCTGATGCTGTTTAAGCACCTCACCAATACGGCTGCTTAACGCCTGTAGCTGTGCATCGTTCATCGCTGTTCGCCCTCTCCTGTTATGGCGCTTCACGTTAGCAGTAAATGGTATGGCATGCGGGCCTTTTCAACCACCAGCCTTCGATTTTGCGCAGTGTATTCCAGCATTAACCACGCGTTTTCACAGCGACAATAAACAGACGCGGGAAAGCCAGCAGAACCTGCCCATCACTGCGTGCCGGGTACGCAGAAAGCAGCGCCTGATGGTAATCACGCAAAAAATCGGCCTGCTGATTGTCATCCAGCGCGGCAAGGAAAGGACGCAATCCGGTAGCACTCAGCCATGAAATAATAGCCTGTGCATCGGCCATTGGGTGGTAATAGGTGGTACGCCAGATATCCACCTGACAGCCTGCCTCACTAAGAAGATCATAGTACTGATTGGTGGAAAGCAGGCGTTTGCGATCGGCTATTTGCGCTGAGATAAGGGGTTGCCAGCGCGAGGTTGCTGCGACTTCACGCATCAGCCGATGGGAGGGCTCGTCAAGGTTATCCGGCATTTGTATGGCCAGCGCGCCGCCAGCGGCAAGCTGCTCAACCAGATGCGGCAGCAACGTATCATGTCCGGTAAGCCATTGCAGTGAAGCATTAGCATAAATCAGCTGCTGCGGTTGCTCAGCCTGCCAGGTACGAATATCGGCGTGCTGAAAATGGCAGCCTGGCAGACGCTCACGTGCCTGCTCCAGCATTGCCTCAGAGCTGTCGAGTCCGGTTACCTCTGCCTGGGGCCATTGCTGAACCAGCAGCTCAGTGCTGTTACCGGGCCCGCAGCCAGATCGGTCGCGGTGCCTACGTCTTTAAGCGGAACACGCTCCAGTAACTCGCGAGCCGGACGCGTCCGCTCTGATTCAAACTGACGATATAGCCCGGGATTCCAGTCTTGCATGGCAATGCTCCTGTCTTGTCGAGAGAGCCACACACTACCTCTTTTTTAGCGGGTGATGCGAAGGGAAAAGTGCGATGGCGTATCCGGCAGATGCAAGCAACGGACATCTGCATCGGGATAGCAGCGGGAGAAAAGAATCAAAAGCCAGGCGTAGCGATCTGCGCAGGACGGCATACGGCCGCCCTGCCCTTAGCTCTTTTTCACAAACTCAGATTTCAGCTTCATCGGGCCAAAACCCTCGATCTTGCAGTCGATATTGTGATCGCCTTCGACCAGACGGATCCCTTTCACTTTGGTCCCTATTTTCAGGGTTGAGGAGCTGCCTTTAACCTTGAGATCCTTCACCACGGTGACATTATCTCCATCAGCCAGCAGATTGCCGTTAGCATCACGTACAATCAGGCTGTCGCCGGCATCCGCCGCGCTTGCGGACCAGATATGACCACATGACGGGCAGTTCAGATTATCGCCATCTTGCCAGGTGTAATCGGCCTGGCAGGCAGGACAGACAGGTAAAGTACTCATAAGCGCTCCTCAGCGATCGGGATGCGATGAAGATGACACCGCAAAAGGGGCGCCATCTTATACCCTTATACTTTATAAGGACAGAGCTAAAGCATATTGCCCTGACGCGCTTTCGCCACGGCTTCGCCCAGCTGCCACACCGCCATCGCATAGTGGGTGCTATGGTTGTAGCGTGTGATCACATAGAAGTTAGGCAAGCCATACCAGTACTGATAACTGGTACCCAGATCCAGCCGCAGCAGGCTGGCCTGATCGTTCCCCTCAAGAGAACCCTGCGGCGTGAGGCCGCTTGCCGTCAACGTACTCACCGGATAACGGGTTTTGAAACCATTTTCCAGAGCCGGTGCCTGACCGCTGGCCGGAACCGCTACCGTCTGCCCCGCGCGCCAGCCGTGCGCTTTAAAGTAGTTCGCTACGCTGCCAATGGCGTCCACCGGGTCCCACAAATTGATGTGTCCATCGCCATTGAAGTCGACCGCATACTGCTTATAGGAGGAGGGCATAAACTGCCCATAGCCCATCGCGCCGGCAAAAGAACCACGCAGATCGAGAGGATCATCCTGCTCGGTACGCGCCATCAGCAGGAAGGTTTCCAGCTCGCTACTGAAGTAAGCAGCACGACGCGGATAGCTAAAGGAGAGCGTTGCCAGCGCATCCAGTAAACGGGTTTTCCCCATAACGCGGCCCCAGCGCGTCTCCACACCGATGATGCCCACAATGATTTCCGGCGGCACGCCATATACCTGCTGCGCTCGCTGCAGTGCATCCTGGTACTGATTCCAGAAGGCTACGCCGTTTTGCACGTTATCGGGGGTAATGAATTTATTGCGGTAGCGAATCCATGCGCCGTTTGGTCCGGCCGGTGGCGTATAGGAAGGTGCCTGCTGATCCATCAAGCGCAAGACATAATCCAGCCGTTTAGCCTGGCCAATCACCGCGTGTAACTGCTCGCGGTTAAAACCATGCTTCGCGACCATCTGATCAATAAACTGTTCAGCCGCGGGATTACCGGCGAAATCGCCGAACATCGGCTGAATAGCATGGGAAGGTTCCAGCAGAAAACCGCCTTTAGGTGCAGGCACAACGGCGGCTTGCTGCTGAGGGGCAGGCTTACTGCTGCATGCAGCAAGCAGACAAATAAGCGGAAGAAGAGCAACCTTAAAACGCATCGGATATCCATCAGCCAGGTGAAATCAGAGGCGTTCATGGTAATCGTTCAACGCGGCGACTTACAGAGCAATATGTTAAATTCACGTCAGTTTTCATGCGTCTCAGCCTGTTACAGGGCAAATTTGCGAAACCGCTCCACACTTTGCTTTTTCCCGTAAAATTTACTTTTTACCGCTCTGCGCAATTTGCTATGGTCGGCAGCCATAAACGCCCGTGGCGGATGAAGGCAGTGCCGCAAAAATGGTAATATCTGCCCTTTCGTCACCTGTATGGTAACGGCACATCCAGGCTGTCATTAGCCAGCCTCCGGTTATGAAGAGTACATTCTGAGTGAGAACAAGATGAAAGGAGCAGAGCCAATGGACTTCAGCGCCCATACGCCCATGATGCAGCAGTACCTGCGACTGAAGGCCGATCATCCTGACATCCTGCTGTTTTATCGCATGGGCGATTTCTATGAGCTGTTTTATGACGATGCGAAACGCGCCTCACAGCTGCTGGAAATATCCCTGACCAAACGCGGCGCGTCAGCGGGTGAACCTATCCCTATGGCAGGCGTGCCTTACCACGCCGTGGAAGGTTATCTGGCCAAACTGGTACAACTGGGCGAGTCGGTAGCTATCTGCGAACAGATTGGCGATCCGGCACTCAGTAAAGGGCCGGTTGAGCGCAAAGTTGTGCGTATCGTGACGCCGGGAACCATCAGTGATGAAGCCCTGCTGCAGGAGCGTCAGGACAACCTGCTGGCGGCGATTTTCCAGAGCCAGCGCGGCTTCGGCTACGCAACGCTGGATATCAGCTCTGGCCGTTTCCGGCTGAGCGAGCCGGCCGATGCTGAAACCATGGCGGCAGAGTTGCAGCGCACCAATCCGGCAGAGCTGCTCTATCCCGAAGATTTACAGGCGATGACGCTGATCGATCAGCGGCGTGGCCTGCGCCGTCGTCCGCTGTGGGAGTTTGAGATCGACACCGCGCGCCAGCAGCTCAATTTGCAGTTTGGCACGCGTGATTTAAGCGGATTTGGCGTTGAACAGGCGCACCTCGCACTGCGTGCGGCTGGCTGCCTGCTGCAATATGTTAAGGATACGCAGCGCACCTCTTTGCCGCACATCCGCTCACTGAGCATGGAGCGCCAGCAGGATGGCGTGATCATGGATGCGGCAACGCGGCGTAATCTTGAAATCACGCAAAACCTTGCCGGCGGCACGGAAAATACGCTGGCTGCGGTGCTGGACCGAACCGTCACGCCAATGGGCAGCCGCATGCTGAAGCGCTGGCTGCATATGCCGCTGCGCGACGTGGCCACCATCAACCGCCGTCAGGACGCTATCGCTGAGTTGCAATCCCTTAGTGAGGAGTTGCAGCCGGTTCTGCGTCAGGTGGGCGATCTGGAACGCATTCTGGCGCGCCTGGCATTACGCACGGCGCGTCCGCGTGACCTGGCGCGCATGCGTCATGCGTTTCAGCAGCTGCCAGAGCTAAATAGCCAGCTGGAGGGGGTGACCGCAACGCAGCTGATCAATCTGCGCACGCAAATGGGTGATTTCAGTGATCTGCGCGCCCTTCTGGAGCAGGCCATTATTGAGTCGCCACCGGTGCTGGTGCGTGACGGCGGCGTCATTGCACCTGGCTATAACGCCGAGCTTGATGAGTGGCGTGCCCTGGCTGACGGCGCCAGTGACTATCTGGATCGCCTTGAGATCCGTGAACGTGAAAAGCTTGGACTGGATACGCTGAAGGTCGGTTTTAACGCAGTGCACGGTTACTATATTCAGGTCAGCAGAGGCCAGAGCCATCTGGTACCTATCCACTATGTTCGCCGTCAGACGCTGAAAAACGCCGAACGGTACATTATCCCTGAGCTGAAAGAGTACGAAGACAAGGTTCTGACCTCAAAAGGCAAAGCGCTGGCTTTGGAGAAAAGCCTGTACGATGAGCTGTTCGATAGACTGCTACCGCATCTGGAGGCGCTACAGCTCAGCGCGGCTGCACTGGCGGAACTGGATGTGCTCGCTAACCTGGCAGAACGCGCGTGGACGCTCAACTATTGCCGTCCGGTGTTGCAGGAGAAAGCAGGGATCCGTATTACCGCTGGCCGCCATCCCGTCGTGGAACAGGTACTCAAAGAGCCGTTCATCGCTAATCCGCTGGCGCTCTCTATGCAGCGTCGCATGCTGATCATCACCGGGCCGAACATGGGCGGTAAAAGCACCTACATGCGCCAGACCGCGCTGATTGCGCTCATGGCGTGGATTGGCAGCTACGTACCGGCAGAAGAGACCGTTATTGGCCCTGTCGACCGCATCTTTACACGTGTGGGCGCCGCCGATGACCTGGCGTCAGGTCGCTCTACGTTCATGGTTGAAATGACGGAAACGGCTAATATCCTGCACAACGCCACGGAAAACAGCCTGGTGTTGATGGACGAAATTGGTCGCGGCACATCAACCTATGACGGCCTGTCGCTGGCCTGGGCCTGTGCCGAAAGCCTGGCGAATCGCATTAAAGCGATGACGCTGTTTGCCACGCACTATTTTGAACTGACTACCCTGCCGGAAAAACTGGAGGGCGTGGTAAACGTGCACCTTGATGCGGTTGAGCATGGCGATACGATTGCCTTCATGCACAGCGTACAGGACGGTGCTGCCAGCAAGAGCTACGGGCTGGCGGTCGCTGCGCTGGCGGGTGTACCGAAAGATGTGATTAAGCGTGCGCGCCATAAGTTAAAAGAGCTGGAAACGTTATCTGGCAGTTCCGCCACATCTACTGTCGAGGGCTCGCAGCTGCCGCTACTGGTGGCGGAGACGTCGCCGGCTGTGGATGCGCTGGAAGCGCTTGATCCGGATAGCCTGACGCCAAAACAGGCTCTGGAGTGGATCTATCGGCTGAAAACGCTGGTGTAATCCGGTCACCACGCAGAGCGCCCTCACCGCGCTCAGCGTGCTGCAACAGATAACTGAGGCAAAAAAAAAGGTGACCCAAGGGTCACCATTTTTATGCTCGGTTAATGCTTATTCGCGAAACAGTGCTTCGATATTCAGACCCTGAGTCTGCAGGATTTCCCGCAAACGACGCAGGCCTTCAACCTGAATCTGACGGACACGTTCACGGGTCAACCCGATTTCACGGCCTACATCTTCCAGCGTTGCCGCTTCATAGCCTAACAGGCCGAAACGACGCGCCAGCACTTCACGCTGCTTGGCATTCAGTTCAAACAGCCACTTAACGATGCTCTGTTTCATATCATCGTCTTGCGTGGTGTCTTCCGGGCCGTTGTCTTTCTCATCGGCCAGGATATCCAGCAGCGCTTTTTCGGAGTCTCCACCCAGTGGGGTGTCAACCGAGGTAATGCGCTCGTTAAGACGCAGCATACGGCTCACGTCATCAACGGGTTTGTCCAGCTGCTCGGCGATCTCTTCCGCACTCGGCTCATGATCAAGCTTGTGCGACAGTTCACGCGCGGTACGCAGGTAAACGTTCAGCTCTTTAACAATGTGAATCGGCAGACGAATAGTACGGGTTTGGTTCATGATTGCCCGTTCAATAGTCTGACGAATCCACCAGGTGGCGTAAGTTGAGAAGCGGAATCCACGTTCCGGGTCAAACTTCTCTACGGCACGAATCAGGCCGAGATTACCCTCTTCAATCAGGTCCAGCAGGGCCAGACCACGATTGCTATAACGACGGGCAATCTTCACCACCAGGCGTAAGTTACTCTCAATCATGCGGCGACGAGAAGGAATGTCACCTCGTAATGCGCGACGGGCGAAGAATACCTCTTCTTCCGCCGTTAACAGTGGTGAATAACCAATCTCTCCGAGGTACAGCTGCGTCGCATCTAAAACGCGTTGCGTCGCACCCTGTGACAACAACTCTTCTTCTGCTACTTCGTTATCACCAGGTTCGTTCTCAACGAGAGCCTTCTCATCAAAAACCTCAGCTCCGTTCTCCTCGAATTCCGCATCATCGTGTAACTCATTAACTTTCAGCGTATTCTGGCTCATAAGCGGCTCCTACCCGTGATCCAAGGGCAGAACACCAAAGGTTCTGCCGGATTATCGCTGCGGTAAATAACGCAACGGGTTTACGGATTTCCCCTTGTAACGAATTTCAAAGTGTAATCTTACGGAACTGGTTCCGGTGCTACCCATGGTAGCGATTTTTTGCCCCGCCTTAACTTCCTGTTGTTCCCGAACCAGCATGGTATCGTTGTGGGCGTAGGCGCTCAGGTAGTCATCATTGTGTTTGATGATGATTAAATTACCGTACCCACGGAGCGCGTTGCCTGCGTACACCACCCTTCCTGAAGCAGTAGCGACAACAGGTTGTCCACGCGACCCGGCGATATCGACACCTTTATTTCCGCCTTCCGCAGCGGAGAAGTTATCGATGATCTTCCCATCAGTCGGCCAACGCCAGCTTCCCACTGGCGTTGAGCTGTTAGTCGTGCTGCTGACTGTAGGCGGTGCGGTAACCGGAGCTGTGGTCGTTGCCACATTATTTGCCCCTTTCGACGGCAGCATTTTCCCGCCTGTCGAACCCGAATCATCAGAATACGTAATAACAGGTTGCTGTGCAACAGGGGTGGATTTAATTTGCGTCTGGGTATTTGTCCCAGGCACTCCACCCTGGCTTGCATCCGCTGCGGTTATTGCGTTGCCACCGGTGATCGTCTGGCCATTACCGTTACCCACCTGCAGGGTTTGTCCGGCTGTAAGGCCATACGGTGCCTGAATATTGTTGCGCTGCGCCAGGTCGCGGAAGTCGTTGCCGGTTATCCAGGCAATATAGAACAGGGTATCGCCGCGTTTGACGGTATAAGTCTCGCCACCGTAGCTTCCTTTCGGAATATTCCCATAATTGCGGTTGTACACAATGCGACCATTTTCCGTGACCACATTATTATTGGTACTAACCATTCCGCCAGAGGCTGGCGCCGATGCTGTATTGCTGCTTAACATTCCACCGCGTGGCATTGCCGGTACGGTGCTGTTTTGCGAGGAGAGCATACCGCCACTCGGTACACCGCCACCTGATGCCGGAGCCATGCCGCTATCGGCGTTATTACTGCCAACCTGGCTAATAGGTGCCTGGGTATTATCGCCAGAGCTACAGCCTGCCAGCCAAAAACTCACCAGTGAAAGTGCCGCCAGACGGCGTAATTGAAATACTGTGCTTCCCGTGCTCATTGATCCCCCGTGATGGCAATCCTGGATAAAACTGTGTAACAGCTGTCACCGCATTATTCACTGCCTGAAACGGCATAAGCGGTCTTTCGCGTTGATTAACAAGGATAGTAACAATATCAACTGCGCCATGCCACGTAACGATTGTGAAGAAATACGTAGCTACCGCTTACGCCAGGTCACCCTGAACCAGCGGTACAAAACGCACTGGCTCAATAATCTCTTCAATAATTTCATGGCCCTGACGCCGTAAGCGCTTCAGCACCTGCTGATCCTCGCCAACCGGCAGCACCATTTTGCCGCCTTCGCCCAACTGCGCTATCAGCGCAGTCGGAATTTCAGGAGGCGCAGCGGTAACAATAATGGCATCAAACGGACCGCGTGCAGCCCATCCCTGCCAGCCATCACCGTGTCGGGTGGAGATATTGTGCAGATCGAGCTGCTTCAGGCGGCGCTTAGCCTGCCACTGCAGCCCTTTGATACGTTCAACGGAGTAAACGTGATTGACCAGATGCGCCAGAATAGCGGTCTGATAGCCGGAGCCGGTGCCAATTTCCAGCACGCGTGATTCCGGATTGAGCTCCAGCAGCGCTGTCATTCGCGCCACCATGTAAGGCTGTGAGATGGTTTGCCCGTTACCGATAGGCAGCGCGACATTCTCCCAGGCTTTGTGCTCAAATGCCTCGTCGATAAAGCGTTCGCGCGGTACATCTGCGATCGCTTTCAGCAGATATTCATCGTCAATCCCCTGCGCACGCAGCTGCGCCAGAAGCGTCTCGATGCGCCGATTCACCATGCCAGCGTGCCTCAGCCGGTTGCGCAGCCAGCAGAACAGCAGCACCGCGCTGAGCGTACTGACGTGCGACAGCCTGTACCGCCGCAAACGTATGTCGTGCGCGGTGAGCATGAGTTCCACCATGGTTGCTGAGCCGTATCCGCATCTGTTCCTGACCTTTATTCATTAACCGGCCTTTACCCGCCAGACTGCGCCAAAATAGCACCGGCTATGGCGCATTCAGGAGGAGACTGGTAGCACAAGGATGTTTGCATTCTAGCGGTGAGGCGCAGGAAGTGGTAGGCGTAAATCACGCAACTGCGGGCATTTGCCGCAACAATACGCGATCAAAGGTTGCAGCAGAAACAAAAATGCCCGGCCATAAAGCCGGGCAAACGTGACGATCAGATGCGGTCCGGCAAACTTACCGCATACAGATACCAGGCAGAATGTGGCAGCCAACCTTCCGCCCAGCGCCAGTCATCATCTTTGCGCGTCACGGCATACCCTTCGTCAAAAGCGATGCCGTCTGCTACCTGGTCCGACGCACCCGTAATACCGTTCACAATACCCCCCGGCAGCGTCGTGTATTTCCATGAGTTAAAGAAGAGATAGCTGATGTGCCGGTAGCCGCTGCCGGTCAACATACTGACATCAAACGGGTTACTACCGAGGATCCAGTTAAGCTGATCCCAGGCGTAGCTTCGCAGCTGTTGCGTAAAGGCTCTGTCATCAGCAAACAGCGGCATTGCCTGCCGGGCTGCGGCAGCCAGCGAGGCGATGCGCGCATTTTCGCCCTGCCACCATGGCGCTGCTTCACTGTCGTGCGGGAAGAAGAAGCTGGTGCGTTTCGTACCATCTTTCAACTGAATCAACTGGCGCGCGTAGCCAAATGGATTAGACGTCTCTTTAGTGACGGCCAGCTCAAAGCCCAGCGAGCTTTTTACGGTTTGCCTGATTTTCGCCTGCTGATCCTGCGGCGCAATGCTGGCATATTCCAGTAGCGCAATCACGGGCAAACCCGCGTCAGAGGGATGGAAGAACGGGCGCTTGTTATTATCGGCACGCCAGTAATCCTGCCAGTTATCCAGCGTCACCAGGCGCGCCATCAGGTTTTGCGCGCGCTGCTGCGCCGCCTGCAGATACATTGCTTTGTGCGATGCACGATACAGTTCCGTTGCTGCCAGCAGCGCCGTGTAGTCATCAACGATGTTCTCTTTACCGTCGTTAACCATGCGCACATTGTTTTTCTGCAGGAAAGCAAAGGCGTCTTCGGCCGTCTGCAGATAGTGCTGGCGCGTAAAGTTTCCGTCATTCTCCATGGTGCTGGCCAGCGCCAGTGCGGCAATCGACATCCCCGCGCCGGATCGGAAGCTGGCCTGCCATGCCAGTGGCCCAACGGCTTCTTCTTCCACAATGGTTGAATCCGTATCCTTCTCTTTGATCTGTGTGCGCCAGTTAGGATTCGCAATCACCCGATCTTTTGCCAGTTTCTCTTTACCCGGCGAAGAGATCGCCTGGAAGAAAGATTCCCCCGGGCGTTTCATACGCACCAGGAAATCTGCACCGTACAAGCCTTCGTCCAGCATGCGCCGGCGATACTCGTCATAATTCTCATTGTGGCGCGCGCCAAGGTTTTGGTAACCCCGCAATAAACTCCATGCCACCAGCGGCGCCTGTTGAGGGTTGAAATAAGACGTCAGGTTTTGATGTGACAGGTGCACACCATAATCCCCGGTCGCATCGTACCAGCCACCATGCACATCAACGGTACCAGTGCCCGTTCCCGGAGGCAGCGGCAATCTGCGATCCGATTTATCAAACAGGCCTGTCACGCGCTGGCTCTTGAAGTAGGCGATGACGTCAGAGAGCGTATAGCGTTCCAGCAGATCGGCGCCGATGATAAACGGCCCGGAACGGACATCGCCGTCGCTGCTGGTGGTCTGCAGCACGTAGCGACCCGGCGTTTGCCAGCCGGAAAAATCGGCACGATAGAAGTGGCGATCGCCCCAGCCCTGCACTTCTTCCTGTGGCTGCAGTGTACCGTCCAGTACTGGCTGATTGGTTTCACTGTTAAGCAGTGTGAATTTTACCGGCGGCTTCGCGCGCGAATCGCCGGTTAACTGCACAATCGCGCTTTTTGGCGCGGCGACCTCATAACCCACCTGATTAATTAAAACGTGGGTTTCAGCATGGGCCAGCCCGGCCATCAGCAGCGCAACGCTGAGTGCGGTTAAACGAATCCTCATGGTCATCATCCTTAGTGTCGTGAGTGATTAAAACAGGCTAAAAGGGGCAATCATCAGGAACTTGATGTCCTTTTCATCCTGAAATACGTTGCCATAGCCACCGCCCCAGCTGGGGTTATCGCTATGGTTGTTGTATGCGGTGAGATGCAGTTTAAATACTGTGTCTCTGGCCCAACCGGACTGCACCTGCCACGCCACATCGCCACTGATCGCTCTCTCCGTCAGGCGCTGCTGCTGCGACCAGTCACCGCCGCGCGCGGGTTTACCGTCCCAGCCCCAGGCAAACGAGCCACCGACGCTAACGCCGGGCCAGACAATGTCGCTCAGATCGATCATCATGCTGGCAAACAGCGCTTTTTCGCCGTCGGCGTTAAAGTCAGAGCGTGAATCCCACCACATATCAATACGCCCTGCGGAGTTGGGATAGAGTGGCGTCATCGCTACGGTGTAGTAGCCCTGTTTTCCGGGTGCATGCACCAGGCTTCCTTCCAGCCGGAACCGGTAACGATCCACCTGATAGCCCAGCGTTAAGCCCTGCTGCCAGGCAAAGGTGTCGTAAACATCGTGGCGGCCTGTGCGATCGTGTGAACCATAAAATTGCCAGCTGGCGCTGAACGGGTTATCACCCAGCGTGGTCTGGCGTGCGGCTTTGGCGAAATACTTATCCAGATAGTGTGGCGATTCACCCCATGCCAGCTCCAGCGTATTGCCGTTTTTGAAGTCGTACTTGCCCCCCAGCGAGTGCAGGTAAGGGATACGCGTCTGGCGATCGATCTCGCGAAATTCGTACATTTTGCGATACCACGGTGCCTTATACTTATTGGCCCACATCCATGAGAGCGACAGCGCACCGGCAGCATCAAAGTCATATACAGCCCCCACTTCCGCCCCCTGATAAGTACCCGGCAGAAAACCCCACTGGGTACCGAGCAGCGTTTGCCCGGTTGGCTGAATGTAACCGGCGCGCAGCCAGTAATCACCGGCCCTCAGCTTCAACGCCGCACGGTAGAGATCAAGGCCGCTCCTCTCACCCACGCCACGGTCTTCCCACATTGAAGGCCCGTGACTGAAACTAATTTCGTTGGGATGGGCCGGGCTGCCTTCAAACAGATCCCATGTGGCAAAAGCAGCAACATCCACACCCGCGAAATCAGCCAGATAGCCAGACTGGTAGTCCAGCGCGCCCGTCAACGTGCTGTGGTGCAGATTGGTTTGATAGTGCTGATAGTGGTGACTGGCAGGATTGAGATCCTTACGTTCACGGTGGCGCTGCCAGTAATAGATGTTGCCATCCAGCTTGCTGTCTTCAATAAACCCTTGCGCCAGCGCTGTTGAAGGTGAGGCCCACAGCATGAGCGTCGCAAGCGGCAGCAGCGCCAGCGCTTTTCCCTGAATTAACGTCTTCATTATGTTTCCTTAAGATGCTCGCAGCCCTGCAGCAGTAGCCGCATAGCATTTCCCTGTTGTATGTTTAACGAAGCGGCGCGTCAGGCGCCTGAAGTATTCAACTGGCGCAGCGTCCAGCGGCCATATATCAGCGTCAGAATGAATGGGGTGAGGAAAGCCACGGTCATGGCCGCAACTTCGTAGATCATTTTTGATTCGGGGCCTTCAAATAACCCCAGCTCGAACACGTTCAGCACCGGTAAAAAACTATAGGTTTTCACCTGCAACCAGCCGGTAATACCGCCGCCCAGCGCGGCACCGACGCAGCCAAAAACAAACAGCATGCGGTATTTGAGGTTAACGCCATACAGCGCCGGCTCGGTGATGCCGAAAAAAGCTGACAATGAGGCTGAAATGGCGATCTGTCGATCGCGCAGGCTACGCGCAATGAAAATGGCACCCGCTACTGCGCCAAATTGCCCCATCACTGCCGACATAAACATTGCCATGATGGTGTCGTAACCCTGCACCTGAATATTGATCATCGCCAGCGGAATAATGCCCCAGTGCACGCCAAACACCACGAACAGCTGGCCTATACCCGCCAGTAGCGCACCGGAAATCATGGGACTGAGCTGATAAAGCGCGCTATAGCCGCGGGCAATACCGACGCCCGCATAATCCGCCAGCGGACCAATCACGGTGAAGACCACAAAACCGCAGATCAGCAGCGCCAGACAAGGCACAAAAACCAGTGCTGCCACCTCAGGGATCCATTGCTTAAGTCTGCGCTCGACCTTACTCAGCAGCAGCACGGCAAGAATGGCCGGAATCACTGCGCCGCCATAAATCTTCAGGCTGATACTCAAACCAAACAGAGAGAACTGCGCAGGCAGCTCGGGCTGCGTCAGAGGAAACACCATCGCCGCGGTCAGTGCCAGCGCCGTAAAGCGGCTGGCACCAAAGCGATCGGCAGCCGTAACGGCGATAAACAGCGGCAGAAAAACAAACACACCACTGGCAAGCGCGTTAAACATCGCAAACAGCAGATCGTCACGGCCAACCAGGCCCTGCGTCTGCAACAGCACCATGATGCCTTTGATGACCCCGATTCCGGCCAGCACGCCGATGTAAGGCGTAAAAATGGCCCCGAGCGTAGCCAGTACTCTTCCTGCGATGCCGCGCTCATCCGCACCGGGCTTCACGGCCTTGGTGACCGGAGTAGCATCCTGCTGCATCGCCATGTAGAGCTGTTCGACCTGCGGCCCCACAACCACCTGTAGCTGACCTGACGCGTTCACCACGCGGATGACACCCGGCAGACCGCTGATAGCCACGACATCAACCCGCGTTATGTCCCGTATTGTCAGGCGCAGGCGCGTCGCGCAGTGAGAAATGTGGCTGATGTTATCATCGCCGCCGACCTGTTCCCTGATAGCCTGCGCCAGCTTCACATAATCGATTTTCACAATTGTTATCTCTTTTTATCCCGCCCGACGTTAGTCGTAATCGCCTGGTTTGGTCTTGCTTTTCATCGACACACCAAAGTCCGTGAAAATGCGCTGCGGCAGGTTGTTTCCTTTCGCTTCTGCCGTGTGGTGCGCCAATATCTGGAACGGCACGACCATAAAGAGCGGCGCAATCCATTCGCTGACCTCGATCCCCAGCGCCAGCGTGCGTTCATCTTCACTTTCACCGGTACAGACACTCCAGACGTGCGGCGTCACACGCTGCTCGTACTGGCGCAGCAGCTGCAGGCGCTCGCGCACAGGCGCCTCCACATCCAGGAAGAACAGGCGGTGCTGTGGATTGATTTCGAAATAGGGACCGTGCATAAAGGCTTCCAGCTCAATGCCCTGCGACGGTACGCGCACAGTTTCGCTAAATTTGGTTTCCATCTCTTTGAGTACGCCAATCGCCGGGCCAAAACCAATCGCAATAAAGCGTGGTGCAGCGGTGAGATCGTCCTGCCAGCGCAACCAGAAGCGTTCGGTTCGCGCGATGATGTCCGGCAGTGCCGCGACGCCGCATTGCAGTTGCGCCAGCTCATGCTGCTCCTGCTCTGCGGTTAACAGCCCTTTCTGGCGCGCGCTATGGATGCCGATCAGCATTAACGTGAGGATGGTCGCCACATACCCTTTGGTCACGTAGCCGACGCGCTCTTCGCCGTTCATGATATCGACCGCGTGATCCACCGCCTGCGCCAGCGGGCTATGCATGCTGCCGGTAATGCCCCAGGTCTCAACTCCATGCTGCTGCTTCAGGGCGGTAATCGCTGCCAGCGTGGAGGTACTTTCACCGCTCTGCGAAATGGCGATCACCCGATCGGTCGCGGGATCCCACTGCTCGTAATGCTGGAAATGGAACGGCTCCTGCACGGTAATACGCACGCCAGTGAGCCGCTCAACATAATATTTGGCGCTGAGCGCGGCATTGATGCTTGACCCGGTTGCCAGTACCAGTACCGTTTTCGCCTCACCCAGCGCAGGTAATCCGTGTGGATAGCGCGCCAGAAGATTACCCAGTACTTCTGACTGTTGGTGAATGTAAGTCATCATGGTGGGCTTCATTACTGCTCCTTAAACAATTTCTCCTGCCACCTGAAAACGTTTCAGGTGGCAGGCAAACTTATTTAACGACGCGGATTAAGTCAACGAAAGGATGGAGGATTTGCGATCAAGCTAACAAAGCGCAACGGAAATGGAGCGGGACGCGAAGGAGGATCGATTCAGGCAGATTCACCGGGAATGAGTACCGGATGTAACGGTGACGTGCGGCGGGCATCCGCGGCTAACGTGCCGTTAAGCTGCGCCATCATCATCGTGATAATGTTCTGACCCAGCAGCGTATTTTGATGATCAACATTGGTAAGGCGCGGGATAAAGTATTCACTACCAGGGAAACGTTCGCAGCTAATCACAGCGACCTGCTGCGGCACCTGAATCCCACGATCGCTCAGCGCGCGGATGGCGCCCATCGCTACGCGATCGTTGATGGCCACCAGCGCCTGTGGACGTTGCGGCAGCTGCCATAGCGTTTCAACCGCCTGATACCCGTGTTCAGGGTAAAAGTTATTCAGGCAGATCCACTCATGACGCGGCGTAATATCTGCCTGCTGCAGGGTGGTCACAAAGTGGTTAACGCGCTCACAGGTGACCCACACTTTGCGCGAGCCGCCGATAAACGCAATCTCCCGTAACCCGCGCGCCAGAAGGTGCCTGAGCGCCAGCGCAACACAGTGCTGCTGATCCCGCATGACACACGGCCAGCGGTTATCCGGATGCGGTTGCCCCACCACGACCACAGCCATTTTATGCATCAGCCTGTCCAGCATCGCCAGGTAACTCTCCGGAATCGGCACATAGTCGCTGTGGCCGCCCAGCACAATCACCCCATCGATCTGACTATCGATAATCGACTGAAAGATAGCGATCTCTTCATCCGGCGTTACCGGGCTGCGGTTGGCAGACTGCGTATCATAAAGAGTGATTTTGTACCCAATAGCCAGGCAGATCTGTTGGATCTGCGCCACCAGCGTAACGAAATAGGGATTGGTAATATCAGAGACGATCACTGCCAGCGTGTAGCTCTGGCGTGAGATCATACCGCGCGCCATCAGATTGGGGCTGAACTGGTGTTCCGTGATGACCTTTTCTACCCGAGCGCGGGTCTTCTCAGAGACCCATGCATGCTTGTTGAGCACGCGCGAAACGGTCGTAATAGAAACACCGGCAAGCACGGCAATATCCTTGATGGTGAGGTTTTTGTGCATAATTGCCGGCTCGTTTATTCGTCGCCGATAGGCGCGCTGGCGCCGTTACTCAGCAGCTCACGCACCACGCTGGTGGCAAAACTGCCGGCAGGCAACCAGAACTGCATCTCTAAGGTGACGTCATCCCACCAGCTCCAGCGCAGATCTTTGGGCACCACCAGCATGGCACGGCGCGCGGCATCCACACGTTCGCGTTCCAGCAGCGCCAGCAGATCGGCTGAGCCCGCCAGCTGCTGCTGCTCAAACGCCAGCGCCTCGCCCTGCGTACCGGGTTCACCGCGTCCGGCGAGCGGTGCGGTGATGCGCAGCTGGTGGCTCTCCACGCGCTGCTGCAGCTCAGCCAGCTCGTCCGCCTGCGCCACAAACCAGCTGCCGCGCCCGGCAAGCTGCAGGGCATCGCCGGCCTGAACGCGATCCAGCGCGCCATCACGCTGCAGACGTGCACTGGTCACCTGGTTAAACAGGTGACTGCGTGCGGCTGATAGCAGAATGCCTTTCATGCTGCGATCGCGCGGGCGAAACGTCTCTTGCGCCCACTGCTTTGCCTGCGTCAGGTTATTGCCGCCACGGCCAAATCGCTGCTCGCCGAAATAGTTCGGTACGCCCTGCTGCGCGATTTTTTGCAGCCGCGCTTCCACTTCTGCACGGTCAGAAACCTGCCGTACCACAAGGCGAAACGCATTTCCCGCCAGCGCGCCGGTGCGCAGTTTGCGCTTGTGGCGAATCACCTGCAGGATCTCCACGCCTTCCAGCCGGAAGCCCGCCAGGTTTGGCATGGCCGTGCCCGGCACGCGGAAACAGAGCGTCTGTTCCGTCACCGCATGGCGATCTTTCATGCCGGCGTAGCTGAGGTCGCGCTGATGTACGCCAAGAAACTTTGCGATCGCTTCGGCAACAAAGCGTGTGTTGCAGCCAATCTTACGGATGCGCACCAGCAGCTGCTCGCCCTCCCCATCATAGGGATAACCAAGATCTTCGATAACCACGAAGTCCTCAGGATTGGCTTTGATGACGCCCGTCGCCCCTGGCACGCCGTGCAGGTACAGCAGTTCACTCATGCTTTCACCAGCAGCGCGACCGCTTCACAGGCGATACCTTCACCACGGCCGGTAAAGCCAAGCTTTTCAGTAGTGGTGGCTTTAACGTTGACATCGTCCATATGACAGCCGAGATCTTCGGCTATATTGACGCGCATCTGCGGGACGTGCGGCAGCATTTTCGGCGCCTGGGCAATCAGGGTGACATCCACGTTCCCGATGCGATAGCCCTTCTGCTGGATACGACGCCAGGCTTCACGCAGCAGGCCGCGACTGTCAGCCCCTTTAAAGGCGGGATCGGTATCCGGGAACAGCTTGCCGATGTCGCCCATCGCCACGGCGCCAAGCAGTGCATCCGTCAGCGCGTGCAGGGCGACATCACCGTCAGAGTGAGCAATAAAACCCTGTTCGAAGGGAATACGCACCCCGCCAATCACTAACGGACCTTCGCCGCCAAAAGCGTGAACGTCAAAACCGTGACCGATACGCATCATGCGCTCTCCTTTAACTGAATCTGTGTGAGGTAGAAGGCCGCCAGCGCCAGGTCCTCTGGCCGCGTCACCTTGATGTTGTCGCTGCGCCCGTTGACCAGCTCCGGGTGATAACCGCAGTACTCCAGCGCGGAGGCTTCATCGGTAATCGTCGCGCCTTCGTGCAGCGCGCGCGTCAGGCAGGCGGTCAGCAGCGCATGCGGGAAAAATTGTGGCGTGAGCGCATGCCAGAGTGCTTCACGCTCCACGGTATGTGCAATCGCCTGTTTACCCGGCTCTGCACGCTTCATGGTGTCACGTACTGGCGCGGCGAGGATGGCTCCCACTCTGCTGTGCTCACGCACGGCCAGCAGACGCGCTAAATCGTCAGGATGCAGACAGGGACGTGCGGCGTCGTGCACCAGCACCCACGCACTGTGGGTAATCGCCTGCAGGCCGGCCAGTACCGATTCGGCACGGGTTTCGCCACCGGTAACACGCAGCACGCGCGTATCGCGCGCGAGGGGCAGCGTATCAAACCAGCCATCGTCCGGGCTGACCGGCACCACCACCTGCTTCACCGCCGGGTGCGCCAGCAGGCGCGCCACGCTGTGCTCCAGCAGAGTGTGCTGACCAATCGTAAGATACTGTTTTGGACAGGCCGCCTGCATGCGACTGCCGACACCGGCAGCCGGTACGACGGCAATCACATCCGCCGCGGAAGAGAAATGAGTCATGGATTATCGTTGCTGGTTCTGCGCAGACTGCGCATTACGTTTATTCTGGTCCGGCACCAGACGATAGAAAGTCTCGCCAGGCTTAATCATGCCGAGCTCGCTGCGTGCGCGCTCCTCAATCGCCTCTGAGCCCCCATTGAGATCGTCAATTTCGGCAAACAGTTGATCGTTTCGCGCTTTGAGTTTGGCGTTATTCGCCTGTTGTGACGCAACGTCTTCATTGACGCGCGTATAATCATGGATACCGTTCTTGCCCAGCCACAGAGAGTATTGCAACCATCCCAGCAGCACGAGCAGCAGTAACGTCAGTTTTCCCATCCCCGCCCCCTGAAAAACGGCCCAATCATCCCATAACTTGACGCCGGACTCCACAGCGGCAGCGAAATTCAACCTGGCCGGCACAAACAGTAAGCGATGCGCTAGTGTCTGATGGCGAAAATCGCCCGCAGAGGATCGCTAACAGAAGACGGACATACCGCGCGCTCAGCCCTAATCGCCACAGAAGCAGGTAAACTTTTGTAACCTGCCGATGCGTTTGCACATCAGCCTGAGGCTTACCAGCCGGAGAGAAAAGAGAAAACCAGCCAGAACAGGAGTACCACCAGCAGCACGGTGAGCCCTCCGCTCCACAGCAGTCGACCGCGCAGTAACTGGCTCAGTACGATGCCAATCAGCACCGAAGCGGGCAATAGCGCAAGGAAGAACGGCCAGGTATAGAGAAAGAAGAACAGCGTGTTAGAGCCGTAAAGCAGGAACGGAATGCCCAGTGCGCACCAGTAGGAGAAAAAGCCTATTACGCCGCCCGGCAACGATGAGCGCGGCTCATCCGGGTTGCGTTCATCTTTACGTGCCAGCATGGGAGTAACGTTCTGCATAGAGATCCTGTTGACGCTAAAGCGCGGCAAACCCGATAAGGATCTGCCGCTGTCGGTTCAGGATCTGATGATATCGCGGTGGCGCAACAGGTCTAACAATTGGGCCGCGAGTTTTGTAACCAATTGTTCGCCATCCAGCTGGATTTCCGGGGCATCCGGCGCCTCGTAAACGCTGTCGATACCGGTGAAATTACGCAGCTCACCGGCCCGGGCTTTTTTGTATAATCCTTTGGGATCGCGCGCTTCACACACGGCCAGCGGCGTATCCACAAACACTTCAACAAACTGGCCCTCGCCGAGCAGATCGCGCACCATCTGACGCTCTGCACGGTGCGGCGAGATAAATGCGGTCAGCACCACGAGGCCCGCATCCACCATCAGTTTTGCCACTTCCCCGACGCGACGAATGTTCTCTTTACGATCGTCATCGCTGAAGCCGAGATCGCGGCATAGCCCGTGGCGCACATTGTCGCCGTCCAGCAGATAGGTGCTGACGCCCAACCGGTGCAACGCCTGCTCCAGCGCGCCCGCCACGGTGGATTTACCCGAGCCGGAGAGCCCGGTAAACCACAGCACCACGCCCTGATGGCCGTGCTGCTGTTCGCGTTCAGCCCGCGTGACCGGATGGTCATGCCACACCACGTTTTCATCGTGCTGTGCCATTACTGACCGCCCAGCAGATCGCGCGCATTCCAGTGCGGGAAGTGACGGCGCACCAGCGCATTCAGCTCCAGCTCAAAATCACTGTACTCACCAGTCTGAGCACGGTTTTCACTCAGGGGCTGATTGATCATCCCGGCACCGACCGTCACATTACTCAGGCGATCGATAAAGATCATTCCACCGGTTACCGGATTCTGCTGATAAGCATCCAGCACCATCGGCTCATCGAAAGTGATCTCCACCAGGCCAATACCATTGAGCGGCAGGCTCTCAACCGCGCGCTTCTCCAGAGTGTTGATCTCCACCTGATGAATGACCTTCTCCACGCGGCCGCGCGCTTTTTTCCCGGCGACCTTCACTTCGTAGCTCTGGCCCGCCTGCAGCGGCTGCTCGGCCATCCATACCACATCCACTGTTGCGGACTGTACAGCCTGAAGATCGGCAGAGGCGTCCACCAGCAGATCGCCACGGCTGATGTCGATCTCATCATTCAGCACCAGCGTAATCGCTTCGCCGGCTGCCGCTTCGGGCAGATCGCCATCAAAAGTCACGATGCGGGCCACGCTGGATTCAACGCCGGATGGCAGCACTTTGACACGCTGGCCAACGCTCACCACGCCAGATGCCAGCGTACCGGCATAGCCGCGGAAATCCAGATTCGGACGGTTCACATATTGCACCGGGAAGCGCATCGGCTGGTGATCCACCACGCGCTTCAGCTCTACGGTCTCCAGCACGTCAAGCAGCGTTGGGCCGCTGTACCACGGCATGGTGACGCTCTGTGTAGCGACGTTATCGCCCTCCAGCGCCGACATCGGCACAAAGCGGATATCCAGGTCGTCCGGCAGCTGCGCGGCGAAATCGAGGTAATCCTGTTTGATCTGCTCAAATGTCTCCTGGCGATACGCCACCAGATCCATTTTATTGATCGCCACCACCAGGTGTTTGATGCCTAACAGCGTCGAGATAAAGCTGTGGCGACGGGTTTGATCCAGCACGCCTTTACGCGCATCGATCAGCAGAATCGCCAGGTCGCAAGTAGATGCGCCGGTCGCCATATTGCGCGTGTATTGCTCGTGCCCCGGCGTATCAGCGATGATAAATTTGCGCTTCTCGGTAGAGAAGTAGCGATAGGCGACATCAATGGTGATGCCCTGTTCGCGCTCGGCCTGCAAACCATCCACCAGCAGCGCCAGATCCAGCTTCTCGCCCTGCGTGCCGTGACGTTTGCTGTCATTGTGCAGCGAAGAGAGCTGATCTTCATAAATCTGTCGGGTATCGTGCAGCAGACGACCAATCAGCGTACTTTTGCCGTCGTCGACGCTACCGCAGGTGAGGAAACGCAGCAGGCTTTTGTGCTGTTGCGCGGTCAGCCAGGCTTCTACGCCGCCCTGATCGGCAATCTGTTGTGCAATAACGGTATTCATCTGCGTCTCCTTAGAAATAACCCTGACGTTTCTTGAGTTCCATCGAACCGGACTGATCGCGGTCTATTACGCGGCCCTGGCGTTCACTGGTGGTAGAGACCAGCATCTCTTCAATGATCTCCGGTAGCGTCTGCGCTTCTGACTCCACCGCGCCAGTCAGCGGCCAACAGCCCAGCGTACGGAAACGCACCATACGCTGCTTGATCACTTCACCAGGCTGCAGATCGATGCGATCGTCATCCACCATCATCAGCATGCCATCACGCTCCAGCACCGGACGCGGTGCCGCCAGGTACAGCGGAACAATTTCGATGTTTTCCAGGAAGATGTACTGCCAGATATCCAGCTCGGTCCAGTTGGAGAGCGGGAAGACGCGGATGCTTTCACCTTTGTTAATCTGGCCGTTGTAGTTGTGCCACAGCTCAGGACGTTGGTTTTTCGGGTCCCAGCGGTGGAAACGGTCGCGGAATGAGTAGATACGCTCTTTAGCACGCGACTTCTCTTCATCGCGGCGCGCGCCACCGAAGGCAGCATCAAACCCATATTTGTTGAGTGCCTGCTTAAGGCCTCAGTTTTCATGATATCGGTGTGCTTGGCGCTGCCGTGCACAAATGGGTTGATGCCCATCGCCACGCCTTCCGGATTGCGGTGAACCAGCAGCTCAGCGCCCATGTTCTTCACCGTGCGGTCGCGGAACGCGTACATTTCACGGAATTTCCAGCCGGTATCAACGTGCAGCAGCGGAAACGGCAGCGTGCCCGGATAGAAGGCTTTACGCGCCAGATGCAGCATGACCGAGGAGTCCTTGCCGATGGAGTACATCATCACCGGATTGCTAAACTCGGCCGCTACCTCGCGGATGATATGGATACTCTCTGCTTCCAGCTGGCGCAGATGAGTAAGACGGTTTTGGTCCATAATTTTTCCTCAAGCCAAAGTGACAACGGCGGACTCGCGAGCCCCCTGCTGTGCCGAATGTTGGAACCAGGCTAACTGCCCGTGTAAATTCACCACTTCGCCAATCACGAGCAGTGCTGGCGTGGGCGCCGCTGCCGCCAGCGCCTCAAGATTTTCGAGTGTGCCGGTCAGCACCTGCTGATCCTGACGCGTGCCGCGCCCAATCACGGCCACCGGCGTTGCTGCATCGCGGCCATGTTCAATCAGTCCGGCGGCGATCTCTGCCGCTTTAACCGTGCCCATGTAGATCGCCAGCGTTTGCCGCGCACGCGCCAGCGATGGCCAGTCAATGCCCTGGCTGTCCGCCTGGCAATGTCCGGTGATAAACAGCACGCTCTGGGCGTAGTCGCGGTGGGTTAACGGAATACCGGCATAGGCGGTCGCGCCGGCAGCAGCGGTGATGCCCGGCACCACCTGAAACGGAATGCCGGCCGCCTGTGCCGCCTGCAGCTCCTCGCCGCCGCGGCCAAAGATAAACGGATCGCCGCCCTTCAGGCTGCACCACGCGCTTGCCCTGCTGCGCCAGCGTGACCAGCAGCTGGTTGGTCTCCTCCTGCGGCACCGAGTGCGCGCCGGCACGTTTGCCAACGCAGATGCGGTCGGCATCGCGGCGCACCAGCTCTAATACCTCTTCGCTCACCAAATGGTCATACAGCACCACATCGGCCAGCTGCATCACCTGCAAGCCGCGCAGCGTCAGCAGCCCGCTGTCGCCCGGCCCCGCGCCCACCAGGGTGATCTCCCCCTGATTGTCGCTGCTGTTCTCCAGTTCGCGATCCAGCGTCTGACGCGCTTCATTAACGTTGCCCGCCGCCATCTGGCTGGCAAACAGGCCATTGAAGGCGCGCTCCCAGAAACGCCGGCGATCAGACATCCTGCGGTAGCGCTGTTTAACTTTGTCACGCCACTGCCCGGCTACGTCGGCCATCTGCCCGAGGTTCGCGGGGAGCAGCGCTTCGATTTTTTCCCGCAGCAGACGCGCCAGCACCGGCGCGGTGCCGCTTGACGAGATCGCCACCACTAATGGCGAACGGTCAACAATTGACGGGAAGATAAAGCTGCATTTCGGCTGATCGTCGACCACGTTAACCAGCTTGTGCCGCGCGTTGGCGGCATCAAATACCCGGGCGTTAAGGGCATTGTCATCGGTGGCGGCAATCACAAGGAAAACGCCATCCAGCTGGGCGGGATCAAAGTGCTGCGCCACCCACTCAATTGCCGCTATCTCCAGCAGCGCCTGTAGCTCATGGCCCAGCTCGCGCGCGGCAACCTGCACGCGCGCACCGGCGCGCCGCAGCAGCTCGATTTTGCGCGCCGCGATTTCACCACCGCCGACCACCAGCACCGGACGGTTTTTGAGATCGGCAAAAAGAGGCAAATAATCCACGTTAACCTTGCTAGTTTTACAATAAGTTAACGCGACTATACGTCCCTGCCTTCTGGCTGATGAAATTACGAATTGGCATTAGTAGTTACTGAATGGAATAACGCCCCAGGATTGCTGATAACAATTTGTGCTTAACAGATGATATTGCTGGTGTTTCGGAGCAATTCAAATTGTGCAAAGCCGGTCACAGTTTCATACTAACTCAGAATTTTTTTACCCTGACGGGATGTCATGATCACGACTCTGTTTGCTCTGTTGCGCCGCCATGCTCTGGCGGCACTGGTTGCAGGCGGGCTGCCCTTTCTGGCCCAGGCCGCGCCTGCAGCGCCCGGCCATTTTGCTGAACAGCAGCTTCGCCATATTGCCACCTACTTTCCCGGCCGCATGAGCGGCACGCCTGCGGAGCTGATGACCGCGGATTATCTGCAACAGCAGTTCACCCGACTTGGTTATCAGAGCAATACCCGCCAGTTCAATACCGGTTATGACTGGCTGGAGAAGCGCGGCGAAACGCGCCGCCACAAAGTGACCGCCACCTCGGTGATTGCCGCTCGCGCCGGGAGCGTGCCGCAGGAGATTCTGATCGTTACGCATCTGGATACCTGGACGCCGCTCAGCCGCCATGAAGCGGACAACAACCTTGGCGGTCTGCGTCTGCAGGGCGTGGATGATAATGCCTCCGGGCTTGGCGTGATGCTGGAGCTGGCACAGCAGCTGAGCAATGCGCCGCTGCACTATGGCGTGCGTTTTGTCGCGCTGAGCGCGGGCGAAATGGGTTTACACGGCATGGATGATTACCTGGCGCGCATGAGCGCGCAGGAGAAGAAAAATACGCTGCTGGTGATCGATCTCAATAGCCTGATCGTGGGCGATCGCCTCTATTTCAACAGCGGTATCAATACACCCTCGGCGGTGCGTAAGCAGACCAGCGCCCGCGCCCTGCAGATTGCCCACCGTTACGGTATCTCCGCGGCCAGTCATGCGATGACCCCGCGCGATTATCCGGGAGTGAATCCGTTCGATAAAGCCGGCATTCCGCTGCTGGATGTTACCGCCGCCAACTGGGCGCTGGGCAATAAAGATGGTCAGCAGCAGCGCGCCCGCACGGCGCATTTCCCGGACGGCGCGGTACGCCACCAAACCGAACGCGATAATCTTACCTACCTTGATCGCTGGCTGCCCGGCCGCATTACGCAGCGCACGCGCGATAGCGTGAAGATTTTGCAGCCGCTGCTCACGGAATTGACGAATCCGACGCTGTAAAGTTGAGTTGAGTTGCCGCGGACGCGGAGCTCGATTCAGAAACGGTTACTGCACACAGGCATACCCGGTAGCGGCACACTTTATTGCGCCGCTACCGCTATCTGCGGTCTCTTTCAGGCCTTAACCTTCATGTAATCCGCATTCGCGCTTCAGACCAAAGAAGCGCGTCTCCTCTTCCGCCATGCCGGGCTCCCACTTGCGTGTGGTGTGCGTATCCCCGACTGACAGATACCCTTCGTCCCACAGCGGATGGTACTTCAGACCGTGCTGCTTCAGGTACTGATGCACCTGGCGGTTATCCCAGTCAATGATAGGCAGAATCTTGAACACGCCGCGCTGCACCGCCAGCACCGGCAGGCTGGCGCGGCTGCCGGATTGATCGCGGCGCAAACCGGCAAACCAGGTTTGTGCGCCCAGCGTCCCCAGCGCGCGGTTCATCGGCTCCACTTTGTTGATCTGGTTGTACTGCTCAATCCCTTCCACGCCCTGCTCCCACAGTTTGCCGTAGCGCGCCTCCTGCCATGCCGCCGAAGTCTCGGCGCGGAAGATCTGCAGGTTCAGATTGAGCTGCTGCGTCAGTTCATCAATGAAGCGGTAGGTTTCCGGAAACAGATAGCCGGTATCGGTAAGGATGACCGGAATATCCGGTTTCTGCTGCGTGACCATGTGCAGCAGCACCGCTGCCTGAATGCCAAAGCTGGAGGAGAGCACAAACGCGCCTGGCAGCTGCTTCAGCGCCCAGCTTACGCGCTGCTCCGCACTGAGCGACTCCAGCTGCACGTTGCTTTCGGCCAGCGCATGATGCGGTCCACTTTGCTGCCGCTATTCAATGTTGCGAGATCAAGTACCGTCATACGGCCTCCGCGTCCCAGAAATCACGGGCAGGATCGAGCACGGCTTTAATAATGCCCACGCGTACCACGAAATCGCCGAAGCCTTCGTCAGGGTTGCGCCCGGTTGCCAGCGCGCGACCAGCTCATCAATGGTGGCGAGGATCTCGTTCTCCGTGATGTTCTCACGGTACATACGCGGAATACGGGTGCCGATGCGGTTCCCGCCGATATGCAGGTTGTAACGGCCTGGCGCTTTGCCCACCAGACCCAGTTCTGCCAGCATGGCACGGCCGCAACCGTTGGGACAACCGGTAACGCGTAACACGATGTGCTCTTCGCCCACGCCATGCGCGTGCATGATCTCTTCCACTTTGGTTACGAACGACGGCAGGAAGCGTTCGGCTTCGGCCATCGCCAGCGGACAGGTCGGAAACGCCACGCAGGCCATTGAGTTTTCGCGCTGCGGCGTTACCGCTTCCATCAACCCATGTTCGCGGGCAATGGCTTCAATCTGCGCTTTCTGCTGCTCCGGCACGCCCGCCACAATCAGGTTCTGGTTGGCGGTCAGGCGGAAATCGCCCTGGTGTACTTTGGCAATTTCGGCGATACCGCTCTTCAGCGGGCGCCCCGGATAGTCCAGCAGGCGGCCGTTTTCGATGAACAGCGTCAGGTGCCACTTCTTATCAATGCCTTTGACCCAGCCGATACGATCGCCACGGGTGGTGAAGGCGTACGGACGGATAGGTGCGAAGGTCAGTCCGGCGCGTTTCTCCACTTCCGCTTTAAAGGTCTCAACGCCTACGCGCTCCAGCGTATATTTGGTTTTGGCGTTTTTACGATCGGTACGGTTACCCCAGTCGCGCTGCGTGGTCACTACCGCCGCTGCCACATCAAGGATCTTCTCCACCGGCAGGAAACCAAACTCACTGGCGGTACGCGCATAGGTGGCTTTGTTGCCGTGCTCAATCGACAGGCCACCGCCCACCAGCAGGTTAAAACCAACCAGCTTGCCGTTCTCCGCGATAGCGATGAAGTTGAGATCGTTGGCGTGCAGATCAACATCGTTATGCGGCGGCACGACCACGGTAGTTTTGAACTTACGCGGCAGGTAGGTTTCGCCCAGGATCGGCTCCTGATCCGTGGTGGCAACCTTTTCCTGATCCCACCAGATCTCAGCGTAGGCGCGCGTCTGCGGCAGCAGGTGCTCAGAGAGCTTTTTCGCCCACTCGTACGCTTCCTGATGCAGCTCGGACTCTACCGGGTTGGAGGTGCACAGCACGTTGCGGTTAACGTCGTTGGCGGTGGCCAGCGCGTCCAGTCCCACTTCGTGCAGCATCTGATGCGACGGCTTCACATTCTTCTTCAGAATACCGTGGAACTGGAAGGTCTGACGGTTGGTCAGACGGATGCTGCCATAAAGGGTCTTATCGGTGGCAAACTTATCAATTGCCAGCCACTGGGTTGGCGTGATGATGCCACCCGGCAGACGGCAACGCAGCATCATGGCATGGCGCGGTTCCAGCTTCTGCGCCGCGCGCTCAGCGCGAATGTCGCGGTCATCCTGCTGGTACATCCCGTGGAAACGGATCAGCAGGAAGTTATCGCCATTGAAGCCACCGGTCAGCCCCTCATCAAGGTCCTCGAGGATGGTGCCACGCAGATAGTTGCTCTGTTTTTTCAGACGCTCAGCGTCAACCAGCTTGCCTTCAACGACCAGCGGTCCAGGATGTTTTTCGCTCATTAGTAAACGTCTCGCTGATAACGGCGCTCAATGCGCAGCTCACTTAAAAATTCGTCAGCCGTTTCACGATCCATAGCGCCGTGTTCGACCACCACATCCAGTAATGCCTGCTCAACGTCCTTCGCCATGCGATTGGCATCGCCGCAGACGTAAAGGTGCGCGCCTTCCTGAATCCAGCGCCACACTTCCGCACCTTTGGCACGGATTTTATCCTGTACGTAAATCTTCTCTGCCTGATCGCGTGACCACGCCAGATCGATGTTGGTCAGCAGGCCATCTTTAACGTATTTCTGCCACTCCACCTGATAGAGAAAATCGTCGGTAAAGTGCGGATTACCAAAGAACAGCCAGTTTTTGCCGCCGGCGCCCTCGTTATCGCGCTGCTGCATAAAGGCGCGGAACGGCGCAATGCCGGTGCCCGGGCCGATCATGATTACCGGCGTTTCCGGGTTGGCCGGCAGACGGAAGTTGTCGTTATGCTCAATAAAGACGCGAATCTCGCCATCTTCTTCAATGCGATCCGCCAGCCAGGTGGACGCGCCGCCGCCGCGCTGGCGACCATCAATCTCATAGCGTACGGCACCTACGGTAATGTGCACTTCGGTTTCGTTCTCCGCCTGCGAAGAGGCGATGGAGTAGAGGCGCGGCGTCAGCGGACGCAGCAGGCCGATCAGCTGTTCGGCGTTGAGTTCGGTCGGTGCCTGACGCACCATATCGACAATCGGGAAGCTCTGCGCATAGCTCTGCAGTTTCGGCTTGTCGCCGGCCAGCGCCAGCAGCGCCTCATTGCGCGACAGCGTCGCATACTGCTCAACAATTTGTGGGGTATTAACGGTTAGCTCGAAATGCTTCTGCAGCGCATCGGCCAGCGGCAGCGTTTCGCCGCGCACCTCAACCTGCTCATCCCCTTTCAGCCACACCAGCTGCAGTAACTCCTGCACCAGTTCAGCGTCATTCTCATACCAAACGCCAAGCGCATCGCCCGGCTGATAGCGCAGGCCGGAGTCGCCTAAGTCGATCTCAATGTGGCGCACGTCTTTATCAGAGTCACGACCGGTGATTTTCTGATTGAGCGCGAAGCTGGCGGTGAGCGGTGCCTCTTTAGTGTAGGGGCTGCTGTCGATCACATTGACGCTGCCCGCCGCGCTGACCGCTGCCTGCGCCGGTGTCGCACTGGGTACACGCGCTTTAAGCAGGTCGGTAAGTTGTAAACGCCAGGCGCTGGCGAGCTCGCTGTACTCGACGTCAGCATCCACGCGATCCAGCAGGCGCTCGGCGCCCAGCTCCGCCAGGCGGCTGTCGAAATCTTTACCCGCTTTGCTGAAGAACTCATAAGAGGTATCGCCAAGGCCAAACACGGCAAAGGCGGCACCGTCCAGCTTCGGCGCTTTTTTCGACAGCAGGAATTTGTGCAGCGCGACCGCCTCTTCCGGTGGTTCGCCCTCGCCCTGCGTGGAGGTGACGATGACCAGCAGTTTTTCCTGGCCGATCTGTTTGAATTTGTAATCCCCGGCGTTGACCAGGTTGACGCTCAGTTTGGCCGCCAGCAGATCGTCACGCAGTTGCTCCGCAAGGCGACGCGCATTGCCGGTTTGCGAAGCGGAGATCAGCGTGATGCCCGGCGCTTCGGCTTGCGCCGGCGCTGAAGCGACACCCGCTCCAGGCTGCTGATTGACCATGCCCCAGAAATAGCCGGAGAGCCAGGCCAGCTGGGTAGGATTGAAATCGGTCGTCGCCGCCTGTAAGCGCGTAAGTTGCTCCGGGGATAGCGGAAGCATTGCTGGGGGTGCCTGAGTCGTCATCGCGTTAAAAATTCCAGTGTCAGAAATCCGTACCGGGAAGCGGCGGAAGAGTGGGTAGGTTACCGGCCTGTATATTAACGATTAAATACGGCTTCGACATATTAAATAACCAAAACGACTAAGTGGTTTTTTGGATAAAGTTAACCTGCAAAAGTGGTAAATAAAGGTGAACTGATTCAATCAGTTAATTTAGCTGTTCCTGCCGTCACGCGCGTAAAATGCCCTTTTCGCGGCTGGCGGGTGCGAAAAATCTGCAATTCAGGTAGACTTCAGCGGTTTTTTCGTCTGAGGCCATTATGTCTACCACGCTGTTTAAAGAGTTCCAGTTTGAAGCGGCCCACCGCTTACCTCACGTGCCTGAAGGGCACAAATGCGGCCGCCTGCACGGTCATTCGTTTTTGGTGCGGCTGGAAATTACCGGTGAAGTGGATGCGCACACCGGTTGGGTAATGGATTTTGCCGAACTGAAGGCGGCGTTTATGCCGATTTACGATCGCCTTGATCACCACTATCTGAATGATATCCCCGGTCTGGATAACCCGACCAGCGAAGTCCTGGCGAAGTGGATCTGGGATCAGATGAAGCCGCTGCTGCCCGAGTTGAGCGCGGTGATGATTAAAGAGACCTGTACAGCAGGCTGCGTTTATAAGGGTTGAGACCTTCATCTTCCGCGCTGCAGGTGCGTTGGCCGCCCTTGTCCACCCCGGTCACTTACTGATGTAAGCTCCCGGGGATGAACGCGGTTGCCGCCTTCCTGCAACGTGGAATTCTTGGCCCTCGACATCCAAATCATTGTGACTGCCTGTATCTACCATTGAACCATTTAATGCAGCTAATTCATCTCGCTGTAACACATCCCCTCTACGTTGTTGTCTCCTTCATTAAAGATCAAGAGAATCAACAATGAACTTCGTGAAACGCCTCTCTCTGCTTGCTGTTTTTATCACTGCCTCTGCTGCCGTTCAGGCGGAAAACGTGCTGGATTTCCCTCAGCCGGAGAGTATGCCGGATGAGTTTTATGCAGTAACGGAAATTCCGGCGGGTGGCATGATCAAATATGAGACCGACGCTAAAACCGGCTTTATTGTCGCCGATCGTTTCCAGTCCATGCCGGTAGCCTATCCGGCTAACTACGGCTCACTGACCCAGTCGCTGGGCGGTGATAACGATCCGCTGGATGTGATTTTCTATACCCGCGCGCCATTACAGCCGGGAACACTGATTAAACTGCGGCCGATTGGCGTGCTGAAGATGATCGATGGCGGCGAGGTGGACGATAAGATTGTCGCTGTGCCCGCCAGCAAAATTGATCCGACTTACGACGATATCAAAGAGATGCGCGATCTGCCGAAGGTTGAGCAGCAGCGTCTGGAAGCGTTTTTCCGTGTGTATAAGCAGTTGCCGGATGGGCGCAAGAAGGTGGAGCTGAACGGTTTTGAAGATGCCGCTAAAGCCAAAGCGGAGATTAAACAGGCGTTCGATGCCTATAAAGCGAAGCAGTAAACGGCAGAGTTGCGCCAGTGCGGTAATGAACAAGGTCGCCATTAATGGCGACCCTACGGTACGGGTGTGATTTTTTGTAGGGCGCGCATTAATGCGCACCGGGTATCAGGCGATATTCAAATACTTATGCGTCTGCATCGACAGGCGCCAGTTGCGGGCAATGCAGGTCTCAATACACAGTTTTGTTGCCGCATCGCCACGGCTGATGGGCTGCAGTGCCACGATACGCTTTTTCTCATCGCCCAGGCCGGCCAGCAACGCATCCAGCGCTTCTACGTCACGCTCACGCGCCACCGGATGTTTGATCTCATCCGCCCGCTGCAGCGCCTGTGGCAGCACATCGTAGCCACCCCGCATGTTCACTTTCGGTGAAACCGTCACCCAGGTCGCGGCCGAGCAGTGCACCTCATGCGTGCCGCTGGTCTCAATCTGGCACTGAAAACCGCCTGCTTCCAGCGCATCCGTAAGCGGGCGCAGGTCAAAAATCGCCGGCTCGCCGCCGGTGATCACGATATGGCGCGCGGTCCAGCCCTGACGCTGGATAGTCTCGATCAGCGTGGCGGCATCGGCGCTGCCCCAGGCGTCACTCTCGACGGTTTTAACCAGAATATCGCCCAGCGATGTCTCCCGATCCGCATGCTTTTCCCAGGTATGTTTGGTATCACACCAGCTACACCCCACCGGACATCCCTGTAAGCGGATAAAGATGGCCGGCACGCCGGTATAAAACCCTTCGCCCTGCAGCGTCTGGAACATTTCGTTAATCGGGTAGAACATTTTTCACTCACGTCAGAAATTCGAGGCGCAGATTATGGCAGATTTTGCACGCGGCGACACAGCTGCATCGTGCCATAAAAAGCAAAAGCCCCGCCGGAGCGGGGCTTTGAGGGTGGCGATGCCGCCGTGCGGCAGCATCAGCAGGCGATTACGCCTGGCCTTTTACTTCTTTCAGACCGTTGAACGGTGCTTTGTCGCCCAGCGCTTCTTCGATACGAATCAGCTGGTTGTACTTAGCAACACGGTCAGAACGGCTCATTGAACCGGTTTTGATCTGGCCAGCTGCAGTACCTACCGCCAGGTCAGCGATGGTAGCATCTTCAGTTTCACCTGAACGGTGTGAAATCACCGCGGTGTAACCTGCATCCTTCGCCATCTTGATCGCCGCCAGGGTTTCGGTCAGAGAACCGATCTGGTTGAATTTGATCAGGATAGAGTTAGCGATGCCTTTATCGATACCCTCTTTCAGGATTTTGGTGTTGGTTACGAACAGGTCGTCACCCACCAGCTGGATTTTGTCGCCCAGCACTTTAGTCTGGTAAGCGAAGCCGTTCCAGTCAGACTCGTCCAGACCATCTTCGATAGAGACGATTGGGTACTGTTTGGTCAGATCTTCCAGGAAGTGCGTGAACTCTTCAGAGGTGAACGCTTTGTTGCCTTCGCCCGCCAGCACATATTTGCCATCTTTGTAGAATTCAGACGCTGCGCAGTCCATCGCCAGGGTGATGTCTTTGCCCAGCTCGTAGCCTGCTGCTTTTACCGCTTCAGCGATAACAGCCAGCGCTTCGGCGTTAGAGCCCAGGTTTGGCGCGTAGCCACCTTCGTCACCGACAGCCGTGCTCATGCCTTTGGCTTTCAGCACTTTAGCCAGGTTGTGGAAAACTTCAGAACCCATACGGATGGCTTCTTTCACGTTTTTCGCACCAACTGGCTGAATCATGAACTCCTGGATATCAACGTTGTTATCCGCGTGCTCACCACCGTTGATGATGTTCATCATTGGCAGCGGCATAGAGTATTTGCCGGGGTGCCGTTCAGTTCAGCGATGTGTGCATACAGTGGCAGACCTTTAGAGGCTGCTGCTGCTTTCGCCGCTGCCAGAGAAACAGCCAGAATGGCGTTTGCACCGAAGTTGGATTTGTTGTCAGTACCGTCCAGCTCGATCATGATCTTATCAATGTTCGCCTGGTCTTTGGCATCTTTGCCTTTTACCGCGTCAGCGATTGGGCCGTTAACCGCCGCAACCGCTTTGGTTACGCCTTTGCCCAGGAAGCGAGACTTATCACCGTCACGCAGCTCCAGTGCTTCGCGGGAACCGGTAGATGCACCTGATGGCGCAGCTGCCAGACCAACGAAACCGCCTTCCAGATGCACTTCTGCTTCTACAGTCGGGTTGCCACGGGAGTCGATGATTTCGCGACCGATGACTTTAACGATTTTGGACATTCGATTTTCCTCAGTACAAGTTAGTCAATCCTAAGACAAACAACGCGCGAAAAGTTCGCGCGCTGTTCGTTAAACTTTTACTTCGCTAAACGCTTCTGGTGCTCCTGCGCGGCCTTCACAAAGCCGGCAAACAGCGGATGACCATCACGCGGGGTCGACGTGAATTCCGGGTGGAACTGACAGGCTACGAACCACGGATGGTTCGGGATCTCAATGATCTCCACCAGCTGGTCGTCACCGGAACGGCCTGCAATGTGCAGACCCGCCGCTTCAATCGGCTTCAGCAGCAGATTGTTTACTTCATAACGATGACGGTGACGCTCAGTAATCACGTCAGAACCGTACAGCTGACGCACCTTGCTTTCCGGAGTCAGCTGGCACTGCTGGCTGCCCAGGCGCATGGTGCCGCCCAGATCGCTCTGCTCGGTACGCTGTTCAACGTTACCGTTCTCATCGCGCCACTCGGTGATCAGCGCAACCACCGGGTATTTACAGTCTGGCACAAATTCGGTTGAGTTGGCGTCCTGCATCCCGGCCACGTTGCGCGCAAACTCCATCAACGCAATCTGCATGCCGAGGCAGATACCCAGGTAAGGGATGTTGTTTTCACGCGCATACTGCGCAGTCATCAACTTGCCTTCCACACCACGGTAACCAAAACCACCTGGAATCAGGATAGCATCCAGATCTTTCAGGATTTCGACGCCGCGCGTCTCAACATCCTGCGAGTCGATCAGCTTGATGTTAACGGTCACGCGATTTTTCAGGCCGCCGTGCTTCAGCGCTTCAATCACGGATTTGTACGCATCCGGCAGTTCGACATATTTGCCGACCATACCGATGGTCACTTCGCCGCCCGGATTGGCCTCTTCGTAAATCACCTGCTCCCACTCCGCCAGGTTGGCTTCCGGTGCGTTCAGATTGAAACGCTTGCAGATGTAGTCATCCAGGCCCTGCGACTTCAGCAGGCCAGGGATTTTGTAGATGGAATCGACATCTTTCAGTGAGATAACCGCTTTTTCCGGCACGTTACAGAACAGCGCGATTTTGGCGCGTTCGTTGGCCGGTACGGCGCGGTCAGAACGGCAGATCAGCACATCAGGCTGAATACCGATCGACAGCAGCTCTTTTACCGAGTGCTGCGTAGGTTTGGTCTTCACCTCACCGGCTGCCGCCATATAGGGCACCAGCGTCAGGTGCATATACATGGTGTGCTCACGGCCCACATCGACCGCCATCTGGCGGATGGCTTCAAGGAACGGCAGGGATTCGATATCGCCCACGGTTCCGCCGATCTCCACCAGCACGACGTCATGACCTTCGCCACCTTCAATGATGCGCTCTTTAATGGCGTTGGTGATGTGTGGGATAACCTGAATCGTGGCACCCAGATAGTCACCGCGACGCTCTTTGCGCAGCACTTCTGAGTAGATACGACCGGTAGTGAAGTTGTTGCGGCGCGACATTTTGGTACGGATGAAGCGCTCGTAGTGACCTAAATCCAGATCGGTCTCGGCCCCATCATCGGTAACAAACACTTCACCGTGCTGCGTTGGGCTCATGGTACCCGGATCGACGTTGATATACGGATCGAGTTTCATGATGGTCACATTCAGACCACGTGCTTCAAGGATGGCTGCGAGGGAGGCTGCGGCAATGCCTTTGCCCAGAGAGGAAACGACCCCGCCGGTCACAAAAATATAATTCGTTGTCATGCTGAACCTGAGAGTTTAGGTTTAAAGACGGTGGAATAACCAGGACGGGAAAGCAGTATACCCGAAGTCGTCCGCAGCCACAATTGATGAATCACACCATCCTCCCGCGCATTGCAGTCCGTAACATACTGGATAGGACGCCGGGAAATGTTGATGTACGTCACAAACTTGCCGCCTGGCTGAATCGAGTAAGCGCAAGCGGCGATTTTATGCACAGCGCTGGAATAACGAGCAGATTCTGCTTAGTGCTTGTTCTCGTTCAGTTTCACCTGCTGCCAGGCGGCTTCCATCTGCTCCAGCGTGGCCGCCTGCATCTCCAGCCCCTGCGCGCCGATCAGCGCTTCTACCTGACGGAAGCGACGCTCAAATTTATCGTTGGCTTTCTGCAGCGCGGTTTCCGCTTTACTGCCCAGATGCCGTGAGAGGTTCACCGTGGCAAACAGCAGATCGCCAATCTCCTCCTCCAGCTTCACGGGATCAACCACCGCCTGCTGCGCTTCGTGCATCACTTCATCGATCTCCTCATGCACCTTGCCCAGCACCGGCCCAAGGCTGTCCCAGTCAAAGCCCACCGTCTTGCAGCGCTTCTGAATTTTGTGCGCGCGCATCAGCGCAGGCAGCGCCTTTGGGATGTCATCCAGCACCGAGTGCTGCGATTTTGCCAAACGCTCGCGCTGTTTAATCGCTTCCCAGTTTTTCAGCACCTCATCAGTCGAATCTGCCTGACTATCCCCAAAAATATGCGGATGGCGGCGCTCCAGCTTGTCGCTGATCGCATTGCAGATGTCGTCAAAATTAAAACGCTGCTGCTCATCAGCCATCTGCGCATAGAACACCACCTGAAACAGCAGATCGCCGAGCTCACCGCGCAGATCGTCAAAGTCTTCGCGCTGGATAGCGTCCAGCACTTCATAGGTCTCTTCCAGCGTATAAGGCGCGATGGAGGTGAAGGTCTGCTCGCGATCCCACGGGCAACCGCGCTCCGGATCGCGCAGGGTTTGCATGATGGTGAGCAGGCGGTTGAGGGCAGTCATGAAGGATCCTTATGGTAATAAAAATGGAAAGGTCGCCATAAATGGCGACCCTGAGATTATGATGACCTGGCAAAATCAGTGCAAACGGCGCGCGTCGATAATATCCGGTACCTGATTGAGTCGCGCCAGCACGCGGCCCAGCACCTGCTGATTGTAGATCTCAATATCCATATCGATGGTCGCCAGCTGCTTTTTGGTATCGCTGCGGCTGGAGACGCCCAGCACGTTAACCTTCTCGTTTGCCAGAATAGTAGTGATATCACGCAGCAAACCGCTGCGATCGTTGGCGGTGACGCGCACCACCAGCGAATAGCCGCTGGAGTAACTTTCGCCCCACACGGCATCCACAATACGCTCCGGCGCATGGGAGATCAGTTCGCTGAGCTGATCGCAGTCGGCACGGTGGATCGAGATACCGCGCCCCTGAGTGATAAAACCAACAATATCATCGCCCGGAATCGGCTGGCAGCAGCGCGCAATGTGGTGCAGCAGATTGCCGACGCCCTCCACCACCACGCGCCCGCTCTCTTTACGCGCCGAGGAAGCGTGATGGGATTTTGCCGTCAGCTGGCGCAACGCTTCGCGATCTTCCTCTTCGGCGCTTGGCTTGTTGAGCTTCGCCTGCAGGAAGTTGACCATCTGATTGAGACGAATATCGCCGCCGCCAATCATCGCCAGCAGCTCATCCTGCGAACTGACGTTGTAGCGTGGCAGCAGAATCTTCTCGGCCTCGCGCATGCTGATATCCAGCTGGCTAAGCTCGTTATCGAGGATCTGCCGGCCGGCAACGATGTTCTTGTCACGATCCTGTTTGCGGAACCAGGCCTGAATCTTCGAGCGGCCGCGGCTGGTGGTAATGTAACCAAGATTCGGGTTCAGCCAGTCACGGCTCGGGTTCGGCTGCTTCTGCGTGATCACTTCAATCTGATCACCCATCTGCAACTGATAGGTAAACGGCACAATGCGGCCGCCAATTTTCGCGCCAATACAGCGATGACCAATATCACTGTGAATATGGTAGGCAAAGTCGAGCGGCGTTGAGCCGGCAGGCAAGTCCACCACGTCGCCTTTCGGCGTAAACACATAGACGCGGTCATCAAAGACCTGGCTGCGCACCTCCTCCAGCAGTTCGCCGGAGTCCGCCATCTCCTCCTGCCAGGTGATCAGCTTACGCAGCCATGCAATGCGCTCTTCGTGACCGGCTGAGCCGCGTGCGTTGCCGGAGGTTGGCCCCTCTTTGTATTTCCAGTGCGCCGCCACACCCAGCTCGGCGTCTTCGTGCATCTGGCGGGTACGAATCTGGATCTCGACCGTCTTCCCTTCCGGGCCCAGCACCACGGTGTGAATCGACTGATAACCGTTTGGTTTGGGATTGGCAACGTAGTCGTCGAACTCGCTTGGCAGGTGGCGATAGAGCGTATGCACCGTTCCGAGCGCGCCGTAGCAATCCTGCAGACGCTCGGCCACGATACGCACTGCGCGCACGTCAAACAGCTCATCAAACGCCAGCGACTTTTTCTGCATCTTGCGCCAGATACTGTAGATATGTTTCGGACGGCCATACACTTCCGCGCGTACGCCCTCTTTCTGCATCTCTTTACGCAGGTTGTCGACGAAGTTCTCGATATATTGCTCACGATCGATACGTCTTTCATGCAGCAGTTTGGCGATGCGTTTGTATTCGTCCGGATGCAGATAGCGGAAGCAGTAATCTTCCAGCTCCCATTTGAGCTGGCCGATACCCAGGCGGTTAGCCAGTGGCGCATAGATGTTGGTGCTCTCTTTGGCCGCCAGTACGCGCTCATCTTCCGGCGCGTCTTTCATCTCGCGCAGGTGAGCGATGCGCTCTGCCAGCTTGATCACCACGCAGCGGAAATCCTCCACCATCGCCAGCAGCATACGGCGAACGTTATCCACCTGCTCAGAGGCCATGGAGTCGTTGTGAATCGCCTTCAGCTGACGAATGGCGTCCATGTCGCGCACACCGTGCACCAGCGACACAATGCCTTTACCGAAGGATTGCTCCAGCGCCTCTTCGCTCACCACTTCAGCGTGAGCAAGCGGGAACAGCAGCGCAGCCCGCAGGCTATCAATATCCATACTGAGCATGGTGAGGATCTCTACCATCTCAATACCGCGCCATAGCAGCAGAGCTTGTTCAGGATGGTCGTGCGTTTCGGTTTCACAGTAGCGCCATGTTTCCGCCAGACGCTCACACGACTGCGGATTGTTGATACTTAAGCTGGCGATCCACTGGTCAAGGGCAAACTCCCCCGCCGTATTTAAGTGCGCACTTCTAACCGCAACCATATCCTCTCCTGCCATAGCGACTTAAACGCCGCTTATGTTTTGCTAAACAGCACCATGGATTCGAGATGGCTGGTATGTGGGAACATATCCAGCATCGCGACCCTTTCCAAGTGGTAGCCCGCTGACAGAAATGTCTGACTGTCACGAGCAAGTGTTGTTGGGTTACAGGACACATAGACCACGCGTTCTGGCGCAAGTTTAACGATATGCGACATTACGCCCGCAGCCCCGGCCCGTGCCGGGTCCAGTAACACTTTATTAAATCCCTGCGCCGCCCATGGCTGGCGCGAGACATCTTCCTCTAAGTTGTGCTGGAAGAAGCAGACATTTCTGAGATTGTTAAGCTGAGCATTATACTCTGCCTGACGCACTAATGCTGCTACACCCTCCACACCCACCGCATTTTGTACGCACTTTCCTACAGGCAATGTGAAGTTGCCCATGCCGCAGAACAGATCAAGCACGCGATCGTCGGGCTGCAGATCCAGCCAGGCGATCGCTTTCGCCACCATCTGCTGATTCACGCCATCATTCACCTGGATAAAATCCTGCGGGCTGAACGTGAGCTGTAGATCAAACGAATGGTAGAAGGGTTCGGTCGCCTGCAGTGCCTGCAGCGTCTCGCTGCCGTCGGCCAGGAAGGTCATCAGCCGGTGCTCATGCGAAAAGCGTTCCAGTTTTGCGCGATCGGCTGCTGAGAGCGCATCAAGATGGCGCAGCACCAGCAGCGGACCGTTATCGGCCAGCACCAGCTCAACATGCCCCAGCCGTTTAACCGCGTTCAGGCTGCTCAGGCAGTGGTGCAGCGGTTGCAGCAGCGCTTCAAGCTCGGGCACCAAAACGGGGCACTGCTTCAGTTCAACCAGATCGTTACTGGCCGCCTGCCGGAACCCCATCAGCAGACGCTGCTGTTTGGGGTGCCACTGCAAGCCCAGCCGCGCGCGGCGGCGATAGCCCCAAGGACTGCCGCTGATGATCTCGTCAACGCGCACCGGCAGCGGCGCCTCGCGGCTCAGCATGCGGCTCAGCGCACGCGCTTTACTCTCCTGCTGCAGCGCCACCGCAGCGTGCTGCTGCTGACAGCCACCGCACACGCCAAAGTGTACGCAGCGCGGCGTCTCCCGCTGCGGGCTGGGCTGGGTGATGGTTTTCGCTTTCGCACGCGCAAACTGCCGTTTATCTTCCGTCACGGTTATTTCGGCCTGTTCACCGGGCAGCGCGCCGCTGACAAACACGGTTTTGCCATTATGGCGCGCCACGCCCTGTCCAAAGGGATCAAGGTCTTCTATCGTGACGGTGATCCGCTGCTTAGTCGTCACACGCTGTTTTGCGGAGTAAAATTGCGCCATAGTGTTATAAATTCTCGATATTAACGGAGTGTGCAACCGTACGCGGCGTGCACACAGGGATAAAATGCCAGGAGTCGCCAGGCCACAATTATGACGAAATATAGCCTGCGGGCGCGAATGATGATTTTGATACTGGCGCCGACGCTGATGATTGGTCTGCTGCTCAGCACCTTTTTCGTGGTGCACCGCTATAACGAACTCCAGCATCAGGTTCAGGATGCCGGCGCCAATATTATCGAACCGCTGGCGGTCTCCAGTGAGTACAGCATGACCTGGCACAACCGCGATGCAATTCGTGAACTGGTGAGTCTGCTGCACCGGCGTCATTCCGATATTGTCCGTGCCATCACTATTTTCGACAACAATAATCACACCTACGTGACGTCGAATAACAATCAAAACCTCGCGCTGTTACAGAAAGACGATATCTCTACGCTGCAGGATGGCGTCTCCATGGAGCGGCACGGCAACCTTATGGTATTGCGCACGCCAATTATCTCTGAGCGCTACTCAGTGGATGAGCTGCCGGGTGAAGATGCCAAACCGGCCGGTAATCCGCTGGGCTATGTGGCAATTGAACTGGATCTGCAGTCGGTGCGGCTGGAGCAGTACAAAGAGGTGTTCGTCGCCACGCTGCTGCTGCTGTTCTGTTTATGTATCGCTATGCTGTTTGCCTATCGCCTGATGCGCGATGTGACCGGTCCGATTCGCAATATGGTCTCCACGGTGGATCGCATCCGCCGCGGCCAGCTCGACAGCCGCGTGGATGGCTATATGCTCGGTGAACTGAGCATCCTGAAGAACGGCATCAACGCGATGGCGATGTCGCTGACCGCCTATCACGAAGAGATGCAGCAGAATATCGATCAGGCCACCTACGACCTGCGCGAAACGCTGGAGCAGCTGGAGATTCAGAACGTTGAACTGGATCTGGCGAAGAAGCGCGCGCAGGAGGCGGCGCGTATTAAATCGGAGTTCCTCGCCAATATGTCGCACGAGTTGCGTACCCCGCTTAATGGCGTGATTGGCTTTACCCGGCAGATGCTGAAAACCGGGCTGAGTACCAACCAGCGCGACTACATGAGCACCATTGAGCGTTCGGCTAACAATTTGCTCAGCATCATCAACGACGTGCTCGACTTCTCTAAGCTGGAAGCGGGCAAGCTGGTGCTGGAGTCGATCCCCTTCCCGCTGCGCGCCACGCTGGATGAGACCCTGGTCCTGCTGGCGCCCTCCGCGCACGATAAGGGGCTGGAGATCACCGTATGCCTGGAGAAGCAGGTGCCGGATAACGTGATTGGCGATCCGCTGCGCCTGCAGCAGATTTTGATTAACCTGATCGGCAATGCCATCAAGTTCACCGAGCGCGGCCACATTGATCTGCGCGTTGAGCTGCGCAGCCTGAACGCCACGCGCGTAGAGCTGGAGATCCAGGTGCACGACACCGGCATTGGCATCTCTGAGCAGCAGCAGTCACAGCTGTTCCAGGCATTTCGCCAGGCGGATGCCAGCATTACGCGCCGTCACGGCGGCACCGGCCTCGGTTTAGTCATTACCCAGAAGCTGGTCCAGGAGATGGGCGGTGAGATCGCCTTCCACAGTCGTCAGGATCACGGCTCCACCTTCTGGGTGCATGTGCATCTGGATCTCAATCCCAACGCGCCGGCCATTCCACGCGTGCTGGACGATCTGCACGCCACGCAGTTGGCCTATATCGAACCGCATCCGGCCGTGGCGAAAGCGGTGCAGGAGATGCTGAGCATAACGCCGCTGCAGGTGCAGCATTACGCCAGCATTGACGATCTGCCCGCCACGCGCTTCCCGCTACTGCTGCTGGGCCTGCCGGTGAACGACCCGCACCCGGCCACCTTGCCGGATGCGCTGATTACGCGCCTGCGCAGCCATGCGGATTCGGTGCTGCTGGCGCTGCCGAGTGAAATGATGCTGTTCGCCGATGATCTGCGCGCACGCGGTATTGCGGGCTGCCTGGCCAAACCGGTTTCGCTGACGCGCCTGCTGCCGATGCTGCTGGATCTGAACATGCGCCACCCCGCAACCCTGCCGCGCAGCGCGCGCCAGCCGCTGACGGTGATGGCAGTGGATGATAACCCGGCCAATCTGAAGCTGATCGGCGCCTGCTGGAGGAGCAGGTGCAGAATATTGTGTTGTGCGATAACGCGGAGCAGGCGATTCGCGAAGCGCGGCTGCATAAGCTGGATGTGATTCTGATGGATATCCAGATGCCGGATATCGATGGAATCCGCGCCAGTGAAATCATCCGCGGCCTGCCCCTGCATGCCAGTACGCCGATTGTGGCGGTAACCGCCCATGCGCTGGATGGCGAGCGCGAGCAGCTGATTGCCGCCGGCATGAACGACTATCTGGCTAAGCCGATTGATGAAGCTAAACTGAGCCAGCTGCTTCAGCGCTATGCGCCGAATCTTGCCAGCGCACCGCCGCTGCAGCCCGGGATTGCGCCCTCACTCGACTGGGACCTGGCGCTGCGTCAGGCGGCGAATAAACCGGATCTGGCGCGCGATCTGCTCCGGATGCTGCTGGATTTCCTGCCGGAGGTGGAGCAGCGCGTGGCGGAGTGCATGGCGGCTAACGATGTGAACGGGCTGCGCGAGATTATTCATAAGCTGCACGGCAGCGCCAGCTACAGCGGCGTGCCGCGTCTGAAGCAGCTTTGTCAGCAGCTGGAGAAGAGTTTGCATCAGGAGAGTGATATCGAGGCGCTGGAGCCGGAGCTGCTGGAGCTGAGCGATGAGATGGCGAATGTGGCGCGCGAGGCACGCAAGCTGCTGGCGGGTTGAGGGCGTGCGGTGTGTAATAAGGTCAGCATGAATGCTGACCCTGAAGAGCTTCCGGCGCGCCATTAACCGCACGAGTTTTTCACAGGGTCGCCACTCATGGCGACCTGGCTACAACCCCTGCCCAACCTTAATCGTGGCAGCGACATTTCTTGCCGTCAGGCGCACATTCTGTGCGGCCTGGGCCAGCGCCTCATCCAGCGTACAGATACCGAATAACACGCTGTAAACCGCATCCAGCCCGTGCGCATGCACTACACCGACATCGGCCGTCAGGCTGCCGGCAATCCCAATTACCGGCTTGTTAAACTGCTTCGCCACCTGGGCGACGCCAATCGGCACTTTACCGTTGATACTCTGACTGTCGATACGCCCTTCGCCGGTGATCACCAGGTCAGCATCTTTCACCTGATCCGCCAGCCCGAGCGCTTCAGTCACAATCTCAATGCCGCGCCGCAGCTCTGCCTGGCAAAACGCATGCAGCGCCGCGCCCATGCCGCCCGCTGCGCCGCCACCGGCAATGTGCAGCACGTCGATATCCAGATCGCGCTGAATAATACCGGCGTAGTGCGCCAGCGCATCATCCAGCTGCTGTACCAGCTCCGGCGTTGCCCCTTTCTGCGGCCCAAAAATCGCTGAGGCACCCTTCTCACCCAGCAGCGGATTGGTGACATCACAGGCCACTTCAATGCGGCACTGTCTAAGCCGCGGATCCAGCTCAGTGATATCAATGCGGGCCAGCTGCGGTAACGCGCCGCCGCCGTGGCCAATCTCACGGTTTTGTGCATCCAGCAACTGTGCGCCCAGCGCCTGCACCATACCTGAACCGCCATCATTCGTTGCGCTGCCGCCGATACCAATAATGATGTGTTTAACACCGCGATCGAGCGCATTCGCGATCAGCTCACCGGTGCCATAGGAGGTTGTTACCCGCGGATCGCGCTGTGCCGCCGGCACCAGCTCCAGCCCGCTGGCGGCCGCCATTTCGATAAATGCGGTATGCCGATCGCCTGATAAACCGTAAAAGGCGTCAACCGGTTTACCCAGCGGCCCGGTGACCGTCAGCCTGACGATGCTGCCCTGGGTGGCTGCCACCATCGCCTCTACCGTGCCTTCACCGCCATCAGCAACCGGTATCTTTACGTAGTCGGCAGCAGGAAAGATCTCGCGGAATCCTGCTTCAATCGCGTCCGCCACTTCCAGGGCAGACAAACTCTCTTTGTATGAATCCGGTGCGATGACAATTTTCATAGGCAATCCGAGCGCGTAGATGACGGAACTCCGTCCAGCTAAGGCGATGAACGGTCCGGCCTCCGCAGATGCCGGACCCGTGCACTACCGGGTGATCTCAACTTTCGCTAATTTTTCATAATAGCAAGCCAGCGCGCTATGATCGGACGTCCCTTGCCCATCCACTTTCAGCGCCTGCATCATCTCCATTACCGCCGCGGTCAGCGGCAGGTGTGCGCCAATGCCGTGCGAGGTGTCGAGCGCGTTAGCCAGGTCTTTGATATGCAGGTCAATACGGAAGCCCGGCTTGAAGTTACGATCCAGCACCATCGGTGCTTTGGCATCCAGCACGGTACTGCCGGCCAGACCGCCGCGAATCGCCTGATACACCAGCTCCGGATTCACACCCGCTTTGGTTGCCAGCGACAGCGCTTCGGACATTGCGGCGATATTCAGCGCCACGATCACCTGATTCGCCAGTTTGGTGACGTTGCCCGCGCCGATATCGCCGGTGTGCACGACCGAACCCGCCATGGCTTTCATCACGTCGTAGTGGGCGTCAAACACCGCTTTATCACCGCCGACCATCACTGACAGCGTGCCCTCAATCGCTTTTGGCTCGCCGCCGCTGACGGGCGCATCCAGCATTTTGATGCCCTTCTCTGCCAGCGCATCGTGTACTTCGCGGCTGGCCAGCGGTGCAATGGAGCTCATGTCGATGACCACCAATCCGGGCTTAGCCCCCTCAATGATGCCGCCGGCACCCAGACACACCTCTTTCACCTGCGGCGAGTTCGGCACCATGGTGATGACCACGTCAACCTGTTCCGCCACCTCTTTCGGCGTTTTCGCCACGGTGGCACCCAGCTCAACCAGCTCGGCTTCGTTGCTGGCGTTATGATCGCGCACTACCAGCGTATAACCGGCTTTCACCAGGTTTTTACTCATCGGTTTGCCCATAATGCCCAGGCCGATAAATCCAATTTTCATTGCCTTTCCTCTTCGTCAGTTACTGCTTAAATTTGTCGCACAGCGCCTGCGTGGCGTGGCGGAAAACACCCAGATCGCTACCGACCGCCACAAAGCTGGCGCCCCACTCCAGGTAACGGCGCGCATCGGCTTCAACCGGTGCCAGAATGCCGCTGGGTTTGCCGGCGGCTTTCGCCCGCTCAAAGACATGTTTAATCACTTTCAGCACTTCCGGATGCGCAGGCTGGCCGAGATAACCCAGCGCCGCTGAGAGATCGCCCGGACCGACAAAGATGCCGTCCACGCCCTCGACTGCCGCAATCGCATCAATATTGTCTACCGCCTGCTGCGTTTCGATCTGCACCATGACGCTGATGTTGTCGTTGATGGTGCTGTTGTACTCCGGCAGCGTGCCGTACATGTTGCTCCGGTGCGAAACCGACACGCCGCGAATGCCAACCGGCGGATAGCGGGTGGAAGCCACCGCGCGCAGCGCATCCTCTTCCGTCTCCACAAACGGAATCAGGAAGTTATAGAAGCCGATATCCAGCAAACGCTTGATGATGATCGGTTCGTTACACGGCGGACGTACCACCGGCGCGCTGTGGCTGCCCTTCAGCGCCATCAGCTGTGGAATAAAGGTGGTGATGTCATTGGGGGCGTGTTCGCCATCCAGTACCAGCCAGTCAAAACCCGCCAGCCCCAGCACTTCAGTGGTGATCGGGTTGGCAAGGGCACACCAGCTGCCAATCAGAGTCTCTCCGGACAGCAGGCGGCGACGAAAGGTGTTCGGCCAGGCGTTACTCATGTTCTTTGCTCCAGTCAGTTAGCGCAGGCTCCCGCGCGGGGAGCCACAGGAATTAGCGCACCAGGCACGGACGCTTGTTATCAAAGGTCCAGTTCGGTACGAGGAACTGCATCGCCTGCGCGTCATCGCGCGCGCCGAGTCCATGTTTCTGATACAGCGCATTGGCCTGCATCACCTGATCCATATCCAGCTCGACGCCCAGCCCCGGTTTCTGCGGCACCTGCACCATCCCGCCTTTGATCTGGAACGGCTCTTTGGTAAGGCGCTGATTGCCCTCCTGCCAGATCCAGTGGGTGTCGATGGCGGTAATAGCGCCCGGTGCGGCCGCGGCAACGTGGGTAAACATCGCCAGCGAGATATCGAAATGGTTATTGGAGTGCGAGCCCCAGGTCAGGCCGAAGTCGTGGCACATCTGCGCCACACGCACCGATCCCTGCATGGTCCAGAAGTGCGGATCGGCCAGCGGAATATCCACCGACTGCAGCGACAGCGTATGGCCCATCTGCCGCCAGTCGGTGGCGATCATGTTGGTGGCGGTTGGCATACCGGTTGCGCGACGGAACTCCGCCATCACTTCGCGGCCGGAGTAGCCCTGTTCGGCACCGCACGGATCTTCAGCGTAAGCCAGCACGCCTTTCAGCTGCTTGCCGAGCAATATGGCCTCGTTCAGCGACCAGGCACCATTAGGATCAAGCGTAATACGCGCCTCGGGGAAGCGCTTTGCCAGCGCCGTCACCGCTTCGGCCTCTTCGCCACCGCGCAGCACGCCGCCTTTCAGTTTGAAATCGTTAAAGCCGTACTTTTCGTAAGCGGCCTCCGCCAGCCGTACCACAGTGTCCGGCGAGAGCGCCTCTTCGTGACGCAGGCGATACCAGTCGCACGCCTCATCCTCCTGGCTCTGGTACGGCAGCGAGGTCTTTTTGCGATCGCCGATATAGAACAGATAGCCGAGCATCTCAACGCGATCGCGCTGCTGCCCTTCACCCAGCAGCGAAGCCACATTAACGCCCAGATGCTGGCCCAGCAGGTCCAGCAGCGCTGCTTCAATACCGGTGACCACATGAATGGTGGTGCGCAGGTCAAATGTCTGATTGCCGCGCCCGCCGGCGTCGCGGTCCGCGAAGGTGCTGCGCACCAGATTCAGGATGTTTTTGTACTCGCCGACGGTTTTCTCCACCACCAGCGCGGCGGCATCCTCCAGCGTCTGGCGAATCTTTTCGCCGCCCGGAATTTCGCCTACGCCGGTATGGCCCGCATTGTCTTTAATAATGACAATGTTGCGGGTAAAGAACGGCGAGTGCGCACCGCTCAGGTTAAGCAACATGCTGTCGTGTCCGGCCACCGGAATGACCTGCATGGATGTGATTTTCGGTGTCTGACTCATTTCCTGCTCCTTATGCATGAGTGCGCCCAAACGCCGGGCGCTTGCGGTCGAACGACCAACCGGGAACCAGATACTGCATCGCCGTGGCGTCATTACGCGCGCCTGCCGGCAGTGATTTGTAGAGGGCATTGGCCTGCTGCAGGCGATCCCAGTCCAGCTCAACGCCCAGGCCAGGCTTATCCGGTACCGCAATTTTTCCGTTGCGGATCTGCAGCGGCTCTTTCGTCAGGCGCTGCTCGCCCTCCTGCCAGATCCAGTGGGTATCAATCGCGGTGGGGTTACCGGGCGCGGCCGCACCGACGTGGGTGAACATCGCCAGCGAAATATCGAAGTGATTATTGGAGTGGCAGCCCCAGGTCAAGCCCCAGTCATCACACAGCTGCGCCACACGCACCGCGCCGCTCAGCGTCCAGAAATGTGGATCGGCCAGCGGGATATCGACGGCATTGAGCATCACCGCATGATTCATCTCGCGCCAGTTGGTGGCGATCATATTGGTGGCGACCGGCAAGCCCGTGGCGCGACGGAACTCGGCCATCACTTCCCGTCCCGAATAGCCCTGCTCTGCGCCGCACGGATCTTCGGCGTAGGTCAGTACATCGCCCATGCCTTTGCACAGCCCTATCGCCTCATCCAGGTGCCAGGCCCCGTTGGGATCGACCGTGATGCGCGCCTCGGGGAAGCGCTTTTTGAGCGCCACCGCCGATGCAATCTCCTGCTCGCCGGGCAGCACACCACCCTTCAGTTTGAAATCTTTAAAGCCATATTTGTCCTGCGCCGCTTCCGCCAGGCGCACCACGGCTTCCGGCGTCAGCGCCTCCTGATGGCGCAGGCGATACCAGTCGTGGCTGGCCGATTCACCGCTCAGGTAGCCGAGATCGGTTTTGCGGCGGTCACCGATATAGAACAGATAACCAAGTACCGTTACCTCATCGCGCTGCTGGCCGGGACCAAGCAGCTCCGCCACCGGCACGCCCAGGCACTGCCCGAGCAGGTCAAGCAGTGCCGCCTCCAGCGCGGCGACGGCATTGACGCGCAGCTCAAAGGTCCACGCGCCTTTGCCAAAGGTATCGAAATCTGCCGACTGATTGCCCTTGTGCACCTGCTGCACCAGCCGGTTCATACGTGCCACCTGCTGGCCCTTCACCTGTGGGATCGCGTCTGTCAGTGTCTGGTAGATGGTTTCACCGCCCGGCGCTTCACCCACGCCAGTGTGCCCGGCGCTGTCGGTGAGCACCACGATATTGCGGGTAAAGCAGGCGCTGTGCGCGCCGCCAATGTTGAGTAACATACTGTCGTAACCGGCAACCGGGATCACCTGCATCTCAGTGATAACGGGGGTGCTTTGCGTGGTCATTGCGGCTCCTTATACGGTTTCAGTTCAACGCGTTTGATGTCACCGGTGATAAACAGGAAGCTAAAGGCGGCGACAAAGGCATGAATCCCGACATATACCAGCGCGCCTTCAAACGAACCGCTGGTAGCGATGATGTAGCCAATCGCGATAGGCGTGACGATGCCGGAGAAGTTACCAAACATATTGAACAGGCCACCGCTCAGGCCGCTGATCTCTTTCGGTGCGGTATCGGCCATCACCGCCCAGCCCAGCGCACCAATGCCTTTACCGAAGAACGCCAGCGCCATGAACAGCACCACCACCCATTCGGTTTCGGTGTAGTTACACATCACCATGCTGATAGAGAGCAGCATGCCGATAACGATGGGGGTTTTACGCGCAATATTGAGCGAGCCGGTTTTACGCATCAGGTAATCAGAGATAATTCCGCCCAGCACGCCGCCGAGGAAGCCGCAAATCGCCGGAATCGAGGCAATAAAGCCGGCTTTCAGAATCGACATGCCGCGCGCCTGCACCAGATAGACCGGGAACCAGGTGATAAAGAAGTAGGTCAGCGCGTTGACGCAGTACTGGCCGAGATAGATACCCCACATCATACGGGTGGAGAGCAGCTGTCTAATCTGGTGCCATTTTTCATCCCAGCTGACTTTGCGCGTAGCCTTCTTCGCGTCCATGTTGATCAGCGCACCGCCCTGCTCCATGTACTCCAGCTCCGCCTTGTTCACGCCTGGGTGGTTGTTGGGATCGTGCATCACTTTTAGCCAGATAAAGCTCAGGATGATGCCGAGACCGCCCATAAACCAGAACACATGCGCCCAGCCCACCTCAGAGACCAGCCAGCCCATGATGGGTGCGAAGATCACCGTGGCGAAATACTGTGCCGAGTTAAAGATAGCGACAGCGGTACCGCGCTCCTGCGCCGGGAACCAGGCCGCCACAATCCGGCTGTTGCCGGGGAACGAAGGCGCTTCGGCCAGGCCGACCATAAAGCGCAGCAGGAACAGCGAGATCACAATGCCAAAGCCGCTGAAGATATCGACAAAGCCCTGCAGCAGCGTGAACAGCGACCAGAGGAAAATACTCCAGAAGTAGACGCGTTTTGATCCGAAGCGGTCAAGCAGCCAGCCGCCAGGGATCTGACCAATAACGTAAGCCCATGAGAAGGCGGAGAAGATGTAACCCAGACCGACCGAATCCAGGCCGATATCTTTCGACATCGCGGAACCGGCAATAGAGATGGTGGCACGGTCACCGTAGTTGAATGAGGTGACGATAAATAACATCACCACAATCCAGTAACGGGCATTGGTGCGCTTCTGCACCGCTTCCGCTGTCTGGCTGTAACTATTCATGATGCACTCCTGAAATATAGCGAACGCTACTTTCACTCTGACTGCATACACATCGCGTTGGGTATCAGAATGATGTTGGGTTAAACACGGCGATTGTTGTTATGGCAAACGATGATGCGTCGTGACGAGTAACCAAACGTCTAAGAACGAGAATCAGTATAGGAACAGCCAGGAGGCGAAACACTGGAAGAACGCCCGAGGTTTAGCAGGCATCGCAATCTATTTTATGGCGTTTGCACATAAGGCTGCGGCGTGGCTCACGGAACTGTTAATTTCACGACCGAAACGGTGAAGAAGTGAACAGCAGAAGCACGCTTTGTGAGTCTGTTCACTTGTATTTGGTAAAACGAACCAAACGGCGTGCTGAAAACGCCTTAAAGCCAGTCAGTTGCACAATGCGCGCGCCAATACCCCTGCATATACTGAGGCTGGCAAATAACGATGACGTGACGAAAGCAATTTCAACCGCCCCGCAAAGTACGGCGCGACAAACCGGAAGGTGAGCAATGAACCGACCACTGACAGACAAACCGCTCTACATTAAAGTGCACGACGCCGATAACGTGGCGATTGTGGTTAACGATCAGGGCCTGCCCGCCGGTACACGTTTTGATGACGGCCTGCAGCTAACCGAACATGTGCCGCAGGGCCATAAAGTGGCGCTGAGCGATATCGCCCCGCAGGGGGCAATTGTGCGCTATGGCGAAGTGATTGGCACGGCGCTGCGCCCTATTGCGCGCGGCAGCTGGATCGAAGAGTCGCTGGTGGCGCTGCCCGACGCGCCGCCGCTCAACAGCCTGCCGCTGGCCAATAATGTCCCGCCGGATCTGCCCCCGCTTGAGGGCTACACCTTCGAAGGCTACCGCAATGCGGATGGCAGCGTTGGCACACGCAATCTGCTGGGCATCACCACCAGCGTACACTGCGTGGCGGGCGTGGTGGATTATGTGGTGCAGATTATCGAACGCGACCTGCTGCCGCGCTATCCCAATGTGGATGGTGTGGTGGCACTGAACCATTTATACGGCTGCGGTGTGGCGATTAATGCGCCTGCCGCCGTGGTACCGATCCGCACCATTCACAATCTGGCGCTGAACCCCAATTTTGGCGGCGAGGTGATGGTGGTGAGCCTCGGCTGTGAGAAGCTGCAGCCGGAGCGCCTGCTGACCGGAACGCCCGACGTGCAGGCGATCTCCCTGGATGATAACGATATTGTGCGGTTGCAGGATGAGCGCCACATCGGCTTTGGTGCGATGGTCGATGAGATTCTGCAGGTAGCGGAGCGCCATCTTAAAAGACTGAATCAACGCCAGCGGGAGCGCTGTCCGGCAGCCGATCTGGTCATCGGTACGCAGTGCGGCGGCAGCGATGCTTTCTCGGGTGTGACTGCCAATCCGGCCGTGGGCTTTGCCTCCGATTTACTGGTGCGCTGCGGCGCAACGGTGATGTTCTCCGAAGTAACGGAAGTACGCGATGCAATCCACCTGCTGACGCCGCGCGTGGTGGATGAAGCCGTTGGCAGGCGTCTGCTGGAAGAGATGGCCTGGTATGACGATTATCTCAGCCAGGGGCAAACCGACCGCAGCGCCAATCCCTCACCGGGTAATAAAAAAGGCGGGCTGGCCAACGTGGTGGAGAAAGCGCTGGGGTCGATCGCCAAATCCGGCCGCAGCCCGATTGTTGAAGTGCTTTCGCCGGGTCAGCGCCCGACCAAACGCGGCCTGATTTATGCTGCCACACCGGCCAGTGATTTTGTCTGCGGCACACAGCAGATGGCCTCGGGCATAACCTTGCAGGTGTTCACAACCGGACGCGGCACGCCGTACGGACTGGCCGCCATCCCGGTCATTAAAATGGCGACGCGCAGCGCACTGGCGAACCGCTGGCACGATTTGATGGATATCAATGCCGGCACGATTGCTACCGGAGAAGAGAGTATTGAGCAGGTCGGCTGGCGACTGTTTGAGTTGATTCTGGATATCGCCAGCGGGCGCCAGCAGACGTGGTCAGATCGCTGGGGAATTCGTAATCAGCTGGCGGTGTTCAATCCGGCCCCCGTGACGTAAGGGCAGAGTCGCGGTCTCCCGTCCCACCCTCTCCGACAGCGGAGCAGGTGAGACGGGAGAGTGCGTAAGATGACTTACAACAGCTTACCCCAGCTCTCAACCCAGGGTGTGGTTACGGCTTCCGGCTCCGGGTTTTCTATTGCGTCCACCAGCAGCACCTCGCCCAGGCGCTGTGCTTGCTGCTCCTGCAGTGTCGCGTCAAAGGTCTTGCCGGCGCCGCAGAAGTTCTCGTAGCTGCTGTCGCCCAGTGCGATGACGCCGTAACGCAGCGCCGGCTGATAGCCCAGCTCATCACGCACCTGGACATACAGGCGGGCGATGTTGTCCGGGAAATCGCCCTGACCAGTGGTTGAGGTCACAATCAATACCGCATCCTGGCTATAGGCCTGCCAGTCCGCCAGCGACGGATCCTCAAATACCTTTACCTCGTGCCCCTGCGCCTCTAATACCGGCTGAGCCTCTTCGGCCACCAGCAGTGCGTTGCCGTAAACCGTACCTGTAAAAATGCCAATCTTTGCCATCTTGCCGCTCCTTTATGCTGTGGGCTTATCCTGGACTGCCTCAGCGGCAAACTCAACCCTCGGCACATCGGAGAGCTGTTCCTGCCAGCCAAACTGCTGCAGCATCTGTTGCCAGACGCGATCCAGTCCGGCACGAATCACCAGCGGCGCGCCGGTAACCGGATGGCTTAGCGACAGCGCGCTGGCATGCAGCATCAGCCGATCCAGGCCAAAGTGCGCGGCGGCACCGCGGTTCTGCCGCAAATCGCCGTGGGCGCTGTCACCGATAATCGGATGGCGCAGATGCGACATATGGCGACGCAGCTGGTGCTTGCGGCCGGTACGCGGCGACATCTCAACCAGGGTGTAACGCGCGCTACTGTATTTACCGATGGCAACCGGCATCTCGGCGTGGGCTAAGGTGTGATAATCGGTGACGGCCGGCTGCGGCGCACGCGGTTCGGTGGCGAACTTGTCGGCGATTTTATCCAGCTCTTCCATCAGGGGATAATCCAGCGTGGCGCGTCCGTCGAGCCAGCCGCGCAGCACGGCATGATAGGTCTTCTGTATCTGGTGCTGTTCAAACTGCTGCGCCAGCAGGCGGCCCACATCGCTTGATAACCCCATCAGCAGCACGCCGGAGGTAGGACGATCAAGACGATGAGCGGTAAACACGTGCTGGCCTATCTGGTCACGCACCGTTTGCATCACCACCACTTTCTCTTTGCGATCGAGCCAGCTGCGGTGCACCAGCCAGCCGGCCGGTTTATTAACGGCCACCAGCCACTCATCCTGATAGATAATCTCGAGCATCAGAGCGAAGGTTCCTGAAACAGCGCATCCAGCTTGTTCAGCGTAGCCAGCAGCGCCGCATGGCCTGGCGTCGAGGGGGGGAGCGCCACTTCATAATAGGGCGTAACGGCAAAGTCCTGCGGCAGTGATGCCCCGGCCTCAATCAGCGCGTAGAGGCGTGGGATCAGCACCCACTGTAGCCACTCCAGTGGCTGGAGCGTATCCAGGCAGAAAGGTTCGGTACTGTTGAAGGCTTCAGCCTCCGGGGAGTGCGCCTGCCAGTGGTCGTGTTCGCGCATCACCGCTTCGACCTGCTGCAGCCGCTCAATAATCAAGTGCGTTGACATACGCCAGCTCCGGGAAAAAATGGGGCGGCAATCATATCACTACGCCTGCCGTGCGTAAAAAACGGCATAAAAAAGGGAGCACTGTGATTACAGTGCTCCCGGTTCGTTTGCAGCAATCCCGCCACCGCTGTGCTCCCTGCTCATCCATGACAACTGTTCCTGCGCGCTCCGTTGCCTGTCATCATGACATTGGTCCTTAGCATCCTGGCCCGCCACATCCCGCGTGGCTCTCATTCTCCATCCTGGAGGTGTCCTTTTACTCAATCCTGAGTGTCCTGCTTCATCCTCAAGCCTTCCATGTGACGTAAACTCCGTTACGTTCCTGCCGCCTGGCTGACATTCTCCTGAACGTCTCTCAATCCGTGGCTTCCTGCCAGTGGTGACTATTCTGTCAGAAACCATCGTAATAACAAGAGAGTAAAAGATGTTAATCAATCAAGTATTGTCTCAATTTTCAGACTGGTACCATAACTCCATGATTCACAATCTTTTTACATTACAGACTTCCGGAAGTCTGCAACACATTCAGGCGATCTCTCACACGCCTTGTGCGACATATCTTACAAGCGGTGCAGGATAACTCTGCAAGTCAGTCACTAACAGGTTGTAAAGCATTAAGAAATGTCTCAATCCCGGGCGAAAGAACTTCCCGTTTTTTACTGCCAGGCTGCTCCAGAATCACTTCACCGGTCAGATTACATATGGCAATCACATCCTGCTCTGAATCCGTGGTGGCAATAAAGAGGGTTGGGCTCTGTTTTAAGCGGCGTTTCATCACCAGATGACCAATCAGATTCTCCTGCAAGCGGGTAAAATCTGCTTCACTCCACACCTGCAGCAGCGTAACGGATTGCCCGGCAAAACGCGCCATCATATCCCCGGCAAACTGGGTGGTATAGAACGCGGTAATCTCCGGCTGCAGCTGGATATCCAGCGCGCGCTCTACCGCTTCCAGCGTGGCTGGCAGCGTAAACGGCTGCGGCTGCCAGAGTACACGTTCATCCAGCATACTGACGGTGCACGGCGAAGGGATATCCAGCAACGCTTCGCTGGCGGGGAGATGGCCGTGCTGCTGCTGCCAGTGAGCAATATAGCGGGCGGTAAAATCGTGCAGAGCCTCTGCGGTGTGCGGCATCATTCATCTTCTCGCTGGTGATCGGTTACACTTAGCCACTTTGATGGAATTTAGTGGTAACCGTTATGTCTTCTGAAAATCGCGATCCGGCATTAAGCGGCCTGACCTTAGGTAAGCCCACCGCGTATGTTGATCGCTACGATAACACGCTGCTGCAATCCGTGCCGCGCAGTCTCAATCGCGAACCGCTGGGGCTCTACCCCGATAACCTGCCGTTTCACGGTGCGGATATCTGGACGCTGTATGAGCTCTCCTGGCTCAATAGCAAAGGCGTGCCGCAGGTGGCGGTCGGCGAAGTTGTGCTGCGCGCAGACAGCGAAAACCTGATCGAGTCTAAAAGTTTTAAGCTCTATCTTAACAGTTTTAATCAGACGATTTTCGCCGACTGGGGCGAGGTACGCCAGACGCTTGAGCGCGATCTCAGCCACTGCGCTAAGGGAGAAGTCAGCGTGGCGCTGTTCCGCCTGAGCGAAGTTGAGGGTCAGCCCATCGGCCACTTCAGCGGTGACGTCATCGATGAACAGGATATTACTGTTAGCGATTACGGCTTTAATGCTGATTACCTGGCGAATGCCACCGGCGGTGAAATTGTTGAAGAGACGCTGGTCAGCCACCTGCTCAAATCCAACTGCCTGATCACCAATCAGCCAGACTGGGGATCAGTCATGATCCGCTACCGCGGCGCGCGCATCGATCGCGAAGCGCTGCTGCGCTATCTCATCTCCTTCCGCCAGCATAATGAGTTCCATGAGCAGTGCGTTGAGCGCATTTTCAACGACGTTCAGCGCTTTTGCCACCCTGAATCCCTGACAGTCTATGCGCGCTACACGCGGCGTGGCGGATTGGATATCAATCCGTGGCGCAGCAATGTGCCGTTCACGCCCGGCTATTCACGCCTGGCGCGTCAGTAACAGATTGCGAGACACCTCGCAGGCCGCAGCACGGATGCGCGGTTCCTCTTGAGCATTCACGACCGACAACGTTACTCTGTCAAAGGCGCAGGCGTTACCGCTGCGCACAAAGGATTTTCGTCGCTGCCAGTGGTTTACGCGCAGCGTCATTAATCACGCATTGGCGTGTAAAGGAGTTCTCTTGATTACACATATCAGCCCGCTTGGCTCGATGGATCTGCTCTCCCAGCTGGAAGTAGACATGCTGAAGCAAACCGCCAGCAGCGATCTTTACCAGCTGTTCCGTAACTGTTCGCTCGCGGTGCTCAACTCCGGTAGCCAGACCGACAGTAGTCACGAACTGCTTTCCCGCTTTGAGAACTTTGATATTAACGTGCTGCGCCGCGAGCGCGGCGTAAAGCTTGAGCTGATCAATCCGCCGGAAGAGGCCTTTGTCGATGGCCGGATCATCCGTTCGCTGCAGGCCAATCTGTTTGCCGTGCTGCGTGACATTCTGTTTGTTAACGGTCAGCTCTCTGCTGCCGGACGTTATCAGGATGTAGATAGCCAGGATTCAGCGCAGATTACTAACCTGGTCTTCTCAATTTTGCGTAACGCGCGTGCGCTGCACATTGGTGAATACCCCAACACCGTGGTGTGCTGGGGCGGCCACTCAATTAACGCGGTGGAGTATCAGTACTGTCGTAACGTCGGCACCCAGATGGGCCTGCGTGAGCTGAACATCTGCACCGGCTGCGGACCGGGCGTGATGGAGGCACCGATGAAAGGTGCGGCAGTGGGCCATGCGCAGCAGCGCTATCACGATAGCCGCTTTATCGGCCTGACCGAGCCTTCCATTATCGCCGCAGAGCCGCCAAATCCGCTGGTCAATGAGTTGATCATCATGCCGGATATTGAAAAGCGTCTGGAAGCCTTTGTGCGTATCGCTCACGGGATTGTGATTTTCCCGGGCGGGGTCGGTACTGCCGAAGAGCTGCTGTATCTGCTTGGTATTCTGATGAATCCGCATAACCGCGATCAGGTGCTGCCGCTGATTCTGACCGGTCCGAAAGAGAGCGCGGATTACTTCCGCGTGCTGGATGATTTCATTGTGAATACCTTGGGTGAAACAGCGCGTAAGCACTACACGATCATCATTGATGATGCAGCCGAAGTGGCGCGGCAGATGAAGAAAGCGATGCCGCAGGTGAAAGAGTATCGCCGTGAAACCGGGGATGCTTACAGCTTTAACTGGTCCATCCGCATCGCGCCTGATCTGCAGGTGCCGTTCCTGCCCACCCATGAGAACATGGCGAACCTTAAGCTGTTCCCGAATCAGCCTGCAGAAAAACTGGCGGCGGATCTGCGTCGTGCGTTCTCCGGCATCGTTGCCGGTAACGTGAAGGAGATAGGTATTCGCGAAATCCGCGAGAAAGGCCCCTACAGGCTGCACGGTGATGCGGATCTGATGCATCGTATGGATGAGCTGCTGCAGGGCTTTGTTGCGCAGCAGCGCATGAAGTTACCGGGCAGCGCCTATATCCCCTGCTACGAAATCATCAAATAACTCACCGGGAGGCAGCCTGCGGGCTGCCGCTATCACTATGCCGCTCCATCTACTCATTATTGATGCGCTTAACCTGATCCGCCGTTTACATGCGGTACAGGGTTCGCCATGCCGTGAAGCCTGTGTGGCGGCGCTGCACCAGTTGCTTGGGCATACACGCCCGACGCACGTTGTTGCCGTGTTCGATAGTCACGAGCGTCAGGCGGGCTGGCGTCATCAACTGTTGCCGGACTACAAAGCCGGCCGGCCACCTATGCCAGACGATCTTCAGCAGGAGATGCCCACGCTGCAGGAGGCTTTTCGCGCGGCCGGCGTGAGTTGCTGGGTTGCCGATCTCGATGAGGCCGACGATCTGGCGGCCACGCTGGCGGTTAAAATGGCTGATGCCGGTCATCAGGCGACAATCGTCTCTACCGATAAGGGCTATTGTCAGCTGCTGGCACCCAATATCCGCATTCGCGACTATTTTCAGAAGCGCTGGCTGGATGTGCCGTTTATTGAGCAGGCGTTCGGTGTTACGCCTGCACAGTTACCCGATTACTGGGGGTTATGCGGAATCAGTAGCAGTAAAATTCCAGGCGTACCGGGGATCGGCCCCAAGAGCGCACGTGAATTGTTGCTGCAGTTCGGTTCGCTGGAGGCGCTTTATCAACAGTTCGATCAGGTCCCCACGAAATGGCAGAGTAAACTGCGCGATCAGCGCCAGATGGCCGAAGTTTGCCGTCAGGTGTCTCTGCTTAAGCGCGATCTGGTTTTGCAGGGGAATTTGAATACGCTGCGTTATCAGCCTGAGTCTTGCTGGCGGCGCGTGTTAAATCCCGCAACGGCCTTGCTGGTGGCCCGCCGGCCTGACGGCCTGTGGGTCGCCACTACAAAAATGCGGTAGCGCAAAGTATGCCGCAGGAGGTCCTGCAAAATAATTTGTGCTACCGCAAGGCGGCAAGGGCGTGAGTTCCCGGGAGCATACATCAGTATGTGACCGGGGCGAGCAAGCGCAGCCAACGCCACGGTAGCGCAAAGTATGCCGCAGGAAC
>NZ_MLFS01000020.1 GCF_002095485.1 Pantoea wallisii | reverse complement strand
GCGTGCCGAGGCCTGCAGGGATGCGGCCGTTGCCGTTCCGGGCGTGCTCACTCTCCCTTCTGACCAGCTACAGAATCCACAGCGAAACACCTGGCAATATCTCTTCTGGCCAGGCGCAAAATCCACAGCAATAGCATTTACCAATATCCCTCCTGACCCCGCACAAAATCCGCACCACAAACTCTCCAGGCTTTTATCAGCCCACCGTGCCGTTTTCTAACCATTTTGGGTAATTTTCAACCAAATAAGGTACTTAGCTTAAGCCGTTAAGAATCAGTTACATACCTCTAAAGGGGTATATAAAATATGACTTGATGTATATCAATAAGTGCCTGAAGCAGCGCGTTATCGTAAGCGCAGATACCGCAATTTTTGAGGCAAAGCATGAGCAAGCACAGTGTCGTTATTATTGGCAACGGCATGGCCGGCCACCGCTTTATAGAAGAGCTGATCGATAAGGCCGAACCCGGCCAGTTTGCGATTACCGTATTCTGTGAAGAACCCCGCGTCGCCTATGATCGCGTCCACCTTTCCGCTTATTTCTCCCACCACACCGCTGAAGAACTCTCGCTGGTTCGCGAAGGCTACTATGAAAAGCACCAGGTCAACCTGCTGCTCGGCGAACGCGCCATCACTATCAACCGCGAAGAGAAACTGATCCACTCCAACACCGGACGCGCGGTGCACTACGACACGCTGGTCTTCGCCACAGGCTCATACCCGTGGATTCCGCCGATCAACGGCGCTGAAGGCAGCGACTGCTTTGTCTATCGCACCATTGAAGATCTTAACGCTATCGAAGCCTGCGCGCGGCGCAGCAAACGTGGCGCCGTGATTGGCGGTGGCCTGCTTGGTCTCGAAGCCGCTGGCGCGCTGAAAAACCTCGGTATCGAAACCCATGTTATCGAGTTTGCCCCCGTTCTGATGGCAGAGCAGCTTGATGTGCAGGGCGGCGAACAGCTGCGGCGTAAAATCGAACAGATGGGCGTGCGCGTGCACACCGGTAAAAACACCCGGCAGATTGTGCATCACGCAAAAGGGGGTAAAACGCTGGCGTTTACTGACGACAGCGCACTGGATGTCGATTTCATCGTGTTCTCTACCGGCATTCGCCCCCAGGACAAACTGGCAAAACAGTGCGGCCTCGCGCTCGGTCAGCGCGGCGGTATCGCCATTGACGATCGCTGCCAGAGCAGCGACCCGGCAATCTTCGCTATCGGTGAGTGTGCAGCCTGGCAGGATCGCATTTATGGCCTCGTCGCACCCGGCTACAAAATGGCGCAGGTGGCAAGCGACACGCTGACCGGCCGCGACAATGCGTTTACCGGTGCGGACATGAGCGCCAAACTCAAGCTGCTGGGTGTCGACGTCGGCGGCATTGGCGATGCCCATGGCCGCACGCCAGGCGCGCGCAGCTACCTGTGGCTGGATGAGCAGAAACACATCTACAAACGTCTTATCGTCAGCGAAGATAACAAAACTCTGCTCGGTGCGGTGCTGGTAGGTGATACCAGCGACTACGGCAACCTGCTGCAGCTGGCACTTAACAACATCACGCTGCCGGAAAACCCGGAGGGGCTAATTCTGCCTGCGGGCAGCGGCGAAAAACCGCTGCCCGGCGTCGACGCCCTGCCGGATAGCGCGCAAATCTGCTCCTGCTTTGATGTCAGCAAAGGCGACATCGTTAAAGCGGTACAGGGCGGCTGCCATACGGTAGCGGCGCTAAAAGCGGAAACCCGTGCCGGCACCGGCTGCGGCGGCTGCATCCCTCTCATCACCCAGGTGCTGAATGCCGAACTGAGCCGTCAGGGCATTGAGGTAAACAATCACCTGTGTGAGCACTTCCCCTACTCACGTCAGGAGCTGTATCACCTCATCCAGGTTGAAGAGATCAAATCGTTCGACGCGCTGCTGGCAAAATATGGCCAGGGCTACGGCTGTGAAGTGTGTAAACCGACCGTGGGTTCGCTGCTGGCCTCCTGCTGGAACGAATACATCCTGAAACCGCAGCATGCGCCACTGCAGGACAGCAACGATCTCTATCTCGGCAACATCCAGAAAGATGGCACCTACTCCGTCATCCCACGCTCTGCCGGTGGTGAAATCACGCCGGAAGGTTTGATGGCCATCGGCGGAGTGGCCCGCAAATATAACCTCTACACCAAAATCACCGGCTCGCAGCGCATCGGGCTGTTTGGCGCGCAGCGTGACGATCTGCCCGCTATCTGGTCTCAACTGATTGCCGCCGGATTTGAAACCGGTCAGGCCTATGCAAAAGCTCTGCGCATGGCGAAAACCTGCGTGGGCAGCACCTGGTGCCGCTACGGCGTCGGCGATAGCCTTGGCTTCGGCATCGAGCTGGAGAACCGCTACAAAGGCATTCGTACCCCGCACAAGATGAAGTTTGGCGTCTCCGGCTGCACGCGCGAATGTGCTGAAGCCCAGGGCAAAGACGTCGGCGTAATCGCGACCGAAAAAGGCTGGAACCTCTACGTATGCGGTAACGGCGGCATGAAACCGCGCCATGCCGACCTGCTGGCTGCCGACCTCGATCGCGAAACTCTCCTGCGGTATCTCGACCGCTTCATGATGTTCTACATCCGCACCGCAGACCGCTTACAGCGCACTTCAGTCTGGCTGGAGAACCTGGAAGGTGGCATTGGCTACCTGCGCAGCGTAATTATTGATGACAGGCTCGGCCTGAACGCGCAGCTGGAGAATGAACTGACCCGCCTGCGTGGTGAAGTGGTGTGTGAATGGACGGAGACCGTCAACCAGCCGCAGCTGCAGACCCACTTCAGCACCTTCATCAACAGCTCTCAGCGCGACCCGCTGGTGCAGCACGTAAGCGAACGTGCGCAGCATCGCCCGGCACGGCCGGCAGAACGTATCGCGATAACCCAGATTGAGGAGATTGACGCATGAGCCAGTGGCATCCCGTGTGTGAACTCAGCCAAATCCTGCCTGCTACCGGCGTGTGCGCGCTGATAGCAGGCCAGCAGATTGCCATCTTCCGTCCGCGTGACGATGAGCAGCTGTATGCACTCAGTAACATTGATCCTTTTGCCCAGGCCAGCGTGCTATCGCGCGGCCTGATTGCTGAACACCAGCACGCGCTGTGGGTAGCCAGCCCGTTAAAAAAACAGCGCTTTCGCCTGAGCGACGGCGTCTGCCTTGAAGATGCCTCCCGTTCAGTACCGAGCTATCCGGTGCGTGTCAGCAAAGGCCAGGTTGAAGTGTGTGCCTGACAGAATCCCTTCACTTTATGAGACGTCACTATGTTTACTGACACCCTGAACACCTGCGCCGCCAATGCGGCGCGCATTGTGCGCACCGCACAGCATAGCCCGCTGGCTTTCTGGATCAGCGCCGCGATGGCCGGCGCCTATGTTGGCCTGGCGATCATCCTGATCTTCACACTTGGCAACCTTGCAGAGCCCGCGTACCGTCCGCTGATCATGGGAGCAACATTCGGGATCGCGCTGACGCTGGTGATCATTGCCGGCTCCGAACTGTTCACCGGCCACACGATGTTCCTCACCCTTGGTGTCAAAGCGGGCACCATCAGCCAGGGCCAGATGTGGTGCGTACTGCCACAAACCTGGCTGGGTAACCTGGTGGGCTCTGTGTTTGTCGCCCTGCTCTACTACTACGCGGCAGGTGCACTGCTGCCTGCCGCCGGTTCGCTGATTCACAGTGCGGCACTGGCGAAAACCACGCAGCCGGCCATGGCGCTGTTTTTTAAAGGTGCGCTGTGCAACTGGCTGGTTTGCCTGGCAATCTGGATGGCGGTACGCACGGAAGGTACGGCGAAGTTTCTGGCTATCTGGTGGTGCCTGCTGGCGTTTATCGCCTCCGGTTACGAGCACTCCGTTGCCAATATGACGGTATTCGCGCTGTCATGGTTTGGTCAGCACAGTGCCGACCTGACGCTCAGCGGCATCGGTCACAACCTGCTGTGGGTAACGCTGGGCAACATGTTCTCCGGTATGGTATTGATGGGCCTCGGTTACTGGTATGCGACACCGCAGATGCAGCGCCCGCAGCCTGCCGCTCAGGCTGTGCCGCTTAAATCGGTATAACGATATGTTCAGCCCGCCTTTTGCGGGCTTTTTTACAGGATGAGCTATGGACTACTTTCCGCTGTTTTGTCGCCTGCAGGGCAAACGCTGTTTACTGGTGGGCGCTGGCGATGTGGCTGAACGCAAAGCGCGCCTGCTGCTGGATGCCGGCGCCGATCTGCACGTTGGCGCACTGGATTTCTCCCCGGCGTTTCAGCAATGGGCACAACAGGGAAAGGTAACCTTACTGCAGGGCACGTTTACAGAGGCCTGGCTGGAGGCGTGCTGGCTGGTGATCGCCGCCACCAATGATGATGCGGTGAACCAACGGGTCGGCGATGCGGCCGAAGCGCGTCGTATCTTCTGTAATCTGGTGGATGCGCCGCAGGAGGCCAGCGCGATAATGCCGTCGATTGTTGATCGCTCGCCGCTAATGATTGCAGTCTCTTCCGGCGGCCGCGCCCCGGTGCTGGCGCGCTTGCTGCGCGAAAAACTCGAGGCCATGCTGCCACAGCATCTGGGCGAGCTGGCCGCGCTGGCCGGTTCACTGCGCAGCCGCGTGAAGAGAACGTTTGCCAGCATGGCGCAGCGACGCGCCTTCTGGGAGCGCTTTTTCGCCAGCGATCGTCTGGCACAGACGCTGGCCAACGGCGATCGGCCACGCGCGGAGCACATCATCAATACACTGTTTGATGCCCCGCCGTCACAGCGTGGCGAGGTGGTGCTGGTGGGTGCCGGTCCGGGCGATGCCGGCCTGCTGACGCTAAAAGGGTTGCAGTGCATCCAGCAGGCGGATGTGGTGGTTTATGACCGGCTGGTATCTGAACCGATTCTCAACCTGGTGCGCCGCGATGCTGAGCGGATCTTCGTCGGCAAACAGGCTGGCCATCACTGCGTACCGCAGGCGCAGATTAATCAGCTGCTGCTGGAGCAGGCGCAGAGCGGTAAACGCGTGGTGCGCCTGAAAGGTGGCGATCCGTTTATCTTTGGCCGCGGTGGCGAGGAGCTGGAGATCCTGGCGCAGCACAACATTGCGTTTAGCGTGGTGCCCGGCATCACTGCCGCATCTGGCTGCGCCGCCTATAGCGGCATTCCACTTACCCATCGTGACCATGCCCAGAGCGTGCGCTTTGTTACCGGGCATCTGCAACAGCATGGCGAAATCGAGTGGGATAAGCTGGCGGCGGAGCAGCAAACGCTGGTGTTCTATATGGGCCTGAATCAGGCAGCGGATATTCAGCAGCGTCTGTTGCAGCACGGCATGGATGCCGCCATGCCGGTCGCTATCGTCCAGCATGGCACCACGCCGCAGCAGCGTGTTGAAACAGCAACGCTGGCACAACTGGAGACCCTGGCCCGGCAGTTTGTCAGCCCAGCCCTGATTATTGTCGGCCGGGTGGTCACGCTACGCGATCGGCTGCGCTGGTTCTGAAACGGCAAAGGGCTGTACAGCGCTGCGCTTAACCGCCAGACTAAAGCCTGATATCTCATAACAAGGAGTTACCATGCGCATTGTTTCGCTGGCGGGTGCGTTGCTGCTGCCATTAAGTGTTGCCGTGAGCGCGGCACCGGTTAGCTGGTCCGATATGACTGGCGAGTGGCAAGTGGTTGCCGTAACGCCCAAAAAAGAGCCCGGCCAGCTCTATATCAAAAATGACCCACAGTTTATGGGCGCACGCGTGGCGTTCAAATCCAGTGGTATCAGCTGGACGCGCGGCACCGCAGAGCGCAGCATCAATCCTGCGGTGGATAACTGCAGCGGCAAGCCTCGTCTGAGCGCGGCTAACGGCGCGGCGCAGGATCGGGATTTCAGCTTTCGCTACGGGTTTAACGTGCGCTGTGGCGATCGGGCATGGGGACCAGCGCCGGGCGCGGTGCTGAGTGTGCTGGCGGATGGCAATGCGCGGCTGTTCTGGGATGGGGCTGAGCTGGCGTTACGCCGGGTTAAATAAAACGGGTGCGCATCACTGCACACCCGGCGAGAAAGACGGTCCGCTTAAGCGCGACCGCACTTTTCAGGGCTGCGCCACAAACCCCACTGCTTCATACACGCGCTTCAGCGTCTCCTGCGCATGGGCACGCGCCTTCGCTGCACCATCGCGCATGACCTGATTGAGCAAGGCTTCATCGTTACGGAAACGGTGATAGCGCTCCTGCAGTTCGCCCAGCATGCCTGCTACCGCTTCAGCGACATCGCCTTTCAGGTGGCCGTACATTTTGCCTTCGAACTCCTGCTCCAGTTGCGCAATCGACTTGCCGGTTACGCCTGAGAGGATATCCAGCAGGTTAGAAACGCCCGCCTTCTCTTTAATATCGTAACGCACTACCGGCGGCTCTTCGGAGTCGGTCACCGCGCGTTTGATCTTCTTCACCACGGATTTGGTGTCTTCCAGCAGGCCAATCACGTTATTGCGGTTGTCATCCGACTTCGACATCTTTTTCGTCGGCTCCAGCAGCGACATTACGCGTGCACCTGATTTCGGAATAAATGGCTCAGGGATTTTGAACACATCGCCATACAGCGCGTTGAAGCGCGCAGCGATATCGCGGCTCAGCTCCAGGTGCTGTTTCTGATCTTCACCTACCGGAACCTGGTTGGTCTGGTACAGCAGGATATCTGCCGCCATCAGCACCGGGTAATCGAACAGACCGGCGTTGATGTTCTCTTCGTAGCGGGCTGATTTGTCCTTGAACTGCGTCATGCGGCTCAGCTCGCCGAAGTAGGCGTAACAGTTCAGTATCCAGCTCAGCTGCGCATGCTCAGGCACATGCGACTGTACGAAGATGGTGCTTTTCTCCGGATCGATACCGCAGGCAAGGTACAGTGCCAGCGTATCCAGCGTCGCTTTACGCAACGCTGCCGGGTCCTGACGTACGGTAATGGCGTGCAGATCGACGATGCAGTAAATGCAGTGGAATTCGTCCTGCATCTGCACCCACTGACGCAGCGCACCCATATAGTTGCCAATGGTCAGTTCACCGGAAGGCTGGGCGCCGCTGAAAACGATGGGTTTCATGGTTATATCCTGATAATCACAGCCCGAGTACGGGCAACAGTTCGCTAAAAGTATCGAGAGTTAAATCGGGTTGGCTGGTGGCAATCGGCTCACCGTAGTTGTAGCCAAATGTCATCGCGACATTAGGTACACCTGCCGCCTGGGCAGCGAGAATATCATTGCGGGAATCGCCGACAAACAGCAATTGTCCCGGTAATACGCCAAAACGGCCAAGGACTAAAAATATCGCTGCCGGGTGCGGCTTCTTCACCACCACATCATCGCCACCGATAATCAGCGAGAAGTAGTCGGCAATACCCAGCGATTGCAGCAGTGGCGCGACAAATGGCGTGGGCTTATTGGTCACGATTGCCAGCGGCAGCCCTTTGGCATGCAGCGCGGCCAGCGTCTCTTTCACCTGCGGGAACAGCGTGCTGCCCGCCTCTACCGTCTCGGCATAATATTTATCGAACAGCGCACGGGCATCGTGCTGCTCTTCTGGCTGCGGTTCACGGCCCAGCGCCCACGTCAGCGCGCGGGTCATCATCACATCGGCGCCGTTACCAATCCAGGTTGACGCCAGCTCCAGGCCCGGCGGCGGCAGGTGCAGATCGCCCAGCGCGAGATCGATCGCCTGCGCCAGGCCAGGCGCGCTGTGTACCAGCGTACCATCAAGATCAAACGCCAGCGCGCGGATATCAGTGAAATGAGCCATTAACCTTCTCCAGTTCGCTGCGCATCTCGTCAATCACCTTTTTGTAATCCGGGTGACCAAAGATCGCCGAACCGGCGACAAACATATCCGCACCGGCTGCCGCAATCTGACCGATGTTATCGATCTTCACGCCGCCATCCACTTCCAGACGAATGTTATAACCGCTCTGATCGATCAGGCGACGCGCCTGACGCAATTTGTCGAGCGTGCCGGGAATGAAAGATTGACCACCGAAGCCAGGGTTGACCGACATCAGCAGAATGATGTCCAGTTTATCCATCACGTAATCAAGGTAGCTGAGCGGCGTGGCCGGATTGAACACCAGGCCGGCTTTGCAGCCGTGCTCTTTGATCAGCTGCAGCGTGCGGTCCACATGCTCGCTGGCTTCCGGGTGAAACGTGATGTAGCTGGCGCCGGCTTTTGCAAACGCCGGAATCAGCGCATCAACCGGTTTAACCATCAGGTGCACATCGATCGGCGCAGTAATGCCGTAATCACGCAGCGCTTTCAGCACCATCGGCCCCATGGTCAGATTGGGAACATAGTGATTATCCATCACGTCGAAATGAACCACGTCGCCGCCTGCTGCCAGCGCTTTGGCTGTATCTTCACCCAGGCGGGCAAAGTCAGCGGATAGGATTGAAGGGGCCAGTAAAAATTGTTTCATCCGATTCTCCCAATTTTGTGCGCCAGACCGGGCTGGCGTAATGCGTTGGTCGCGGACGAAACAAACTAGCGGAAAAGCGCCAGCAGTTCGTCCACCTGAGTGCGACCACTTATGCTTCGGCTGATGGAACGCCGGGCTTTAACTACGTGTAAATCGGCATTCTGATACCACTCGCGCGTAAGCAGGGTATCGTGATTGGAAATCAGTACCGGTATGCGGCTCTCCTGCGCCAGCTTGCCGGCTAACTCGGCCAGGTGCTGCTGTTCGCGCAGGCTAAAACTGTTGGTGTGGTAAGCGGTAAAGTTGGCCGTCGCCGACAGCGGCGCATACGGCGGATCGCAATAAACCACTGAACCGGCAAGCGCACTGTTCAGAGTAACATCGTACGATTCACAGACAAAGGTTGCTTTTTGCGCGCGTTCGGCAAACCACAGCAGCTCCGCTTCCGGGAAGTAGGGCTTGCGATAGCGGCCAAAAGGTACGTTGAATTCCCCGCGCAGGTTGTAGCGGCACAGGCCGTTATAGCCGTGACGGTTGAGATAGAGAAACAGCACCGCGCGCTGGTAGGGATCGTGACTGGCATTAAATGCCGTACGCTGCGCGTAGTAGGTCTCTGCGCTGTTACCTGCGGGCGTAAACAGCTGACGCGCATCCTCGATAAAGGCCACGGCGCGCGTTTTAACGATGTTGTAGAGGTTGATCAGATCACCGTTAATGTCCGCCAGGTGATAGCGGTCATAATCGGTATTGAGGAACACGGAGCCGGCACCGACAAAAGGTTCGATTAAACAATCACCTTGCGGTAAATGACGACGGATGTCGTCAAGCAGCGGGTATTTCCCTCCGGCCCATTTCAGGAAAGCGCGATTTTTCTTCATGCTGTCGTGGTATTACATCTTAATTATTGGCTGTGGTGGAACCGACAGCAGCTCTGCGCTTAAAACGGGGCCACAGCAGCGCAGCCCCACATCACTTATTGACTCTCTTTCTTCACCTGGCTCAGCGGTTTCACCCATGGATTCGCCGCACGCACCTCAGCGGGCAGTGAAGCCACTGCACGTTTGGCTTCGGCCGGCGTGGCGTAAGCGCCGCTCACCAGCACGTACCATGGCTGACCGTTACGCGTGGTTTTATACACGTGATAACTGTTCAGATTCTGTTTTTTCGCCCAGGCATTCAGGCTCGCTTCTTTTGAGGCACCGCTCAGCTGCAGCGTGTAGCTGCCACCCGATGGCAGCGACTTGCTGGCACCGCCCGAACTGGCTGGCGCAGGGTTGTGCGCAGCGGTGGTGTGGGTTTTGCTCTCTTTCGTCGCGGTCGGCTTCGCTGCGGCCGGTGCTTTCTGCGAACTGTTTGTACGCGGAGCGCTGGTGGTGCGCGGCGCGCTGTCAGAGTGCAGTGCCGGTGGCGTGACGGCTTTACTGCCGTTGCCGCTGACCGTCGCCGGTGCCGTTGGCAGCGAGCTGTTGCCCTGTGCCCCCTGGGCTGCCGCATCCACAGAACCCTGCTGATTGTTCAGCGCGCTGTTCAGATCGCCCGGCAGCGTAACGCGCTGCTGGTTAGCCGGCGTCTCAACGGGTTCAGCCTGCGTTGGCGTAGAGGAGACCGAAGGCATAGAGATGGCTTGATTATCGCTGCCTGCCGGCGCACCCGCCGTATTTTGCGGCGCGCTACTCTCCGCCGATGGCGCGGCGCTCTGCTGGCCGCTCATCGTCGTCGAACCGGACAGATCGATGTTCTTTTCGCTGCCACCCGCAGACGGTGCAGCGCCGCCACTGCTGGCGGTGTTGGTGGCAGGTTTCTTCTCATCCGGCCCGGTCAGTGCAGAGCCAATCCCCAGCACTAAAACCAGCAGCACCAGAATACCAATGCCCATCATCATATGCTGACGAGAAACCGGCACTTTCGCTTTCGGCGCAGAAGACGATTTGCGAGGCCGCGTTGGACGGCGATCACTGGCGTCAGGTTTTAACTCGTCTTCCGGTTTGAACTCATCCATTTAGCCTCCTCCGTAAAACAGCACGCTTCCCACGTGCCGCATCACTTCTCACTACATATCATCAGGGTTTCTGGCAATCGTTGATTGCAGCCAGCACCATATCATGAGCCACGCCGGCACGCACTTCGGCGCGGCCAATTGCGAGAGGCAGCACCAGGCGTAATTCACCCGCCAGGACTTTCTTGTCACGCATCATGTGGGGCAGATAAGCTTCGGCCTGCATGCTTGCGGGGCCATTAACCGGTAAGCCCGCGCGCAGCAACAGCGCGATAATGCGATCGGTATCCGCCGCGCTGAACTGGCCGAGGCGCTCAGCGGTGCGCGCCGCCATCACCATGCCCGCCGCCACCGCTTCACCGTGTAACCAGTTGCCGTAGCCCATGTGCGCTTCAATCGCATGACCAAAAGTATGGCCAAGGTTAAGCAGCGCACGCAGGCCCGTTTCGCGTTCATCGGCAGCCACCACTTCCGCTTTTAACTCGCAGCAGCGACGAATGCAGTACGCCAGCGCATTCTCATCCAGCGCCAGCAGCGCATCAAGATTCTGCTCCAGCCACCGGAAGAAAGCCGAATCAAGGATGATGCCATATTTGATCACTTCCGCCAGGCCAGAGGCCAGTTCACGCGGCGGTAGCGTGCGCAGACAATCGGTATCCACCACCACCGAGGCGGGCTGGTAGAAAGCACCGATCATATTTTTGCCCAGCGGATGGTTGACGGCGGTTTTGCCGCCCACCGAGGAGTCAACCTGAGAGAGCAGTGTGGTTGGCACCTGAATAAAGCGCACACCACGCTGGTAGCTGGCAGCGGCAAAGCCGGTCAAATCACCAATAACGCCGCCCCCAAGGGCAACCAGCGTTGTGTCGCGGCCGTGCGGCTTCTGCAACAGGGCGGTAAACACGTCGTCCATCACTGCCAGCGTCTTATACTGTTCACCGTCCGGCAGAATCACCTGATCGACTTTTATCCCGGCATTGCTCAGCAGCGTGGCGAGCTTCTCCAGGTAGATCGGGGCCAGCGTCTGGTTGGTAACCAGCATGGCATTATCGCCTGCTTTCAGCGGCCAAAAAGAAGCCGGATCGTTAAACAGTCCGGCAGCGATGGTGATGGGGTAACTGCGATCCCCCAGTGAGACAGTGATCTTCTCCATGATGACCGATACCTATTGCTGAGCCCTCAGGGCGCTGGATTAATTTTTTTCCAGCATGTTGATGATCTGATTGGCGACAACTTTTGCACTTTGATCGTCAGTGCGAATGGTGACGTCAGCGATCTCTTCGTACAGCGGATTACGTTCACCAGCCAGCGCTTCCAGTACTTCGCGTGGCGGTTCATCAACCTGCAGCAGTGGGCGCTTTTTATCGCGCTGCGTGCGGGCAAGCTGCTTTTCGATGGTAGTTTCGAGATAGACGACCACGCCGCGGGCTGAGAGACGATTGCGGGTTTCACGGGATTTGACGGAGCCGCCACCGGTCGCCAACACGATGCCCTGCTTTTCGGTCAGCTCGTTGATGATCTTCTCTTCGCGATCGCGGAAGCCAGCTTCGCCTTCCACATCAAATACCCAGCCTACATCCGCTCCGGTACGTCGCTCAATTTCCTGATCGGAATCGAAAAATTCCATATTGAGTTGCTGAGCTAACTGACGACCAATAGTGCTTTTGCCGGCACCCATCGGCCCAACCAGAAAGATATTGCGTTTCTCTGCCATTTTGTCGGTATTACTAAGAATTCGTTGATGATACCCCGCGTACAGCACGTTGCTGGCGGGACAGGAACTGAGACCTCATGAGCATTAGCAAGAGTCAGACGGAAAATTATCTCAACACTCATGGCCGTTTGGCAACCGAATAAATTGCCTCCGGCGACCTTGTACAGGACCGGTCTGTGGTTCGCGAGACGGTAACGCTCTTCCTTTTCTGCCTGCATCTTTTGCGCTACAGGTGCGCTGGCTGTGCCCGTACGCCCAAAATCACCTACTGCTGTAAGTGCCTGGATTGATACGACTGCCACCTGCCTGTAGCTCAAATAATGCGGACATTTTTCTTCATGACGTCAGTATCGCTTGTGACCGACGCCCACCGGAAGGTTATCCTGCCGCGTTCCGTTACACCGTTTTAAAAATCGCTAAACCTTGTATGCTAATTCCTGCCCTGCGTCAACGCAGTTGGCACCACAGAGCGAATTTTCCGCTTTATCCGGCGGTAAGCGCTGCTTCCCTGACCAGTCGCGGGGTAATAAAGATAACAAGCTCACGTTTCTTGCGCTCATCCGTTTGCTGACGAAACAGAGTGCCCAGCAGTGGTAGATCCCCAAGCCACGGCACACGCTTTTCCCCTTGCGCGCGCTGCTGCTGAAAAATGCCGCCCAGCGCCAGCGTTTCACCGTCGCGCAGCGTCACCTGCGTTTCAATCTCCTGTTTATCAATGCTCAGCACCTGGCTATCGCCCATTGTCATGCTGCGCCCGGGCATGTTCTGGCTCAGCCGCAGCTTAAGCTGGATACGTCCGTTGCCCAGCACTACCGGCGTGACCTCCATGCCCAGCACCGCCTCTTTGAACTCAATGGCTGTCGCCCCGCTGTTGCCGGATTTCACCTCATAGGGGATCTCCGTCCCCTGCTTGATGGTGGCGGTCTGCTGATGTGAGGTGAATAAGCGTGGGCTGGCAATGATCTCTATCTGATTCTCCTGCTCCAGCGCGCTCAGCTCCAGATTAAGCAGTTCGCCACTGAGTTGCCCGAGCGTTACGCCCGCACGCAACGCCGGATTGGCGGTCGCCAGCGGAATCGCCAGCTGCGGATTGCGCAGCGCTTCGGTCACTGCATCGGCGGGCGAGCTGCTCCAGCTGACGCCCAGTTCGCGCAGCTGCTCTTCATTGATGGTGACGATATGCGCCGACAGCTCAACCTGCTCCAGCGGCACATCCAGCGCCCGCAGCCAGCGTTCGGTCTGGCGCAGCGCCTCTTTGCTGTCCCGTAACAGCAGGCTATTGGTACGGGTATCGACCGTCACGCTGCCGCGCGGCGACATCAGCGATCGCTCCGCCTGCAGGCTACGGTACACATCGCTGGCGCTGGCGTAGTGCAGAGCCACCGTCTGCTGCTCCAGCGGTATCTGCTGCTGCTTCTCTTCACGTTCGGCTTCCGCCCGCTGGGCCTGTAACTGCTGCCAGCTCTCCGGGTAGACCAGCAGCACGCCATCCTCCTGCACAATGCTCAGCTTCGCCAGGCGGGTTACCAGCGCCAGCGCCCGATCGTAATCCACGTTATCCAGACGCAGTGATAAGCGCCCTTCCACGCCAGGCGCAATCAACAGGTTGGTGTGCTGATAATCCGCCAGCGCCTGCAAAATTCGCTCAACCGGCGCATCATCAAACACCAGGCTTAACCGATCGTCACTGGCCTGCAGGGGCGCGCTCAGCAGCAGGAACAGCCACAGTGTCATCCATCTCATAAAATCCTCCTTTTATTACCCATGTGATTTGCTGTGGCGGGCAGCTGTGCGGCGCATGCAGCACCAGTTCGTGGGCGCTCACCTGCGCCACCTGCCAGGGTACCACCGGGAACGCACTGTGGGCGCTCAGCCGGTGGCTTTTCCCCTGCGGTGAAACCAGCCAGGCAACGAAATGCGTGGGCTTGCCGAGAATGCCCTGCAAGCGCCAGCCCTGCGGCGTGGCAACCTGCGCCTGACACAGGCCCTCCGTCAGGGGCTGAAACGGATCGCGCGCCGCGACCCAGCTGCTCCACAGCACTAACAGCAGCGCGCTACTCCGCATCATCACGCTCCAGCCAGAACTGCGTTCGCAGGCCATGCGGCTCTGCCTGTAACTGAAAGCGCTGTGGCACCGGTAACGCGGTAGTCGCCAGCGCGGTGAACAACGGCACAAACTGGTGCCAGCTCAGCTGTAGCGCCAGCTGCTGAGGCTGGCTATCCGGGTGCCAGGCTTCGAGCAGGCTGCCACGGGTGGCGATCACACTCTCCAGTGATGCCGCTGTGCTGTTTGCGATGGCCGGCTGCTGTAAGCGCGCAATCTCATCCTGTAATGTTGCAATGGGCGGACGCGCATTCAGCTGCTGCCGGCGCTGTTGCTGTTGCTGCCCGATGTCCGCCAGGTGCCAGAGTTGCGCCTCCCGCGCCTGATACTGTGGCCGCAGCAGCATCAGCCATCCCGCTATCAGTAGAATCAGAGCCAGCAGCGCCAGACTACCCAGGCGCCATGGCAAAGAGAGCCTTAGCCAGCCCTGAAATAGCTCACTCATTGCTACCCTCCTGCATACGTGCCCTGAGCGCAAAGTGGTAGTAGCCATCCGTCTGGCGCTGCACGCTGCCCTGCTGTACCGCGGTAAACAGCGGCTGCGCCAGCAGCTGACGACGGAATTCACCCACCGCCGCCATGCTTTGCGCCAGCCCTTGCAGCTGCACCTGCCCCTGCTGCCGTTCAAGACGACTGAGCCACAGGGTGTCTGGCATCAGCGCCGGCAGCTGCAGCCAGAACTGCTGCCAGCGCTGGTGGTGAATCTGCCGCTGCACACGCGCCTGCTGCGTGGCGAGAAGCGCATCGCGCTGCTGGAGCAGCACCTGCTGCTGAGCCAGCTGCTGTTGCAGTGCCGCCAGCACGCCAGTCTGGCGGATGAGTAACGCCGCGCGTTGCTGATACAGACGTTCGCCGTGCCACCACCCCAGAAATGTCAGCAACAGCGTGCCGGCCAGTGTCGATATCAGCAGCACCCGGGTGAGATGACAGGTACGCTGCCACTGCTGCGCGCGCCATGGCAGAAGATTGACCGCCAGCATTAGCGATCCTCCGGGCGCAGCGCCAGCCCAAGCGCGATAGCAAAGTCCCCCTCCTGCGCAGGCAGCGGCGGCTGGCGATAGCGCAGTAGCGCAAGGGGCTTAACATGCTGCACCTCCGCTTCAGGCAGCAGATGGGGAGACGTACAAAACACCGTTTTTATCTGCGGAAAGGTTTCATACAGATGGGCAAGCGTTAACGCATCACTGGATGCGCCGGAAGTGGCATCCTCTCCCGCTATTGTCCACAGCCAGTGTTCGCCCAACGGATGCACCAGCAGCTGTTGCGGTTGCAGCGGGAGGCGCATAGCCACCTGCATCAGCGCAAGGCTGCTAAGCTCAAAGACATCGGGGTGCAGCCCGGCCTGCAGTAAAGGGCTCAGCCACTGGGTAATCACTTCCCGGCGCGCCGCCGTTACCTGCAGCTGATTGGCCGCCCCTGCGAGACGATAATCGAGCGACAGCGTGGAGGCCTCAACCGGGAAGAGACGCGGGGCAGATGCCGCGACGTAACGGCTCAGCGCCGGCTCACGCAGCGAGGTTTCCGGCAGCGGCAGCGTGCGCTGCAGCACCAGCTGCGGCGGCAGGCCCACGCGCAGCGAATAGCGTTTCGGCAGGTGGCGCTGCCAGCGGGTCAACATCTCCTGTAACAGTGCGCTGGTTTGCAACACACCGTTGCGTAACGTATCGTGCGGCAGCGCTTGCTGCCACCAGTGTCGTAACTGCCAGCCGTGACGGCGGCGTTCGATGCCAAGGGCGCAAAGTTGCCCGTTCTGGATATCCAGACCAATTTGCCAGCGCTGAAAAGCCATACGCGCGATCTCCTTATCGTTAAAGGGAAAAACCACCGTGACCCGCGTTCGTTCGGCTGGCGGGAAGGCGGTGATCCGAACGATGACGGGTATATCAAAGCGTCAGGCTTGCCTTTATACTACCGCGCGATTGTTTATAAACTGCCCAAACGCCAACAGATGGGAATTCTCAGGTGAAGTTCGTAAAGTATTTATTGATCCTTGCAGTGTGTTGCATTTTGCTGGGAGCCGGCACGGTTTATGGTTTGTACAAATACATAGAGCCGCAGCTGCCTGATGTGAACACATTGAAAGATGTGCGCCTGCAAACCCCTATGCAGGTTTACAGCGCGGATGGTGAGCTTATCGCTCAATACGGTGAGAAACGCCGTGTCCCGCTTACGCTGCAGCAGATGCCGCCTGAGCTGATTAAAGCGTTTATCGCCACTGAAGATAGCCGTTTCTACGAGCACCACGGCGTTGATCCGATAGGGATTTTCCGTGCCGCCAGCATTGCGCTGATGTCCGGACACGCATCCCAGGGTGCCAGTACCATTACGCAGCAGCTGGCGCGTAACTTCTTCCTCAGCCCGGAACGCACGCTGATGCGTAAAATCAAGGAGGCGTTCCTTGCGATCCGTATCGAACAGCTGCTGAGCAAAGATGAAATTCTGGCGTTGTATCTTAATAAGATTTACCTCGGTTACCGCGCTTACGGCGTGGGTGCGGCGGCACAGGTCTACTTTGGCAAATCGGTTGATCAGCTCTCGCTGAGTGAGATGGCGATGATCGCCGGCCTGCCGAAAGCGCCCTCCACCTTCAACCCGCTCTATTCACATTCGCGGGCGCTGGCACGCCGCAACGTGGTGCTGGCCCGTATGCTGGACCAGAACTACATCACGCAGCAGCAGTACACCGAAGCCCGCAATACGCCGCTGACCGCCTCTTATCACGGTCCGGAGATCGCCTTCTCTGCTCCGTATCTCAGTGAGATGGTGCGCCAGGAGATGGTGAAACGTTACGGTGACAGGGCCTACGACGATGGCTACAAGGTCTACACCACCGTAACGCGCCAGCTGCAGGAAGCCGCGCAGCAGGCCGTACGCAACAATGTGATGGCGTACGACATGCGCCACGGCTACCGCGGCCCGACGAACGTCTTATGGAAAGTGGGTGAAGCGAGCTGGGATGAGACCCGCATCCTCAATACGCTGAAAAATCTGCCTGGTTACGGTCCACTCAACGCCGCCGTGGTCACCAGCGCCAGCGCCGATGAAGCGACAGCAATGCTGAAGGATGGGAGCAGCGTTTCACTGACCCTGGCCGGTGTACGCTGGGCGCGCCCGTATAAATCGGACACCCTGCAGGGCCCGACGCCGCGCAGCATCACGCAGGTACTGCAGGCCGGCCAGCAGATTTGGGTGCGTAAAGTGGGCGATGCCTGGTGGCTTGGCCAGGTTCCGCTGGTCAACTCCGCGCTGGTATCACTTAACCCGGAGAACGGCGCCGTGCGCGCACTGGTGGGCGGTTTCGACTTTAATCAGAGCATGTTTAACCGTGCCACGCAGGCGCTGCGCCAGGTCGGCTCAAACATCAAACCGTTCCTGTATACCGCAGCCATGGACCGCGGCCTGACGCTGGCGTCCATCCTCAATGACGTGCCGATTTCACGCTGGGATGCCGGTGCCGGTGCGGACTGGCGTCCAAAAAACTCACCGCCAACCTATGCCGGCCCCATTCGTTTGCGTCAGGGCCTGGGTGAATCGAAAAACGTGGTGATGGTGCGTGCGATGCGTGCAATGGGTGTCGATTATGCAGCGGAGTATCTGCAGCGCTTCGGCTTCCCGGCGCAGAACATCGTTCATACCGAATCCCTGGCGCTGGGTGCCGCCTCGTTTACCCCAATGCAGGTGGCGCGCGGCTACGCGGTGATGGCAAACGGAGGCTTCCTTGTCGATCCTTACTTCATTGCGAAGATTGAGAACGAACAGGGCGGCGTGATATTTGAAGCAAAACCTAAAATTGCCTGCCCGCAGTGCAATTTACCGGTGATCTATGGCGACACGAAAAAATCAGTGGCGCTGAACGAAGAGAGCATTGAGAACGTTGCAACGTCCGATCAGGCACAGAATCAGACCGTGCCACAGCCGGAGCTGGAGCAGGTGCCGGCGCAGCCGCAGCCAGCGGGCGATCAGCAGTACGCCCCGCACGTGATCAATACGCCACTGTCGTTCCTGATCAAGAGCGCGCTAAACACCAACATCTTCGGCGAGCCGGGCTGGATGGGAACCGGCTGGCGTGCCGGTCGCGATCTGAAACGCAATGATATTGGCGGCAAAACCGGTACCACGAACAGCTCGAAAGATGCCTGGTTCTCAGGTTACGGTCCGGGTGTGGTGACTTCGGTGTGGATTGGCTTTGATGATTCACGTGCGCTGGGACGATCTACCGTATCGGGCGCCATTCCGGATCAGATCTCCGGTTACGAAGGCGGCGCCAAGAGTGCGCAACCGGCGTGGGATGATTATATGAAATCCGCGCTGGACGGCGTACCGGTACAGCCGCTGACACCGCCAGAGGGCGTAGTGACGGTAACCATTGATCGCAGCACCGGCAAGCTGGCGAACGGTGGCGGCAATACGCGTCAGGAGTACTTCATCAACGGCACGCAGCCGACGGAGTACTCGGTCCACGATGTGGGCACCACCATTATGGACAACGGCGAGAGTCACGAGCTGTTCTGATCAAAAAAGCCGGCGCTTATGCCGGCTTTTTTTTGGGCTTACACTGCTGCCTGCGCTATACAGGCGGCTGCATCAATAGCTCAATCGTCCCTGCTTCACCAGCCACTCACGCACCATAAACAGCGCGCTGACATTGCGTGCTTCACGGAAATCCGGCTCATTGAGCAGCGCCAGCAGGTTATTCAACGGCCAGCGATGCACAATCAGCGGCTCCGGCTCATCCCCTTCCAGCTTCTCTTCATACAGCCCTTCTGCCACCACAATATTCATTTTGCTGGAGAAGTAGGAGGGCGCCATGGTCAGTTTGCCCAGCGCTTCCAGCTGCGTTGCGCCAAAGCCGGCTTCCTCTTTCAGTTCGCGGTCGGCCGCTTCGAATGCGCTTTCACCGGGATCGATCAATCCTTTCGGGAAGCCCAGCTCGTAGCTCTCCAGCCCCACCGCATACTCCTGAATCAGAATCACGTCATCGCCCAGGATCGGCACAATCATCACCGCTTCGCGATCGGAGGGCTTCATACGCTCATAGACGCGCCGCGCCCCGTTGCTGAAGGCGAGATCGACCGCTTCAATGGTAAACAGACGGGAGCGGGCAACCGCTTCTACATTGAGGATGTCAGGTTTTTTCAGTGGAGTTGTCATATCTGCCTCAAACTTTGCACAGCCTTGTGAAACGCGATGGTGTCAGCATACCGAAGCCCGCGGCTTTGTGCGATACGCAGCGTAAGTTAAGCAGCGTGATACCTCTTCGCTGGCTGTAGTTAACGCTTTGTCGCGATCTCAGCATGTCGATTTTCACAATAAGTCAACGTCCTGACAGCAAATTCAGAAAATACCGATATTTAATTGAGCCTTGTCTGGTTAACATCCCACTAAGGAATAATCCGGCAAATTATAATTCAATGATTTTGCGCGTTATTTTATCTGACATAACGCTTGTCAGAATGACTTCTGCTCGCCAAAATTGACTTGTATTGAAGGTTTTACCGGGAGTACATCGTAACCGTGAAGGCAGTTTTTTGGCTGGATTGAGCAAAGCATGAGCACTTTTATCGTCATTCTGGCTGTCATGCTGGCCTGTTCATTAGTGGCCGGAATCGGCTATTGGTACGCTATGCGGCATCGTCCGCCGTTGGCGAAACCACTGCCGTTTATCAGTCCTCCGTGCCGTAAGCTGACGGATGAAGAGCGCTCGGCGGTGGAAACCTACATTGCGTCGCTGGGGAAACCGCGTCAGCCCGGCGGTGTGCGCTCTACACGTCAGACGCGTGAGCCCGATGCGCTGGCGCTCACCGCGCAAAGCAATAATGTCTACCCGGTTACCCGCTCGATCACCCGCTATGGTCTCTCTACTGACGATCCGCAGAAATGGCGCTACTACCTCGATGAAGTCGAAGTACATCTGCCGCCGCTGTGGGAGCAGTACATTGCGGAAGAGAACTACGTTGAGCTGATCCGCACGCAAACCCTGCCGCTGGTGATCTCCCTGAATGGTCACTCCCTGATCAGCTACGCGATTGAGCAACCTGCCCTGCCGCCGCTGGTGCGCCCTATGGCGACCAATGCGTCCATTCGTAAGGAAGAGAGCGAAAACGTTGAGCTGTTGCAGGTGCGCAAAGAGTCGCCCGAAGAGTATCAACTCTCCCGGGCCGACGGCACACGTGAAGCCGTGGCGATCTGTTTCGGCTTTCTGCTGTTTTTCCTCAGTCTGGTGCTGCCCGGCAGTGCCATGATCGGGATCGCTTTGGCCGGCTGCGCGATAATTGCCGTGAGCCTCTGGTTCATGTATCGCTTCCCCGGCGAAAAAGGTCTGCGTGACGTGCACTGCCTGCGCGGTTCGCCAAAACGCTGGGGCCTGTTTGGTGAGTCTAATCAGGAGCAGAGCAATATCTCGCTCGGCATTATCGATCTGGTCTACCCGGCACACTGGCAGCCATACGTCGCGCACGATTTAGGCCAGGTGACCGATGTTGATATCTATCTGAATCGTCAGGTGGTACGTCAGGGCCGTTTCCTGTCGCTGCAGGATGAAGTGCGTAATTTCCCGGTGCAGCGCTGGCGCAAGAACCTGGTACTGGCGTGCGGTTCGCTGCTGGTGCTGGTGATGCTGTTCACCTGGATTCCGCTCAGCATGCCGATCAAACTCAGCCTCGCCTGGGTCAAGGGCACCGAGAGCATTGAAGTCAATAGCGTTAATCAGCTTAACGCGCTGCCGCTGCACGTCGGCGACAGCCTGAAAGTGAATGGCACCGGCATGTGCTCTGTGCCGGGTAACTATCAGAGCAACCGTACCTACGCGTATATGCCGTTCGATTGCTCGGCCATTTACTGGAACAATGCCGCTCCCCTGCCGCAGCCGCAGTCAGATATCATCGATAGAGCCGCAGCGCTGCTTGATACCACCACGCGCCAGCTGCACCCTGAAACCAACACCGATCCCAAACTCAATCCGCAGCTGGCTTCCGCTATTCAGAAGTCCGGCATGATCCTGCTGGATGACTTTTCCGATCTGGTGCTGAAAACGCAGGAGCTGTGCAGCCAGCAGCAGGATTGTGTGCGCCTGAAGAATGCGCTGGTCAACCTTGGCAATGCGAAAGACTGGGATACGCTGATTCACCGCGCCGACTCCGGTAAACTCAGCGGCATGAATGTGCTGCTGCGTCCCGTAAGCGCAGAGGCGCTGGAGAACCTGGTCAACACCGCTACCTCAACCTTCTTCTCACGCGAAACCCGCCGCGCTGCAGAGACGCTAAATAGCCCGCCGCCGGGCGGTTTCCTGATTATCAGCGATGAAGGGCGTCAGATGGTGACGCAGCCGCAGTCGTCAGTCTCGCTGTTTGATCTGGATGCCCCTGCCCAATGGCGCGAGCTGCAACGCCTGTCCGGCATGCTGCTGCACACACCATTTGCCGCCAGCGGCATCATCACCAGCATCAGCACGGATGCCAACGGCACGCGCCATATCGCCCTGCACAACGAGCCTGATGCCATGGCGCAGTGGCGCTATCTCGGCACTGCCCTGCTGATGGTGGCGCTCATCGCCAGCGTTATCATCAACGGCCTGCTGGCGCTGCGCCGCATCCACCGTAACCGCATGCGCATGGCAGAAATCCAGCAGTATTACGACAAGTGCTTTAACCACAATTTGAGCACCATGCAGAGCGTCCGCTCGCTGTTCTGATCGTCACAGGCAGAGCGCCCTGCTCTGCTTCTCCTCCTTTTCAATCACTTAACCAGGCTCGCCAATCCAGTTTGTGATGACGATCAAAAGATATAACAGTATACCTTTATATTATTTGCGACAAATTCTATAGTTTTTGCGTGTCAGCATTTCAGGGATCCATCCGTTAACACCAAGAATGCCTTCTTCAGAGCGGCGCTGTCGTTTCTACTCATAAGATAAAGGTACGCGAATGAAATTATCGGTTATTGAAAAAGTCGGGTTCGGCGCAGGCGATATGGCAGTGAATATAATTATTGTCGCCATGCAACTTATTCTGGCGTGGTTTTATACCGACATATATGGGCTGCACGCCGTCGATGTTGGCGTATTATTTATTGTTGTGCGCACGCTGGATGCGATTATCGATCCATTAATGGGTATTTATACGGACAAAGTGAATACCCGCTGGGGACGCTATCGCCCGTATCTGTTATGGTTTGCCCTTCCTTTTGGTTTCGCCATCTACTTAATGTTTATCACGCCGGATGTCGACTACACCCTCAAACTCGCCTGGGCTTACTTCACCTATATTTTAATGACGGTCATCTACACTGCCATTACCATTCCCTACATCTCACTGATTGGCGTAATTACCGATGACCCGCAGGAGCGCCTGAGCGCGAATGGCTATCGCTTCGTCATGACTAAAATTGCGGCATTTCTGGTGACTATTGTTGTACCGCTGATGGCCGTCTGGCTCGGACAGGGTAACAAAGCACAGGGTTATCAGATTGCGATGGGCATCATGGGCCTGCTGGGTGCGCTACTGTTTATTTTCTGCTTCTTCACTACCCGTGAGCGCAGCCGTCCGGAGGTTCCCGCCATGACGCTGGCGCAGCAATTCCGCCTGCTGCTGCGCAATGATCAATGGCTGCTGCTGGGCTTTACTATCTTGCTGTTGATGTGTGGCTACGTAATTCGCGGCTCGGTCGCTGCGTATTATGCTAAATATTTCCTTAACGGCGGCGACGCATTAATCTCTCCGTTTTTAACCACCGGCGTTGTAGCCTCAATCCTCGCCATGATCGCCACGACCTGGCTGACCCGCAGCGTCGATAAAATTAAGCTTTTCCGTTATAGCCAGATCATGACTTTTATACTCAGCCTGGGCATGTATTTCCTGGTGGGGCAAGATTCACTGTGGCTGGCGTTTATTTTCTATTTCCTGATTAATTTCTTCTGCGATATGCAAATGCCTGTCTTCTGGTCATCCATTGCTGAAGCCGTTGATTATGGCGAAAAGAAAACCGGTAAGCGCGTGTCGGGTCTCGCCTTTGGCGGCATTCTGTTCTTCCAGAAATTTGGTATGGGTATTGCGGGTGGCGTATTAGGTTTCCTGCTGAACTATTTTGATTACCAGCCTGACGTGACGCAGTCCGCTAAAGCCTTGTCCGGCATCGCCCTCATGATGACGCTCATTCCCGCGCTGTTTCATTTAATCGTCGGTTTATTAATGAAACGCTACATCATCAATAACGCATATTACATTGAGCTCAAAGCCGCGCTGGCAGACCGGAGCCACCATGCATAAACGCAGCAAAATCTGGGTCATCGGTGATGCCTCTATGGATTTAGTGCCTGACGACCAGCTGCACTATCTGAAATGCCCGGGCGGCGCCGCTGCGAACGTTGCTGTGTGCGTGGCGCGTCTCGGCGGTGAGTGTGGATTTATTGGCCGTTTGGGGCTTGACCCCGTTGGCCACTTCCTGGCGCAAACGCTACGCCGTGAACAGGTCGATATCGGGCAGCTCACGCTTGATCCCACGCTAAAAACAGCGGTGCTGATTGTGGACCTCAACGCTGAAGGCGAGCGTTCATTTAGCTATCTGGTAACACCCAGCGCTGACAGCTTTGTCTGTGACGACGACCTGCCCGCTTTTGCCGCTGGCCAATGGTTCTATTTCAACTCGATTGGTCTTGCGCGCCAGCCGTCGCGCAGCGCCTGTCTGCTCGGTGCGCAGCGGATTCGCCAGGCTGCCGGGAATGTTCTGTTTGATGTCAATCTGCGCGAAGCGATGTGGGAGCAGCCAGCCGAAATCACCGCGCAAATCGAACAGGCGATTGCGCTGGCTGATATCTGCAAAATCTCCGCCGACGAGCTTTGCCAGCTGAGCGGGCACGCCGACTGGCACAGCGCGCGCTACTGGGTACGCGATCGCGGCTGCGCAACGACGGTGATTTCGCTCGGTGCTGAGGGCGCATATCTGCTTCATCAGGGGCAGGAGATCCACTATCCGGCCGTGGCCGCAACGGTAGTTGATACGACCGGCGCGGGTGATGCCTTTGTCGGCGGTTTGCTGCACCAACTGGCACAACAGCCTGCATGGCAGACGCAATCGCTTGATGCGGCGCTGCGCGCCGCCAACTTCTGCGGCGCGGCTGCCGTTACGCGTAAAGGCGCCATGACGGCGCTGCCGGACGCGGCAGAACTGATCGCTTTCCACTCTTCGCAGACTACTGCGTCATCTCAACAGGGAGATCTTCATGATCGCGAATTACGATAAAACACTGGGTTGTCTGATTGGTGCCGCCGCAGGCGATGCGATGGGTGCCGCCACGGAAGTGCGCACGCAGCGTCAGATCAAGGCGCACTTTGGCGGCTGGGTAACCAGCTTTCAAAAACCGCCGGCCGATACGTTCGGCCGCTGTAACGAAGCGGGGATGTGCACTGATGATTTTCTTCAGGCGCGTTACATTATTGAAGCGATGCTGGCGCACCAGCGTCAGGCCAGCAGTGCAGCGATGAAAGAGGCTTTCCAGCGCTGGCTCGACTATCCGTTTTATGCCAATTTCACCGGACCCACCACGCGCGCAGCGATGAAAGCAATTTTCAACGATACCCGCGCCTCTTTGCAGGGTGAGCTGGAGGGAGAGAAGCAATCGGTACAGATCATCAATGGCGGTAATGCGGCTGCCACCAATGGCTCGGCCATGAAAATCTGGCCCGCTGCGGTGCTGCATCCGGCCGATCCGGAGCGCGCGATTCAGTGCGCGCTGGATATCGCCCGCTTTACGCACAATAATCGGCTGGCGATGTCCGGTGCGGCCGCTATGGCGGCCGCCATCAGCGAAGCCTTCAGCGTATCAGCCAGTACAGAGTCGATAGTGGCTGCCGGCATCTATGGCGCAGAGAAAGGGTTAGTGCTGGCCGATGAACAGGGTGCCGCGGAGATTGCAGGCCCGTCGGTGGCACGACGTATTGAACTGGCGGTGAACATCGGTAAACGTCACGCCCAATGGGAGACGGCTATCGTCGAACTCAGTGACATCATCGGTACCGGACTGCATGTCAGCGAAGCGGTGCCCGCAGCCTTCGGCCTGTTCGCCTGCTGTGCGCATCAACCGGTTGATGCTATTATTTCCGCCGTTAATATCGGTAATGATACGGATACCGTCGCCACCATGGTGGGCGCGCTGGTCGGCACCCAATTTGGTGCATCCGCCTTTCCGGCAGACTATCTTGCCACCTTAGATCATATGAACCACTTCTCTCTTGAGGCGCTGGCCCGCGCGATTACCGGCTAATCGCACCAACGGGGAGACAAGCGCTCCCCGCAGGGATGCATACGCGAGGTATTACGTTGGTCGTCGATAAAGCGAGCTATACGCCACTATACAAACAGCTCTATACTTTGATTTGTCAGCAGATTCTGGCCGGCACCTGGCGGATCGGCGATCGCCTGCCCACGCAGAAAGAGATAGCCCGGCAGTATGATGTCTCCCTGATTGTGGTGAAACAGGCCTGGAACGAGCTGGTTGAGAACGGCATCATCGTCTCGCTGCGCGGTACCGGTTCAGTGGTAAACGCCGTGCCGGAAGGCATCAATTTCGGCCATACTTTTCGCGGCATAACGTCGGATCTCAGCCTGGCTCAGGTACGTGTAGAGAACCATATTCTGGAGATCGCCACCCGTGGCGCGCGGGATGCACTACAGGATGGCTTAAGCCTGCCGGCCAAAAACAAGTACCTGTTTATCTCACGAGTGCGTTACGCCGAGGGCAAGCCCTTTAACCACGAAAAGATCTATATCAATCTGAGCCTCTTCCCGGATCTTCAGCTGCGGCCGGAAGATGTGCAGAACGCCTCGCTGTATGAGCAACTGAAAAGCCGCTATCAGGTTACGATTGGCTCTGCGGTTGAGAAGATCGATGCCATTCTACCCTCCCCGCAGTTGTGCGAACTACTGCAGATTAACAGCCAGACGCCGCTGCTCTCTGTCGCGCGCAAAACCTTTCTGAGCGGCAGCAGCGAACCGTTTGAGTACTGTCGCTACTGCGTCATCTCTGACTATTTCGGCGAAATTCGTTACCAGTAGCGCACTTCACTTCACGTGCGCTGGCAGTTCTGAGCCCCGATCTTCTGTGCTACCCTGTCGCCCGGTTTTTTGGCCGGAAAGAGAAAGGGCGATTACGCTTAACTCTCCGGCAAAGAGAATCAGACCGACCAGGCTGGCGCTCTTGATTTCTGACTTTTCACCCATACTTGTGAGTATCCGGCAAGGCCCGAACCATCTTTCCCGTGTCTCTGGCAGTGCGCGCCACGCGCCGCAGTGCCAGGCCCGGTGTCAAAGCAGGAGCCGCAATGAAAGAAAAAATCAGCGAAGGCGTTCGCCTCGATAAATGGCTGTGGGCCGCGCGTTTCTATAAAACCCGCGCGCTGGCACGCGAAATGATTGAAGGCGGCAAGGTGCATTACAACGGCCAGCGCAGCAAGCCGGGCAAACCGGTCGAGCTGCAGGCCGAACTGACATTGCGCCAGGGTAACGATGAGCGCACGGTGATCATCACCGCCATTAGCGACCAGCGTCGCCCGGCCAGTGAGGCCCGGCAGATGTACGCCGAAACCGATGCCAGTATTGAGAAGCGCGAGAAGACCGCGCTGGCGCGCAAGATGAATGCGCTCACGATGCCGCACCCCGATCGCCGCCCGGATAAGAAAGAGCGCCGCGATCTGATGAAATTTAAATTGTCGGGCGATGAATAACGGGCGCCCCAACGAGAGAAACCTTATGTCTGTACAAGATCAACTGCACCGTTACCTGTTCGAAAATGTCGCCGTGCGCGGCGAACTGGTTAACGTATCCCAAACCTGGCGTGACGTAGTAAAAGACCACGATTACGCCGAGCCGGTGAAAAATCTGCTGGGCGAGATGCTGGTGGCCACCAGCCTGTTAACCGCCACGCTCAAGTTTGATGGCGATATCACCGTGCAGCTTCAGGGTGACGGTCCGCTCACGCTGGCCGTGATCAACGGTAACAACCGTCAGGAACTGCGCGGTGTCGCGCGGGTGAAAGAGGATGCCACTATTGCAGCGGGCAGCAGCCTGAAAGAGATGGTCGGCAACGGCTATCTGGTGATCACCATCTCTCCGGAGAAAGGCGAGCGGTATCAGGGTGTCGTGGGTCTGGAAGCGGACACGCTGGCGGGCTGCCTGGAGGATTACTTCATGCGCTCCGAGCAGCTGCTAACTCGCCTGTTCATTCGCACCAGCGATAAAGGCGCGGCCGGCATTCTGCTGCAGGTGCTGCCGGCGCAGGAGCAGAATCCGGATGAGTTCAACCATCTGGCGACGCTGACGGAAACGGTAAAAAGCGAAGAGCTGATTGAGCTGCCGGCGACCGATGTGCTGTGGCGTCTTTACCACCAGGAGGAGGCCACCGTATTTGATCCTGTCCCGGTCTGCTTCAAGTGCACCTGCTCGTTCGAACGCTGTGGTGAAGTGCTGAATACTCTGCCGGTCGAAGAGGTGGACGAGATTCTGGCTGAAGATGGCAAGATCGACATGCACTGCGACTATTGCGGTTCGCATTACGTCTATGATGCCGTTGATATCGCTGCGATGCGTAACGCACCAAACGCGGGCAGCGATCAGCTGCACTAACCGTATGGGCGGGCGATTTAACCGCCCGCTTTTCCTGCCATATACCCCTATGATTTTGCACATAAATTAACTTATTAACGCTGACTTTAGTTTCATAAGTGGCAGAAATCGCTACTTGTCACGTTCCAGCTCGCATTTTTAACTATCTTCACTTTTCCGCTTCTCTCAGATGTGTACACTGCGCGCGATCTGCCCTGTGCGGCTATGCGCCACAGGATGCAGACTCCCCCATAAAAAATGCAATGAAGTACCGATTTAAGGAGCAGTCACATGCGCGTTAACGGCCTGACATCGCAAGACCTCGCCGCTTTGGGCATCCATAACACGACAGAAGTGGTGTACAACCCTGATTACGACACGCTCTTTCAGGAGGAGACCCGCCCCGGGCTGGAAGGTTATGCGCGAGGCATTCTGACGCAGAGCGGCGCTATCGCCGTGGATACTGGCATCTTCACCGGACGCTCGCCGAAAGATAAATACATCGTTCGTGATGACACCACGCGCGACACGCTGTGGTGGAACGACGTCGGCAACGGCAAAAATGATAATCAGCCACTGTCACAGGAGACCTGGCAGGCGCTGAAAGATCGCTGTACGCAGCAGCTCTCCGGCAAACGCCTGTTTGTCATCGACGCCTTCTGTGGCGCCAACCCGGACACCCGCCTGAGCGTACGTTTCGTGATGGAAGTAGCCTGGCAGGCGCACTTCGTGAAAAACATGTTTATCCGTCCGACCGGCGAGGAGCTGGCCACCTTCAAACCGGATTTCGTTGTCATGAATGCCGCGCAGTGCACTAACCCGGACTGGCAGGAGCAGGGTTTACACTCTGAGAATTTCATCGCCTTCAACCTTACCGAGCGCATGCAGCTGATTGGCGGCACCTGGTACGGCGGTGAGATGAAGAAAGGGCTGTTTGCGATTATGAACTATCTGCTGCCGCTGAAGGGCATTGCTTCCATGCACTGCTCGGCTAACGTCGGCAAAGCGGGCGATGTGGCGGTGTTCTTTGGCCTCTCCGGTACCGGTAAAACCACGCTCTCCACCGACCCGGATCGCCAGCTGATTGGCGATGACGAACACGGCTGGGACGATGATGGCGTGTTCAACTTTGAGGGTGGCTGCTACGCCAAAACCATTAATCTCTCCGAACAGGCAGAGCCGGAAATCTACCGCGCGATTCGCCGTGATGCGCTGCTGGAGAATGTGGTTGTGCGCGCGGATGGCACGGTGGATTACGCCGATGCCAGCAAAACGGAGAATACCCGCGTCTCCTACCCGATTGAGCACATTGAAAACATTGTGCAGCCGGTATCAAAAGCCGGTCACGCGAAGAAGGTCATTTTCCTGACCGCCGATGCCTTTGGTGTACTGCCGCCGGTCTCACGTTTAACGCCGGCGCAGACGCAGTATCATTTCCTGTCAGGCTTCACGGCCAAACTCGCCGGTACCGAGCGCGGTGTGACGCAGCCAACGCCCACTTTCTCCGCCTGCTTTGGCGCAGCGTTCCTGACGCTGCACCCCACGCAGTATTCCGATGTACTGGTGAAGCGCATGGAAGCGGCTGGCGCGCAGGCTTATCTGGTGAATACCGGCTGGAACGGTAGCGGTAAACGTATTTCGCTGAAAGATACGCGCGCCATTATCAATGCGATCCTGGCCGGAGAGCTGGATGACGTGGAGACGGAGACGCTGCCGGTATTTAATCTGCAGATGCCAAAAACGCTGACGCAGGTGGATGATGCGATGCTTGATCCGCGTCGCAGCTGGGAAAGCGCCGATGCCTGGCAGCAGGCCGCGCAGGATCTGGCACAGCGTTTTATCACCAACTTTGAAAAGTATACCGACAACGACGCAGGCAAAGCGCTGGTCCAGGCAGGCCCGCAGTTGTGAAAAGTGCTTAATAACAGGTCGGCATGAATGCCGACCCTACAATGCGTAGAGATCGTTGCAGGGTCAGCATCATTGATTGAGTATCATAAGGTCGGCATTTATGCCGACCTTACAATGTGTAGAGATCGCTGCAGGGTCAGCATCATTGACTGAGTATCGTAGGATCGGCATTTATGCCGACCTGGATAATCAAAGACTATGGTTACTGCTGATTAACGCCGTGGCGTTACTCTCCGGAATCGGCAACCATGCGCGGATGCGTAAACCGCCACGCTCGCTGTCGCCAATCTCCAGCGATCCGGCATGCGCATCAATAATACGCTGCACAATCGCCAGCCCAAGCCCGGTGCCGCTGGTGCTGCGGGCGCTGTCGCCGCGAACAAACGGCTGGAACAGATGCTGTAGCTGATCGGGTTTAATGCCCGGGCCATCGTCTTCCACCTGGAACCAGGCGCGATTAAGTTCCTGGCCGCTGCTGACCTTGATCCAGCCATTGCCGTAGCGCGCCGCATTCACCACCAGATTCGCCACCGCACGCTTAATCGACAGCGGATTGATATCCAGCATCAGCTCTTCATCCATCACCGCATTTTCAATCTCACGCTCGTAGCCGCTCTCCGCCGCCACCACTTCGCCCAAAACGCTGTTGAGATCGGCGCGCTCGGTCTGCATCTCCTGGCCGGTACGCAGGTAATCAATAAACTGCTCAATGATGGCGTTGCACTCTTCGATATCTTTATTAATCGATTCGGCCAGATAGCCATCCTCTTCGCTCATCATCTCGGTTGCGAGACGAATACGCGTCAGCGGGGTGCGCAAATCGTGGCTGACGCCGGCCATCAGCAATGTGCGATCGTCAGCCAGCTGCTTCACGCCCGCCGCCATCTGATTAAAGGCCCGCGTGACCGAGCGCACTTCCGATGCGCCATACTCGCGCAGCGGTGGCGGAATAATGCCTTTACCGACCTGCAGCGCAGCGTGCTCCAGGTCAACCAGGGGTCGGTTTTGAATACGGATAAATAGCCATGCGCCGCCAATCGCCAACAGCATAATCGCCAGGGTATAGCGGAACAGCGGGGAGAAGTCCCCTTGATGGATCTCTGTCAGCGGCACGCGCACCCAGATATCGGGTGACAGCCAGGTTTTCAGCCAGACCACCGGCGAGTTTTTGTTCACTTCCACCCGCACATCGGTCGGCCCGCCCAGCTGCTGCGCCATCTGCTCACTGAGGAATTCATAATGCTGCGCCCAGCGCAAACCGCTCTCTTCCGCCGCGGCATTGGTATACAACGAGATGCCCAGTTCGCGATAAATTTCGCGCCGGAAGGCCGGTGGCACCTCCAGCTGCGTGCCATCCTCCAGCTGCAGCCGGTCGGTCATTAGCATACGAACTTCATATGCAAGGACCTTATTGAACTGCTGCAGGCTGGGAAGAATGGCGAAATTCAGCACCACCAGATAGGTCGTTACCAGGCTGACAAACAGCAAGGTAACGATCAATAACAGGGTGCGGGCAAACGAACTGCGGGGAGAGAAGCGCAATCGCCTCATGCTTTGCTGCCGTCCGGAACGAATACGTAGCCAAGACCCCATACGGTCTGAATGTAGCGTGGATGCGCCGGATCCTCTTCTACCATGCGACGCAGACGAGAGATCTGCACGTCAATGGAACGCTCCATCGCACTGTATTCACGTCCACGCGCCAGGTTCATCAGCTTATCGCGTGATAACGGTTCACGGGGATGGCTGACCAGCGCTTTCAGTACCGCAAATTCACCGCTGGTGAGCGGCATCGGCTCATCTTCGCGGAACATTTCACGCGTGCCCAGGTTGAGTTTGAATTTACCGAAGGCGATAACGGCCTCTTCCTGCGAAGGTGCGCCTGGCAACTCATTGGCCTGACGACGCAGTACGGCGCGGATACGTGCCAGCAGCTCACGCGGGTTGAACGGTTTTGGAATGTAATCATCAGCGCCGATCTCCAGCCCGACAATACGATCCACCTCTTCGCCCTTGGCGGTAACCATAATGATCGGCATCGGGTTGCTCTGGCTGCGCAGACGGCGGCAGATAGAGAGACCATCTTCGCCCGGCAACATCAGATCGAGCACCATTAAGTGGAAGGATTCACGGGTCAGCAGACGATCCATCTGCTCGGCGTTAGCGACACTGCGCACCTGAAAGCCCTGCTCGGTGAGATAACGTTCGAGCAGCGCGCGCAAACGCATATCATCATCGACGACCAGAATTTTGTAGTTCTCTTGCATGTTCAACTCCCAAAGGCGCCATTGCCTGAGCCGATATTGTGTAAAAAAGATGCCCGTCTGTGACAGTCATTAATGGTTTATATTCTAGCCGAAATTGTTACAAAGCATATTAAACAGCAGCTTATCTTGAATTTTAACGGACGGATGCGCTTTAGCTCATGCTTTTTTAGCGCAATTTAGCGCTTGTCTGAAAAACAGGCACTTTTTCTGGTTGCCGCTGGCTCAGGATCGTTCCGGCCCCGCGTGCTGCCTGTTTCAGCCTGCCCGGCGGCAATGTGTCGGGCAGAATAGCGGATAACCGGCTGCCGGTTAGCATAAAATGTGGCGTTTTTGCCTTAAGTGATGCTTCCACTCTCGGAACAATCCCTGCCACCGCGCCAACCAGACCATCGTTAAATAAAGCCTGATAAATCAGTCAATAAAGGGCACTTTCGCTTCGTTATTCTATCTTCCACACTGCTTACCAGATGCGTTGATTGGGTTCATGTGGAGAGAAAAAATGAGAAAAACCGTTGTTCTGCTGAGCGCTCTGGTATTAACCAGCCTGACTCAGGCGCAGGCTGCCGCTCCGGCAGGAGAAGCAGCAGGGGCGCAAGCCTCAACCACGGCAAAAGGTAACTCGGATGCGATTGGCGTTGGCGCGGTAGGCGCACTGTTCGGCGTTGCCCTGGCCACCATGGGCGGCGGCGATCGCGGTGGCAATACGTCGACCACCACGGCAACAACGCCGGGGAAATAAGTTTGCGCTAACGGCGGATACGGGGCGGTTCGGGTATGTGCCCGCTGTCCCCCATCCGGCCTCTTCTGCGCGCGGAGGAGGATCCGGGAGGGAGACAGCGTGCACAATCCCCGTCCCGGCCTCTACTGCGGACTTTTCACGTACTCAATACGGTTCACAAACCAGATCTTCTGCCCCTCTGGCGTATTGACCGTCACTTCGTCGTCCACCTCTCTCTTAATCAGCGCCCGCGCCATCGGTGAATCGACCGAAATGTACTCTTTCACCGCATCGCCGTAGATCTCGTCCGGCCCGACAATGCGAAAACGCTTTACTTCACCCTGCTCATTTTCCACTTCCACCCAGGCGCCAAAAAACACTTTGCCCTCCTGCTGCGGAGCGTAATCGACAATTTTCAGATCGGCCAGACACTTACGCAGATAGCGTACCCGGCGATCGATCTGACGCAGCAGACGTTTGTTATAGGTGTAATCCGCGTTCTCGGAGCGATCGCCCAGGCTGGCGGCCCAGGAGACGATACGGGTGATTTCCGGGCGCTTTTCGTTCCACAAGTGGTCGTGCTCAGCACGTAACTTGTTATAGCCTTCGCGGGTAATCAGTTGGGTTTTCATTACATCGGCTCATTATCATCATTCTCAGGACTGCACAGAGGCTAGCACAAAGCTTTATCGGCCCGGATAGCCGCCCAGCGTCTTTTTCAGCATACGCACATAATCGGCCACCAGCCCTGGCGTCCACGTCATGATTTCCGCCCGTTCACGCAACATGCACGCGCCCCAGAATGCCGGCTGCAGTAAGAGCGTAACGATACGCAATCGCTGGCTCAGGTACCCCTCCAGCGCCACATCTACGGCGTCGATGACTGTGGTTGAGCAGTTCTTCGCCGTCAGGTTGTACAGACTATCCTGGCCATTGGCATGCCAGTAATTCGCCAGTGCCCGACGGTTATAGCGGGCGAAACTGAGCGTGATATCCGGCTGCGCCAGCCAGCGACCTCTGCCGCCAGCGAAGGCAGGAAGCGCCCGGGACGATCGTTGATCTGCCCGGCCAGCAGCAGGCGCGGCAGCGCCTCTCTTGCCGGCTCAATCTCCTGCAGTGGATAGAGACTGATATAGCCGTGCTGACCAAAACTCAGTGCCGCATGCCCGGTGCAAAACTCCCCGGCCCCGTTAATTACACCAATATAGCGATCAATCACATAGCGTCTGGGCTGCTTATCGGCTTCACACTGCGCCTGCCAGACATGCACATACAGCGGGAATGTCTCAGAATCTGACGGGAACGGTGTTTGCAGCCACGGTTTGAGCCGCGCCATGTTGCGATGGCCCCGGCAAAAGCAGGGCAGCAAGGTCAGTGAATCGCCGTCCGGCAGGCGCTGCCACTGGCGATAGACACGCCATATCGTCAGGCTAAAAGAGAGCAGCAGAAATATCAGCCAGCCGCCCAGTAACAGGCAACCGTGCAGGTCGTGCCCGCTAAAGAACAGCACGCCGCCCAGCACCATTTCGCCACACCCCAGCAGAAAGTGGCGCGCCCAGCGCCGCCGCTGAATCAGTGCCGCACTCAGACAGCGGAACAGACCGTTACACAGCAGGCACACTTCCATCACGGCAAAGATGAGCTTTTTTAACTGCCGGCCATCGCCGTGCCAGATCAACCCCACGACCAGCGTGCCGATAAAGATGAGAGAGAACAACAGATTGAGCCAGCGCTGCAGCGAAGCCTCCCCGCTGAGCAGGTTAAACAGCAGCGACAGCAGCAAGACCGCGGCCAGAACGCTGGCGGAAATATTGATATGCCCATCGATCGCTAAATCCAGTGCAATCATGGCCGCGAGAAGCAGACCACTCGCGGCCAGTAAAGCGATCGCCAGACGATAACGCACCAGCAGATCCCGGCCTGCCAGCAACATCAAAAGTTTAATCATCACTGCCTCCACTCCATGGTTTGCGGCGGATTATAGGGCAGATGTTTTCAGCGTCAGCCAGAATCCCGCGCGCTATTGTGGCGGGGTTTAACCGTTAGATCGCTAAGCGTTTCGGCAGCCATTTCTTATTTGCGGAGTGCATTCAGAAAAAGATGGATTCACCTGCGCCCGGCTGGAAATTTGCCGTCCCAATCCGTATAACTGTCCCCTGTTTCTCACCCTGTTAAGCTGTTAATGATGATGAAAGATTCGCTGAGCCAGATTATTGCAAGTGAACTGCAGGCGCGCGCCGCGCAGGTCGAGGCCGCTGTTCGCCTGCTGGATGAAGGGAACACCGTGCCGTTTATTGCACGTTACCGTAAGGAAGTGACCGGCGGGCTGGACGATACCCAGCTGCGTACGCTGGAGAGCCGTCTTGGCTACCTGCGCGAGCTGGAAGAGCGTCGCCAGTCGATTCTGAAATCCATCGATGATCAGGCAAACTGACGCCGGAGTTAGCCAGTGCCATTCAGGGCACGCTGAATAAAACCGAGCTGGAAGACCTCTATCTGCCCTATAAACAGAAACGACGCACCCGTGGGCAGATTGCCATTGAAGCCGGCCTTGAGCCGCTGGCTGAAACGCTGTGGCAGGATCCCTCGCAGGTCCCGGAGCAGCTGGCGGCGGACTACGTTGATGCTGACAAAGGCGTAGCCGACGTGCGTGCAGCGCTGGATGGTGCACGTTACATCCTGATGGAGCGCTTTGCGGAAGACGCCACGCTGCTGGCGAAAGTGCGTGACTACCTGTGGAAAAATGCGCATCTGGTATCACGCGTGGTAGAGGGTAAAGAGGAAGAGGGCGCGAAATTCCGCGACTATTTCGATCACCACGAAGCCCTTAGCACGGTGCCCTCGCACCGCGCGCTGGCGATGTTCCGCGGCCGTAATGAGGGCATCCTGCAGCTGTCGCTGAATGCTGACCCGCAGTATGACGAAGCCCCGCGTGAGAGCCACGGCGAAACGCTGATCGCCGATCACCTTGGTCTGCGCCTCAATAACGCACCGGCGGACAGCTGGCGCAAAGCGGTGGTGAGCTGGACCTGGCGCATAAAAGTGCTGCTGCACCTCGAAACCGAACTGATGGGCACTATCCGCGAACGCGCAGAGGACGAAGCGATCAACGTGTTCGCCCGTAACCTGCACGATCTGCTGATGGCCGCCCCGGCCGGAATGCGTGCCACCATGGGGCTCGATCCCGGCCTGCGTACCGGCGTGAAAGTAGCCGTGGTGGATGCCACCGGCAAACTGGTCGCTACCGATACCATCTATCCGCACACCGGCCAGGCAGCCAAAGCTGCGACCGCAGTTGCGGCGCTGTGCACGAAACATCAGGTTGAACTGGTGGCGATTGGCAACGGAACGGCTTCACGGGAAACCGAGCGCTTCTTCCTTGATGTGCAGAAACAGTTCCCGCAGATCAAAGCGCAGAAAGTGATTGTCAGCGAAGCCGGGGCCTCGGTCTATTCGGCTTCCGAACTGGCTGCGCTGGAGTTCCCGGATCTGGATGTGTCACTGCGCGGCGCCGTCTCCATTGCCCGCCGTCTGCAGGACCCACTGGCAGAGCTGGTGAAGATTGATCCGAAATCCATCGGTGTCGGCCAGTATCAGCATGACGTTAGCCAGAGCCAGCTGGCGAAGAAGCTGGATGCAGTGGTTGAGGATTGCGTGAATGCCGTGGGCGTTGATCTGAATACCGCCTCGGTCGCCCTGCTCACTCGCGTGGCCGGTCTGACGCGCATGATGGCGCAGAACATTGTCAGCTGGCGGGATGAAAACGGCCGCTTCCAGAACCGCCAGCAGCTGCTCAAGGTGAGCCGCCTCGGCCCGAAAGCCTTTGAACAGTGCGCAGGCTTCCTGCGTATCAACCACGGTGATAACCCGCTCGACGCCTCAACCGTCCACCCGGAGGCATATCCACTGGTGGAGCGTATTCTGGCGGCGACCGAGCAGGCGCTGAATGAGCTGATGGGCAATCCCGGTGGATTACGCAATCTGAATGCGCGCGACTTCACTGATGAGCGCTTTGGTCTGCCCACCGTTACCGACATCATCAAAGAGCTGGAGAAGCCAGGCCGCGATCCGCGTCCGGAGTTTAAAACCGCGCAGTTTGCCGAAGGCGTGGAAACGCTGAATGACCTGCTGCCCGGCATGGTGCTGGAAGGAGCGGTAACCAATGTGACCAACTTCGGTGCTTTTGTAGATATCGGTGTCCATCAGGATGGCCTGGTGCATATCTCTTCGCTGTCCGACAAGTTCGTTGAAGATCCGCATCAGGTGGTGAAGGCCGGCGATATTGTCAAAGTGAAGGTGATGGAGGTTGATCTGCAGCGTAAACGTATTGCGCTCACCATGCGTCTGGATGAGCAACCCGGTGAAAGCAGTTCACGCGCCGGCAATCGCGGCGCGGCAAAAGAGCCAGCCCGTTCGGCGGCAGCGAACAAAGGCCGCGGCAAACCGGCGAGCACCTCTGTGGGCAACAGCGCCATGGGTGATGCACTTGCTGCTGCCTTCGGTAAAAAACATTAATTACCTGCCTGAATCGCGCGGAGCAGCTTAATGCTCCGCGCGTAATGAGTTGATAAATTGTCCCGGCGGTCTAGGCTGAAAAAATAACCCTCCGCGTGGCCCGGCGATCTGATGGATATAATCAACGCTTTACTTGATGAGATATACGACGGTAGTTTCCCTGCTATCGCGCGTGAGCGTCTGCTCTCGCATATCCGCGCCGCGCGCGACACGGTAAAACTGCCGCGTAAAGCGCACTGGATGAGAAAGATGTGGTGCTGATTAGCTATGCCGACCAGTTCCGCGAACCTGAACAGCCCACGCTTGCCAGCTTCTCGCGCTTTTACCAGCAGCACCTGCAGTCCACCTTTAGTCTGGTGCACCTGCTGCCATTTTTCCCCTATTCATCTGACGATGGCTTCTCCGTCATTGATTACCACAAGGTCAATCCCATCTGCGGCGACTGGCAGCACATCGCCGCGCTGCACAGCGAAACGCGGTTGATGTTTGATTTTGTCTGTAATCATATGTCGTCACACAGCGCCTGGTTTCGCCATTTTCTGGCGCAGGATCCGGGCTGGGATGATTTCTTTATCAGTATGCCGCCCGCGACCGATCTCAGCGCGGTCACGCGACCGCGTACCTCACCGCTGCTCACCCCGTTTGAGATGGCGGACGGCGAGACGCGCTACATCTGGACCACCTTTAGCGCCGATCAGATTGACCTCAACTTCGCTAATCCCGACGTGCTGATTCGCATGGTCGGCGTACTGCTGGATTACCTGAATAAAGGCGCGGACTACGTGCGGCTGGATGCGGTGGGTTACATGTGGAAAACGCCCGGCACCCGCTGCATTCACCTAACCAAAACGCATCAGCTGGTGAAGCTGTTCCGCGCCATTGCCAATGAGGTGGCGCCCGGTACGGTGATCATCACAGAAACCAACGTGCCTCATCAGGACAACATCAGTTACTTCGGTAATGGTCACGACGAGGCGCAGATGGTGTATCAGTTTTCACTGCCGCCGCTGGTGTTGCACGCTATCCACTCCGGTTCAGCACGCGCGCTGCGCCAGTGGGCCAGCACGCTGGAGTCAGGCAGTGGCGGCACTACCTTTTTCAATTTCCTTGCCTCGCACGATGGCATAGGGCTCAATCCGGCGCGCGGCATCTTGTCAGAAGTTGAGATCGTGGCGCTGGTGCGTGAACTGGCGCTGGAAGGCGCGCTGGTCTCCTATAAAAACAACCCGGACGGCACCACCAGCCCCTATGAAATTAACGTGACGTATCTGGATGCGCTCAACCATCAAAACGACGATGACGATACGCGCCTGCGCCGTTTTTTGCTGGCGCACGCCATCCTGCTGGCTTTCCCGGGCGTGCCCGCCATCTATATTCAAAGCATACTTGGGTCACGAAACGATAACGAAGGGGTGCGCGCTGCCGGTCACAATCGCGCCATTAACCGGGAAAAATACAGTCTGCGCGAAATGGAGCAGTGGATCAGCGGCGGCAATCCGCTGCGCCAGCAGGTATTTGAACGGTTGAGCGCGCTGATCCAGTTACGTACGCGCCAGCCCGCTTTTCATCCGGATAACCCGATGACACTGCTGGAGAGCGAAAATGCCCTGCTGCTGCTGCGCCGTCACGCGCCCGGCAAAGAGGGCATTCTCTGCGTATTTAACCTGAGCAGCCGTGAAGTCACGACCCGGCTGCCGCAGGGGCGCCACTATCACGATCTGATTAGCGGGCAAAAAATTGATGGCCGCCAGCCGCTGACGCTGGCGGCGTGGCAATTTATGTGGCTGCGTGGATAAATTGCAGCACCTGCTGGCAGAATGCCTCCGGATGAGAGATAAAGGGTGCGTGCGCGGCTTTCTCCATCACCACGGAGGGCGATTGCGGCCAGCGCTGATCCAGTGCGGCGGCAATGCGACGCGGTACCAGCCCGTCCAGCGCGCCGTAAATGCGCAGAAACGGCAGCTGCAGGTTGTCCAGCGCCTCACGTAAGTCCTCGCGCCGCAGAATCTCCAGCCCGCCCTCCAGCACCGCGACCGCCGGCATCGGCTGCGACAGCACAACCTCTTTAAGCTGGCGCGCATCCTGGCGCGCATGCTCCGTGCCCATGGTTTGCAACGCCAGAAAACGCTCAACGGTGCGCTGAAAATCGCTGCTCAGCTGCTGCTGGAAGCTCTCCAGCGTCTCTGGTTTGATGCCTGGCCAGCTCTCCTGCGCGGTAAAGCAGGGCGAGGATGCCACGCTAATCAGCGCACTCACGCGCTGCGGTACCGTCAGCGCCAGCTGGCTGGCAACCAGACCGCCAAGTGACCAGCCGAGAAGTGCGGCACGCTCCGGCAGGTGCGGCAGCAGCAGCTGTGCCATTGCCGCCAGCGAGAGCGGTCCAGATGCCTGACTGCGGCCAAAGCCCGGCAGATCCACCAGGTGCAGGCGCAAATGCGGGCTGAGTCGCGGAACAATGTTTTGCCACACTTCGGCGTTCAATCCCCAGCCGTGCAGCAGCACAAGATCGCGATCGCCTTCGCCTGTGGTGTGCCAGTAAAGCGAACTCATCGGTATACTCCCGAAAAGTGAAAAGGAGGTCGCTATGCTATCAATCCCGGCACTGTGTTGGCTATGCCGCCTGCCGCTACATATCGCCGCACACGGTCTCTGCAGCAGCTGTTTGCGCCAGCTACCCCCGTTGCCACCGCTCTGCCCCTGCTGCGGTTTACCCGCCAGCAGCGCACAGCCCTGCGGGCGCTGCATCCGCCGTCCACCGCCGTGGCACGGCCTGGTGTGCGTCAGTGACTATGTGCCACCGCTAAGCGATTGGGTGCAGCAGCTGAAATTCTCACGCGTAACCGCACTCAGAGTGATGCTGGCGCGGCTGCTTTTGTTAAAATTATTAACAAAGCGCCGTCATGAACTGCTGCCGCGCATCGATTTGGTTTTGAGCGTACCGCTGCACCGCCGTCGCGCCTGGCAGCGCGGCTACAACCAGGCCGCCTTGCTGGCCAGACCGCTGGCGCACTGGCTCGGCTGTGACTATCGCGAAGCCGTGCGGCGCGTTCGCTACGGCGCTGCGCAGCATGCACTGAGCGCAAGCGCGCGGAAAAAGAACCTGCGCGGCGCCTTTCGGCTTGAAATGCCGGTGCGCGGACGCCATATCCTGCTGATTGATGATGTGGTCACCACCGGCAGTACGGTGGCACAAATCAGCCACCTGTTGCTGGCGCAAGGCGCGGCCAGCATACAAATCGGATGCCTGTGCCGTACCTTGTAGAGCGTCGGTGTTGGGCGTATTATAACCAGGTAATTTAGTCAACTATTGAGCAATCGCCATGATCCGTATTACTGATACTGCGCAAGAGCACTTCGCAAAACTGCTGTCAAAACAGGAAGATGGCACTCAGATTCGCGTATTTGTCATTAATCCAGGTACGCCGACCGCCGAATGTGGTGTGTCTTACTGCCCGCCTGATGCCGTCGAAGCGACCGACACCGAACTGAAGTTCGAGAAGCTCTCCGCTTATGTCGATGAGCTGAGCGCACCGTACCTGGAAGATGCCGAAATCGACTTCGTCACCGATAATCTCGGTTCTCAGCTGACGCTGAAAGCGCCAAACGCCAAAATGCGTAAAGTGTCGGATGATGCGCCAATGGCTGAGCGCGTTGAGTACCTGCTGCAGGCGCAGATTAACCCGCAGCTGGCGAGCCACGGCGGTCGCGTATCGCTGATGGAGATCACTGATGACGGTATCGCCATTCTGCAGTTTGGCGGCGGCTGTAACGGCTGCTCAATGATTGACGTCACGCTGAAAGACGGCATTGAGAAAGAGCTGCTGGCGGCCTTCCCTGAGCTAAAAGGCGTGCGCGATCTCACCGAGCACCAGCGCGGCGAGCACTCTTACTACTGATCGCTTCTGTTCTGCGGCAGCCCCGCAAGGCTGCCGCACGCTTCTGGCGCTGTTTGCGCCCTTCGCTTACCACTTTCAGTAGCGTCTGCACCTTTCTGTAGCTGAACATCTTCTCCAGCGGCACACGAAGCTTACGTCGCCAGTTGGGATACTCATCTACCGTGCCCGGCACATTCACCGGCTTTTCCATCTCCAGCCAATCCTCCGGCTGCAGCCCCAGTAGCGCGCTGTCGGTATGCGCCAGAAAACGGTGGATGGCCTGATTGAGGTTGGGTGTCAGCGCCGTATCGGCCGTGGGGTTACTGCGTGCAGGTATCACGCCGGCCTGACGCATGGCCTGCAGCAACGCCGCTCTCTCCTGATGGCGCTGCCTGATAGCGGCGTTGAGCAGGCTTTTTTTCGCAAACTGGCCCAGCTCACTGCGCAGCCGCAGATCGTCCTCATTCCAGAAGGCGGTCAGCGTCGGTAAATCATGGGTGCTGGCGCTGGCAATGGATTGCCGCGGATAGTCTGATGGCAGACGATAGCGTTTGTTCTCCTGTTCAAAGAACAGCACCTTCCACGAAAAAATACCGCGATCGCGCAGCAGACCTATGATCTCCTGCGGCACCGTCCCCAGATCCTCGCCGATCACCATGCAGCGCTCACGCTGACTCTCCAGCGCCAGGATCGCCAGCAGATCGTGCACCGGATAGGAGACGTATGCGCCTTTATCCGCCCCTTCGCCATAAGGAATCCACCATAGCCGCAGCAGCGCCATAACGTGATCAATGCGCAGTGCGCCGCAGTCGCGCATGTTGGCGCGCAGCAGATCGATAAACGGCTGATAGCCGCGCTGGCGCATGACGTGGGGATCCAGCGGTGGCAGGGCCCAGTTCTGCCCGAGCGGCCCGAGCGGATCCGGCGGCGCGCCCACTGACGCACCCAATTTATACAGCTGCGGATCCTGCCAGGTTTCGGCGCTGTGCTGCGCTACCCCTACCGCGAGATCGCGGTATAGACCCACCGCCATACCCAGTTTCTGGCTGCGCTGCCAGCAGGCGGTAAACTGCTGCTGCGCCACCCACTGCAGCCAGCTCCAGAACAGAATCTCATCCTCGTGCTGCGCGCACCACTGCTGCACCTCGGGCTGATGCGCATTGCGCCACCCCTCTGGCCATCGCTCCCAGCCCCACTCCTCGGGGTGCTGCTGGCTGCGCTCCGCCAGAATGCCGTCAAAGGCCGCCTGGTAGCGCAGATGATCGCCGCCCGCAGCAAGGAACTGCTGAAAAGCCTGCTGCGCTGCCGCGTGCGGCTGAGACTGCTGCCAGGCAAAACGCAGCGCGGTGAGTTTCAGCTCGGCGACGGCGCGGTAATCTACCCACTGCGTGGCACGCGCCTGTTTTAACGCCCTGCGGGTTGCCGCGCTGTGCCACCAGCGCTGTGCCTCGTCACTTTGCTGGAATGCCTCCAGCGAACTGACATCGATATAGAGCACGTTGAGCCAGCGGCGGGAAGAGGGGCTGTACGGGCTGGTGTGGTCGGGCTGCGCCGGATAGAGCGCGTGAAGCGGGTTAAGGCCGATAAAATCTCCGCCGTGCGCTGCCACCTGCTCCACCATCTGCAGCAGATCGCCAAAATCCCCGATGCCCCAGTTCTGTTCTGAACGCAGGGTATACAGCTGCACCAGCGCGCCCCAGCGTTTTTCTGTCTCTAATACCGCCGGTAAATAGCAGCGCTGCGGTGCGATAATAATGCGCGTCTGGCACTGCTGACGGCCCTTCTCCAGCGTCAGCTGATGATACCCTTCCGTCAGGTCAGACGGCAGCGTCAGCGTCGCGCCGCCTTTGACGTTGCCGCTGTGCGTTTCACCCTGCTCAGTGGCGAGCTGCCAGCGCCAGGCGCCGCTGCCCGCAGGCACCAGCTGAAGCGACTCTCCGACGGTAAATACCTGCACCGGCGGCAGCGGCGGTGCTTTGCCTTCTGGCGTGTTCATAATGGCCAGCAGCGCCTGTTTGGTCTCATCGCTGATGGTTTGTGATTCGCCTTTGTTGTTGATAAAGCTGAGGGCGATGCCGGCTTCCCGAGCTGCCTGATCCAGTTTCTTGATGGTCATGGGATCTCCCTTACCTGCGCGGTCAATGCGGCATTGTAGTGATGTGCTGGCGCTCCAGCCGGAGCGCCCGTGCAAAAACATAACGGACAGTGCGCACTAACGTGCGGCCTGCCAGATGCGCTGCTGATAGTCGCGGATGGCGCGGTCAGAACTAAAACGTCCGGTGCGCGCCGTGTTGAGGATCGCCGCTTTGGTCCAGGCCTCCTGATCCCGCCACAGCGCCTCCACGCGCTGCTGAGCCGCCAGATAGGCGTCAAAATCCGCCAGCACCAGCCAGGGATCGCCGTTTTTCGTCAGGCTATCCAGCAGCAGCGTAAACGCCTGCTTATCACCGGCGCTGAATTTGCCCTTCTCCAGCTCTTTCAGCAGGCTATCCAGATATCGATTCTGCTTACGCAGCTTCTTCGGGCTATAGCCACCCGCCTTAAGCGCTTTTACCTCGTCCACGCTGTTGCCGAAAATAAAGATATTTTTCTCTCCTACCGCTTCTGCAATTTCAACGTTCGCGCCATCCAGCGTACCGATAGTCAGCGCACCGTTCAGCGCCAGCTTCATGTTGCCCGTGCCCGAGGCTTCATAACCAGCGGTGGAGATCTGCTCCGAGAGATCGGCCGCGGGAATCAGCAGCTCGGCCGCGGTGATGCGGTAATCCGGGATAAACACCACTTTGAGGCGATCGCCCACCTGCGGATCGTTGTTGATCACCTCTGCCACTTTATTAATGGCATAGATGATGTTTTTTGCCAGGTAGTAGCCCGGCGCCGCTTTTGCGCCAAACAGAAACACGCGCGGCACCGTGTCAGGGTTGTCAGGGTTAGCGCGCAGCTGACGATAGCAATGCAGCAGATAGAGCAAGCTGAGATGCTGACGTTTGTACTCATGCAGACGTTTGATCTGCACATCGAAGAGCGCCTGCGGATTGATATCGATGCCGGTGACACGTTTTACGTATAGCGTCAGCCGCAGCTTGTTCTGCTGCTTCACGCTGCGGAACTGCTCACGAAACGCGTGCTTTTTTGCGTACGGCGCCAGCCACTCCAGCGCGTTGAGATCGTTCGCCCACTCGACCTGCAGCGTGTTATCAATCAGCGTGGCCAGCTGCGGATTGCACTGCTTCAGCCAGCGGCGTGGCGTAATGCCGTTGGTTACATTGTGGAACTTATGCGGCCATAGCTGGTGGTACTCCGGAAACAGATCCTTCACCACCAGCGCGGAGTGCAGCGCCGCCACACCGTTGACGGCAAAACAGCTCACCACACACAGGTTCGCCATACGCACCTGCCCTTCTGCCACCACCGCCAGCTTGTGCCACATCGCACTGTCGCCGGGCCACTGCTTCTTTACCTGCTTCTTCAGGCGACGATTAATCTCTTTGATGATCTGCAGATGGCGCGGCAGTAAATCGCGCACCAGCCGCTCATCCCAGCGCTCCAGCGCTTCCGGCATCAGCGTATGGTTGGTGTAGGCGAAAGTGCGGCTGGTGATGTGCCAGGCCTCATCCCACGCCAGCTGATGCTCATCCAGCAGCACGCGCAGCATCTCCGGGATGGCGATGGTCGGATGGGTATCATTAAGCTGGATCACTTCAACGTCCGGCAGTGTATGCAGCGCCCGACCGGCCTGATGATGGCGGCGCAGAATATCGGCTACCGCGCAGGCACACTGGAAATACTGCTGCATCAGGCGCAGGCGCTTGCCCTCCTGATGGTTATCGTTGGGATAGAGTACCTTCGTCAGCTTGTCGGCTTCGATACCCGGCTGCTCTGCCCGCAGGAAGTTACCCTCATTGAACAGGGTGAGATCAAACGGCTGGATGCCCACCGCTCTCCACAGCCGCAGCGGCAGCGTAGCGCCGTTGCGATAGCCGACAACCGGCAAGTCCCAGGCTTCGCCGCGCAGCTGAAATTTGGCTTTCCAGTAATGGCGTCCGTCACTGCCCCGTTTGACCTTGCCGCCGATGCCGACCATGACATCCTGCGCGGCGTTGTGACGAAACCACGGATAGCGATCGCGCTGCCAGTCGTCAGGCGCTTCCTGCTGCTGTCCGTCATCAAACCACTGCCGGAACAGGCCATACTGATAGTTCAGGCCGTAGCCGGTCGCCGCCTGCCCCACGGTTGCCATGGAGTCCATGTAGCAGGCCGCCAAACGCCCCAGACCGCCATTGCCCAGCGCCGGGTCGCTCTCCTCTTCCAGCAGCTCATTCAGTGCGATCTCATGTTCGGCCAGCGCCGACTGCACCTCTTTATACCAGCCTAGGTTCAGCAGGTTATTGCCGGTGAGACGACCGATCAGAAACTCCATGGAGAGATAGTTCACGTGCCGCTGGCCGCTTTTCGCCTGCACGGGCGGCTGGGTGGCCAGCATTTCCGCCAGGGCGCGGCTCAGCGCCTGCCACCACTGATGCGGGGTCATCTGCCGGGCGGAGGTCAGGCCAAGGTGCTGCCACTGGCGGGTCAGCGCGGCATCAAAGCGGGGTCTGTTAAATGTTTGCGGCGACATAGCAATCCTTTAAATCCGTGAAGGGTAAAGACCGGCAAGCGCAAAAGCTGAATGGATAAGTAAAGCTGGGGGTGTAGAAAAAAGCGACAGGGAAAGTGAGATGGGGTGAAAAAACAGGTATCAGGGCAGGCACATTTTTGTCGCGGCGCGATTTATCGCGCAATAAATTGCGCCGCTACGGGGGCTGTGCCAGTCAGCACAGCTCCAGATGCACCTCGTGCTGCTCTATCACCTTCAGCACGCTGGCGGGTGGCGCCTGGTCGGTATACATGTAATCGATCAGGCTCATATTACCGAGGTTAACCATCGCGTTACGGCCAAACTTGGAGTGATCCACCACCAGCATCACGCAGCGCGAATTCTCGATAATGGCGCGTTTGGTGCGTACTTCGTGGTAATCGAACTCCAGCAGCGAGCCATCCATATCAATGCCGCTGATACCGAGAATGCCGTAATCCAGGCGGAACTGAGAGATGAAATCAAGCGTGGCCTCGCCCATGATTCCGCCGTCACGCGTGCGCACTTCGCCGCCGGCAATAATCACGCGGAAATCGGGCTTGCCCATCAGTAAAATCGCTACGTTGAGGTTGTTTGTTACCACGCGCAGATTGTTGTGATTGAGCAGCGCATGCGCCACAGCTTCCGGCGTTGTGCCGATATCAATAAACAGCGTGGCGCCGTCCGGGATCTGGCTCGCGACGCGTTCCGCAATGCGCGCCTTTTCCGCGGACCACATCATTTTGCGGTCCTGCCATGCGGTATTTTCCGAGCTGGAGGGCAGCGCCGCGCCGCCGTGATGGCGCTGAATTTTGTTCTGATCGGCCAGATCGTTCAGATCGCGCCGGATGGTCTGCGGGCTGACCTCAAAGTGATCCACCAGCTCTTCCGTACTGACATATCCCTGACGCCGGACCAGATCGATAATGGCGTCATGACGTTGCGTCTGCTTCACATCTCTCTCCTCGGCTCACCGCCGTGTTCTTTTTTCTTCCTGCAGCTAGCGACGCGCGATTTTGCGCGTATCAACAAATGCCATCGCCAGGCCAACCAGCAACCCGGTGACGTGCGCGGCATTCGCAATCGACAGGCCAAACGCGCCGTACCAGCCAATAACCAGCCATACAATAGCGAAGCCAATCAGTCCGCGCTCGAGGTAAATACCACTTTCGGGATCGCGCTCGCCACGCAGCCAGCAATAACCCATAAGCGCATAGACCACGCCGGACAGGCCACCAAACAGTACGCCGCTGAATTTAGCCTGCATCCAGCCGCTAAGTAGCGCAGAGATCAGCATAATCACAAACAGCTTGCCGCTGCCGAGACGTTTCTCTACCGCCCCGCCGAGATACCACCACCACATCAGGTTAAACAAGATGTGCAGCAGCGAAAAGTGCAGCAGCGCATGGCTGAACCAGCGCCATACCTGGAAATATTGCGACGAGTCGGCAGGCCATGCCAGCCAATCCAGCGCCACATCATCCCCCACGATCTGCATCAGAATGAAGACGGCCACACAGACGATCATGATTGTCAGCGTGAGGGGGCCTGCGCGTGCGCGAATGTTCGCCCAGATGTTGCTGCGCTCATAGCGTAAGCCGCTCTCGGTGCTGCCGCTCTTCCAGCTCGCCGCCTGATAGCGCGGATGGTTGGGATCGCGCACAAACTGCGCGAGTTCGTTTTCGACCATCTCCAGCTTACTGTCATCATCCAGCATAATCACGTAGTGGCTTTCGCGCTCAATGCGCAGCGTTACGCCGCGCGTCGCCATGTAATCAACAAATGCCTGCGCCATGCGTGGATGGCTGAACTGGGTAATGCGCATCATGCGGTGCTCTCCTTCCTTTATCGATCAATCACAGGCTGCCGCTGGCGACCTGCGCCGGGAAAGCCGTACGCCAGGCATCAAAGCCGCCGTCAATACTGTAGACATCGCTAAAGCCCTGGCCGAGCAGGAACTGCGCCGCGCCTTTGCTGCTATTGCCGTGGTAGCACATCACCAGCACCGGCAGATCGTGCCTGGCCTGCGCGATAAAGTCGGCGAGGTTGTCGTTAGAGAGGTGCAGTGCGCCCGCCGCATGGCCCATGGCATAGCTTTGCTGATCGCGAATATCCACCAGCTGCGCACCCTGTGCCAGCTGCTCGTTTGCCTGCAGAACGTTGATACACTCGAAGGTTTCCATGGTGTCTCTCATTACTTCGTCACATTTTGCGCCTAGTTTAACCCGATAAGCTGCCGCGATAACCTGACAAAGCCTGTGGCTATGTGATTTTTTTCCTGCCGAAATGTTAGCTATATCACGCAAGAATGTTTTTATTGAGTTAAGCGCTGGCATCAATGTTGGTTTCCGATTATTATTACGCTCGAAAACGAACATTTTAGAACTATTCCGAACATCGGAGGAGATGACGTGGAAACCAAAGACCTGATCGTGATCGGCGGCGGCATCAACGGTGCCGGCATTGCAGTAGACGCTGCAGGACGCGGACTGTCAGTGCTGATGCTGGAGGCGCGGGATTTGGCCTGTGCAACCTCCTCTGCCAGCTCCAAGCTGATCCACGGTGGCCTGCGCTATCTGGAACACTACGAATTTCGCCTGGTGGGCGAAGCCCTGGCCGAGCGCGAAGTGCTGCTGAAAATGGCGCCGCACATTGCATTCCCGATGCGCTTCCGCCTGCCGCACCGTCCGCACCTGCGTCCGGCGTGGATGATCCGCATGGGCCTGTTTATGTACGACCGCCTCGGCAAGCGTACGACGCTGCCTGGCAGTAAAGGCCTGCGTTTTGGCGCGGAATCGGCCCTTAAACCTGAAATTACGCGCGGTTTCGAATATTCCGACTGCTGGGTTGATGATGCGCGTATGGTTGTTCTGAACGCGCAGGAAGTGGTGAAAAAGGGCGGTGAAGTGCGCACCCGCACCCGCGTGACCCGCGCCTGGCGTGAAGCGGGCCTGTGGATGGTGGAAGCGGAAGATGTCGATACCGGTAAAACCTTCACCTGGCGCGCTAAAGGCCTGGTAAACGCCGCAGGCCCGTGGGTGAAGCAGTTCTTTGACGATGGCCTGAAGCTGAAGTCGCCGTACGGCATTCGCCTGATCAAAGGCAGCCATATCGTGGTGCCGCGCGTACACACCGAGAAACAGGCTTACATCCTGCAGAACGAAGATAACCGTATCGTGTTTGTGATTCCGTGGATGGATGAGTTCTCTATCATCGGTACTACCGACGTGGAGTACAAAGGCGATCCGAAAGACGTGAAAATTGACGATAACGAAATCGGTTATCTGCTCAAGGTCTTCAACGCGCACTTTAAAAAGCAGCTGACCAGCGATGATATCGTCTGGACCTACTCCGGCGTGCGTCCGCTGTGTGATGACGAATCCGATTCACCGCAGGCGATTACCCGCGATTACACGCTGGATGTGCATGACGATAATGGTCAGGCGCCGCTGCTGTCGGTGTTTGGTGGCAAGCTGACCACGTATCGTAAGCTGGCAGAGCACGCGCTGGAGAAACTGGCGAAGTACTATCCGGATGCCGGCCCGGCCTGGACAAAAAATGCCGTGCTGCCGGGCGGTGACTTCTCCGGCACGCGTGAAGATTATGCGGCAGGCCTGCGCCGTCGCTATCCGTTTATCAGCGAAGGTATGGCGCGCCACTTTGCCCGCACCTACGGCAGCCGCACCGAAGTGCTGCTGGACGGCGCGAAAAGCATTGACGATCTGGGTGAAAACTTTGGCCATGAGTTCTACGAAGCCGAACTGCGCTATCTGGTGAAGCACGAGTGGGTGCGTGAGCTGGATGATGCTATCTGGCGTCGTACCAAGCAAGGCATGTGGCTGAGCGACGCCCAGCAGGCGCGTATCCGCGAATGGCTGGCGGTAAACGGCCAGAAGCCTGCGCTCTCGCTGGCCTCGTAATCCTTTTACCTGTTGCGCTAAACCCCGCTACCACAGCGGGGTTTTTTGTTTCCGCTTTCCTCTCCGCCACCTGATTCACTGCGCCAGATCAATGCCAGCCGCTCCGCTTACCGTCTGAATATTCCGTAACTGGATTAAAGAAATCGTCAGTGATTAGTTTTTTCCTTAACAAGATAACGTGAATGCTGTAATTGAAATTGAGAGTGGCCATTAATGAATAATAAAATATTGGCAGGATTGATATTAAGCGCTGCACTAACTGGTGGATTATATTACTATGTAAATTTCAGGAAGGTTTACATTATTAATGTCCATCAGGATCACTACTCCGCCTCTATCATCGTAGATCAGTTTCCTTACTCTGATAATAAAAAAATAAAATGGTGGTTGAGTAATCGACAACAGATATTAGAAAAATACAAGATTAATCCATTTAATGAAAATGGTGCTATAAGTTACTATTTTTATGAAATTGGTGAAGGTTATCAGCCACTGGAGCAACAAGATCGCATCTGTTTTGATGACATGCAGCCGCCTGCAAATTGCCTTGATAAGAACTTACTGATGAAAATTCAGCGCACGCGAGGTAATAACGTTATATTCAGCTCTGACTCTGGAAGTTATCTGTTAGATAAAGATAATAAAATAAGTAAACTACATTAATTCCGCTGATATACGCAACCAATCGCGCCGCTACCCATATGCACACTATCTGTAGCGGCGCAATTCATTGCGCGTGTAAGAACCTGAGCTTACAGCCCGGTGTTTTCGCGGATATATTGACGCGCTTTCACTGCATATTCGAACGGATTGGCAAGCGCCGGGTCCTGTTCTGCTTCCACCACCATCCAGCCTTTATAGCCGTAATCGTCGAGGATTTTGAACACCGGTTTGAAATCAATCACGCCATCGCCCGGTACGGTAAAGGTGCCTCTCTTCACGCCGTCGAGGAAGGATAACGATTTCTCACGCACTTCGGTCACTACGCTGTCGCGCACGTCTTTCAGGTGGACGTGGAAAATACGCGGCAGGTATTGCGTCAGGATATCCAGCATCGCCTGCTGTGACCCTTCGGAGTAGTAGATATGGCCGGTGTCATACAGCAGCCCCACGTTGTCATTGGTCAGCGCCATGAAACGATCAATCTCTGCAGGCGTCTGAATGCCGGTGCCCATGTGGTGGTGCAGCGTTACGCGCATGCCCTTCTTCGCAGCGATATCGGCCAGCTCGTTGTAGCCTTCCGCTGTCAGGCGCCACTCCTCGTCGGTGAAGATCGGCTTCTGCTCCAGCACCGGCAGCGTGGTGCCCTGAATGCTTTTGCTCTGCTCGGAGCAGCCAATCACCCGCGCACCCATCGCATGCAGGAAGTTCATGTGATTGATGAACTCATCAATGGTTTTCGCTTTATCACCATTCGCGAAGAAGGTGCTGAACCACGCGTTGCAGATCTGGATGCCACGTATCTCCAGCATCGGTTTCAGTATCGCCGGATCTTTCGGGTATTTACTGCCCACTTCGCTGCCGGTAAAGCCGGCCAGCGCCATCTCGCTTACCGTCTGCTGGAAGGTGTTCTCGCTACCCAGCTCTGGCATGTCATCGTTGGTCCAGCCGATCGGTGCAATCGCCAGCTTTACGTTGTCTTTGTTCATTGCAAATCCCTGATTCTGATAGAGGTCAACATGCGCACGGCGCAATTATCTGGCGTAGAAATCCGGACGTGATGGCATATCCACCGGCTCAATTCCACCGCTGTTCTGCGCTTTCAGGCAGGCGTCGGCCGCCACGGATGCCGCAAAGCCATCCCAGGCTGAAGGTCCGGTCAGCTCACCGGCTTTCACATCATTGATAAACGCCTGCAGCTCAACGTCGTAGGCATCAATAAAGCGGTCTTTCCAGTCGGTCAGCAGCGCATTGCCGAGGCGCGCGTTTTTACGCGTCTGGATCGCAGAAGGTTCAGGCAGCTTCGCGATACCCTCTTCGCCCACCACTTCACACTGGATGTCGTAGCCGTAGGCGCAGTTCACGAAGATTTCGACATCAATGCGAATGCCTTTCTGCGTTTCAAACAGCACGATTTGCGGATCTTTCAGTTTGGCGTGTGATTTTGAGGTCGTGCGCGGGAACACCACCTGCACGCTTTTGTAGTCGTCCTCGGTCAGCCAGCGCAGCACGTCCAGTTCATGAATCAGGGTATTCGTGATCGCCATATCGGTGGTGTAATTCTCGCCAACGCTCTGATTGCGGTGCGCACAGTGCAGCATCAGCGGCTCGCCGATCTCACCGTCAGTGATCACTTTTTTCAGCGCGCGATAGCCGGCATCGTAAGGGCGCATAAAACCGACCTGCACCAGGCGCTTACCGTGTTTGATCTCGGCATCAACAATCCGGCGGCAGCCCTCTGCGCTCAGCGCCAGCGGCTTTTCACAGAACACCGGTTTACCCGCCGCGATGGCGGCCAGCGTAAACTCTTCGTGTGTTGGATCCCATGAGGTCACCAGTACGGCGTCAACTTCTGGCGAGTTAATCACTTCATGGCCATCCTGATACACCTGAGCATCGATGTTCAGGCGCTGTAACGCCGCGCGGGCGCCGTCGGTATTAATATCGGACACTGCCACTACTTTTGCGCCCTGCAATACGTTGTTGCAGCGACGGATATGCTCCTGGCCGATTGCGCCAGTACCAATTACACCGAGTTTGAGCGTCATAATTACACCTGTAGAGTCGGATAAGTAGGGTAAAACGTGGCCGGAAAATCCGGCCGAATATTAATATTTACGCGCCTGATCGATATTTTGATTCAGCTTGTCAGCCACCTGCTGCGTACGCTCAGAGGTTGAGGTCTGGGCAACACCCACATGCCACCAGCTGAAATATTTGTGCACCATGGTTTTCGGCAGCACTTTAATGTCGATAAGCGTAGAGACGGTCTGTTTCTGTGCATCAATCAGCGCCGCTTCAAGCTGCTCCAGCGTGGTGACGCGATAGGTTTTACAGCCGTAGCCCCCGGCAATCGCCGCGAAATCAACCGGGATGAAGCCGCCGTCCAGCTTGCCGCCCTCCGCATTACGGAAGCGGAACTCGGTAGTAAAGCTGTCCATACCGTGTTCCATCTGCAGGTTGTTGATGCAGCCGTTGGTCATGTTATCCAGCAGAATGACGTTGATCTTCGCGCCCTCCTGGATGGAGGTGACCAGCTCTGAGTGCAGCATCATGAATGAGCCATCGCCCACCATTGCGTAGACTTCGCGATGTGGCTGCGCCAGCTTCACGCCCAGCGCGGCATTCACTTCATAGCCCATGCACGAGTAGCCGTACTCAACGTGGTACGCGTTGTAATCTTTGGTGCGCCATACGCGCTGCAGGTCGCCCGGCAGACTGCCCGCTGCGGCAACAATCACTGCATCCTTTGGGAGCTGCTCATTCAGGGTGCCCAGCACGCTACTCTGCGTCAGTACTGATTGAGTTAAACGCTCAAATTCGGCAAACAACGCTTCACGATCGATGTGGTCGGCAATTTCCGGAATGAAATCGTCCGTGTTAAACGTGGCGGCATAGACGCGCTGCGTCTCTTTCAGCAGCTTGCTCTGCGCCTGATTGATCTGATCGCCCCAGTGGTTCTCGAAGCCCTGCAGACCTTTCTCCAGTGCCGTCAGCCCCTCACGCGCATCGGCCAGCAGCTGCACCCCATCCAGCTTGTAGCTGTCGAAATTGTTGACGTTAATGTTGAGGTAACGGATATCCGGATGCTGGAAGATCCACTTAGAGGCGGTAGTGAAATCGGTGTAGCGCGTACCGATACCAATCACCAGATCGGCCTCTTTTGCCAGCAGGTTCGCCGCCAGGCAGCCCGTTTCACCCACGCCGCCCACGTTCAGCGGATGGTCAGAGACGATAGTGCCCTTGCCGGCCTGCGTTTCGGCAAAGGGAATATTGAAACGCTCGGCAAATTTCAGCAGCGCTGCACCTGCATCGGAATATTTCACCCCACCGCCCACCACGATCAGCGGCTTGTGCTTGCTCGCGATCAGCGCCAGGGCGGCGTCCAGCTGCGCCGCCACGGGCAGGCGACGATCCAGCAGGTGAACGCGCTTCTGGAAGAAGTAGTCCGGGAAGTCCCAGGCTTCGCCCTGCACATCCTGCGGCAGCGACAGCGTAACCGCACCGGTTTCTGCGGGATCGGTCAGCACGCGCATGGCGTTGATACAGGCGGTCATCAGCTGCTCAGGACGGCTGACGCGGTCCCAGTATTTACTCACGGCGCGGAACGCATCGTTGGTGCTGATGCTGAGATCGTGACTCTGCTCAATCTGTTGCAGTACCGGGTCTGGCTGGCGGGTAGCAAACACATCACCCGGCAGCAGCAGTAAAGGAATGCGGTTCGCAGTCGCGGTGGCGGCGGCGGTAATCATATTCGCCGCGCCGGGCCCGACCGAAGAGGTACAGGCGATAATCTGGCGGCGCAGTGACTGCCTGGCAAAACCGATCGCCGCATGCGCCATGCCCTGCTCATTACGCCCCTGATGCACCACCAGATCGCCGCTGTCCTGCTCCAGCGCCTGGCCCATGCCGAGCACGTTACCGTGGCCGAAAATGGCAAAGATGCCCTTCACAAATTTGGTTTCAACGCCGTCTACGTTCAGATACTGGTTATCCAGAAATTTCACCAGTGCCTGCGCCGTGGTAAGTCTGATTGTGCCCATATGCTTCTTCCTTTACATGCCAGTACCGGCGTGCGGTACAACGCGGTTCGGGTGTGACTGCCGTTTACGGCACCCGCGGATTAAGTGAAACGTGTGGCGATTATAAACAAATATTTTTTTCATAAAACATGATTACAGAAGAAACATTTCATTTTGCGATGGAGATCAAATTCAGCAATGAAACGCAGGCGGTAACAGCGTTAAGCCCGGGTAAAGTGGAACAGCAGATTATGATTTAACTGGCATAACGAAATTTCATTTCATCTCAGTAGCTTCCTCTGTTCACCTCGGTTTTCCTGCGACCTGGCTCACAAGCCAGAGCATGCATGAAATCGCTGCTTTCAGAGTGGTGCTTATTGCGGCTCAGCCAGACTTTTACCTGGCTCACAAAATCGCGATGGATGTTTCATTTCATATTGAAATTGGAATTTTTATTCCTCATACTGCCACTCTAGCCAATCAGGCACTTTACGAACCCGGAAGCAAAGCGCTCGATGTCGGGCGACAGCGCCCGCCGTGTCTGCTTATCACAGAAGGAAATCATCGGTATGAGTACACAACAGAAGCGGCTTGATGTGATTTGTATTGGACGCATCGCCGTAGACCTTTACGGTCAGCAAATCGGATCGCGCCTGGAGGATATGACAAGCTTTAACAAATATCTGGGCGGATCTTCCGGCAATGTCGCTTACGGCACGGCGATTCAGGGGCTGAAATCAGCCATGCTGGCGCGCGTTGGCGATGAACACAATGGCCGCTTTCTGCGTGAAGAGCTCCAGCGCGTGGGCTGTAACACCGATGGGCTGATTACTGATAAAGATCGCCTGACCGGACTGGTCATCCTCGGCATTAAAGATGAAGAGACCTTCCCGCTGATTTTCTACCGTGATAACTGTGCCGATATGGGCCTGGTGCCGGAGGATATCGATGAGGCGTTCATCACCTCTTCGCGCGCCGTGGCGGTGACCGGCACGCACCTCTCACATCCGGATACCCGTGCCGCCGTGCTGAAAGCGCTGGATATCGCTAAACGCAACGGGCTGCGTACCGCGCTGGATATCGACTACCGTCCGGTGCTGTGGGGCCTGACATCGCTGGGCGACGGTGAAACGCGTTTCATTGAGTCCGGCCAGGTGACACGGCAGCTGCAGGAAGTGGTGCACTATTTCGATCTGATCGTAGGTACGGAAGAGGAGTTCCATATTGCCGGCGGCAGCACCGATACCCTGACCGCGCTGAAAAACGTGCGTCAGGCGAGTAAAGCCACATTGGTGTGTAAGCGCGGCCCGCTGGGTTGCGTGGTGTTTGAAGGTGATATTCCGGACAGCTGGGAGCAGACTAAACTGCAGAGCGGCGTACGCGTTGAAGTACTGAACGTGCTGGGCGCCGGCGATGCCTTTATGTCCGGTCTGCTGCGCGGCTGGCTGAATGATGAGAGCTGGGAACAGGCGTGCCGCTACGCCAACGCCTGCGGCGCGCTGGTGGTTTCGCGCCACGGCTGTGCGCCGGCGATGCCGACCAAAGAGGAGCTGGATGACTTCCTCAGCCGCGATAAGGCGGTGAAACGCCCGGATCTGGACGCGCGTCTGAACCATCTGCACCGCGTAACCACCCGCAAGCAGCAGTGGCCGGAGCTTAACGTGTTCGCATTTGACCACCGTAAACAGCTGGCGGATATGGCGCGCGAAGCGGGCGTCAGTGAAGATCGCATTCCACAGTTGAAACTGCTGCTGCTGCAGGCCGCGCAGGAAGCGGCCGATGAAGCGGGCCTGAATGAAAAGAGCGGCATTCTGGCGGATACCACTTACGGCCAGAAAGCGCTGAACGCCATCACCGGTAAGCACTGGTGGATTGGCCGCCCGATTGAGTTACCCAGCTCGCGTCCGCTGCGCCTGGAGCACGGCAACATCGGCTCTCAGCTGGTCGACTGGCCGGCAGAGCACGTGGTGAAGTGCCTGGTGTTTTACCATCCGCACGACAGTGCCGAACTGCGTAAAGAGCAGGATGATCTGATTCTTGACGTGTGGAAAGGCTGTAACAAGAGCGGACATGAGCTGCTGCTGGAAGTGATTCTGCCGGAGAGTAACCCGGACCGTAAAGAGTCGTACTACTACGATATGCTGAGCCACTTCTACAGTATGGGGATTCAGCCGGACTGGTGGAAACTGCCGCCGCTCTCCGCAGAGAGCTGGCAGGCGATTAGCGGACTGATCGAGCAGAATGATCCCCACTGCCGCGGCATTCTGCTGCTCGGCCTTGACGCGCCGGAAGAGAAGTTGAAAGCGGGCTTCGCCGCAGCGGCACAGGCGCCCTGGGTGAAGGGCTTTGCTGTCGGGCGCACCATCTTCGGCCAGCCTTCACGTCAGTGGCTGAACGGCGAGCTGGATGACAAAGCGCTGATTGAGACGGTGAAAGGCAACTACCTGCGATTAATCGGCTACTGGCGCGCCGCGCGGGGCTGATTGATTTTAGCATCATACGGAAGCGGCCTGCGGGGCCGCTTTTTTTTGCTGGCAGGTTCATGCGTATGCGCTTCTCGCAAAGAACCCCTGTTTTGTGAGGCATTTCATAAAGCGATGAAATAGCCGTCACGATAGCGTCAAACAAATGAAATTTTCCATCCATCTGGTACTATAGCGCTCAATATCCAGCCATTTTTTCCTTGTTAACGGGCCGACGTAATGACCAACAACCCCACGCAATTAACCTTGTTACAGGACGATATCCGTCGTCGCTATGAGACGCTGAGTAAACGCCTGAAGCAGGTGGCTCGTTATATCCTTGATAACAGCAACAGCATCGCGTTTGATACCGTCGCCTCAATTGCGCAGCAGGCGGATGTGCCGCCCTCGACGCTGATCCGCTTTGCCAATGCGTTTGGCTTCAGCGGTTTCAATGAGATGAAACAGGTCTTCCGTCAGCATCTGATGGAAGAGACCGTCAACTATACCGAGCGCGCGCGCCTGTTCCGCCAGACGGCCACCGATGACAGTGCCAGCTCGCCGGAGAGCCCGGTTGAGATCCTGAATGTGTTCACTATGGTGAACAGCCAGGCGCTACAGCAGCTGGCGATGCAGGTCAATCCGGACCAGCTGAATAAAGCGGTAAAAATGCTGAACGAGGCTGAAAATATCTACATTATTGGTCTGCGCCGTTCGTTCAGCGTGGCCTCTTACCTGGTGTACGCGCTGCGTCATCTGGAGCGTCGGGCGTTTCTGATTGATGGCCTCGGCGGCATGTTTACCGAGCAGCTCAGCATGGTAAACCCTAAAGATGTGGTGATTGCGATCAGCTACTCGCCTTACGCGCGTGAAGCGGTCGAGCTGGTTGAGCTGGGCGCCAAACGTGGCGCGCACCAGATTGCCATCACCGATAGCCAGGTGAGCCCGCTGGCGGCCTTTAGCGATGTCTGCTTTGTGGTGCGCGAAGCGCAGGTAGATGGCTTCCGTTCTCAGGTGGCGTCGCTGTGCCTGGCGCAAACGCTGGCGGTATCGCTGGCGCTGAATAACAGCGCCAGCGAATAACCGGCTGGCGCAGGCATAAAAAAGGCAGCCCTGTGGCTGCCTTTTTTGCTACGCCTGAAGGCGCGATGGTATTGCACGGCCGCCCCTGAGGCGACCGCGGGTACTTATCGACTGCGCGGATACTCATCGCTGTTCACCCAGGCGTGATCTTTCTCCCAGGTAAATTTCCACAACCGCACCGGCCCGGCCATCACGTTCAGGTAGTAGTTATCATAGCCGGCCAGCGTGGCAACCGGATGGTAACCGCGCGGCACGGTGACCACATCGCGGTTATACGGCGCCATGCACTCATCCAGCGAGCGATCGTCGGTGTAGACGCGCTGCATGGCGAAACCGGGCTCCGGATCGAAACGGTGATAGTAGGTCTCTTCCAGATAGGTTTCGTCCGCACTCTCCTTCTCATCGTGCTTATGGCTCGGATAGGAGCTGGTCGCCCCTTCGTCGGTGTACACTTCCACCACCAGCAGGCTGTCAGCCTCTTTGTTATCCGGCAGGATGTTGTGCACCAGACGCTGGTTGCGCCCTTTACCGCGACGCTCAACGCCGACATCCTCTGGCGTAATCAGCCGCGCGGGCAGGTTGCCGCTACCCGGCGCATTACACACTGCCAGCTCCAGATCGCTGTCCGCTGTCACCTGTACTTCATCGTGATGCGGGACGTATACCGACCAGGGTGGCGTACGTTCGAACGGCGACATACGCTTGCCCAGATTCGGGAACTCTGCATGACGGGTTTTCACCGAGGCCAATCCGGCGACCAGCACCAGACACAGCTCTTTCTCGCCGCTGCTCAGTGTTAACGTCTGGCCCTTCTTCAGCAGATAGGCATCAAAGCCCACATACTCCCAGCCCGCGCTCTCTGGCGTCACGTGCTGGATACGGCCATTGCTGTCCGGCTGCTGCACTTTCGAAATCAGAGACATCCTGCTCCTCCTGTTACGCGCGATTAACCCAGCGTTGGCATGCTGAACTCAGAAACGGTCTGCTGACCGCTCGGCCAGCGCACGGTGGCGGTTTTCATGCGGGTGTAGAAGCGGACGCCATCCGGCCCGTGCACGTTAAGCGCGCCAAATACCGAACGCTTCCAGCCGCCGAAGCTGTGGAATGCCATCGGTACCGGTACCGGAACGTTCACGCCAACCATGCCCGCCTCCACGTTCTGCACGAACTCGCGTGCCGTGTGGCCGTTGCTGGTAAAGATGGCGCTGCCGTTACCGAATTCGTGGCTGTTCACCAGCTGCAGTGCGCTGTCGAAATCGCTGGCGCGCATGATGCTCAGCACCGGTCCGAAGATCTCTTCGCGCCAGATCACCATATCCGGGGTAACGTTATCGAACAGCGTACCGCCCACGTAGTAACCCTCTTCGTGACCGGCAACTTTCACGCCGCGACCGTCAACCACCAGCTTCGCGCCCTCCTGCTCACCTTTATCGATGTAGCCCAGCACTTTCTTCTGATGCGCTGCGGAAACCACCGGCCCCATCTCATTCTCTTCCGCCCCTTTCTGCATGCCAGGACCGACGCGCAGCGCTTTGATCAGCGGCGTCAGGCGGGCAATCAGTTTGTCGGCGGTGTCATCACCTACGGCGACCACAACCGGCAGCGCCATGCAGCGTTCGCCGGCAGAACCAAACGCGCCGCCCATTATGGCGTTAACGGTGGCATCCAGATCGGCGTCCGGCATCACAATCGCGTGGTTTTTCGCCGCGCCAAACGCCTGTACGCGTTTGCCATGTGCACTGGCGGTTTTGTAGATGTGCTCTGCCACGCCCGAAGAGCCCACAAAGCTGACGGCCGCGATGCGCGGATCTTTATACAGCTGCTCGGCATCTTCGTTGGAGGAGTGCACCACGTTGAACACGCCGTCCGGCAGGCCTGCCTCTTTCAGCAGCTCAGCCATACGCACGGAGGCGGACGGATCCAGCGCCGGTGGCTTCAGGATAAAGGTGTTACCGCAGGTTAGCGCAATCGGGAACATCCACAGCGGCACCATAGCCGGGAAGTTGAACGGGGTGATACCCGCCACCACGCCCACCGGCTGCATCAGCGAGTAGCTGTCTACGCCCGTGCCCACGCTCGGAGAGTTCTCGCCTTTGAGCAGATGCGGAATGCCGCAGGCAAATTCAATCACTTCGATACCGCGCGTCAGCTCACCCAGCGCATCGGACCATACTTTGCCGTGCTCAGACACAATCAGTTCAGCCAGTTCGTCACGGTGCTTTTCCATCAGCGCTTTGAAGTTGAACATGACGCGGGCGCGGCGCAGAGGAGAGGTTTTCGACCACTCCGGGAACGCTGCGTGCGCGATCTCAATCGCTTTTTCCACTTCAGCCGCCGTGCTCTGCGTCAATTCACGGACCACTTTGCCGGTGGCCGGATCGTATACCGGGATGGTTTCATTGCTGGCGCTGTGGGTAATTTTGCCACCGATAAAGTTACCTGTGATTGTCATGTCGTTGCCTCATTGATGTGTAAGTTCCCTGCAGGCAGTCGGTATCGATCGTCACGCCACCTGTTCAGGCAATACGAAAAGCGTGGTATGAAGCTATTACAATGAAATAAATTTTTCAAATAGTTCTTTTTGGAAAATTCCCTTTTAGCGGCCTGGATCGCATTTTTTCCGGGGTTGTATTCAGGCAGCCGCAACCCGGCAGTTCCCCTGTGGACAAGGGCACGGTAAGCCTGGGGGATAATTCGGGCAGGGTCAGAAACGGGCGGCAGAGTGGGGTTGACGGTCAGGCGGAAGAGAGCGTCTGCGAAACGAAATATGAAATTTTTGCGAGGCAGATCCAATATCTGGCATTCCATAATTCACTAAAAACGAAATAAATGTTTTCTTTGCTGCATCTGCGCTGAGTACAGCGTGAAACCTACCCTTATCTGTGTCTGAAACAAGACACGCTTTGTTAGTGTTGGCCTCGGTCGGAGGCCTTTTTTTCTCTCCTGAATCACTGCGAACAGGCTCTAGGTTATCTCCTCCCGGGGCAGGTTTCTCAGCATCCGCAGGGTGCAGAACAGTGCAAAACAGACCAGCAGGGCCGCCAGCAGATACACCAGCGACACGCCGGCATAGCTCATGATGAAACCGGCAATCGGGCCGGTGATACCCAACGACAGATCCATAAACGCGGTATAGGTCGCCAGCGCGCTGCCCTGATTCTGCTGCGGTACCATCTTTACGGCCACAACACCGATCGCCGGGAACACCAGCGAGAAGCCTGCGCCGGTAAGAAACGCCCCGGCTTTAGCCATCCACGGATCAACAGAGCCCGCCACCATAAACAGGCCAACCGCTTCAATCGCGAAACAGATGCTGGCAACGCGCAGCCCGCCCAACTTGTTGATGGCATTGGGGAACAGCAGGCGCGCGCCCACAAAGGCCGCGCTGAACATCGACAGCGCGAAAGCGGCACCATCCCAGCCTCTCTCACGGTAAAACAGGGTAATAAAGGTCGCGATAACGCCAAATCCGGCCGACCCCATCGCCAGCAGCAGGCCGAAACCGTATACCTTACCCAGTACCGCACGGAAGGGTAGCGGACGGGCTTTGCTCCCTTTCACCGGCGCCCGCGGCAGCGCCAGCACGATAGCCAGTACGCTAATGGCAATGATGACGCCGGAGAGCAGCAGCAAACCGCCGCTGCGGAAGATAATCACCCCAAGCGGTGCGCCAATCGCCATCGCGCCATAGGTGACGATGCCGTTCCATGAAATCACCCGGCCGATGTGCAGCGATCCGACTTTTGCCACACCCCATAGCGACGTACCGGTGCCGCAGAAGCTCTGACCCACGCCAAGCAGCACACGCCCGAGGCACAGCAGCGCCAGGCTGAGGATCGCCTGCTCCTCCATCAGGGCCGACAGTAAAATGCACAGCCCGCTAATCAAGCTGCCAAATAGCCCGAGCACTACCACTCTCTTCGGTCCCAGCTGTCGGCATAACGACCCGCGTGCGGGCGGCTCAGCAGCGTGGCGATATATTGCAAACTGATCACCACGCCGGCCCAGAAGGCGTTGTAGCCCAGCCCATCGTTGACGAACCCCGGCAGCACCGCTAGCGGCAGACCAATAGTGAGATAAGTAGCGAAGTTGAACTTCACGATCGAGAGAATGTTGAGATTCAGGCGGAGCCGGCTGTACTCCACGGCGGCAGGCTGGTCAGGCATGAGTGATTACGCTCGTGTTTGACGGAATTTTTATATAGAAGCTAACTATACGCCATTTCTCGCGCCGCGCACCCGCCGATCGCCCCGCTACACAGTCATCATTCCGTCATATCGCCGCCGTAGACTCGCCGCCAGTGAAATCCCAAAGAGGATAACAATCTGATGCCGCGCCTGTACTTCTGCCAGGCTCGCGCGCCGCGCCACCTCTGTCATGGAGGTCGCCTGTGACGCGTGCCGTTCCCATCGAACTGAAGAGTCTCAGATGGTCAGTGGGTAACCTGACGATTCTGCACGATCTCTCTCTGACCATCGCCGCGGGTGAAGTTGTCGCCCTGCTCGGCCCCAGCGGCTGCGGCAAAAGTACGCTGTTAAAGCTGCTGGCGGGACTGCTGCAGCCCAGCGCTGGCGAGCTGTGGATTGGCGACCGCTGCGTGGCGTCCGCCCGCCACTGCGACGCACCGGAACAGCGCCATCTCGGCATGGTGTTTCAGGATTACGCCCTGTGGCCGCACATGACCGTTGCACAGAACGTGGCGTTCCCGCTGCGTATGCGCGGCGTCAGCAAAAGCACAGCGCGCCTGCAGGCGGATGCGGCGCTGGCTCAGGTGGCGCTGGCCGATTTTGGCGATCGCAAGCCGGCGCTGCTCTCAGGCGGCCAGCAGCAGCGCGTCGCCCTCGCCCGCGCACTGGTTGCGAAGCCCGCTATTCTGCTGTTTGACGAACCGCTCTCCAATCTGGATCGCGACCTGCGTGAAACCCTGGTTCATACCATGGCCGACCTGCTGCGTGCCGCTGGCATCACGGCGGTTTACGTCACGCACGATCGCGAAGAGGCTAGCACGCTGGCGGATCGCATCGTTCATCTGGCGCAGGGCCGGATTGTTTCCATTACTCACCTTAAAGGGAATCCCCATGCCATCTCTCGCGTTAGTTAAAACAGGAGTTATCAGTGCGATGATACTGACATCCGCCATGATGATGAACGATGCCCGGGCGCTCACGGTCTACACCGCCGGGCCGGGTTCGCTGGCAAAAAGCCTTGCTGTCGGCTTTGAAAAACAGACCGGCATTCACGTGAACATTTTCCAGGCTACCACCGGTAAAGTGATGGCGCGCCTTGAGGCCGAACAGGCTAACCCGCAGGCGGATGTGCTGATCTCCGCCTCCTGGGACACCGCAGAAGATCTGCAACAGCGCGGCTGGCTGCTGCCGTACCAGAGCGCCAACGCCAGCCATGTGCCACCGCAGTTCAGGAGCGACAGCTACGTGGCGCAGGGCATTTCGGCGCTCGGCATCGTCTGGAATACGCAGAGCAACGCGCCGGAACCGAAAGCCTGGCAGGATCTGACGGCACCCGCGTTTAAAGATAAGGTGACCATGCCCGATCCGGCGCTGTCCGGCGCCACGATCGATCTGCTGACAGGCCTGCAGAACGCTGAAGGCGAAAAAGCCTGGCAGCTGTTTGAGCAGTTGAAAGCCAATGGCATGGTGATCAGCGGCCCGAACGCGCAGGCGGTAACGCCCGTCCTGCAGGGGGCGAAAGCGGCCGTGTTTGGCGCGGTGGATTATGTCACCTACAACAACATCGCTCAGGGCGAGAGCGTGAAAGTGATCTTTCCGGCGAACGGTACGGTTGTAGCACCGCGCCCCATGATGATCCTGAAAAGCAGCCAGCATGCGGACGAGGCGAAGAGATTCATCGATTATGTGCTGTCCGATGCGGGTCAGGAGCAGGTAGCAAAAGCCTGGCTGATGCCCGCCCGCACCGATATCAGGGCGCAGCGCCCGCTGTTTACCGACATCAAACTGCTGCCGGACACCCATGACGGCAGCAGCGACCGCGCCGCGGTGCTGAAACGCTTTGCTACCCTGTTCGGACAATAAAACATGGCGCGGGCCCTGAATGGACTCATTCTGCTGGCGCTGCTGCTGCTGGTGGCGCTGCCGCTGCTGTTCATCGTGCTGCAGGCGCTGTTTCCTCACCTGGGCGAAGGCAGCTGGCGCGGCGCTTTTAGCGCACTGCCCGCGCTATGGGACGATCCGCAGCTTGTGCCGATGTGGCTGGGCACGCTCAGCGTGGGCGGCGGCGTCGCGCTGTGCAGCCTGCTGCTGG
>NZ_MLFS01000019.1 GCF_002095485.1 Pantoea wallisii | reverse complement strand
CCCTCCCTGCTTCCCGCAGCGATCGGTGTCGCTGTGACAGGAGACAGCCCCTCTCAGACTTTTGGCGGGGCGACCCGGGATTTTTGACGTTCGGAGTGGCGACCCGCAGGGCTGCCAGAAGGCCGCCAGCCGCTGAATCACGAGCCCGGCATCATCGCGCCGCTGGCAATAAACCACGCCAGAAAACTGACGCCGGCAACAATAATCGCAATGGGGAAAAGCAGTCCGATCTTCATAATATTCCTGACGGTTAGGCGAGCTGAACGATGGCGCGATGGGTTTTCATCATACTGAAGAGTTGAAACTGCGTGGCGTCATCAACCTGACGCAGATGTTCACCTTTCTGATACCGGATAGCGTGAACATGTCCGAGCTGACGCCATACCACGATGGCCGAGGCCAGCAGCGCGCAGTTCTCCTCGCTCTGAACACAATCCAGCGTGGCATAATGTCTGTCATCCAGGCCATTAATAAACACATTCAGGGCCTCTGGCGGCAAGATGGCGCGGATGTCATCCAGCATCACGCGGCTCACCGCCTGCGACAGCACCAGCGTCAACCTTTTGCTCTTCATCTCAATCCTTCGTGCTGATGATTTTCCCCACGTTATACGGATTAAACGTCCGCGGGGGAAGCGCAGCACGCAGCTTTGTGTGAGCGCCATGTTAAATCATTACCTGGCACTGCGTTAAAAACTGTGCTGATCAACACAGCAGAAAAATAAAATACCCTGAATAATAAGTCACTTATAAAAATGACCTGGCGAAACCCCTGCAAATGAGAATTTGTGATCCTCATGTTGAATATCCCCCGAATTTTGCCAGATGCCTGCATTTTCCGGCAACCACTCAAAGGCTGAGTAAAAGGCGCTCCCTCTAGACTGCTGCTAATCGGGAAACTGCGGTTTCCTGTTTGGCCTCAACCTTACGAAGGAATAACAATGAACAGTGCCATTATTGCCGGTATTTTCTGGCACCTGGTGGGTGCCGCCAGTGCCGCATGTTTTTATGCTCCGTTTAAGCAGGTGAAAAAGTGGTCATGGGAGACCATGTGGTCGGTGGGCGGCGTTATGTCATGGCTGATTTTGCCCTGGGCGGTCAGTGCCGTGCTGCTGCCGGACTTTCTGGCCTACTACAGCAGTTTTACCTTTTCGCAGCTGCTGCCGGTCTTTCTGTTCGGGGCCATGTGGGGCGTAGGGAATATCAACTACGGCCTGACAATGCGCTATCTCGGTATGTCGATGGGGATTGGCATCGCCATCGGCATCACGCTGGTGGTTGGCACGCTGATGACGCCGCTGTTGCAGGGCCGTTTTGTTGAGCTCTTCAGCTCAGCGGGTGGGCGCATGACCCTGCTCGGCGTCCTGGTGGCGTTGATCGGCGTCGCGATTGTCTCGCGTGCCGGCCTGTTAAAAGAGCGTGCGCTGGGGATCAATGCCGAAGATTTCAACCTGAAAAAGGGGCTGGTGCTGGCGGTGATCTGCGGTATTTTCTCCGCCGGTATGTCCTTCGCGATGGATGCGGCAAAACCCATGCATGAAGCAGCGGCCAGCCTCGGCATCAATCCGCTCTATGTGGCGTTACCCAGCTATGTGGTGATCATGGGCGGTGGCGCGGTGATCAACCTTGCGTACTGCTTTATCCGCCTGGCGGTGAAGCCTGAACTCTCGGTAAAACAGGACTTCTCGGTGGCGAAACCGCTGCTGATCGCCAACATCGCTTTCGCCGTGCTGGGCGGCACCATGTGGTATCTGCAGTTCTTCTTCTACGCATGGGGCCATGCCAAAATTCCACCGCAATATGACTTTGTCAGCTGGATGCTGCATATGAGCCTGTATGTCCTGTGCGGGGGGCTGGTCGGGTTGGTGCTTAAGGAGTGGAAATCGGTCGGACGTCGGCCGGTCAGCGTCCTGTCGATTGGCTGCGTGGTTATCATTATTGCCGCTAATATTGTCGGACTGGGCATGGCCGCCTGAGCCGGCCCGGAAGAGGAGCCTGACGCGTGCGTCAGGCTTTTTCTTTAGCGGTAACGGGAGCGCGCGGCGTGACAAAGCGCTGTCGCCAGGCGCTGGGCGTCAGGCCGGTTTCACGCGTAAACACCACGGAAAAGTAGTTACTATCATCAAACCCGCACCGCGCGGCAATCTCGCCGATCAGGCACTCCTGCGTACGCAACAGATACTTTGCCTGGCACAGCTGCAGCTGACGTAAATAGTGCCCGATAGTCATGCCGGTCTGCTGCCGGAACAGCTGTTTCAGCGCCCGCTCGCCCAGCTGATTTTGCTGGCAGAAGCGGGTGAGATCGAAAGGACGGCTGATGTCACCCAGCAGCGCTGACATCAGCAGATCCAGCTGTTCGCCCTCGGGCAGCGCCCACGGACGGTCCGCGGCATAGCCGTGACGCCGCAGAATCAACGCCAGCTGTAAAAACAGCGCTTCAGAGAGCTGAATTGACAGTGAATCACTTTTACGGCTCTCGCGCTCCAGCTGGCTGATCACACTGCGCGCCAGCGCCATGCCGCGCGTGGTTAAGCGCCAGCCGGAGGGCGCGTCATCCTCCTGTGACGGCAGGAGCTGGCTCCAGTCCAGCGCCAGGCGGAAGCGATCGCGGCAGTAAAGAATATTATCCAGCGCCAGGTCGTTAACGCTGTCGTAGCTGTGACAGTCACTGTCGCGGATATAGAACACATCGCCGCAGGTGATCAGCCACGGGCGATCGTTGAGGATGTGCAGGCCGTTGCCGCGCCAGACAATGACGATCTCGCTGAACGCATGCCGGTGCGGCGGGAAGGAGGGCTGCGGCATACGTTCGGCCACGGCAATTGGCAGATTGCTGGCGGGGAAGTAGTCCTCACGTGACAGAATCAGCGACATGTTAAACGCTCCGGTTACCACATCTGCTGGCGCTCCGTGCGGGGCGCGCAGCCAAATTCACGCCGGAACAGGGTGGAGAAGTGGTTGCTGTCTCCAAATCCACACTGAAAGGCGATGTCCGTAATACGCATATCGCTGTGACGCAGCAGATGGCGTGCCTGCAATAAACGCAGCCGATTCAGATAACGCTGCGGCGTGCTGCCGGTCTGCTGTTTCATCTGACGATGCAGCGTCCGCAGCGACAGCGAGAAACGATCGGCCAGCGCTTCCCACGCAATATCTTCACTGTAGTGCGTATTCAGCCAGTCAAGCAACCGATGCAGCCGCGCTTCCTGATCCTGCGCGTGTTCGTTGTGAGCCGCCTCGCGCAACAACACCAGCAGTTGCAGAAACAGCTGCTCCTGATGCGCCTGCCGCTCCAGCGACCAGCACGCCTGCTGCTTCATCTGTGTAACCAGCTGGAGCGCCTGCGTCATCACCTTCTGATTAATACGCCAGTGTGAAGCGTATTGCCCCTCCTCTTCACGCGGCAGCAGCGCCTGTAAGCCGGAGAGAAAGCGGAAAGCCTCCGGGCTGCGATAGAGCACGTTAGTTAAGCAGAGGTTGTCAGTCTGCTCATACAGATGGCGGTCATGGTCGCGCACAAAGCAGACGCAGCCGGCGCTTAACGCCTGTGGCTGGCCGTTAAACACGTGCACGCCAGAGCCCTGTTCAACCAGCACAATCTCATGAAAATCATGATGGTGCTCCGGAAATGCCTGCTGCGGGACGCGCGGCTCAATGGCGATGGCGTAGTTCCCGGCAGGGAAGAAATCAGCGCTATGCAGAACGGTCATGGTTCGCCCTCAGTTAACAAAACTGCAACGAGTCTACGCAGCCGCTGCGCACCTTACCTTGAATTTTGAACCGGGCGAGGCAGGAAAAGGGTGATTTATTCAAGATCGCCTAAGTGATTGATAGAAATGCGGCAAAGCTCACAACTCTGCTGTTGCGCGGTTCTGTGAACTCTCTCACGAACACCTTTGTCGTGCTGCCAGTGATGATCGCCTGCTGGCACTGCGCATAAGGTGACAGAGCGGCGGGATTTCTACTCTGTAAGCCTGTCATCACAGGAAGAACACGCCATGAGTATGCGTAGCATTGTTGCCATTGATTTAGGCGCATCCAGCGGGCGCGTGATGCTCGCCCAATGGGCTTCGGCCAGCCAGCAGCTTAGCCTGCGCGAAGTGCACCGGTTTGCGAATCAGCGCGTGCGGCGGGCCGGATATGACTGCTGGGATTTGGACGTGCTGGAGCAGGAAATTCGCGCCGGCCTGCAGCAGCTGGACGATGAGGGCATCGTGCCAGACAGCATCGGTATCGATACCTGGGGCGTGGATCTGGTGCTGCTGGATGCGCAGGGCGAACGCGTCGGCGAAGCCGTGAGCTATCGTGACCCACGCACCGATGGCCAGATGGCGCAGGCGATGGCGGATCTGGGTCAGCAGGCTATTTATCAGCGCACCGGCATTCAGTTTCTGCCGTTTAACACGCTCTATCAGCTGCGTGCGCTGCATCTGCAGCAGCCGGACTGGCAGGCGCAGGTCCGCTACGCGCTGATGATTCCGGACTATCTGCACTATCGTCTGACCGGCCAGATGAACTGGGAGTATACCAATGCCACCACCACGCAGCTGCTGAATATTCAGCGCGGCGAGTGGGATAGCGAGCTGCTGGCCTGGGCCGGCGTCGATGCGGCCTGGTTTGGTACGCCGCGCCCACCAGGCAACACCGTCGGCTACTGGACCAGCGCCAGCCAGCGACGCATTCCGGTGATTGCGGTCGCCACGCACGATACCGCCAGCGCGGTGCTGGCAACCCCGCTGATGCAGGATGATGCGGCTTATCTCAGCTCCGGTACCTGGTCGCTGATGGGGATAGAGAGCCTGCAGCCATGCCTCAGTGACGCTGCCCTGCACGCCAACTTCACCAATGAAGGGGGCGCGGAGGGCTACCGGGTACTGAAAAATATCATGGGCCTCTGGCTGCTGCAGCGCGTCTGCAGCGAGTTACACATCAGCGATCTCTGCCAGCTGATTGCGGAGACAACGCGTGAGCCCGCCTGCCGCACGCTGATTAACCCTAACCATGCGCGCTTTATTAACCCGGATAGCATGGTGCAGGAGATCCAGAACGCCTGTGCGGAGCAGTTGATGCCGATACCGCACACTGCGGCCGCGCTGGCGCGAACCATTTTTGACAGCCTTGCGCTGCTGTACCGCCAGACAGTGCTGGAGCTCAATCAGCTGCGCGGTACGCCGCTGCGTCAACTGCATATTGTCGGCGGCGGCAGTCAGAACCCCTTACTGAATCAGCTGTGCGCAGATGCCTGCCAGCTGACGGTGCTCGCCGGGCCGGTGGAAGCCTCCACGCTGGGCAACGTGGGCTGCCAGCTGATTGCGCTGGGTGAGCTGCGCGATGTGGCCGATCTACGCCGCGCTATCCGCCACAATTTTCCGTTAGAAACCTTTGAACCGCTGAAGAACAGCGCCTTTGCGGCCCATCAGGCTCGCTTTGCAGCGCTGAGCCAACCCGCTAAGGAACTCGCTTATGACAAAGCTGATTGAACAGGCCTTTGACCTGGCTAAACAACGTTACGCCGCGACGGGCGTAGATGTGGACCAGGTGATGGCGCAACTGGATACGATTCCGGTCTCTATGCACTGCTGGCAGGGTGATGACGTACGCGGTTTTGAAAACCCCAACGGTGCGCTGACCGGCGGCATTCAGACCACCGGCAACTATCCGGGACGGGCGCGTAATGCGGTCGAGTTGCGGGCCGACCTGGATAAAGCGATGTCGCTGATCCCGGGGGCTAAGCGCCTCAATCTGCATGCGATTTATCTTGAAAGTGACAAACCGGTGGAGCGTGACGCGATTGAACCACAGCACTTCAGTCACTGGGTGGAGTGGGCGAAGCGCAATAAGCTGGGGCTGGATTTCAATCCCACCTGCTTTTCACATGCGAAAAGCGCCGATGGGTTTACGTTATCGCACGCCGATAAGGGGATTCGGCAGTTCTGGATCGATCACTGCAAAGCCAGCCGCCATATCTCTGCCTACTTCGGCGAGCAGCTTAGTACCCCCTCCGTCATGAACATCTGGGTGCCGGATGGCATGAAAGATCTTACGGTCGATCGCTTTGCGCCGCGCCAGCGCCTGGCGAGCGCGCTGGATGAGGTCATCAGTGAGCAGCTCAATCCGCAGCATCATATCGATGCCGTGGAGAGCAAGCTGTTCGGAATTGGCGCCGAGAGTTATACCGTCGGGTCAAACGAATTTTGCCTGGGGTACGCCAGCAGCCGCCAGACAGCATTGACGCTGGATGCCGGGCATTTTCATCCTACCGAAGTGATCTCCGACAAAATCTCTACCGCAATGCTGTATGTGCCGCGCCTGCTGCTGCATGTCAGCCGTCCGGTTCGCTGGGATAGCGATCACGTGGTGTTGCTGGATGATGAAACCCAGGCCATCGCCCATGAGATCGCGCGTCAGAAACTCTTCGATAAGGTGCATATCGGTCTCGACTTCTTTGATGCCTCCATCAACCGTATTGCCGCCTGGGTGATCGGTACCCGCAATGCGAAGAAGGCGCTGCTGCGTGCGCTACTGGAACCGGGCGATCAGCTGCGCGCGCTGGAGCAGCAGGGGGACTTCACCGCGCGTCTGGCGCTGCTGGAGGAGCAGAAGTCACTGCCGTGGCAGGCCGTCTGGGAGGCATGGTGCTTACGCCACGATGTACCGGCAGATGCCAGCTGGCTCAGTGAGATCCGCCACTATGAACAACACACATTGCGCCATCGTTAAGGGACAACACCATGCAAAACATTCTGACTTCCTGGTTCGTTCAGGGAATGGTTAAAGCGACCAGTGATATGTGGCTGAAAGGCTGGGATGAGCGTAATGGCGGCAATGTCAGCCTGCGCTTACTGCCGGAAGAGGTGGCTGATTTCGCTGCTGATTTTTACGGCGAGCCCCGCTGTATTGAACTGAGCAAACCCGCGCCAGCATTGGCTAATGACTGGTTTTTAGTCACCGGCTCTGGCAAGTTTTTCCGTAACGTACAGCTCGATCCGGCGGACAGCCTGGCGCTGCTGCAGGTGGATGACAAAGGGCTGTCGTACAAAATTCACTGGGGGCTGAGCCACGGCGGGTTACCGACCTCCGAACTGGCCGCGCATTTTCAGTCACATAGCGTGCGGAAGCAGGTGACGCAGGGGGGCGACCGCGTAATTATGCACTGCCACGCGACGAACTTTATGGCGTTGAGCTACGTGGTGCATCTGGATTCGGCGCGCTTTACCCGTCTGCTGTGGGAAGGCAGCACCGAATGCCTGGTGGTGTTCCCGGATGGCGTAGGCATTCTGCCGTGGATGGTGCCGGGCACTGACGGGATTGGTCAGGCAACCGCAGATGAGATGGCAAACCACAGTCTGGTGATGTGGCCGTTCCACGGTATTTTTGGCGCCGGGCCGAACCTTGATGAGACCTTTGGCCTGATCGATACGGCGGAAAAATCATCAGAGGTAGTGGTAAAAGCGCTCTCCATGGGCGGCATCCGGCAAAGCATCACCACCGAACAGCTGATCGCATTGGGCGAGCGCTTTAACGTGAAACCGTGGGCCGCGGCCCTGCAGGCGGAGCGCAGCGATGTTGCGTAAAGCGTTTGTGATGCAGGTGTACGCGGACTGCCACGATGCGTACCTGCGCCGGCACTCACCGATCTGGCCGGAGCTGGAGGAGACGCTTAAAGCCCACGGCGCGCATAATTATGCCATCTGGCTGGATGCGGAGCGCAATCTGCTGTTCGCCAGCGTGGAGATAGACTCCGAAGCGCGCTGGCAGGCCGTGGCGCAGACCGAGGTGTGCCAGCGCTGGTGGGCATCCATGAAAGATCTCATGCCCTCCAATACGGATAACAGCCCGGTCAGCGCTGAACTCAAGGCGATGTTTTTTATGCCTTAATCAGGCGCGGGTAATCGATGACTGTTTGTCCCGGGGGTTAACGAACCTCAACAAATTTCATTGCTGCGGATTCTGTATACGGGCAGAAGGGAGGGTAAGCACGCCCGGAACGGCAACGGCCGCATCCATACGGGCCTCGACACGCGGCGTCCCAGCCGCGTGTCGTCCGGGCTTGACTCACTCTCCCTTCTTCCCTTCCATTGTTGTCGCTGTTTCTGAACACCAACATTTTTAACCTTCGGAGTGGCGACCCGCCAGGGCCGCCAGTGCCAAATGTGCAGGTGCCGCTCCGGACCGGTGAAGGCGAACCAACCCTATCCGTTAGAACGCAGCTGCGGATAGCGACGGAAAATAGCGACACACCAGAACAGCGCCGCCAGGCCAATCAATCCGCCCACATTGCCAACGTCTGACATCTGCAAATGTTCGCTCACCTGGTTACCCAGCAGCGCACCGGCCCCAATGCCGATATTGTAAATGCCGGAAAACAGCGACATCGCCACATCCGTGGCATCCGGCGCCAGCGACAACACGCGCACCTGCATTGCCAGACCAATCATCATCATCGCCATGCCCCAGATAATGCACAGCACGGTGATGGCCACAGGACGGACCGCCGCAAACAGCAGCAGGCCCATGCTCAGGGTAATCAGCGCGATCGCGGCAATCAGCAACGCGGAGGGGAACTTATTGCCCAGTGTACTGAACACAATGCTGCCGATAATCCCGGCCGATCCGAACAGCAGCAGCAGCAGCGTCGTGAAGTTCTCATCTGCGCTCGCCACCACCTGCATAAAAGGTTCAATATAGCTGTATGCCGTATAGTGTGCGGTCACGACGACCGTCACCAGAATGTACATTGAGACCAGCGCCGGGCGGCGGAACAGCATCGGCACGCTACTCAGTGACCCGGTATGTTCACTTGGCAGACGCGGCAGAATACGCACCAGCAAGATCATCAGCACCAGCGCCGAAAGGCCAATCATGCCAAACGTGGTGCGCCAGCCAAGATACTGACCCACAATACGGCCAATCGGTACGCCCAGCACCATCGCCAGCGCGGTGCCGGTTGCCAGCATACTCAGCGCCTGGGTCTTCTTACCGGCCGGCGCCACGCGGATGGCCAGCGAGGCAGTAATCGACCAGAACACCGCGTGCGCCAGCGCAATACCGATACGCGAAATCACCAGCGAGGTAAAATCCCACGCTAACAGTGACAACACATGGCTGGCGACAAACACGATGAACAGCACCGCCAGCAGCAGACGGCGCTCAATGTTCCGCGTCAGCAGCATCAGCGGCAGCGATAGCAGCGCCACCACCCACGCATAGATGGTCAGCATGATGCCCACATCGGCCGTTTTCATCGAAAAACTGGCCGCGATGTCCGACAGCAGACCGACCGGCACAAATTCGGTGGTATTAAAGACAAAAGCAGCAATGGCCAGCAGGACCACACGCAGCCAGGCTGTTTTACGTGAAACGGTAGTTGATTGCATTGAGTTCAAATCGGCTAAACGGCGAGAGTGAAGGGCAATATACGCCCGATTAAGTGACCCAGGTCACAAACTGCCGCTATTGTGGAGCATTAATGAGCGGATGAAAACCTTTAACCCGCCATTTATCATTGAATATTTTTTATCGCCGGACCTGTGCTTAATAGCTTGAGGTTATTATCTATTTCCACGAGGGCAGCGTACTGAGGAGGCGTGCGCAGGAGGCAAAGTCAATCCTGGCGGTGACCACGCAATGTGCATTTTGCGATCCAGTCAAAGCTAAACGTACTGTTTCTGTTATAGCAAGGCGCCGTAACGCTGCTTATTAATTTTGCTTAGCGACAACCGGGCAGTCAGGCCAGGATTATCAGAGTCAGGCCATGTGTTTTAGGGCCACGCTATTCGTGTGGTTCAGGTTTTTTTTTATCGTAACCGGACAGCAGTGTTCACAGCCCAGCGCAGTTGCGTAAAATTTACGCGCCTGCTGAATGGCGGCATTTGCGGTGTAAAACGTGCCCAGAAAACGCCGTCCATCGACACCTGGCAGGAAAGGGCAGCCCTTTGCGTGCACCACGTGATTGTCGTTATAGCCGGCATGCTTATCGACATAATAATAAAGCTCCATCTGACTACCTCATTGCTGTAAAAAATAAAATCTAAGTATTGTTGGAATAGAGCGAATTATAGCGATGAATCGCCGTTTTGTTTTAAGTGGTACTGAATGATTAGCGGAAAAAACAGCGGGAGGCGGGGCGCGGGACGTCAGCGTCCCGCGTAAAGGATGAGAAGTATTACAGTTTCCGGCCCTGAAGGCGCAGGCCTACCAGCAGCGCCAGCACCAGCAGGGTGCCAATGAACGCCGTCACGCCGGGCCAGCCAAAGCGGTGCCAGAACACGCCGCCCAGCGTACCGGCCACGCTGGAGCCCAGATAATAGCTAAACAGATACAGCGATGAGGCCTGCCCTTTGGCGCGCCGCGCGCGTGGCCCAATCCAGCCGCTGGCAACCGAGTGAGCGGCAAAGAAGCCTGCGGTAAACAGCATCATGCCGGGCAGGATGACCCATAACGTGTCAAACGCGGTCAGCAACAAACCGGCCAGCATGATCGCCGTGGCGACAATCATCACCGGCCCGCGACCAAAGCGGCTGGTCATCGCCCCGGCTTTGGGAGAGCTCCAGGAGCCGGTCAGATAGACCACCGATAACAGCCCGACCACCGCCTGGCTCAGTGACCACGGCGCGCTTAACAGCCGGTAGCCAATATAGTTAAACAGGGTGACGAATGCGCCCATCAGCAAGAACCCCTCTGCAAACAGCAGCGGCAACCCCTTGTCGCGCCAGTGCAGACGAAAGTTAATCAGTAAGCTGCGCGGGCGCAGTGAGGCCGGGCGGAAATGGCGCGAGGCGGGCAAAATCTTCCAGAACATTAGCGCTCCCGCCAGCGAGAAACAGCCGATGACGCCAATCGCAATACGCCAGGAGAAGAAGTCAGTCAGCACGCCGGTCAGCAGGCGACCGCTCATGCCGCCAATCGAGTTGCCGCTGATATAGAGCCCCATGGAGAACGCAATCACACGCGGGTGAATCTCTTCACTCAGGTAGGTCATCCCTACTGCGGCCACGCCGCTGAGCGATAACCCAATCAGCGCACGCATCAGCAGGATCCCCTGCCAGCTGGTCATCAGGGCAGAGATCAGGGTACAGATGGCGGCGAGCATCAGCGCGGTGACCATCACCGGTTTGCGCCCAACCGCATCTGAAAGCGGGCCGGTAAATAGCAGGCCCAGCGCCATCAGCCCGGTAGAGAGCGAGAGAGAGATGCTGCTTTCGGCTGGCGTTACGCCAAACTGCTGCGACAGCACGGGCAGAATAGGCTGCACGCAGTAGAGCAGAGCAAAGGTGGCAAGTCCGGCGGAGAACAATGCCAGCGTCACGCGCATGAACAGCGGCGATCCGCGTTCAATCCATTCAGTCGTGGAAATAGCCGCCGCGGGCGTTTCAGACGGTGTCTCTTTATCAAGCGTCACGGCATGGGTAGAGCGACTCACAGAACATCCTCGCTATGAAGTTAGAGGCTTCACTGTAGGAGAGCGCAAATAGGTTGTACAATATATTAATAATCTCAAATAAGACGTTTTAAATATGAATATTGAGCTGCGCCATTTACGCTACTTCGTTGCGGTAGCCGAAGAGCTCCATTTTGGTCGTGCCGCGCTGCGTCTCAACATGTCGCAGCCGCCGCTCAGCCAGCAGATCCAACAGCTGGAGCAGGAGATTGAGGCGCAGCTGTTTACCCGTACCAACCGCAGCGTGCAGCTGACACCCGCCGGCCACTCCTTTTTGCAGGACGCACGCGCCATTCTGCTGCAGGTGGAGCAGTCAGCACGCCGGGCTTCCCGCATCGATCACGGCCAGGAGGGCGAGCTGCGTATCGGCTTCACCTCTTCCGCGCCGTTTACCGGCCTGATGTCGGATGCGCTGTATCAGTTCCGCCAGCGCTGGCCTGAAGTGCACATTCAGATGCAGGAGCACAATACGCGCCAGCAGCTGGCCCCGTTACATGAAGGGCGGCTCGATCTGGGCGTCATGCGAAACACGCCGCTGCCAGCGGACCTGCAGCACCGCCTGTTATTGCGCGAGCCGCTGTATGCCGTGGTGCACTGGGCGCATCCGCTGGCCAGTGCCGCATCAATCGCCATTCAGGCGCTCGCCAGTGAGCCGTTCGTGTTTTTCGACGCGCAGGGCGGTACGGCGCTGTACGCTGAAATTCTGGCGCTGCTGCATCGCTATCACATCAAACCGTTTATCACGCAGGAGGTCGGTGAAGCGATGACCATTCTCGGTCTGGTGGCGACCGGGCTGGGCGTCTCGATCCTGCCTGCGTCATTTCGTCGTGCGCGCCTGGCGGATGTGGTGTGGATTCCACTGCAGGAGAGCGATGCCACTTCAGAAGTCTGGCTGGTCTGGTCTGCGGTGCGCGAACCGAGTGCGCAGATGGCCAATATGATGACGCTCCTGCTGCAAAATGCAGAAAGTTGACGCCACCGCGAAAATTAACCGTTAACTTTATGTGCGATAAATCACATTTCTAATCAAATATTTGACGCTGCCTGCCAATCTGCATCACCATAGCTGCTGTTTATTTAGAAGCGCGAAAATATCCGGGAGCAGGGCGTGAATCTGGACAGTCAGCCTGGCCATATTGACCAAATAAAACAGACCAACGCAGGTGCGGTTTACCGACTGATTGACCACTACGGCCCGATTTCGCGTATTGAGCTCTCTAAACGTGCCCAGCTGGCGCCCGCCAGCATCACCAAGATCGTGCGTGAAATGCTGGATGCGCATCTGGTGCAGGAGACCGAGTTTCAGGAGCCCGGCAGCCGCGGCCGGCCGGCCATCGGCCTGATCCTCGATACGGTGGCCTGGCACTACCTCGCGGTGCGTATTCAGCCGGGGAGCATCACGCTGACGCTACGCGATCTCAGTAGCCGCGCGCTCCAGGAAGATCGCCTGCCGTTACCCGCCAGTGCCGATGTTCCGCTGCTGCATACCCTGCAGGAGATGGTGAACGCCTTTTTTATCCGCCATCAGCAAAAGCTTGAGCGCCTGACCGCCATTGCGGTGACGCTGCCGGGATTGATCAATGCCGCCTCCGGCGTGGTGCATCGTATGCCGGGCTATGATGTTGAGGATATGCCGCTGGGGACAACGCTGGCGCAGCGTACCGGCTTGCCGGTATTCGTGCAGCACGATATCTCCGCCTGGACGCTGGCCGAAGCGCTGTTTGGCGCCTCGCGCGGCGCGCTGGATGTGATTCAGATCGTGATAGATGAAACCGTGGGCGCAGGCGTGATCAGCGGCGGACAGCTGCTGCACAAAAGCGGACGAGCGCTGGTGGAGATTGGGCATACGCAAATCGATCCTTACGGAGAGCAGTGCTACTGCGGCAATCACGGCTGCCTGGAGACCGTGGCCAGTACCGGTAGCCTGCTGCAGCTGGCGGCGCAGCGCCTGGCATCACAGCCGGAGAGTCAGCTCCATCAGCAGCCGCTGACCATTGAGAGCCTGTGCCATGCCGCGCAGCAGGGCGATCGCCTGGCGCGCGACGTGATTGCCGGCGTCGGACATCACGTGGGCCGCATGCTGGCGATGATGGTCAACATCTTTAACCCTCAACAGATTCTTATCGGTTCGCCGCTGAACCAGGCGGCGGATGTGCTGTTTCCGGCCGTCAGCAGCACTATCCGGCAGCAGGCGCTGCCCGCATACAGCCGTGAGATTCAGCTGGCACCCGCTGCGTTTAACGATCCCGGCACCCTGGGCGGCGCCGCGCTGATCAAGGACGCGCTCTATAGCGGCTATCTGCTGGTTAAACTGTTGCAGGGCTAATGGTCCGCCTTTAGTTTGCGCTAACGCAAGCTGTTACGCGCAACATTTCCTTAAACTGCCTCCTTCGCAGGTTACGCATCGCTCAAACGAAGGAGGATAGAGGTGAATACACTATTTGTCACCGGCACCGACACCGCGGTGGGTAAGACCGTGGTTTCCCGCGCACTGTTACAGTGTTTTGCTCAGGCAGATCTGATCGCTGCAGGTTATAAACCCGTGGCAAAAAGCGCACAACCTACACCCGAAGGCTTACGCAACAAGGATGCGTTACTGCTGCAGCAGGCCTCCGGAATCAGCCTGGATTACGTCGCCGTGAACCCCGTGACGCTGGAAGAGGATGAGATCAGTACCAGCCCGGCGCAGCGCATTGATTATGCTGTGCTCAGCCAGGGGCTTGCGCATCTGCAGCAGCGCGCCGCGCACGTGGTGGTGGAAGGCACCGGCGGCTGGCGCAGCCTGATGAACGATGGGCAGCCGCTCTCCCGTTGGGTGCAACAGGAGAATTTGCCCGTGGTGCTGGTGGTCGGCATTAAAGAGGGGTGCATCAGCCATGCGCTGCTGACGGCGGAGGCGATCGCGCGCGATGGCTTGCCGCTGGCCGGCTGGGTCGCTAACCGCATTAACCCCGGCCTGGCGCACTACGCCGAGATAATCGATGTGCTGCGCGCTAAGCTGGCTGCGCCGCTGCTGGGAGAGTTGCCTTATCTGCCGCGCGCGGAACAGCGCGAACTCAGCGGCTATCTGGACATCACGCTGCTGCAGTCCGGCACGCAGGCAAAACCCGCCGCCTGATCCTGTACCGGGCTTGTAAAGAGGATGGCTGAACCTGAGGAAGAGGTTCAGCCATCTTATTACGTTGCTACTTATGCGTTAACGTCAGGGGTTAAGACGGCGGCGCGTGCGGCCCGAACTGAGATAATCGGCGATATAGTCCTGTGAAATTTCGCCGCTGTAGCGCCCCTCTTCATCAACGATTGGCATCCATACCGTATTGTGCTCGTACAGTTTGGAGAGCACGACGCGCAGGTTCTCTTCCGCTTTGCCGGTGACCTTAAAGGTATGCAGCAGCTCCTCACAGCGGCCGCTGGCACCGCGCGCCTCACGACGCTTTACGAACCCCAGTGGTTTACCATCATCATCAACGACGGTCACGGAACGCATGTCGTTATCATCCATGGTGGCAAAAGCCTCCTGCAGTGGGGTACTGCGACGGACGGTGATGGTCGGTTGCTGATCGGTAACGTCACCGGCCTGCACCAGCAGCAGACGCTTCAGGGTTCGATCCTGGCCGACAAACGAGCCGACAAAATCATTGGCCGGCCTTGCCAGCAACTCATCGGGGCTGGCGCACTGCACGATCTTGCCCTGACCGAACACGGCGATGCGGTCACCCAGCTTAAGCGCTTCGTCAATGTCGTGGCTTACCAGCATCACTGTCTTCTTCAGCTGGCGCTGCATCTCCAGAAACTCATTCTGAATCACTTCACGGTTGATCGGGTCGACCGCACCAAAAGGTTCATCCATTAGCAATACCGGTGGATCCGCCGCCAGCGCGCGGATAACGCCAATACGCTGCTGCTGGCCGCCTGACATCTCACGCGGATAGCGGTGCAGAAACTTAGTGGGATCCAGCGCCACCATGCTCATCAGTTCGGTCGCGCGCTCGCGGCAGCGTTTCTTATCCCAGCCCAGCATACGCGGCACAACGGTAATGTTCTCTTCAATGGTCATGTTGGGAAACAGACCGATTTGCTGGATGACATAGCCAATATTACGGCGCAGCGTTACCGTGTCCTGGCCGCTGGTATCTTCACCGTTGATCAGAATCCTGCCACTGGAGGCGGGTATCAGGCGGTTAATCATCTTCAGCGTAGTGGTTTTACCGCAGCCCGAAGGGCCGAGCAGTACGCACATCTCGCCGGCAGGGACCTCAAGGCTGACGTTATCTACGGCGTTAAACGTGGTGCCGTTTTTTTGCGTAAAGGTTTTCGTCAGGTTTTCCAGTTTTATCATTATCGAATCCCCTTAGGAGTCAGCGCCAGCTGCAAACGGTGCAGCAGCCAGTCAAGAACAATAGCCAGCAAACAGATCATCAACGCGCCGGCAATTAGCATACGCACATCACTGCCGCTGATGCCGTCCAGCAGCTGCAGGCCGAGGCCGCCAGCGCCGATCACCGCAGCAATCGCCATCACGCCGACATTCATCACCACGGCGGTGCGAATTCCGCCAAAAATCACCGGCAGCGCCATTGGAATCTCAACCCAGCGCAGGCGCTGCCAGAAGGTCATGCCGATACCGCGACCGGCTTCGCGCAGCCCCGGCGGCAGATTCTCCAGCGCGGTGTGGGTGTTGCGCACAATCGGCAGCAGCGAGTAGAGAAACACCGCAGTAATCGCCGGCAGGGCACCAATGCCCTGACCGATCAGCGAAAACAGTGGAATCATCAGACCAAACAGTGCAATGGTCGGGATAGTGAGCACGATGGTGGCAATGCCCAGCACCGGCGTTGCCAGCCATTTGAAGCGAACAATCAGAATGCCGAGCGGCACGCCGACAATAATCGCGAAACCAACCGCCACCAGCACCAGCCAGGTGTGCTGCCAGGTCAGCGCCAGCAGGTTGTTCCAGTTATTCATGATGTAATGCAGGGTATCCATGGCGCCTCCTTACAGCATGTTTTTGGATTGCAGGAAATCACGCGCCACTTGCTGCGGTGACAGATGATCGATATCGACGCGTTTGTTCATCTCCGTGATCGCTTCACTGGTGATTAACGTGGAGAGCTGATTAAGCGCAGCGTCGAGGCCGGGATGCGACGCTAACACGTCCTGACGCACCACTGGCGTGACGTTGTAACTGGGGAAGAAGTGCTTATCGTCGTCAAGGACTTTGAGGTCAAAACCTTTTACGCGTCCGTCGGTGGTATACACCAGCCCGGCATCAACAAAGCCATCCCTCACCGCGTTGTAAACTAAACCGGGGTCCATCTGCCGAATCTGCGGGCGATCGAGCGGCATATTGTAGGTTTTCTGCAGCGGTTTCAGGCCGTCAGAGCGTCCGGCGAATTCAAGGTCCAGCCCCAGCTTCCAGTTGTGGTCAGGATCGTTTTTGCGTACCGCTTCAAGTTTTGCCACCAGCTGCGACATCGTCGTGATGCCCTCTTTTTCAGCGCGGGTACGCTGCATGGCGAACGCATAGGTGTTGTTCATTGGGGCCGGATCCAGCCATATCAGGCCCAGTTTGGCGTCCAGCGTTTTAACCGTGTTGTACGCCTCCTGTGACGACATCGGCTTACTGATGTGATTGAAGATAATGAGTGAGGTACCGGTGTACTCCCATGTCATATCGATCTGTTTATTGATCATGGCATTGCGGCTGATGGTGGTCGCGATATTGGTTTTCGGGATAACCTGAAAACCCTTCTTTTTCAGCCACATTACCGTCATCGCGGAGAGGATATGCTGCTCGGTGAAGCTCTTGGTCGCCATTACAATCGGGGTGGCAGCAGCAGCGGTCTGGCTGATAACCAGCGAAGCAGTCAGTGCCAGCGTCGTCTGTTTTATCCAGCGCGCCAGCAAGTGTGTTTTCGACATCGCACAGATCTCCCTGTATTAAGCCGCAGAGTGCGGGCTGAGAAAGCGTCCCAATGCTGCCAGCAGCATGTCGAGAATCAGCGCGAACAGCGCGGTTGCCGCAGCGCCGAGAATCAGTGTCGGGAAGTCGTTAAGGTAGATGCCGGGGAAGATCAGTTCGCCGTAGCTGCTGGCGCCAATCAGGAAGGCCAGCGGAGCGGTACCGACATTAATGGCCGTGGCGATGCGCACACCGGCAAGCATTACCGGCAGCGCATTGGGAATCTCCACCTGACGCAGGCGCTGCAGTTTAGTCATGCCGATACCGTTGGCAGCTTCGATCAGCGACGGCGGCACCGCGCTTAAACCGGCATAGGTATTGCGCACAATCGGCAGCAGAGAGGCCAGGAACAGGGCGATTATCGCCGGGCGGTCGCCAATGCCCACCACGACCATTGCCAGCGCCAGCACCGCCAGCGGCGGCAAGGTGTTACCCACATTGAAGATCTGCATCACATACTCAGCCCAGCGACGGGCAAAGGGGCGGCTCAACAGAATGCCGCTGGGAATGCCGACCAGCAGAGCAGAGAGCATTGACCAGAATACCAGGTACAGGTGCTGCTGCCCGAGGTAGACCAGATCCACTTTGCGTGCGCGCAGCGTATCCAATCCCAGTCCCCAAACCAGCAGGGCAATCACGACCACAATAGCCAGCAGGGCCAGTCCGGCACGGCGGGCGAGCGATGCAGTGTGCATAGCGTGCGTCTCCCTGATTAAAATAATCGATTGGTTTTATAGCGTCACTTTCAGCATGGCGGCGCAGCGCCCGTCGGGGTGCATACGAAAGTCCATCACTCTGACAAATTGCAGTTAAAATGACTGTTTAGCGGTGCTTTCTTAGTGAGAGTCTGGAAAGCGCCTGTAAATGCTATAGCAATGCTTTCCGAATAAAGCCAGTTTTTACGGCAAAATCAGAGAGATAGATACGCATAAAAAGTAAGCGAAACCCGCATGGCATAAGGTTTACACGCACAATGAAAAAAATTTATCGAAAAAAGTGACGTTGTCACAATGAGCGGCACGCAAAGGAAACTGGCTGGGCAAAAGATCGGCTAGCCTTAAACAAAAAAGGGAGACGTATGACTGAAAGCGCACAAGTACACACGCATTACCGGCACTGGATTCTGATCGCCTGCATGCTGGCGATGTTTATGGCGGCGATTGAGGTCACCATCGTCGCCACCGCCATGCCCACTATCATTGCGGATTTAGGCGGATTTTCCCAATTTGGCTGGGTATTCTCCATCTATCTGCTAACACAGGCGGTCAGCGTCCCGCTCTATGGGCGGCTGGCCGATATCTGGGGGCGCAAGCGGCTGTTCTTTATCGGCGTATCACTGTTTCTGCTCGGTTCAGTGCTGTGCGGCTTCGCCCATACCATGACCTGGCTGATTATCTTCCGCGCATTCCAGGGGCTGGGCGCCGGGGCGATCATGCCGCTGACCACCACCATTGTGGCAGACATCTATTCACCGCGTGAACGCGCTACCGTGCAGGGCTGGCTCTCCAGCGTATGGGGCGTGGCGGCGGTAATAGGTCCGCTGAGCGGCGCGTGGCTGGTGCAGCACTTTAACTGGTCGGTGATTTTCTGGGTCAATGTGCCGATTGGTTTGGTCTCAATGCTGCTGCTGGCACGTTTTCTGCCGGCGCGTGAACAGCATCAGGGCGCCACGCTCAATCTTACCGGCAGCTGCTGGCTGATGATTGCGGTGACGGCGCTGCTGGTGGCGCTCCTGCAGGCGGAAGCCTGGGCTACTGGCTGCTGCCATTCCTGATACTGGCAGTGATTGCCGGCTGGCGACTCAAGCACCATGAGCAGCGTGCGGCGGCACCGCTGTTCCCGCTGGCCATCTGGCGCAGCCGGTTAATTGTGGCGGGCAACGCGGGTAATCTGATTATCGGGGCGACCATGATGGGCATCAGCGCGTTTCTGCCTACGTGGATTCAGGGAATTACCGGCGGCACACCGCTGCAGGCGGGCAGCGCCCTGGCGATGATGTCGATTGGCTGGCCGCTTGCCAGTACGCTGAGCGGACGGCTGATGCTGGTGACCTCCTACCGTTTCACCGCCCAGCTGGGCGCCTTTCTGCTGATTGCCGGCAGTGCGCTGTTACTGCTGCTGCGTGCCGACAGCTCCATCATGCAGGCCGGCATGACCGCCTTTGTGATCGGCACCGGCATGGGCATGACCAGCACCACGTTTTTGGTCTCGGTGCAGAATCATGCGCACTATGAGATTCGCGGCATCTGCACGGCATCAATCATGTTTAGTCGTATGCTGGGCTCGGCGATAGGGACGGCCATCATGGGCGCGGTGCTGAACCTGAATCTGGCGCTGCGTCTGCCGGAAGCGCGCGATCCGATGCAAAAAATCATGTCGCACGAAACTCGCGAAGCGCTGCCAGCCGATCGGCTCGAGTACTGGACCGGGCAAATTGCCACGTCGCTGCATTGGGTATTTGTGGTTGCGCTGCTGATTGCGTTACTGACGCTGTGGGTTGCGTGGCTGATGCCGCGGCAGCGGCCAGAGGCAGAATAGAAGAGGGGCGGCACCGTGGCCGCCCTGAATCACGCTTACTGCGCCGGACCGTCCTGCGAGCTGCCCGCGCTATCCGCGACGTTGCTGTCCGCATCACGACCGTTTTTCTTATACACAATCTTCTGCGTATCATTTTCACAGTGGCCGACAACCTGACCACCGGCTTGATCGGCCTGATCGTTCGGCACGATATCCAGCGTGAAATCCGATTCGGCTACGCCGTTATTGATGATTTTTTTGCTGATATCGGCCTGCACGCTCTCACAAGAGGCCTGAGCCAGCAGCGGCAGAGCAAGTGCCCCCATCAGCAGAACTGCATAACGTCTCTTCATCCTTCACTCCCTTGTTTGAATTTCATAGAGAACTATAGCAGTCTCAGCGGATTAAGGCGCAACCGGGCGCCCGGTACGGCGATCCAGACAGCGCAGGGTGTTCTCTTCCCAGTACGCGTTAACGTTATAGCTCTTCTCGCAGGCGTCGCGGGTATCAAAGGCGCGATCGGCTTTATCGAACTCCTTCTCCACGCGCGTGTTCACTTTACTGCGCAGATTGCGCGTGTCGTTCCACTGCTCTTTACTCTGGCGCGCCGCTTCGTTGCTGGCCGCATTGTTACCGTCTTCAATAATCAAGCGGTCAGTCTTAGCTGAGGCCAGCGGCACAGAGAGCAGCACGCCGGAGGTCAGCACGGTCGCCAGCAGGGCGGAAAACAGTTTGTTCATCGTTATGTCCTTTCATTTACACCAGCACAGCGCGGATTGCGGCTGTAACAGCCATGGATGAGAGTATATCATCGCTGCTTCTTTGCTCACCAGCGGTGAGCCGTTTGTTTACGTAACAGAGAGATTGATTATGCTGGTGAAGACCACACTGCTGTTTTTTCTGACGGCGATTGCGGAAATCGTGGGCTGCTTTCTGCCGTGGCTGTGGCTGAGAAAGGGCATGACGGCGTGGCTTATTGTACCGGCGGCGGCCAGCCTGGCGCTGTTTGTCTGGTTGTTAACCCTCCATCCTGCTGCCAGCGGGCGCGTCTACGCGGCTTACGGCGGCGTCTATGTGTTAACCGCTCTGGTGTGGCTACGCGTGGTGGATGGCATCAAACTCACTACATGGGACTGGATCGGTGCGCTGGTGGCGATGAGCGGCATGCTGATCATCGTAACGGGCTGGGGAAAAGCCTGATAAGGCCGGAACAGCCGCCGCGCCGTAACGGACGCGGCGGATAGCGCTTACCCTTTATGCACTTTCAAGCCGGCCAGGGTCTGCGTGACCGGCATGATCTCCAGCGTATTGATGTTGACGTGCTTCGGCAGCGTCGTCACCCAGTACACCGCTTCAGTCACATCTTCGGCTGTCAGCGCGGTGGTGCCCTCATAAACCGCGTCGGCGCGGCCGTCGTCGCCTTTAAAACGCACGTTAGAGAACTCGGTGCCGCCCACCAGGCCCGGCTCAATGTCCGTCACGCGCAGGGCGGTGCCGTGCAGGTCGGTGCGCAGATTGAGGCTGAACTGGCGCACAAATGCTTTGGTCGCCCCATAAACGTTGCCGCCTGCGTATGGCCAGCTGCCGGCAATCGAACCGATATTCACAATATGACCCACGTTACGCTCTACCATGGCGGGCAGCACGGCGCGCGTCATATACACCAGACCTTTATTGTTGGTGTCGATCATGTTTTCCCAGTCTTCGATATTGGCTTTGTGCGCGGGTTCAACGCCCAGCGCCAGGCCGGCGTTATTCACCAGCACATCAATATCGCGCCAGTCGGCGGGCAGCGCGGCAATCGCGTCATCAATCGCCGCACGGTTACGCACATCCAGCTGCACGGTATAGAGATTGTCGCCCAGCTCATCCTTCAGCTCTTTGAGACGTTCAGCGCGCCGCCCGCTGGCGATCACTTTGTGGCCGGTGGCAATGAAGCGGCGGGTGATACTTTGACCAAAACCAGCAGTGGCGCCGGTAACAAAAATAATCATCTCACTGTTCCTTATATGATTTCAGGTGCCTGCGCCACACCTTAGCATTAACCCTGCGGTCGCGCTCAGGAAATCCCGGGCCGGGCTTCAGCAAAAAATTGCATAAGCGATCGGACGGCGCATATCACGCTAATCGCGTGGTTGTTGCCGGCGGTTGAAGCTGCCAGGATAAAAGCATCCCGCCGCACATCAGCGCGGCGTTGCTGATTATCAGGAGCGATAATGACTTCACGAGCGAATCCGTTTTTCACCGTTAGCCCTCTGCCGTACCACGCACCGCTGTTTGATCGCATCACAGAGGAGGATTATCTGCCGCGCTGGAGGCCGGCATTGAGGAGAAACGCCAGGAGGTCACGGCGATTGCCCGCAATGCTGAACCGGCCACCTTTGCTAACACCTATGAAGCGCTGGAGCAGAGCGGCCGCTTGCTCAGCCGTGTCTATGCTGTTTTTGCCGCGATGACCTCGGCGCACACCAGTGAACGTCTGCAGGAGATTGACGAGCTGATCGCCCCTAAGCTGACGGCGCTGAACGATGAAATCTACCTCAACAGCCAGCTGTTTGCCCGCCTTGATAGCGTCTATCAGCAGCGCGGTTCGCACTGCCCGGATGCTGAAGCGATGCGGCTGGTGGAGGTGACCTGGCAGACGTTTCAGCTGGCCGGTGCCAGCCTGAGCGATGAGGATAAAACCCGGCTGCGCGCCTGTAATCAGGAGCTGGCCAGCCTGAGCACGCGCTTTGGTAACAAACTACTGGCCGCCACCAAAGCCGGTGCCTATACCGTCAGCAGCGCGGCCGCGCTGGCCGGATTGAGTCCGGAAGCCCTGGCGCAGGCGCAGGCCGCCGCAGAGGCTCGCGGATTGACGGGCGAGTGGCTGATCCCGCTGCAGAACACCACGCAGCAACCGGTACTGCAATCTCTGGATGTGCGCGCCACGCGTGAAGCCTTGTTTCAGCAGGCATTGACGCGCTGCGAGCAGGATGACGACAACGATACGCGCGCTATCGTCTCACGCATGGCACAGCTGCGCGCTGAGCAGGCAAATCTGCTGGGGTTCAGCACCTACGCGGCGTGGAGCCTGCAGGACCAGATGGCGAAAACGCCTGATGCAGCGTTCAGTTTCATGCGCAATATCGTCCCGGCCGCCCGTCAACGCGCCGGGCGTGAAGCGGCCGATATCCAGCAGCTGATTGAGAAACAGCACAGCTTCCCGCTGCGCGCCTGGGACTGGAGTTACTACGCTGAAAAGGTGCGCAAAGAGCAGTACGCCCTGGATGAGAATCAGATACGCCCCTGGTTTGAGCTCAATACGGTGCTGGAGAAGGGCGTGTTCTGGGCGGCGAGCCAGCTATATGGTATCCGCTTCCTGGCGCGCCACGATCTGCCGGTCTACCATCCGGACGTCAATGTGTATGAAATCTTTGATGCGGATGACACGCCTTTAGCGCTGTTTTACACCGATTTCTTCGCGCGTGATAACAAGAGTGGCGGCGCGTGGATGGGCAACTTTGTCGATCAATCCACGCTGCTGAACAGCAAACCGGTGATCTACAACGTTTGCAACTACACCAAACCGCAGCCGGGCCAGCCGGCACTTCTGAGCTGGGATGAAGTGATTACCCTGTTTCATGAATTCGGGCACGCGCTGCACGGTCTGTTTGCCACCCAGCGCTATCCGAGCCTGTCCGGAACGGCAACGCCACGCGATTTTGTCGAGTTCCCCTCGCAGATCAATGAACACTGGGCCAGCCATGAGCAGGTGTTTGCCAGCTATGCGCGCCACTATCAAACCGGCGAGCCCATGCCCGCTGAGCTACGCGATAAGATGATACGCGCCGCGCAGTTCAATAAAGGCTACGACATGACCGAGCTGCTGGCCGCTGCGCTCCTCGATCTGCAGTGGCACTCCCTGACCCGGCACGATCAGCCGCAGGACGTTAGCCACTTTGAGCAACAGGCGCTGGCGGCAGAGAACCTTGCGCTGGCAGCCATTCCGCCGCGCTATCGCTCCAGCTATTTCCGCCACATCTGGGGCGGCGGCTATGCGGCCGGTTACTACGCCTATATCTGGACCCAGATGCTGGCGGATGATGGCTATCAGGCCTTCAGCGAGCGCGGCGGATTGACGCGTGAGAATGGTCAAAAGTTCCGCGAACAGATCTTATCGCGCGGTAACAGCAGCGATCTGCAGCACCTGTGGCTGGCATGGCGCGGCAAAGCGCCGGAGATTGGCCCGATGCTGAAAAATCGCGGATTGTCGGATGTGTGAGCCGGGCACCCGGCGTGGCCGGGTGTAATGGTTATACTTCGTACACCTGTGTAAGGAGGATCGGCTAATGAAGTGGATCATAGCTTTACTGCTGCTCGGCAGCATGAGCGCAACAGCACAATCTGGCTGGCAGCCGGATAAGCGGGCGACAATGCCGTCGTTTACGCCGGTTGCGGCGAAGTGTGATGTCTCCGCCTGCCAGCAGAACTGCTATGTACAGCAGTCGCAGTGTAAAAATGACAGCGGCGGAGGGTGCGGCTCGCTGGCGCAAATCTGCGTCCAGAACTGTACCAGTCAGTGCCGCTAAACGTTATACCGCGCTTACCACCCATCACCCGAAAAGTGATGGGTGGTAGCGGGGGCTCAACCCGCTGCGTGCCACATCTCACGCATCAACAGTTCCAGTTTCTTAAATAGCCGATAGCGTGCCTCATGAAACGTCATGCGCTCCGGGCGCGGCAGCCGCTCGCACGGCTCAAGCTGCACCGCCTGCCGGACAGCGGCATCCAGGTTTGACCACACCCCAACGCCGACACCGGCACACAGAGCCGCGCCCAGCGCGCCGGTCTCTTTACACTGCGCCACACGAATCGGTATACCCAGCACATCAGCAAACATTTGTGGCCAGACGCTGCTGCGCGCTGCGCCGCCCGACAGGGTTGCCCGGTCAAAAGTGATACCGGCCGCGCGCAGTCGATCAATATGCGCGCGGTGCGCAAAGGTGACGCCCTCAAAGAGCGCAAACAGCATATCAGCACGCGTATGCCAGCCGCCCAGCCCATAAAATCCGGCTTTGGCCGGTTCCGATTTGCGACCGGAGTAGAGATAGGGGTGATAGAGCGGCAGCCGGTCGTTGGGCTGGACATGCGCCACGCTCTCACTGCTGCGCGCCGCGCCCTGGCCCGAGCGGCCATCGTCAAACTCACGCAGGAACCAGTCGAGATTGGCCGCCGATGTGGCGCTGGCTTCAATTGCCATATAGCGATCTTTACCGATAATGGCGTTCATGGCGACCGGGCGAAGATAGTCAGGTTTATCCACTATCACCTGATTGATGCTCCAGGTGCCCGCCACGATAGAGGCATCGCCGCAGTTCACCACGCCGGCACCCACGGCGCTGGCCACCACATCAAACAGGCCGGCGACCACCGGAATACCCGCCGCCAGGCCGGTAAGCTGTGCCGCATGCGGTGTCACGTGACCTGCTACCGCGCAGGATTCATGCAGCGCGGGCAGCAGGGCGAGCGCGTCCTCAATGCCGTACAGCGCCAGCAGTTCACGGCTGTAGCCGCGGTGGCGATAGTCGATCAGGCCGGCACCGGATGCGTCGGAGTAGTCGCTGCTGAGTGCACCGCTAAGAAAATGGACGATCACATCCTTGGCGCACAGCAGATGGCCGATCTGCGCCCAGCGCTTGGGCTGATGCTGCTTGATCCAGCTCATCAGCACAGGCGTGGCCGCCGGCCAGGGGCTTTGTAGCGACAGCGGATAGATACGCCGATCCGCGCCACTACGCTTTAGCGCCCCGACAATATCGGTGGCGCGGTGATCGATGGATTGAATACCTGCCAGCGGGCGCTGCTGCTTATCCAGCGCGTAGAGTCCGTTACCGTGCCCGGCCGCGCCGACAGCGATCACGTCATGCGCATCGGTGCCCGCCTGCTGCAGGCAGCAGCGGATCGCCTGGCTGACGCCGTGCCAGATATCCTCAATTGGCCGCTCGGCGTACCCCTCCTGCGGCTGGTGAGTCTCTCCGGCGCACTCTGCCACCGAGAGCACGCGCCCGCTGAGATCAAACAGCACCGCTTTGATCATGGTGTTTCCGGCATCAATGCCCAGAATCTGGCTCATATCCGACTCCATCTGGCAGGCGAAGAGGGCGCACCGCTTACGCGCCGGTACAGGTCAGGCTTAGCCCTGCTGATAGAGATTTAGCGCGTCCTGGCCGCTGATACCCTGATGAATAATCGCCATCAGCGCGCTTACCACGCGCGCGGGGTTATCATGCTGATAAACATTGCGGCCATACACCATGCCGCTGGCACCCTGCGCCATCAGCGCCGCGCTCTTGGTCAGTACCGCGCCGATCTCACCTTTACCACCGCCGCGCACCAGCGTCGGGCAGCGCGCCGCTTCCACCACGCGATGAAAGTCGTCAACGTTATCGGTCGGATCGGCTTTGATGATGTCCGCCCCCAGTTCGCGCGCCAGCCGCACCAGCGGCACCATTTTTTCAACGTCGCCCAGCGAGCCGTAGGCCGCGCCTTGTCCGGCGGGGGCCATCACCAGCGGCTCAATCATCAGCGGCATGCCGTAGCGTTCGCAGGCGTGGCGCAGCCGGCCAATGTTCTCGATGCACATGCGGAGGATGCCGGGTTCATCGGGAATGAGGTAGAGATTCACCACCACGGCCGCGGCATCCAGCTGCAGGGCAGCCAGAATGGGCGCTTCGGGATTGTGCAGCACGGCCCACATCTCCCGGTGACGGGCGGCGTTATAGGCGTTGCCCACATCCGTGCGCATCACCAGCGCCGGTTTGCGTCCGGTGTGGTTCTGCAGCAGATCGGCCTGACCATAATTGACCTGAATAGCGTCTGGCTGGGCCGCAATCAGGTTATCCATGACGCGCTCAATGTCCTCCAGCCCGGAGAGGAAATCGGGTTCGTTGGCAATACCGTGATCGATTGCCACATCAAGGCATTTACCCTGACCAAACAGGCGGTTCATGCGCACCTTATTGGTTGCTGGCATGTCGTGTCTCCTCCGGCAGTACAGTGGGATAGAGCCCGTTGAGGCCGTGCAGGCGCGCCAGGCTGGCGCAGCAGCGCTGCACCTGTTGCACGCGCTGGCTTTCGCTCCAGCCAAGCGTGGCGGCCATCAGCAGGGCGATCTCCTGAATCAGCGCCGGGGTCAGTTCACCGCATATCGCCAGGCCCGTGCGGCGCACCAGCAGATCTTCCAGCTGACACACCTGTTCATGTTCGATGAGGTAGCGCAGCTCCAGCGCGCTGTAATCGGCGTGCTGACGCAGCGGCTCTTCACCCTGTTGCCGGATATGCTGCAGCAGCGGCAGGGCGCGGCTGCCGTAACGTCTTGTCAGCTGGGTGACGCGCGGCAGGGGCACCGCGTACTGTTGCGCCAGCTGGCTGAGCCAGGCGGTCTGAGCTGACGCGCCCGGAAAATCACGGCCACCGCCGATTGCTAAATCGGTGCTGGAGACCTGGCGCTTCTCTCCCAGCAAGCGTAATACCCGATCGGCGGCCTCTTCGCCGAAGCGGCGGAAGGTGGTCCATTTGCCGCCCACCAGGCACAGCGTGCTCCAGGCTCGCTGCGTATCGGGCGGTAGAAGTACCAGCGAGTGGTTACGTGAAATCTGCCCGTTAACGGCGGCTTCGCTGGCGGGCAGCGGTCTCACGCCGCAGAAAGTGTACACAACCGAGGACGCTGGCACCACGATGTCAGGGAAAACAAAGCGCAGCGATTCAAGGATATACGTCTTTTCATCTTGCTCGCACACGGCCGCGTCCGGATCGTCAGTGCGGATGTCGGTAGAGCCCACCAGCACTTTGCCAAACCACGGGAACATAATGCAGACGCGCCCCTCCTGATTTTCGAAATAGACCATTTCACCCGCCAGCATGCTCAGCAGCTGAGGATGATCGAGGATCAGGTGCGATCCTTTGGTGCCGCCAATCAGCTTAGGGCGATCGCGATTCGCGGCAATACGCTGGTTCAGCTGATCGATCCAGGCGCCCGTGGCGTTGACCACCACATGCGGTTGCAGGGTGAATCGTTCGCCGCTGAGCGTATCCTCCAGCGTTACCGTCTCGCCATTGGCGCTGATCAGTTGCAGATAGTTAAGCGCCAGCGCTTGCGGGCAGGCGTGTTCAGCATCATCGATCAGTTCAAACCCGAGACGCTCAGGCGCGCTGATCCACGCGTCGTAATAACTGGCGCTGTACTTCACCCACGGGGCGAATCCTGGCCAGCGATCGCGCGTGGCCGCCTCATTGCGAACCTGGTGCTTAGGCATGGCGCCATATTGCCGCGTATAGAGATCGTAGAGGCTAAGCCCGGTTTTGATCAGCAGCGCGCCACGCCGGCCAGGCTTGTCACTCAGGCGTAAAAAACGGCGCGTAGCGTTAACCACGCCGCCGCCAAGATTATCAACAGGCACCGTGGTACGCAGCGGGAACACATAGTGCGGCGCATTTTTCAACAGGCGATCGCGCTCAATCACCGACTCTTTAACCAGGGCAAATTCACCGGTCTCCAGATAGCGCAGGCCGCCGTGAATCATGCGGGACAGTGCGCCACTGGCTGCCTGGCACCAGTCACCTTTCTCTACCAGCACTGCCGGAATGCCCTGCAGCGCCAGTTCGCGGAAGGTACTGATGCCATTAATCCCGCCACCGACAATCAATACCGGCACGGAATGCCGCTGACGCAGATGGTTAAGCCGTTGTTCGCGGGTCAAAAACGTATCCATAGCACGCTCTCTTGCGGTTAAAGCTTAATTTACAGAGGTATAGGAGGCTGCGGGTAAAACAGCAAACCAGCGTTAATAAGATGTGACACTGTTCACTCGCAGGGCGTATCAGCGCGAAAAGGGCGGTCGGGAGCGATATACTGCGCAGCAGAGAGTGTGACTAAACGAAAATAAAAGGAATTTTCATGCGCTTATCGATCAACATTACCGCACTGACGCTGCTGGTGAGCGGCAGCGTGCTGGCCCAATCCGCCCCGGATGCGGTCATTAAGCCTTTAATGCAGCAGTATCAGATTCCCGGTATGGCGCTGGCCGTTATACACAACGGTAAAACTGAATTTTATAACTATGGCGTAGCGTCAAAGCAGACGCAGCAACCCATTACAGAGCAGACGCTTTTTGAGATTGGCTCACTGAGTAAAACCTTTACCTCCACCTTAGCCAGCTATGCCGCGCAGCAGAAAAAGCTGCAGTTTAGCGATGCCGCCAGCCAGTGGTTGCCCGCCCTGAAGGGAAGCGCATTCGATAACGTCTCGCTGCTCAATCTTGCCACCCATACCAGCGGTACTCCGCTGTTTGTGCCGGATGCGGTTAAAAATACCCGGCAGCTAATGGCGTGGTATCAGCACTGGCAGCCCCAGGCAGAACCCGGTACGGTGCGCGTCTACTCTAACCCTGGTATCGGCATGCTGGGGATGATCGCTGCAAAAAGCCTGGAGCAGCCCTTTATCAACGCAATGGAGAAGCAGCTCCTCCCGGCGATGGGCATGCAGCACAGCTATGTGCAGGTTCCGTCGGCGGAGATGAAGCGGTATGCGCAGGGCTATAATAAACAGGATCGGCCGGTACGCGTCACGCCCGGGCCGCTGGATGCCGAATCCTACGGCTTGAAATCCACCTCGTCGGATCTGATCCGCTGGCTGGCCATCCAACTGGACGAACAGAAGGTTGCGCCTGCGTGGCAACGTGCGGTTGCCGCCACGCATCAGGGACACTATCAGACTGAAGCGTTTACGCAGGCGATGATGTGGGAGTACTACCCGCTGCCGGTCACGGAACAGCAGCTGATCGCGGGCAATAGCAGCGCGCGCATTATGCAGGGCATGCGCGCAACGCGCATCACGCCGCCGGAAGCGGCACCGCAGCAGGCCTGGTATAATAAAACCGGCTCGACCAACGGCTTTTCCACCTATGCGGTATTTATTCCGGCACAGAAAACGGCGGTCATCATGTTGGCAAATAAATGGTTCCCGAATGACGATCGCGTGGCGGCAGCCTACCGGATCATTCGCGCGCTCAATCAATAAGGATCGGCTATGGAAATCAGAGCACTACGAGCTGAGGATTTTTCTCCCTGGATGGCGCTGTGGCAGGGCTATCAGCACTTTTATCACACCGATATTGATGATGCGACATCCGGAGAAACCTTCCGCCGGCTGTTATCGCGCGCGGAGCCGATGCACTGCCTGGTGGCTGAGCACGACGGCAGGATGATGGGGCTGGCGCATTTTCTCACGCACCGTTCGACGTGGACGCGCGGCGACTACTGCTATCTGCAGGATCTCTTCGTCAGCGACACCGCTCGCGGTCAGGGGTACGGCAAGGCGCTGATCCTGGCGGTATATCAGCAGGCAGAAAAATTGGGCTGCTCACGGGTGTACTGGCTGACGCAGGAGTCGAATGCCAGCGCACGCGCGCTGTATGACACTATCGCCAGCAAAACAGAGTTCATTCAGTATCGTCATCTGCTGGGCTAAGGCCCGGTCTTCCTGGCGGCCCTGACGGGTCGCCACTCCGCTAGCCGGCTCGCCATCCCTATTCATAATCCCCCTTAACAGCACACCATGCTGCGTCTCTTTGTGATCGCACTCGACGAATTGCTGCATTCCTGTTGTCATTCGGATGAAAATTGTTATGAATGAAAGTGAATTTACTTTCAATTGAAACAAAACAATGAACAACCGGAGTGCGCGATGACAACGACATTTACCTCTGAGCAGCAACCGCAGGACTTCAAAAAGCAAGTGCGCCTGATGAAAAGCGCTTTGCGTGCGCAGATCGGCGATGTAGAAGGGCTGTTCGATCAGGTTAAACGCAAGATCGTCAGTGAAATTGCGGCGGCTCGTGAAGAAGAGGCCCGAAACGGCAGCGCATGGCCGCAGGTCAGCCATGCGGACATCGCCGCCGGCAACATCAGCGACGCGACCAAAGATCATATCCTTCGCCGCGGCTGCGTGGTGGTGAAGCAGAACTTCAGCCGCGATCGGGCACTGGCGTGGGATCAGTCGATGCTGAACTACCTCGATAACAACGATTTTGATAGCGTCTATAAGGGGCCGGGCGACAACTTCTTTGGCAATCTGGATGCGTCGCGTCCGGAGATCTACCCCATCTACTGGAGCGAGGCGCAGATGTCAGCGCGGCAGGATGAGGCGATGGCGCAAACCCAGTCATTCCTTAACCGGCTATGGAAATTCGAGTCAGGCGGCACCCGCTGGTTTGAACCGGACGTCAGCATCATCTATCCGGATCGCATTCGCCGCCGCCTGCCCGGTATCACGTCAAAAGGGCTGGGGGCGCACACCGATTCCGGCGCGCTTGAGCGTTGGCTACTGCCGGCGTACCAGCAAGTCTTCAGTAAGATCTTCTCCAACCAGTTTGATCAGTACGATCCCTGGGATGCGGCCCATCGCACCGAGGTGAATGAATACCAGTCCGGCACCACCACGAAATGTTCGGTGTTTCGCACCTTCCAGGGCTGGACGGCGCTCTCAGATATGCAGCCCGGCCAAGGATTACTGCACGTTGTACCGGTTCCGGAAGCGATGGCGTATCTGCTGCTGCGCCCGTTACTGCAAGACGTACCGGAAGATGAGCTGTGCGGCGTGGCACCGGGCAAAGTGCTGCCGGTTTCACAACAGTGGCATCCTGAGCTGATTGATGGGCTCTGCTCAATCCCGGCGCTGGAAGCTGGTGATTCCGTATGGTGGCACTGCGATGTCATCCATTCGGTCGCGCCGGTAGAGAATCAGCAGGGCTGGGGCAATGTTATGTACATTCCGGCGGCGCCGCTGTGTGAGAAAAACGCCGCCTATGCCGCCAGCGTGGCACAGGCGCTGGCCACGGGCGCGTCACCCGGTGATTTCCCGCAGGAGGATTACGAGATAAACTGGCGCGACCGATTTACCCCGGATGCGCTCAACGCCTGTGGCCGCCGCAGTCTGGGTCTGGCTGGCTAACCCGATAGCAGGAACTATGAACGCACGTCATCAGCAGATTATCCAACTGGTCAGCGAGCGCGGAAGCGTCAGCGTCAATGCGCTGGCGCACATTACCGGCGTATCCGAAGTGACCGTGCGGCAGGACCTGAATGCGCTGGAGAAGGGCGGCTTCTTACGCCGCGTACACGGTTCAGCGGTGGCGCCGCAGAGTGACGATGTGGGCGCGCGTATGCAAACCCGCTTTGCGTTAAAAAAACGTTTGGCGGAGTGCGCGGCCGCCGGGGTTAACCCGGGTGAGACGGTGTTTATTGAAGGCGGCAGCACCAACGCTTTGCTGGCGCGGGAGCTGAGCGACCGTCAGGATATCACCATTGTAACGGTCAGCCACTACATCGCCGGTTTGCTGCGGGAGAAGGGCGGCGATGTCATCATCCTCGGCGGCCTGTTTCAGAAAAGCAGCGAGTCGGTCGTCGGGCCGCTGACGCGTCTGTGCATTCAGCATCTCAACTTTCACAAAGCGTTTATCGGTATCGATGGCTGGGATGCCAGCACCGGGTTTACCAGCCGCGACATGCTGCGCTGCGATGTGGTAAACGCCATCATGGAAAAACCCACCCACACGGTTGCCCTTACCGACGCCTCTAAGTTTGGGCAGATCCATCCGTATGCGCTGGCGCCGCTCACCCCCTTTAACCAGGTGATCACCGATAGCGCGCTGGCCCGCGAACATCAGCAGGCCCTTACAGCGCAGGGCATTACGTTAACGCTGGTTTAAGGCCTGGGGTTTTTCAGTCGTTTTGCGCTGGTTTTACGACCCAATCTGTAAAAATTATTGTGTTGTAACGCCTGTTTGATCAATTGCTGGAGAATGCATGACTTTTATACGCTCAGACCGGCTCACTTACCGCCCTTTAACCACAGCGGACTGGCCTTTCTTCCTTGCACTTAATCAGGATCGTAACGTTATGCAGCATATCAGCGATGAGCGTAGCGCGATGGAGATTCGGACGCAGTCATTTGAACCCCGCCTGCAGCCGTGGCGAAAAGGCTGCCATCACTGGCTATGTCTGGTGATGCGAGAAACGGGCAGTGATGTACCGGTTGGCCTTACCGGTTTTATCGATCGCGGTGCTGATATCGCAGAAGTGGGCTTTATTCTGGCGGCGGCATTCCATGGTAAAGGCTTGGGATCAGCCTCATTACGCGATATTGCCCGCTTTGCCTTTAACGAACAGGGTTATCGCAAGCTGACCGCCACGGTGACAGCAGGTAATGAGGCCTCACGCCGGACCTTACAGCGCGTAGGGTTTCACCAGGAGGGCACGCTGCGTCAAAACTACTTTCTGCAAGGCCGCTGGCAGGATGACTGGGTGTTCGGATTACTCCCCGCTGAAATCAGATGATGCTGTCACGGCGCGCTAACGGCGCCGCGGCATCCTTGCTTAATCGTCCAGCAGCGCCTGAGCTGTTGCTTCGTCGGTAATCAATCCGGTCACCAGGCCGCTGGCCAGCACCGCGCGAATGGCGGCCACTTTACTGCTGCCCCCGGCCAGCGCCACGATTTCGGCGCGGTGGGCGAGATCAAGCTGTACGGAGAGGGTGCGTGCGGTCAGCGAATTGTGAATCATCTGGCCGCTGGCATCAAAGAAGTAGCCGAGCAGCTCACCGACCGCACCGGATGATGAAATGTCATTAATCTCTGTCTCATCGATCATCCCGGCCTCTACCAGCTGAGCAGCCGGCTCCACCGTGCCGATGCCAACCAGCTTCACTTCACTCAGCGCCGCCATCCGGAACACCTCACTGACGCCGCGCTGCGCCAGCAGGACATCACGATCTTCTTCGGTATTGGCAAAAAAGGGCACCGGCATCATATAGGCCTGTGCGCCGGTCTTTTCCGCAATGCGGTGCATAACATCATGTGGATTGAGCGCGTAGTTGCGCGTCAGGCAGCCCAGCAGCGACACAAAGCGCATCTGCGGCGCCTCAAGACGCGGCAGCTGGTGGATGGCTGCCGACAGCGTGCGTCCGTGCCCCATGCCGAGCGTGATCGCCGGAGAAGCCGTAAGCAGATTGCGCAGGTAGTCGGCGCCGGCCATGCCGAGCGCGCGCACGGGCAACCCCTCTTCACCAAGATCGGGCGCAACGTGGCAAACGTTAAAACCATACGTCGCGCGCAGCCGATCCTCCAGCGCGACACAGGCGACAATATCCCCATCGATTGAGACTTTGACCGCGCCTTCCGCCACCATCTTCGCAATCATGCGGTGAGTTTTTACCGACGGCAGACCTAAACGTTTCGCCACTTCCGCCTGCGTTAGCCCACCAACGTAGTGCAGCCAGGCCGCGCGCAGCGCCAGTGAGTCGTCGCGCTCCGCCTGAGAGGGTACGGATTTCATGTGATCATCCCTTATTTGTTGATGGATTTGCGCTTAACCCTCATCACCTGCATGCAAATCCTGCACACCGGTATCAATATGATCCGCCCAGAACGCCACGCTTTCGGCAATATCGGCCACCACCTGGCTGTCCGTCGGTTCGCGCTCTTTAAAACTTAGCTCAAGGCAAATTTCATTATCCTGCGCGCCGCCGCGCGCCAGCGCTGCAAGCAGCGGCTGGGGCTGAATGCGGCCGCCGGCATTGTACTGCAATGTAAACGGCCTGTGACCGCCTTTATCCATCATGCTCTGCTTGATATGGATAATCGGTGAATAGCGCGGCACCGCTTCCGCCCACGCATAGGGATCGTAATCGCGCGGATCGCGGGAGGTGACATCACCGTGATCGATATCCGCCATCATCCGCATCGGCACGGCAAAATCGCAGGCGCTCAGCCGCTGCTGCAGCGCCAGGCAGGCCGGGATCGTCTCACCAAACTCCCGTCCGATGCTCATCGGCTCCCAGAAGAGATAGCGCAGCCCGGCCGCTTTGGCATGCTCGGCAACCTCATGCCAGCAGCTGATGGCGATCTCCATCAGTGCATCGCGCCGCGCCGCATCGTTGAAATCGCGCTGGGTAAAAATGGCAAACTGCGAGCCCATCGCCACGCCGCCCAGTTCGGCGGTGATATCGGCGAAGGTCCTGAACCAGTCGATGTAATAGCGCCGCACCGCGGCATCGGGATGACCAAAATGGTTCAGACGCCCATAGGGGCCTGTCATGCCGGAGGTGACGCGCACGCCGGTGGCGCGCAGCGCCTGCTGCATACGGCGCGTCATGTGGGTGATGGTTGCGGCCGGCCAGCCAGGGTTAATGAACTCGTGCGTCAGCTGTACATCGCGGATACGGATCTGCTGCGCGATGGTATGGATCAGATCGCCGGGATCGGCAAAGCGGTTGACCAGGGGATTGGTATTCAAAGAGAGCGTGAGCGGCATAGGTACCTCTTAACCGGCATGCGCGCGCAGCGGCGCGGTGTGGAAGGTGAGCGCGAACCACTGGGCAAACGCACCGCGCTGCGCCTCATCCAGATGCAGCTGATGCTTGGTGCGCCGCCACAAAATATCCTCTGGCTGCTGCGCCCACTCGTGGTTAACCAGATAGCGCGCTTCCGCTTCATACAGCTGTCCGCCAAAATAGCGGCCAAGATCGTCAAGCCCGGCGGCATCACCCAGCAGCTTTTCCATACGGGCGCCGTACAGCCGGGCATAGTGCCGGCGCAGCGGCTGTGGCAGCCAGGGCCAGCGAGCCTTTACCTGTTCGAGGAAGGTTTCAAAATCGGCATTGACGATCTCGCCGCCGGGCAGCGTGGCACCGCGCGTCCAGTCCGGCCCCATGGCCGGAAAATAGGGCGCCAGCTTCTGTAACGCATGTTCAGCCAGCTTGCGGAACGTAGTGATCTTGCCACCAAAGACGTGCAGCAGCGGGGCGTTATGCTGATCGTCCAGCTCAAACACATAGTCGCGCGTAACGGCAGAGGGATTGCCTTTGCCATCGTCAAACAGCGGACGCACCCCCGAGAAGCGGGTGATCACATCACTGGCGCGCAGTTTCACTTTAAAATAGCGATTAACCACATCGATCAGATACTGCTGCTCGCTGTCATCCGCCATGACCGCTTCGGCTTTACCCTGCCAGGCAATATCGGTGGTGCCAATCAACGCTTTATCGCCCTCATAAGGATTGATAAATATCACGCGCTTGTCGGTGTTCTGCACCAGATAAGCCTGCTGGCCCTCCCAGAATTTGGGCACGATAATGTGTGAGCCCTTAACCAGTCGCACACTGCGCGCGCTTTTGCTGTGCGTCACCTGATTCACAATATCCAGCACCCACGGGCCGGCGGCGTTGACCAGCGCGCGGGCAAAAACGGTACGCTGTGCGCCACTGGCTTCATCCTGCAGGGTAATCTGCCATTTTCCCTGCTGACGCACCGCCGCCACGCAGCGGGTGCGCGTCAGGATGCGGGCACCGCGCTCGGCGGCATCCATGGCGTTGAGCGTCACCAGGCGCGCATCGTCCACCCAGCAATCGGAGTATTCAAAGCCCCTGCGATAGCTATCCAGCAGCGGTGCGCCCTCCGGATCGCGCGTTAAATCGAGCGATCGCGTGCCCGGCAGTTTATTGCGTCCGCCAAGATGGTCATACAGAAACAGGCCAAGCCGCACCAGCCATGCCGGGCGATCGGCCGGGCTGTGCGGCAGGACAAAGCGCATCGGCCAGATGATATGCGGTGCGGCATTAAGCAGCACTTCGCGTTCGATCAGCGCCTCACGCACCAGACGAAACTCGTAATACTCCAGATAGCGTAACCCGCCGTGCACCAGCTTGCCGGAACGGGACGACGTGCCCTGGGCAAGGTCATCTTTCTCACACATCATCACCGACAGCCCACGGCCTGCGGCATCGCGCGCAATTCCGGCGCCGTTGATGCCGCCGCCAATCACAAACAGATCCAACGTGTTATCACTCATGCGTACTCCTTAAAACTGTTTCAGCGCCTGCCAGGCGGCCGGCAGATCGCTGCGGATCTGCTGATAGGTTGGGAACAGCTGCTGATAACGCTGCATCAGCGCCGGATCGGGCGCTTCGGCATCATCAAGCAGTGGGCGAACCCAGGTTTCCACGCAGTGTGCCATGGAGGGGTAAGCGCCGATGGCCACGGCGGCCATCATGGCGGCGCCTGCCGCACCGGCTTCATCACGCTGGCTGATGCGCACCGGCGCACCGATACAGGCGGAGAGGATCTGGCGCAGCGGCTGGGAGCGCACCGCGCCGCCGGTCAGGCGTATTTCACCCGGCAGGGTGCTTCCCATCGCCTGGTAGCAGTCACGCGCCGCCATGCCGATGCCCTCAATCACGCCGCGAACCAGATCGCCAAAATTGTGCTGATAGTGAAGGCCGGTGAAGCTGGCGCGCGCATCGGCATTGACGAACGGCCCACGCTCACCCGCCAGCGAAATATAGGGGTGGAACAGCAGACTGGCGGGCTGCGCCTCGCTCAGCCAGCGATCAATCTGCTGCACCAGCCGGGCGTGATCGGTTTCACAGCCAAAGTTCCTCAGCAGATCGCTGGCGAGATTCAGCAGCCAGTCGAGGTTAAGCGTGGAGGCCATATTGGTCTGCACCTGCGTGACATAGCCCGGCCACGGCAGGGGAATGACATAGCCGGTCTGCGCCGGGTTGAGCCACACCTCCTCAAGGGTAACGCTGCGCAGGTGGACGCCGGTTGAACCCACGATGGAGCAGGCGGTATGGGCTTCGCCGGTATGCACGCCGGCGCCGAGCGCGGTCATGGCCATATCAACATAGCCCAGCGCAATCGGCGTGCCGGCGCGCAGCCCGGTCAGTTCAGCGGCGGCACGGGTTAAGGGATGCGTGATCTGCGTGCCGTTAACGATCTCGGGCAGCAGATGGCGATGGTGCGTCAGACCCAGAGCCTCAATCACCGTTTCGTCATACTGTCCATGGCGGAAGTTGCCAAAGGTGAAGCTCGCTTCAGAGGGATCGGTGGCCCGCACGCCGGTGAGGTTGAGATAGAGCCAGTCTTTGCAGTGCATAACGACCTCGGCCTGCGCTAACAGCGCCGGATAGTGGCGATCCATATGCGCCAACTGCGCACCCTGCTGGCAGGTATTCAGACCGGTGCCGGTTGCGGTAAAGCGCGCACGGGCCTGCGGCTGTTGATTAAGCCAATCAACGGTAGGGGCCGCGCGCGCATCCAGCCAGATCCATGCGTCATCTACCGGCTTATTATCTTTTCCCACCAGCCAGCTGCCGTCACCCTGAGCCGTCACCGCCACGGCCACCACGCGGCCCGCCAGGTTATCTACCCGCTCACTTAGCTTGCGGATAGCCGCAACCGCATCCTGCCAGGTTTGCGTCATGGACTGCTGCGCCGCGCCGCCTGCGCTGCGGTAGTAGTGGTTGCGCGTGGACGCACACGCCAGCTGCCGGCCTTGCAGATCAAACGCCACCGCTTTAACGACTGAGGTGCCGGAATCCAGCCCCAGAATGATGTCGCTACTCTCCACCTAAACCCCCCAACCGCTTTGTCGTCTCTGCCGTGTTAACGGCCTGTGATGAATTTGCTAAGTAACCTCTTACACCACTTCTCATGGAGATAACATATCTGTTGTATTATTTTGCGTAAAACATAATAAATTTCATTTGAATTAGCGAATCCGATCACGAAAAACGGCCGGTTAACGCGACGCTCTGCTGCTGACAAATACGTTTAACCCTTATGTATAAGGGCATTAACCCTGGTAAGGCTTCTTAGGGTGTGATTAAGCGATCCAGATCGCTCTCCTGAAAAATTTGCGCGCTGCCTGTTGACAATTTAATCACAACAGCACAATTTTCATCACACAAGTTATCACATTTATAACATTATCAGTTTGAGCGATGGCTGATAACAGAGAGGTGACGTTATGTCCGATGTCTCGATACTTGCACAGCAGCTGGCGCGGCAGCGTGCCCGGCGTTACTGGCTGACGGGCGCCGTCGCGGTCGCCGTGATCGCGGCCATCGCGCTTGATACCAAAGTGGTAAAAAAGGGGGCTGTGGAGGATGTGCAGACGCAGCGCTTCTCCGCTGATAGCTACGGGCAGAAAACCTTTCCGGGTATTCAGCAGGATGTTACGACGCGCGCCGTTGATGCCAGCACTCTGGCCGCTGCGCTGCAGGAGAATCAGCAGGCTGCGGTCGCCAAATATGGTGTGGGCGCACCGCTGCCGGTCATTCCGGTGAAGCTGGAGGGCGTGGTGCAGCCGGGACAGATGGGGATCTTCCCGCTGCAGGTGGCGGGATTGCCTGCCGGTATACAGGTGCGCGTGCAGACCGGCCCGGCGATCACCGGCACCGACCTGCGTGACGCCAGCGGCCACATACAGTTCGGGGATTTCACCAATCAGATTGAGTATCAAAATGCCGGTTCCGCCATTAATCGGGCAATGAAGGGGGCGGTACTGGATAAGCTGGATCGCGAGGCGCTACCGGGCAAAACCGTGCAGGTTGTGGGGGTGTTTCGTCTGCTGAATCCCGCTATGTGGATGGTGACACCGGTTAGCCTGGAGGTGAAATGAAACCGTTTAACGTCAATCCTGCGCTGCTCAAAGGCGAAGTGATTCTGCAGGCACGCAATGTCAGCAAGGTTTATGGCTCAACGCACGCGTTGAAGGGCGTTAATTTTGAGATTCGTCGCGGCGAAGTGACCACGCTGTTCGGGGAGAACGGGGCGGGTAAATCGACGCTGATGAAAATTTTGTCTGGCGTGATTACGCCAACATCCGGGGAAATTCTGCTTAACGGCGAGGAGAGCGTGTTTCGATCCGCCACTGAGGCACGCGACTGCGGCATCTCGATTATTCATCAGGAGCTTAATCTCGCGCCCAATATGAACGTGCGTGACAACATCTTTATGGGGCGGGAGATTCGTCGGGCAGGCGGGGTGGATTACGCCGAAGAGGCGCGCATTACCCGTCATCTGATGGCGGCGCTGGAGGAGGAGATCGATCCGCTGACGCCCGTGGAGACACTCCGCCTGGGGCAGCAGCAGATTGTGGAGATCGCCCGTGCGCTGTCGGTGAATGCGCAGATTCTGATTATGGATGAACCGACATCAGCGCTTAGCGCTGCGGAAGTGGCGGTGCTGTTTCAGGTGATTCGCGACCTCACCAGTCAGGGTGTGGCTATCGTCTACATCTCACACCATCTGGAGGAGGCGCTGGAGATAACCGATCGCGCCGTGGTCCTGCGCGATGGCGTGATGACGGCCTATGCCAAACGCGAAGAGATCGACCTTCAGTGGATCGTGCGCCATATGGTGGGTAATCACTTTGACCTCGGCTCACCGCCGCAGGGGTATGCCTTTGGTGCCCGGGCGCTGACGGTTAAGGATCTCACCGTGCAGAGTAAAACCGGTATCCGGCTGGTGGATAACCTCTCTCTGGCGGTGCAGGCCGGAGAGATTGTCTGCCTCTACGGCCTGATGGGAGCCGGCCGCACGGAGTTACTGGAGACGATTGCCGGGCGGTTGCGGCAAAGCAGCGGACAGATCCTGCTGCAGGATACCGATCTCTCCGGCCTGACGATTTCACAGCGCATCAAACTGGGCCTGGCGCTGGTGCCGGAAGATCGGCAGCGCGATGGTCTGGTACAGACCCTGTCAGTAGGGGAAAACCTGTCTCTGGCCAGCATTAGCGAGTTTGTGCGTGGGCTGGTGCTCTCTACCCGGCGGGAGAAGCAGCTGATTAGCGAGAGTATTCGGAATGTGACGGTGAAAACTGCCGGTGGCGATGCGGCGATTGGATCGCTCTCCGGCGGGAATCAGCAGAAGGTGGTAATCGGCAAGATGCTGGCGACCCGGCCCAAAGTGATCCTGCTGGATGAACCCAGCCGCGGCATCGATATCGGTGCAAAAGCTGAGGTGTTTCGCCTGCTGGCGGAGAGCGCCAGCAGAGGGCTGGCGGTGGTGTATACCACCTCAGAAGTGGGCGAGTGCCTGAGTATTGCGCATCGGATTGTGGTGATGAGCAAAGGGCGTATCTCCGCCATCTTTGACGCCAGCGTCAGCAAAGAACGCATTATGGCTGCCTCCGGCGAGTCCATGGTGGCCTGACATGAAAAACGGAGCAAACGGTATGACTGACAGAACCCAAACGCTGGCTACACCAGCCATCGCCGCGCCGCAACGGCAGGGCGGTCGCCTGCATCTGGCGCGCCTGCTGCTGGAGGGGCGCGCCTTCATCGCGCTGCTGGTAATTATCGCCACCTTCTCCCTGCTGTCGCCCAACTACTTTACCGGCGCCAACTTCCTGACCATGGCATCACACGTGGCGATCTTTGGTTTGCCGGCGATCGGCATGCTGCTGGTGATCCTGAATGGCGGTATCGATCTCTCAGTCGGTTCAACGCTGGGACTGGCCGGCGTGATGGCCGGTTTTATGATGCAGGGCATCAACCTCGATGCGCTGGGCGTGGTGCTCTATCTGCCGGTGTGGGCCGTCGCGATCCTGACACTGCTGGTGGGTGCGCTGGTGGGGCTGGTTAACGGCGTGCTGATCGCCTGGTTTCGCGTGCCGGCGTTTGTTGCCACGCTCGGCACTATGTACGTGGCGCGCGGTATCGCGCTGCTGATGACCAATGGCCTGACCTACAACAAGCTCTCCGGCAGTGAGGCTCTGGGCAATACCGGATTTGACTGGCTGGGCTTTAATCGCCTGTTTACCGTGCCGGTAGGTGTGCTGGTGCTGGGTGTCGTGGCGCTGGCGTGCGGCTTCCTGCTCAGCCGCACGGCCTTTGGGCGCTGGCTGTATGCCTCGGGCGGTAACGAGCGCGCAGCCGACCTCTCCGGTGTGCCAGTAAAACGCATCAAAATCAGTGTGTATGTGCTGTCCGGTATCTGCGCGGCCATGGCCGGGCTGGTGCTCTCCTCTCAGCTTACCTCTGCCGGGCCTACCGCCGGCACCACCTATGAACTGACGGCGATTGCGGCCGTCGTGATTGGTGGTGCGGCCCTGACCGGCGGTCGCGGCAACGTGCGCGGTACGCTGCTGGGCGCTTTCGTGATCGGCTTTCTCTCTGATGGTTTAGTGATTATCGGCGTCTCTGCCTATTGGCAGACGGTGTTCACCGGCGCCGTGATTGTGCTGGCGGTATTGCTGAATACCCTGCAATACGGACGGCGCGGTCGCTAACGTGCGTGCGCTGTTCCGGCAGCGCGCGGTTATCCGTCATACCTGTACCCCCCTATAATAACGGAGCACTTATGTTAACCAAACGTCTGTTTATTGCCGCCGCCGTCGTGGCGATCTCTACCTTCGCGCTGCCTGGCTGGGCGAACAATGGCCTGATGACCATCATCGTTAACGATCCCTCAAACCCTTACTGGCTAACAGAGGGACAGGTGGCGCAGAAGGCTGCAGAGAAGCTGGGTTACAGCGCCAAAGTCAGCGCGCACAAAGGCGATACCAATACGGAAAGCCAGCTGATCGATACCGCCATTACCAATAAATCGAAAGCGATCATTCTTGATCCGGCTAACGCCGATGGCTCCATTGGATCGGTGAAAAAGGCGATTGCAGCGAATATCCCGGTCTTTGTTATTAACGCGGAGCTCAACCAAAGCGGGCTGGCGAAAGCGCAACTGGTGTCGAATAACGCGCAGGGCGCCGCCGTAGGGGCGATGGAGTGGGTGAAGCAGGTGGGCGAGACGGCCAGTTATGTGGAGCTGGTGGGGCCGCCATCGGATAACAATGCGGCCACGCGCGCCAATGGCTTTGATACCGTGCTGACGCAGTACCCCACGCTGAAGAAGGTGGGCCAGGAGGTAGCGAACTGGGATCGCACGCAGGGCTTTAACAAGATGCAGTCGCTGCTGCAGGCCAATCCGGACATTAAAGGTGTCATCAGCGGTAACGATGAGATGGCGCTGGGGGCCATTGCGGCGCTGAAAGAGGCGGGCAAACTGAAGCAGGTGAAAGTGGGCGGGTTTGATGGCTCTCCGGACGCCGTCGATGCGGTAAAAGCGGGCACGCTGGCCTACACCGTGATGCAGCCTGTGGCACAGTTCGCCGGGAAAGCGGTTGAGCAGGCCGACACCTTCCTGAAGACCGGCAAAACCGGCGCGGCGGCAGAGAAACAGCTGTTTGATTGCATCCTGATCACCAAAGAGAATGCGGGTAACTTTGTTTCGCCCTTCGTACTGAAGCAGTAACGGACTAACCCTCACCGTAGCAATCCCGGCGGCGCAACCTTGTGCGCCGCTGCTCACGCAGGCGCGCACATTTGCAAACCAGGCGTTTACGCGCTGTAATCTACGCCAAACCTGCACTTCTGCTCTCTTTTCGGACGAACTATGGCGCACAACCCGCACGACACCTCTGCTGGCGTATTCCTGAACGAAACCTTACCCGGCGACAGCCGCCAGGCTCGTCAGCTGGCGCGGCGTCAGCTGATTGCTGAAGCGGTGATGGCGGAAGGGGCGATCCGCATTGAAGATATCACTGAACGTTTTGGCATCAGCCTGATGACCGCGCACCGCGACATTGATGAAATGGTGGAGCGCGGCCTGCTGCATAAATCCCGCGGTGTGGTGTCGGCCACGCCGACCAGCCTGGTTGAGTCCAGCGATATCTATCGCGCCACACGCCAGCTGGAGGAGAAGCAGGCTATCGCGGAGGTAGCAGCAACCTGGATTGAACCGGGCCAGGCGCTGTTTCTTGATGACTCCACTACCGTGCTGCAGATGGCGCGGCTGCTGGCAGTGAAAGCCCCGCTCACGGTGATCACCAACTCGCTGACGTTGATGAATGAATTACGTAACGGGCGGGATATCACGCTGATGGGGTTGGGCGGGCAGTTCCACCACTGGTGTAACGCCTTTATGGGCCGCATGACGCGTGAAGCGATTGCCGGCCTGCGCGCCGATGTGTTTTTTGTCAGCATGTCAGCGATCATTGATGATGCGGTGTTTCATCAATCCGCGGAGACGGTAGAGACCAAGCGCGCGATGTTTGATGCTGCGCAGAAGCGCATTCTGATGATGGATAACACCAAGTTTGAGCGCCGTGCCCTGCATCGCTTTGCCCACCTGAGTGAGTTTGATGTGGTGATTGTGAATCAGGGAACGCCGGTCGCCACGCTGCGGCGCATGCAGGAGCTGGGCGTTAACGTGGTGGTCGCGCCGATGAAAACCGGGCATACGCCGCGCGATGAGGCATAGTGCCCGGTAGCAGGATCAACCAATGCCGATAAAGAAGCCGGCAATGGTGGCACTCATCAGATTGGAGAGCGTGGCCGCCAGCAGGGCGCGCATGCCCAACCGGGCAATCTCCGAGGTGCGTTCCGGTGCAACCGCTGAAAACGCCCCCACAACCACACCGATTGAGCCGAAATTAGCAAAACCGCACAGGGCGAACGAGATAATGGCCACGGTTTTGTTGTCCAGCGCGCCGCTATCCTGCAGATAAGGAGAGAAGCTAAGGTAAGCGACGAACTCATTGACCGCCAGCTTTTCCCCAATCAGGCTTCCCGCCAGCGCGGCATGGTGCCAGTCAACGCCCATCAGCCACGCCAGCGGCGCTAATACAAAACCGAATACGCCCTGCAGGCTGAACTGACCATATCCAAACCAGCCGCCGATTCCGCCGAGAATGCCGTTGACCATGGCGATGATAGCGACGAACGCCAGGACAACCGTGCCGAGGCCAGCCGCAATTTTCAGGCCGGTAATCGCCCCTGCGGCGGCGGCCTCGATCAAGCTGCGCGCCGGGGTTTCACTGAATGAGAGATCCGTAAAAGCGACCGCTGAAGCCTCCGTGGCCGGGCTCAGGAGGCGCGCAAACAGAATCCCGCCGGGAATCGCCATCAGCGATGCCGCCAGCAGATAGTCAATGGGAACGCCTAAACCGGCGTAACCCAGCATGGTGGAGCCGGCAATAGACGCCATACCGCTGCAAATTGCCGTGAACAGTTCATTACGGTTCAGGCGGTGAATGAAGGGTTTGACGATGGCGGGGATCTCATTCTGCCCCAGAAAGATGGTTGTGACGGCAACAAAGGACTCAATTTTACTGATCGCCAGCGCGCGCTGAAATAGAGCGCCGAGCAGGCGAATCAGAAATCCCATTACGCCGATATAATAGAGCACGCTCACCAGTGCAGTAATAAAGATAATCGCGGGCAATACATGGAACGCAAATACAAATCCTGCACCGTTAAATACCTTATCCATTTGTGGGCCCGCCAGCGCGCCAAACAGAAATGCGCTGCCTGCGTCACTGTAAGATAGCGCCTGATGGACGCCATAAGCGGCTTTTTCCGCCAGCCATTTTCCCGGTGGTAAATAGAGAACGGCGCCGCCAATGGCAATCTGTATTAACAGCGCCGCACCGGTGGTCCGCAGACTGATCTGTTTTTTATTCACTGACAGCAAAAAGGCGATCGCCAGTAAGACCACCATACCCAGAACACTTCTCATTATGTCCATCATGATCTCTCTTGATGTTTGTTTTGGCCGTGCATGAGCGGTATGGGCGACAGCTTACTGCCCATATTGAGGTTGCCCTGAAGGGCAACCCGATAAGGTGAGGTCAATCTTTGTTAATGGTATTGGCGCACGCACGCTTCCACGACATCCCAGAACCAGGCCGTATCCAGCGTGATACCCACTTTGGTATTGGCCGGCAGGCCCAGCACGCCCAGCTCATCGCATACCGTGCGGCCGTAGCAGGGGCCCTGGTTTACATCGATCTCAACAAACATCTCCTGCACCTTAAAGGCATCGGGATTGATGAGATAAGCTACGCAAGTGGCGTCATGCACCGGACCACCGGCGAGACCGTAGTTATCAAACTGGGTTTTCAGCGTGAAGTTCATCATATCGCTGAACAGTTGGCCGGCCGGACCGCCTGCGTTCTCCATGCGCGTAATAATATCCGGCGTACAAACCGTTTGGTGAGTAAGATCCAGGCCCATCATTACCAGCGGTACGCCTGCGGTAAATACCACGCGTGCCGCTTCCGGATCCGCATAGATATTAAATTCAGCCGACGGTGTGAAATTGCCGGTGCCGTATGCACCGCCCATCAGCACAATTTCACGAATTTTAGGGATGATTTTTGGCTGCATGCGCATCGCTACCGCAATATTTGTCAGCGGACCAACGGGGACCAGCGTAATATCGCCCTCGCTGTTCAATAGCGTATCGATAATAAAATTCACCGCGTGCTTATCTTCGGCTTTACGCACAAGCGGACCAAATACCGGGCCGTCGAGGCCGGTTTCGCCGTGAATATTATCGGCGACAATCTGCTTACGCATAATGGGCTGCGGCATGCCGGCATACACTGGCGTATCAATATTTAACGCCTGACACACATGCAGGCCATTTACTAAGGTCTTATCCAGGATCTGGTTGCCTGCCACAATCGTGATACCCAGTAGCTCAATCGCCGGATGTTTTGCCGCCAGCATGATTGCGATGGCATCATCATGACCGGGATCACAATCCAAAATAATTTTGCGCGTTGCCATAGGTTATTTCCTTCCGTTCTGTTGTTATCACCTTCATTTCATTGCGGAAATCAGGTGGAGTAGGGTAGACGGCTTCACCTTAGCAGCGGCCCGTTAGCGGCGAATATGAGAAATCTCATCATGGAACAGAGAGAATGAAAGAGATCGACAATGAACCCTTGATGCAGCAGCTCATTAGCGAATCGGGTTACGCGGATAAATTTTCTGCGGATGTGATCAAACACACACGTTTGTTCCAGGTTGCGGCGGGTGACTACATTGTGCGCGAGGGCAGCTTACCGGGCTGGCTGTTCTGGCTGGCACGCGGCCGCACCAAACTCTATGTCACGCTGGCGAATGGCCGTGTATCCCTGGTCGATTTTTTTAGTGCGCCCTGTTTTATTGGCGAGATTGAAGTACTGGATGAGACGCACCCCTCACGCGCGGTGCAGGCGATTGAGAGCTGCTGGTGCCTGGCGCTGCCGGTGAAACAGTGCCGTAGCCTGCTGATCAATGATGCGCAGTTTCTGCGCCACGCCTGCCTGGGGTTAGTGAGGAAAAACTTTCGCAATATTGTAACCTCGACCCGCAATCAGGCATTCCCGTTGGTTAACCGGCTGGCGGCATTCATTCTGCTGACTCAGCATGACAACGTATATAAAGAGAAGCACACGCAGGTGGCAGAGTATCTGGGTGTGACTTACCGGCATCTGCTGTATGTGTTTGCGCAGTTCAGCGCAGAAGGGGTGATCAGTAAACAGAAGGCCGGTTATCTTATTCTTAATCGGGGAGCGCTAATGCGACTGGCGCAGGAGATGGAGCCCGGCATAACGTTACCGGGCTATTAGTATCAGGCACCCTGGCGCGTTGCCGCCAGAACGATTTCACGGATACAGACGTGCTGGGGCTGTGCGTAGGCGTAGTCGATGGCATGTGCCACATCCTCAGCACTGAGCACTTTGCCGCCCATCTCCGCTTTCCATGCGTGATAGCCGGCTTTGATGTCGTCATTTGTAGTATGGCTGAGCAGCTCGGTCTCTGTTGCGCCAGGCGCAATGACAATGACGCGCACATTATGCGGCGAGAGCTCTTCACGCAGGTTTTCTGACATCCCGTGCACGGCGAATTTAGTGCCAACATACACAGCATGATTTGGAAAAGTCTTGCGTCCGGCCACTGAGCTGATGTTAATGATCGTACCTGCTGCACGGCTAATCATGCCGGCCGTGACGGCATTTACGCCGTTCAATAAGCCTTTGATATTAACGTCAAACATCTTATCCCATTCGGCAGGATTTTGCTGTCCAATCGCACCGAGCAGCATCACGCCCGCATTGTTGATCAGCGCATCGACCGGACCAAATTGCTGTTCCGCTTCACGCACCGCAGCGCTGAAGGCTTCACGGTCGGTAACATCCACGGCGCGGCAGATCGTATTGGGGAGATTCAGTGCTGTCATGGGCTCGATACGGCGAGCCAGCAGCAGAAGGGCGTGGCCGCGTGAAGCCAGCACTTTGGCGGTCGCCAGGCCAATGCCCGAGCTGGCTCCGGTAATGACGACCAGCGGTTTGGTTGTTTGAGTCATGTTGTTCACCATAGATAAAATTGATTGCTGAGTTGACGCAGGTACTTTAAATCGGCGAGAGAATGGTGAAAAATGGTTTATTTCTTTGGCCGCCATAAAAATAAACTATGGATAAGCGACAACTCACTGCATTTATCTGCGTGTTCGAAGAGCGCAACATTACGCGCGCCGCTCAGCAGCTCAACCTGACGCAGCCTGCGTTATCCGCCACGATCCGGCTGCTGGAGGAGGAGCTGAATACCGCGCTCTTTGTGCGTAAGCCACGCGGCGTTGATGTTACAGAAGAGGCGCGCGTGCTCTATCCGCAGGCGCGAAAGATGCTGAGCGACATGACGGCACTGGTGGCGCGTTTCCGCAATCCTACTGATTGTCTGCCGCTGCATATCGGCATAGAAGGGGATGTGGCAACCGAACAGCTCGGTTACGTGCTGAGAGAGATCCGCGAACATTTCCCTACGGTGCTGGTAACAGTCGATCCGGGCTGCGTGGGAGATATCCGCCTGGCCTGCGAAAGCCTGCGCTGCGAGGATGAGCTCTTTATGCCGCTGTTCGACGAGCACTATGTGCTGGCTTATCCGAACGGTCATGCGCTCAGTAATGTGGCGAATCTGATGTTTGAACATCTGCATCAGCTGCCGTGGATCGCCACGCCTCAGCTGGAATCCCATCAGCGGCTGCTGCCGTTTTATGGCGCCGCGGCTGCGTCGGCCCATGCCGGCAGTTACGCCGTGGCGCTGGATATGGTAGAGGCGGGCAGTGGGGTGACCATCGCGCCGGCACCGCTGGTGCTATCCCGGCCGCATCTTGGCAGCCGCACACTACCGGGCCAGCCATTACAGCGCCGCGTAGGCATTTGCTATGCGGTTCAGGCACAAACCAACCCGACTGTCGCCGGACTGCTGGCGCATTTAAGCCGCGCCAGCGCGTGAAGGAAAAGGCGGATCGCTGTGCGCCGTTACCGTAGTGGCGACCCGTCAGGGCCGCCAGAAACGCCGGTTTAATCCGGGTTCATCATCCGGAAAATAGCCTCATATTGCCCGTCGCGTTCAGCGCGGCGGCGCGGATAATCACGCTCCAGCAGTAATTCACCCGCAGTAAAACTGCCGCTCTCCAGCATCAGCATGATTTGCGCAACAAACGCATCCAGCGGCATAGCGCGCGGATCGTTAAGCTGCGCATCGCTGGTAAGCGCTGTTTGCACATACGGCGGTGACAACGCCAGCACTTCAACGGCGGTTTTTCGCAACTGATAACGCAGTGAAGTGAGCCAGGAGTGCAGAAAAGCTTTAGAGGCGCAGTAGACAGGAAACGCCGCGAGCGGAACGAAAGCTAATGCCGAACTGGTTGCCATAAGGGTGGCGCGCGGCTGAGTGCGAAGCAGCGGCAAGAAAGCAGCTGTGATGTTAATGACGCCCATAATATTCGTGGCGACCATCTGTTCAGCGTCTGCTGCATCCCAGCTATCGGAAAGCACACTCTCCGGGCGGGAGATGCCGGCATTGGCGATCAGCACATTTAACTGTGGAAAGCGCGCCACCACAGCAGCCCGGAAATGGGCAAGGGCGCTGGCATCGGTAATATCCTGCGCATAGCCAGTAATAGCGGGACGCTGTGCCGTGATCTCATCCAGCAGCGCCTGGCGTCGTCCGGTCACGATCACCGTATTACCCCGATCGTGCAGGGTTTCCGCCAGCTTGCGACCAATTCCACTGGTACCGCCGGTAATCAGAATTGTGTTTTGCGTCAGGTTCATGTTTTTGCCTTGTCAGTCAGAGTGATTGAAAGGCCACGCGCAGCAGACGCAGGAGGAAACGCATGCCGGAATCCATCCTGATCCAGGATGGCTTGCAGATGAGGAGTGCCGTGGCGCTGTTCCGGTTTCCCTCTGCAGAGGCCCAGTCCGGTTCAGGGCGCGTTGGATGACGGTAACGCCTACGGCAATGAAGATTTGCACGCACACTATAAAGTTGAACCTGTGCGCTGTCTACGGCAGCATCAAAGCCCGGGCGTGGGCAATGTGCCAGATCAGCGAAGAAGCGCTAATGAGCGGCGCCATGCCGTAAATCCCGATCAGGCCATAATGGCGCATAATGTATATTATGTTAAATTAAGGATTAACACGCACCCCCGCGGGATTACCTTCATCACCTGCCCGCTACCCACGTCAACCTGCAATCCGCCTCCACTGCTTAACGTAATAACGGCCGGATGAAAAATCTGTGCGGCCAGGATGACGTTATCTGCGCCCTTTGATGACCGAGGCCTTCCAGTTAAAGTCGCTGACTTCACTCTCTTTCAGTGATTCAGGTTTTTTGCGGCGCGCCGGCGTTTTACGGGCTTTTTCCGCCTGCGCCCGCGCACTGGCCATTTTCGCCGTCATGATCTGCTGTCTGGCTTCCGCCGTGAACGCTCTCTCCTGTTTTGCATCCGGCTCTTTGCCGGTGCGCTGACGATGCTTCTCTATCAAAGCTTTAAACGCACCTTCTACCTCAACGCGCTCACTGAGCGTGAACTGATCGATGGAAATCATTTTTTTGTCGTGCATAGCGTTTTGTCCGGTGGTGATGTTGTGACAACGAGTGTACCGCATTTAGCAGCGTTAAAGGCCACACCATTGCCGCTTGCCCTGCTTTCTTGTAACCTTTGCCATCCACATTGTAAGGGATTTCCATGACCGATCACCGCTCCAACGATCCACTGCACGGCGTTACGCTTGAGATGCAAATCAATGCGCTGGTCGCCCACTATGGCTGGGACAGACTGGGTAAGCTTGTCAATATCAACTGCTTCAAAAGCGACCCCAGCGTTAAATCGAGCCTCAAGTTTCTGCGTCGCACGCCGTGGGCGCGGGCTGAAGTTGAGGCGCTCTACCTGGATTCTCTGAAGGACTTCGGGGCGGATAAACCGGATGACGCCGCGCCAAATCCCTGGCTGATGGGCAAAGACAGGTAACTATTATGTTAAATAGCTTTCAGCAATACTCGATATGATCCACCGGCGTTATACCGGCAGCGCTACGTGAAAATTCCTGCATCATTATTACCCTGCTTTTGGCACAGAATTCACGTAGCGACGCTTAAGCAATCTGCCCGGTATTGACCCGACGGCCAATATCTTTCAGTTGCGAATACTTCTCCAGCAGCTGGGGCGCATCGTCCAGGCTCATGGCGAACATCCACATATAGGTCATCACCGAATAGACGTGACCGGCATCTTGCCCCCCTCTGAAACACATGATCAGGATGGTCATGCCAAACAGCAGCGCAGCCACGCTGCCGATCGCCAGATAGCCCATTGCTTCGCGGTCAGAGAGGCAGATGCGCAACCGGGCCAGCACCCCATAGTGGCGCACCAGTGGCGACGCTGGCGCACGGCTCACCATATCGACCTCCCTCTCCAGCCGGTTATTCAGCCGAAGAAACAACTGCTCGTTCTTTAACGTGAACTTTTTCAGAAAGAGTGCAAAGAACGCCAAAATACCGAGACAGGCTACCCCGGACCAAAACTCAATTACCAGCAGCATGGTTGCCGCGCCTGCAATAGAGGCGACAGACGTGATAAGTACCGGCAGGTGTTTCTCGAAAAAATCCACGAACTCGCGGGATAAGGCGACGCGCGCCGCAACCACGGAGGGTGAATTGTTCTCAAGACGCTGGGTCAGGATCACGGGTACTGCCATCTCTGCATAGATACGTGCAAAAGTGCGGGTATCAACGCTACGGCGCGCAGCGCCAATCGCCCACATGACAAATACCATCACCGCATACAGCACTGCGTGTAAGGTGTTGGCAGCCAGTATCGCATTCACGGCAAAGCCCGCCAGTAGCGGATACAGCAGATAGGTGACGTTCTCTGCAACCACCAGCCCTAGCGTCAGAAGTAATTTTTTACTGTAGCGCTGCCCTAACCGCTTCAGCGTGGCGGCAGCGCCTGCAGGCATGGTCTGTTTTTCGTTAACGTGTAAGGTTTTCATACTCACTATTCATACGGAAAGGAAAATTGAGCGGTCGCTCAATATCGGGCGAGTCTATTTGAGCAACCGCTCAAAGTCAATGCGCAAAGATCCACCCGCCGTGGCGATCGGGTGTGATAAAGCGCGGCACCCTGATAAGTGCCGCGCCAGAGGAGGTAAAATTAACGTTCAGCTGAAAGCTTTTGTAGCACCCTGAGTTCTGCCACCGCTTCCTGCATCGCATCGATGCCCGCGGTCAGGGTGCGCAATCCCTCAAACTGCTGTGTGATATCGGCACGCTCACTGCGCGTTTGCTGACTCATCGCTGCTATCGCATCGGCAGCACGAATGCTGCGTTCCGCCATATCATTGGCCGTCTTTACCGTCGTGCTGGCCACGCTGCGGATGCGCATAATGGTACTGACCGCATCGTTGATATTGCTGGCGGTGGCCTCCGCCTGCTCTTTCGAGGAGTGCGCCAGGCGACGCACCTCCCCCGCAACCACAGCAAATCCCCGTCCGGACTCTCCGGCGCGCGCCGCTTCAACCGCCGCGTTAAGCGCCAGAATGTTTGTCTGAAAAGCGATATTACTGATGCCGTGTGTAATCACGTTAATACCGTTTGAAATACGCTCCAGATCATCCAGCCCCTCACCCAGATGGCTTTGCGCCTGCTGGCTTTCCGTAGCGATGGCGCTGATGGCCCGGATACTGCCCTCCGCCAGACTGAGCGTTTCCCCCTGACTCTGCGTGGCGGCTTCCAGCGCCGGAAGCGCTTTGACAATAGGCGCGAGCTCCTGCTGATAATTGATAACGCGCGCCAGTACCCGCGTCTGGATGCTGTTTAGCGCCTCCCAGCGTCGTAGTGCCCGCTGAGCGTAATGGGCTGCATAGCTGGCGTACTCAACCGGAAACTGTGCCATCGCCTTTGCATCATGGTTGAAGAACACCAGCGCAGAGAGCGTCTGATTGATCGGCACCCCCAGAATTTCGCCAAAACTTGAAAAACCGGCTGCGGGGATGCCTTTGAAGAAGTGCGCATTGTACAGCTGGTTCAGGTTGCCCTGGCGTCGCAAAATACAGTCATTCATCATGATGGCCGCCGGCTTACCATGACGCCTGACAAACCGCGCCCAGTCCTGCTGCGTGGCGGCTTTAAAATCGGTCTCCTGCATCAGATAGAGCCGATCGCCAAACTCCAGGTCGCAGAAGAAGTGCACATGGCCGCTCTCAATCTTTGCGACAGAGCGGATAAAAAATGACTCCCCCACTTTCACGGCAAACGTCAGCCCCTGCAGTCGCTGACTCAGCTGCTGCTCGTCACAGCCCAGCTGCTCGGCCAGTGCCCGGGTAAAGGGTTGCTGCTGCCCCTGCTGGTTGAATACTGAGGTCACCGTTCTGGTCAGCGGGTTGGCCTCGGCGATCAGCCAGCTCTTATCCAGCGGCGTGAAATTTTGGCTCTTAAAGGGCGCAAACGATTTACCGGCGGCCATACGACAAAACACGATGACCGCTTTGCCCTGCAGTACACGCCCCTCCAGCCCAATCCATGTGCCGTCAAAAGTAACGCGTCCACCCGCTGAGCCGCCAATAGCCAGACAGGGGAACAGACCGCTGTTATACCAGGCCTGCATCAGAAATCCTTCTGAAGCCGATAATCCGTCACAGTAAATCATGGCGAAAGTGCGCTCTGCTGACAGCGGCATACGTACCTGTAGCGTGGCCAGATCGCGCTGAATAGCACTGATGCGCTCGGTAACGCTATGCGTATCGTTGAGATGCAGGTCAATTATATGCGTTTCATGTTCGGCAATCAGGGTGTCCGGTAGCCAGAGCCAGCTTCCCTCCTGTCCGTTACCTTCACAGTAAGTGCTTTGCTGACCGCTGGCGCTAAGCGCACCATTAGATGAGAGCGTAATAACCGTTAAATCAGCCGATGAGAAGCGTTGCCAGGCCTGACTTACCCGGTGAAAGTCCGCTTCCGGTGGAACAAACGTTAACAATATGCCTGATGCCCGCGATGAAAGTCCTGCCGCTGAAAGTGTGTCGGGCAGCTGCTGGCAGTGATAAATGCCGTCTGATGGCGTAGACGTCCGGGCTAAAGGGGCACGGTTAATGATCGTCTTGATAAAGGACATATTCTTGTTTTTCCTGCAATTATGATACTGCGCGCTCGCGCTGCGCATTCTGGTGTAGTCAAAAGAGGGCTAAAAGCAGGGTCCGTTCGCATTCAGAACTCATCAATCACTCTCCGTCAATGCGCAATAGTGAGCGCTCTGACGGACAAACGTTATCGACAGACCTGGCGCGACCTTCAGTAATTGCTGTCATCGCTGAAAACGATATTCCCCCTCTCTTAAGCGCCGTAAACCATTGACGCATCGCCCCGCCGGCTTCTGTTAAGATAGGATTTTGAGCAGTGGCTCAACGCAAGGTGGAACGACAAATGAAAAAAAAGAGCGAAGATCTCAAAGCGCTTATTCTGGATACGGCGGTGGCCCTGTTTATTGAGAAAGGGATTACGGATGTCACGACCCGCGAAGTGACGGAGCAACTTGGCCTGTCCCGCAGCCACATCTATCACTACTTCAGTAACTGGCAAATTCTGTGTCTTGCCGCAATTGAACGCTTTATGGCGCGCGAAATCGCGCAGTTTACCGATGAAGTCGTGGGCCTGAGTCCGGATCAGAAGCTGATCCGGCTGGCGGAGATCTACCTGCCCGACTCAGCAGACGCGTCCTGGAAACTCTATGATTCGCTGTGGCAAATGGCGGCCAATAATGATGCTTACGCCAAACTTGCGGAGAGTAACATCACCAGCTGGATGACGCTGATTGGTGACACTATTCAGCAGGGTGTCGATGACGCGGTGTTCCGCAAAACAGACGTTAGCCGTACCACCCGGCAGCTGAGCGCGATGCTGAATGGGTATGCTGAAGTGTTGAGTATCAGCCCTGCCAAAGAGAAGCATCAGCGCGCGCTGGCGGATATTGCTGATTTTATCCGGATGGCGCTGGCGCCTGCGGCAGGTAAGAAAACGTAGCCGGGATGAGGGTGACTCCCGGCTACAGCACTTACCAGAACCGTACGCCGGTGAGATGCAGCGTTCTGGCAATGCCCCCCGCCGCAATCAGTGCCAGCACCACGCCGAGGCCGGTCATGGCCTCAAAGCCCAGGTGCTTAAACAGCAGGTAACCCACTACACAGCCGGACAGGAACGAAAAGATGGTCACCAGATGCGTGAACAGCACGGTGCGGTGCAGATTCCGATCGGCGGCTTCACTGCGGCTCAACAGTGCGCGCAACCATGAACCTAACGCTATACCGGCGTCGGTAAGCGTACCTGTAACATGGGTTGAGCGCACCCGGCCAGACGACAGCTGCGTTGAAGTGGAGTTGTGAATGCCCATCAGCAGGCTCAGGGTAACCAGAATCTCGCCGTTATTCCGCTCGGAGTACCACAGGATCTCCACTAAGGATGTCAGCGTCAGCGCAATACCTTCGGCCAGCAGGACCAGGCAGTAAACCGTGCGCAGATTGCGCTTCAGGCCATACGCCACCACCAGCCGCGACAGCATCGCGCCGGTCACAAAGGCGATGATCAGCACGGCGAGAAAGAGCAGATCGTGCAGGTCGGATCCGTTCACCTCTGCCGAAATTTGTGAGGTATTACCGGTCATGTGCGAAGGGAAAAAACCAAATGCGCCGAAAGCCATGGCGTTGAGTATGCCGGCCGTGGTCGCCAGCGTCAGGGCCAGTAGTCGATCCTCACTGTGCGAACGAATTTTCTTTTTGCGTAACAGCATAAGTTGTCAGTCACTCCCGGATGTTGCAAAACGGTTTTTAATAGATCGCCTTTCAAGCATAGCGGCTGTCACACATCTGACAGGCTAATCCCCTGCTTTTATTAGTTTTATAACGCGCTCAATCCATCATCCTTCTCTGAATTCAACCTCACGGCAAGGGATGTTCTGTTTTGCGCCCTGCTCAGTCGAGCCTGACATCCTGACAAAATCTGCCACAATGTAAAAATGACTTTTTTGGTAAGGAAATCTGATGAGTTACCGCCTCTGCCTGTCTATCGTCTGCGCGCTCTGGCTGAGCCAGGCCAGTGCGCAATCACTGCCGCAGCGTCCGCCGGAAACCCTGGAGCCCGGAGCTTACATCTCGGCTGTTAATAGTGATAACAGCGTGACGTGGCGCCTGTGGGCGCCCGCTGCCAAAGCCGTCGATGTGGTGACGGGCGCCACACCCGACCGCTATGTGTCTCACCCGATGCAGAAAGATGAACGGGGCATCTGGTCATTTACCAGCGCCCCGCTGCAGCCCAGCTTATATGAGTATTTTTTTAACGTGGATGGGTTCCGCAGCATTGATACCGGTACGGCATCGCCCAAACCGCAGCGCCAGGTCAATACCAGCCTGATTCTGGTACCGGGCAGCCTGCTGGATGAGAGAGCGGTGCCACACGGTGAAATCCATACCCTGAGCTGGCATTCGGAGGTGCTGGATCGAGAGCGTCAGGTGGCAGTGTGGGTGCCGCCCGGCAGTGAAAAAAACGGTGAGGCGCTGCCGGTGCTCTACTTCTATCACGGCTTTGGCGATACCGTACTCTCTGCGGTGACACAGGCGCGGCTGCCGCAGATCATGGATAATCTGCTGGCAGAGGGCAAAATCGTGCCGATGATCGTGGTCATGCCGGACACAGAGACCGACATCGCGAGCGCAATCCCGGAGTCCTTTGCCCCGGCCACGCGGCGCGACACCTTCTATGCACGTAATGCGCAGGCGGCGGATAAGGAGTTGATGCAGGAGATCATTCCGCGCATCGCCCAACGCTATAAGGTGCGCAATGAGGCACAGGGACGCGCCCTTGCCGGTCTCTCCCAGGGCGGCTATCAGACGCTGGTCAGCGGCATGCGTCATCTTGATCAGTTTGCCTGGCTGGGCATCTTCAGCGGCGTGACCACCGAAACCGTACCGGATTTTCGCGTCAGCGCGCAGCTGAAGAAGGCGTCAGCGGTTAACCGGCAGCTGAAGCTGTTCTCCTTAGCGGCGGGTGAAGAGGATATTATCACCGGTCGTGATATGACCGGCCTGAAAGCCGATCTTGAGCAGCTGAAGATCGATCACGACTGGCACAGCTATCCTGCGTTGGGCCATGAGATGGATGTCTGGCGGCCAGCGTATATCGCGTTTGTGCAGAAGCTGTTCCGCTAAGCAGCCGGCAGCACCCGCCACAGGGTGAGCCGGTTCTCACCCGCGCCGCGTTGATAGTCAACGCTATCAACGCTGGCAAAAATCAGTGGCCACCCTCTGCCGCCTTCGTTCATCGCCTCCGGCATGGCGCTGTCACTGTCTGAGATCTGCAGCTTCTCCTCCGGCACCGGCAGACCTGAATCCACCAGCGTGACCCTGATACCGGCGTCATCCGTGCTGAAACAGACCTGATAACTTTTTCCGGCATCGTCGCGATAGGCATGACGAATAATGTTACTGGCCGCCTCGCAGAGCGCCAGATCCAGCGGGTAGATCCAGTTTTCGCTTAAGCGTAAAGGGGATAGGTACTCCCGCAGCGCATTGCCCAGCGTGGTCAGGCTATTAAGCGTGGCGGGCAGCTGCAGCGTTTTCTCAGGCAGAAAGTGCGACATCGTTGTCCCCTCACTGGAGTGTGTTAAGCGCTTCCTGACGATCGGCGCACAGCGTAAAGACGCGATCCATACGCGTCAGGGTAAACATATTTCTGATATTACTGTTCAGGGCGCACAGCACCAGCTGTCCGCCGTTGCTCAGCGACTTCAGAATGGAGATCAGCGCGCCCAGGCAGCTACTGTCAATGAAATCGACACGTGAAAAGTCCAGCACCAGCCGCGTGTTGCCCTGCTGAATGGCGGAGAGGATCTCCTCCTTGAAGCGCATGGCAACGGAAGCATCCAGGCGCCGCACCACCGGCGTCAACAGCGTTACGTTATTGACAGATTCCGACTCAATTTTCATCTTGCTGCTCCTGTTCAGAGATTGGCTGACGCTCAATAACCAGCAACGAAATGTCATCCCCGGCGGGTGCATCGCTGTCATGCGGCAACTGGCGCCAGAGATTAAGCTGACTGTGTACGCCGGCCAGCAGTTGCGGCAGCGGAAGCGGTGCGAGCTCGGTTAGCAAAGCGGCGAAACGCTGGGCGCCAAACATCTCCTGCCCGGGATTTTCACACTCGCTGATGCCGTCACTGTAAAGACAGAGGCGCTCTCCCGCTGCCAGCGTAAACGGCACCTCCTCCCAGGTCAGGTGATCGAGCAGCCCCACCGGCGGACCGCCCTGCCCAACCTGACGGATAGCGCCGTCTGGCGCGACGATCAGTGGCGTCGGATGACCCGCCTGGCACAGCCGCCCTGCGCCGCTGGTGCGATCGATAACGCCATATACCATGGTGAAATAGCTGGTGACGTCGCTGCTCTGCGCCACAAAACGCTCGTTCAAAATACTCACCACCTGCGCCGGCGGCGTAATGGCCTCATCATCATAGAGAAAACGCTCTACCGTGCGGCCGTGCAAAAATTGTCGCGCGACGGCCACCGACAGCATCGCGGCGGAGACGCCATGGCCGGAGACATCCACGCTGTAGAAGCCCACCGCCTGATTATCCAGCGGGAAAAAGTGAAAAATATCGCCGGAGACCCAGGCTGAGGGAATAAACAGCCAGTCAGCGTGGTAGATCGCGTGGCGAATGGCGTGTGGCGGCAAAATGCTGTGCTGCAGCGCCGCCGCTGCCTGGAGGTCCAGTTGGATCTGCTGCAGCGCCTCGCTGAGGCTGCGATTGCGGCTCTCCAGCGTCTGCTCCAGCTGCAGGATGCGTTCGCCCGCGTGCAGGCGTGCCTGCAGCTCCACGCGGTTGACCGGTTTACGCAGAAAATCGTCCGCGCCGGCGTCAAACCCGGCGCGCAGATCATCGGTACTTTCGCGCACCGTCAGCAAGATAAGGTAGATGTAGCGCTCCTGAAACTGCTGCCGCACCTGGCGGCATAGCGTCAGCCCGTCCATCACCGGCATCTCCCAGTCGCTGATCAGTAAATTGATCGGGTGCTGCGACAGCATCGCCAGCGCCTGCTCGCCGTTCTCTGCCTCAAACACGTGATAGCCCCACTGCTTCAGCAAGCCAGAAAGCAGTTTGCGCCAGGTGGTCGCGTCATCCACGATGAGCACAGATTGTGGCTGTAGCGTTAACATAGCGGCGGCCCTAGAAAGGTAAAAACCAGATAAGTGAGATAGTGCCTTCGCGGAATTTCGCCGTGGCGCTGCTGCGCCCCGGGAAGCGCGTTCCGCTGTAGTTGCTGTACTGCAGGGAGAACGATCCGGGCGTATAGCCGGCGTAACCAAAGCTGTAGCTGTAGTCCCCGTTCCACGGCTGCTGCTGATCGGCATGCGGATACCAGAACGCCGTGGCGCGGATAAAAAAGTGCTGCTTAAAGGTATAACCGCAGCCGCCCAGACCCACCTGCTTGTTAGACCGGATATCATTGTCCGCCAGCGAGTAGTAACGCGGTACCCAGCTGTAACCAACCTGGCAGGTCAGCGCATCGCCCTCATTAATGAGCAGATGCCGCTCAATACTCTTCGGCAGAGAAAACTTATAGGCGAAGGTAAATGCGCCCTGCTCAAAATAGGTGCGGCGCGCTTTGCCCGAGGGGAAAAAGTGGTTGTCGCCATAGTTGCTGTAGACCAGGCTAAAGGTATTGGGGTGCCAGTCGTCATAACCAAAGCTGTAACGAAAATCGCTGGTGTACTTATCAAAATCGGTGATTGGCGCGCGCAGGGTAATATTGCCGAACCAGTAGCTGTACGGAGAGTACTGCAGGCTCAGATTAAGCAGTTGGTTGATCTTCTTTTTCTGCTCTGCCGAAGCGGAACCGTTCGGGATGGTGAGCTGCTGCTCTTTCAGGCCGCTGGAGAAACTCAGGGCGCCGGAAAATTTATCTTTATTGCCGGAGAATAGCCGTCCCCAGCGGCTGGTAAACACCCCGGCCTGTATGGGTTCATCATCGGAGACGGCGGCGCTCTCCTGGCTGGCGGCATAGACGTCATTCACCCCCGGCAACAACATCGCCAGCAGGAGTAGCCCTCTCTTCCCCTCTGCACGCCCGTAGTATCCCATCTGATCTCCCCGATTAATTCGGAATAAAACGACCGCCAATCTCTTTTTTCGCCATCCACCACAAGATGCCCAGCGCAGTGAGGTGGATCAGCGTGTTACGAATCCACGCCTGATGCCACAGGTCGAACGGCACGAACTGGCTGATCGCCAGCACCACAAACACATGCAAAATAAAGGTGTAAAGCGAATGCTGGCCCAGAGGAATTAAAAACCAGCCGACGGCGCGGGCCACGGGCTGCCAGCAGTAAGTCAGCAGCAGATAGACCGTCAATATCAGTGAGAAGTCATTCAGCACGCGAAAGGGGCCCAGCGCGTTTTTTGCCGCCAGGTGATGGTAAAACCAGTTGAAATCGGCCGGTGGGATCACGTGCATTAGCAGCGCGGGCGGCATAAACGGATTGGTATGGTTCTGCGCAATAAACATCATTATCAACGCAAAGATCACCATGATAGCCATCACCCCTTTGCCTGGCGGCGTGCGCGCCAGCGACATCAGCTCCTCTTTGTACCAGCCGCAGCACATCCCCAGCACGTAGATCAGCTGCCAGGCCAGCAGTGGAAAGGCGAACTCAAACTCGGAAACGGTCACCCGCAGCGGCCAGAGCTGATAGCAGAGATAGGTCGTCAGGGAAGCGGCGATCAGCCAGCCGGCGCGGCGCGCCTGCAGCAGCCAGAGAAACAGTGGGCTCACCAGCAGCAGGCAGATATAGAGCCCGAGGATCTGCGTCTGGTGCGGACCAATCTGCAGATAAAGGATGATATTGAACCACGTCTCTTTGATCTGCGGTGTGGTGGGAAACAGCGCCCACACGGTGCCGGAGTAGCGATCAACAAAGTGGGTCACTTCAAAGGTATTGATCAGCGGCAGGCGTGAAAGCAGGAGCAGCAGCAGGATGATAACAATGTTCACCAGGTAGATCTTGCCGGCACGGCGCCACAGCGTCCAGCCTACCGTCAGCAGCACCTCTTTCTGCAACCGCTGCCGGTTAAGCATCCCCAGCATAAAACCGGAGAGAATAACGAAGCCCTCCGCGCCGGTCGTCAGGCCAAAGCGCTCCCAGGTAAAGATATTGAGCACGGAGAGCAGCTCGGTATGGGCCACCACCATCATCACCAGCGCAACGCCGCGCAGCATATCAATACGCAGATCGCGTCGGCCGGGTATGGCGTAACGCCATGCCCGGAAGTCGGTAAAGGTGCGTCTCTCTGCAAGCGCCTGATCGGTCATAAAGCATTAATCCTGATGAAGATAATCATCACTAATACATTAGATTCATAGCTGACACATTTGTAAAAATAAGTGTAGCCATGTTGCGCGCTAAGTCACGCATGGGTGAAAAATTTCGCAAAATCGCTGTAAATAACTGTAATGCAATACTATACAAAATAGAGTTGTTATTAGCAGCAGCAGAGTGCTGCAGATTGCATTTACGCATAAATATAAGCGAAGCTCACTATTTTCATGGTTTTTCATTTACTTAATTTGTGATTAGCATTGGCGCCGGGTGGTTTAGCAGTCCACTAATTATGACGGGATACTATGGATCACTACTTCTCTCGCTTTGAATCGCGCCGGCCACCCGCGCCGCTGCATACACCGCGCTGGGTCATGCGGATCTGGCAAACGCTGGCCGTTGCCGGGCTGGTGCTGGGCGCTAACTACATTCGCTGGCGCTGGATGGAGTCGCTCAACATGGATGCGCTCTGGTATGCCGTGCCGCTGGCGCTGGCTGAGACCCTGGCCTGGATAGCACGCTGCTGTTCACCATCAACATCTGGCAGGTCAAAGACCCTGAATGCCCGCCTGCGCCTGACGATATCAATCAGTGTCTGCTGCCCGCCGATCGGGAAGCAGCGCGTCCCATCAAAGTTGACCTGTTTATTGCTACCTACTCTGAAGATCCCGAACTGGTGCGGCTCTCCATTCAGGACGCCTGCAAAATGCGCTACCCCGCCACGCTGGATTTTCGCGTGCACGTTCTGGACGACGGCCGCCGCCCGGAGATGCGCGCGGTGTGTGAGCAGGAGAGCGTCAACTACATCTCGCGCGATAACAATATTGGCTTCAAGGCCGGCAATATCCGCAACGGTATGGAGCACACCGACGGCGATTTTCTGGTGATTTGCGATGCCGATACGCGCGTCTTCCCGACGCTGCTGGAGAATACGCTGGGCTATTTCCGCGATCCGGACGTCGCCTGGGTACAGACGCCACAGTGGTTTTACGATCTGCCTGAAGGCGAGCGACTGACCACCTGGCTGCGGCGCAAGGCGGGCTGGCCGGGGTATCTCCTCGGCAGCCTGAGTGAAAAGCTATTCGGGCGCCTGACCATCGGTAACGATCCCTTCTTCAACGATCCACGCATGTTCTACGATGTGATACTGCGTCGGCGTAACGCCGTTAACGCGGCCTTCTGCTGCGGCGCCGCCTCCGTGCATCGGCGCGAAGCGGTCATGCAGGCTGCACTGCGCAGCTATGTGTTTAACGTCGAACAGGAGATTGCGCAGTTTACACGTGACATCCGCGATGAAGAGGCCCGCTCCGCGCTGAGCCTGGCGATGCGTCCGCATGTGATCGCCGATACCGAACTGACGCCCTACAAATTCCACGTCTCGGAGGATATCTACACCTCCATTGTGCTGCATGGTGACGAAGGACGCCGCTGGCGTTCGGTGATGCATCCGGGCATTGAATCGAAAATGCTCTCACCGCAGGATCTGTTGACATGGATGATTCAGCGCTTCAAATATGCCGCCGGATCGCTGGATATTCTGTTTCACGATAAAATCTTCAGCCGCCGCCGCTTTAAACTGAGCCTCGGGCAGACGCTGATGTACGGCACCACGTTCTGGTCCTATCTCGCCTGTATCTGGAACACCGTGTTTTTGATCTCGCCGCTGGTCTATCTGTTTACCGGCGTGCCGCCGGTGTCGGCCTACTCCACGCCCTTCTACCTGCACTTTCTGCCGTTCTTTATCGTCTCTGAGCTGGCGTTTATGTTCGGTACCTGGGGCATCTCTGCATGGGATGGGCGATCCTCCTACCTCGCGTTCTTCTCGGTGAATTTGCGGGCGCTCAGTACCGTGCTGCGCGGTGAAAAGATCAAGTTTCACGTCACGCCAAAAGAGCGGCAGTCAGGCCGCTTCCTCTACCTGGTGAAACCGCAGCTGGCTATCGTGGCGCTCACGCTGCTGGGGCTAGTGTGGGGTGGCATTCAGGTGGCGCGCGGTAACGTCGATGACCCTTCCGGTTACGTCATCAACATTTTCTGGGGTGCGGTGAACATCGCCGCGATGCTTCCGATGATCATGGCGGCGATGTGGACGCCTCCTGCAGCACAGGAGACAAACGCCGGATGAGTCTCAAAGCGGGTTTATACAGCGCACGCAGCTACCTCACGATCCTGATCGGCTTTCTGCTCGGTTTTGCCATCGTACTGTGGGTGGAACGCCAGATGCCGACGCGGGTCGAGACCACGGACGGCATTGTGCTGAGCAAGGCGTTTCCGCCGCTGCCGGCTCAGCGTGAACTGACGTTTGATGAAGCCGTGTGGGCGCGCATTGCCTGGCAATATTTCGTCACCAATACCCAGCCCAATGGGCTGGTGAATGCGGAAGCCGATCGGCCGTGGCTGAGCCTGTGGAGCGCCGGCAGCTATCTGCTGGCGACCCTCTCCGCCCGCCAGCTCGATATCATTCCGGAAGCGGAGTTTGACGACCGCATCAGCTCGGCGCTGGAGGCCTTAGGCAGCCTGCCGCTGCAGCCGGAGGGGCTACCCGCAGCATTTTATCACGCCGATACGCTAACGCCGCTAGTTCAGGACCCGCCGGTTAACGGCTCCGCCATCGATATGGGTCGGCTGCTGGTGCCGCTGCAGGTGCTTGTCTGGCGCTATCCGCAGCACGCCGCTGCCGTTAACCAGCTGCTGGCGAAATGGCAGCTCAATAACCTGCTGCAGAGCAGCGGCCCACAGGGCGCCAGCCTGCCGGTTAACCGCTGGGTGATCCGCACTGACGATCCGCGTGGCAGCTACGGCTATCGCCTCTATGCTGCCGGCGTGCTGCGCATGATCAACAGCGCAGCCGGGCTGGCGGTGAGCCAGCCGCCGGACGGCCTCAAGCTGATTGAAATTGACGGGCACGCCGTGCCGGATGAAGGGCTGCGCACGCCGTGGGGCAAACAGCCGGCGCTGATCAGCCAGCCTTATCTGCTCACCGGGCTGGAGCAGGGCTTTGATGCGCGCAGCGGTGAGATCAGCTGGCGCATTATGCAGATTCTTCAGCAGCGCACCGGTAAGCCGGATGCGCGTGGCGATATCAATGCGGATTACGCCGAACAGGCGCCCGATTTCAGCGGTACGCTGCCGGGTCAACAGCCGCTGCCGGTGCAAGAGCAAAACGATAACAGCCACGATACGCTGCCCGAGCGCGCCCTGCTCTCCACCCGTTCAGCATTCGCCTGGTATGCCCTGTTCCGCAACCGCTGGAGTGAGGCGTTACGCCAGCAGATGCTACCAATGATTGAACCGGGCAAAGGCTGGCGAGCCGGCTTTAATCCGGACGGTAGCGTCAACGCCGCCATCGATGCCGATACCAACGCAATGGTGCTTGAGAGCCTCTCATACATTGCGCACGGCCAACTGCTTTGTCTGGGCTGCCTGAACCGATCGCCCGCCACCGCCCCCTCAAAAGGAGTAAGAGCGCAATGAGCGTGTTATCCCTAACCCTGTCTGGTTTACGCCGCTTGCTGCTGGTGCTGGTCCTGATCGCCCCGCCGCTGCAGGCCGCCGTGAGCCTGCCCGCATCTGACTACAAAAGTCGTCATGGCGAACTGACACCACGTGAAATGAGCGTGGCCAAAAACGCGTGGTCCTACTTTGTCGCTAACTACCAGCCCACCACCGGTCTGGTGAATGCGGTAAACAAATATCCCTCAACCACCATGTGGGACAGCGGCTCTTATCTGGCAGCGCTGACTGCCGCGCGCGAGCTGGGCATTATTGACAAAGCGGAGTTTGACCGCCGCTTTATCCAGTTCATGGCCACGCTCAACAAACTGGTGCTGTTCCAGAATCAGGTCCCCAACAAAGCCTACAACACCATTACCGGGCAGAAGGTGGACTACCTGAACAAACCCGGTGAGATTGGCTTCTCCGCCATTGATATCGGCCGCATGCTGTTGTGGCTGAAGATCATCAAAGAGCGCTATCCGGAGCACGGCAACAGCATCGATAACGTGGTGCTGGGCTGGGATTTCACCCACGTGGTGGATGACTGCGGCACGCTCTACGGCGCATACCTGGATAAAGAGAAAAAACCACAGTACGTGCAGGAGGGTCGTCTGGGATACGAAGAGTATGCTGCGGCCGGTTACCAGCTGTGGGGCTTTACCACCTGCCAGGCCAGTAAACCCGAGCCTTACGCGCTGGCGGATATCTACTGCGTGCTGGTGCCTTATGACTCGCGCGATCCGCGCCTGACCAATCAGCACAACTATGTGGTAACGGAATCCTACCTGCTGCACGGGCTGGAGATGGGCTGGGATAACCCGGACGATCGTGACGACAGCCCCGCGAACCATTCGCATCCGTGGATGAAAAACTTCGCTGACCGCGTCTATCAGGCTCAGGAGAACCGCTACATGATCACCGGCACGCTTACGGCGCGCTCGGAGCATCAGCTCGATAAGTCCCCCTACTTTGTCTATGACACGGTCTTCAGCGATGGCTTTAACTGGAACACCATCACCGATAAGGGCCAGTATGTGCCCAACGTGGCGGCGGTATCGCTGAAAGCGGCGCTGGGCATGTGGGTGCTGTGGGATTCGCCCTACACTGACCGCCTGTTTGATGCCATCGAAAACGCCGACGAACAGGGCAAAGGTTACTACGAAGGGTTGTACGAGAACGGGGATGGCCCGATCAAAGAGTTCACCGCCAATAACAACGGCATCATGCTGGAAGCGCTGCTGTTTAAAAAACAGGGCAAGCTGCTGCGCTATAACACCAATGATTCGCGCAACCGAAATTACGCGCCATCACTGTGGGAGAAGCGCGTGGTCGATCTGTTTGAGCAGAACAACGAGACGCGCAACCGGCCCTTCTTAAGCGTCACGCCGGGCATTAAAAACTGGTGTGAACAGACCGGCACCTCAGTGCGTACGGCGCCGAAGTGCAGCGCCTGTAAATGCGCCCGCTGCGACAGCTCCGCGCCTGTGAAATTACCGCCGGTAGCCACCTCATGCCTAAAACAGTAAGTCGCCTGGTCGGGTTATTACTGCTGCTGGCCGTGGCCGGCGTCACCTGGCTGCTGGTTCGTCACGATGGCGCCGGCTGGCGCTGG
>NZ_MLFS01000018.1 GCF_002095485.1 Pantoea wallisii | reverse complement strand
CTTAATTGATAAGCCCTGACTGCAAAGTCAGGGCTTTTTCATATCTGCAATTTAAGCTCTATTGTTGATTAAAAAGCAAAATTCTTCTGCTTATAAGCGGATTTTTCGGCAACAATAATCCTGTCACACTGCACCTCATCGCAACATTAAACGATATGATGAGGAACACATGACAATCCCCGCTTTTGGTTTAGGTACGTTTCGTCTGCAGGACGATGTCGTTATTCACTCAGTAAAAACAGCACTGAAGCTGGGTTATCGCACCGTCGATACCGCGCAAATTTATGGCAATGAAGCGGCAGTAGGTCAGGCGATCGCTGAAAGCGGTATCGCCCGCACTGAGCTTTTCATAACCACAAAGATCTGGGTTGAAAACCTTTCTGCTGACAAGCTGATCCCAAGCCTTAAAGATAGCCTGAAGAAATTGCGTACCGAGTACGTTGATCTAACCCTGATTCACTGGCCTTCCCCGGGTGCTGCGGTATCGGTTAAAGAGAGTATGCAGGCTCTGCTGGCGGCAAAAGAGGCGGGTCTGACACGCCAAATCGGGATTTCTAATTTCCCGATTGCGCTGATGAAAGAAGCTATCGAAGCAGTTGGCGTAGAAAATATTGCGACCAACCAGATTGAACTGCATCCTTTCCTGCAGAACCGTCAGGTTGTCGCGTTCGCGAAAGAGCAGGGCATGCATATTACCTCGTACATGACGCTGGCTTATGGCGAAGCGCTCAAGGATGAAGTGATCAAACGTATCGCCCACAAGCATCAGGCAACCGCTGCTCAGATCGTTTTAGCCTGGGCAATGCAATCAGGTTATGCGGTTATCCCATCTTCGACGAAACGCGATAACCTCGCCAGCAACATGACGGCCATTAATCTGAAACTTGATGCAGATGATATGGCGCAGATCGCGGCGTTGGATCGCCAGCAGCGTCTGGTGAGCCCGGATGGGCTGGCACCCGCCTGGGATTAATATCCTGCTCAGCCCTGCACTCGCCAGGGCTGATCTTTTACCCATTCGCTTAGAAAATCGATAAATGCCCGCACGCGCTGGCTCACGCCTAAATCACTGTAATAGACTGCGTTAAAAGGCATCTCCACCAACATACGCCGCTCTGCCAACACCTCAACAAATGTGCCCTGCGCAATCTCTGCATCGACCATATAATCCGACAAACACGCAATTCCCTGATCGTTAAGACACAGCATTTTAATTGTTTCGCCACTATTGGATGCCATGCCAGATTTGATCTCGTAAAGATCGCGGCCATTATCGGAAACGGGCCAACGATTCAGTCGCAGTGGTTCTACAAATCCCAGGCACTCATGTCGTGCCAGATCCGCCACGGTGGCAGGTACGCCATATTTGGCCAGATAGGCCGGCGTAGCGACCAGCTTGCGGTAGCTGATAAAGAGCAATCGGGCACGCAGAGTAGAGTCAGTCAGGTTGCCGGCGCGGATCGCCACATCCACTTTACGATCGATCAAATTGATAAAGCTCTCCGATGAGATCAGCGAGAGCCTGACTTCAGGGTAACGCTCACGGAACGGCTTGATCATCGGCATGAGCAAGTTGAGGATAACCGGTGTAGCAGCATCAACCCGTAATTCTCCCTGCGGCGTTTGCTGACGTTCTAACAGCTCATTCTCAGCAGTAGACATCTCCTGCATCAGTTTCTGTACGCGGCGGAAATAGTGTTCACCTTCAAGCGTCAGCGCTAACTGCCGCGTGGTTCGCGTCAGTAGGGTGACGCTCAGCTTATTCTCCAGCTTCTTTACCATGCGGCTTACTGCTGAATTGGCCATCTGTAGCTGGTCAGCTGCACGGCTAAAGCTGCCGCTCTCAACAACGGCAATAAACACTTTTAATTCGTCAGACGACGCCTTCATTATGCCTCCAAGGGCAAAAGTCTATTGCCACTTTGCACCTTTTCGTTATTAAACCACGAAGTAATAATGACGCCCATCAAAACCTCTTTGGGAGTCAATCATGCCACTTGCACTCTGGGCGCTCACTATCAGCGCCTTCGCTATCGGAACAACTGAATTTGTTATCGTCGGGCTCATTCCAACCATCGCTGAACAGCTCAGCATTACATTACCCTCTGCTGGAATGCTGGTCTCAATCTATGCGCTTGGCGTAGCCGTTGGCGCACCTGTACTGACAGCGCTAACCGGCAAACTGCCACGTAAACAGCTGCTCATGGGATTGATGGCGCTGTTCACCGTCGGGAATCTGGTAGCCTGGCTGGCGCCAAACTATGAGACGCTGATTATTGCACGTCTGCTCACCGGCCTGGCGCACGGTGTGTTCTTCTCTGTTGGTTCCACCATCGCGACCAGCCTGGTAAGCAAAGAGAGAGCCGCCAGTGCCATAGCCATTATGTTTGGCGGACTCACCGTCGCGCTGGTAACAGGCGTTCCGCTGGGCACCCTGATCGGTCAGCATATCGGCTGGCGTGAGAGCTTCCTTGCTGTCTCTTTATTGGGGATCATTGCGTTGATTGCCAGCATGATTCTGGTGCCGCGCAATATTGCTCAGCCTCCGGTAACCACCCTGTCGCAACAGGTGAGCGTGATGATTAATCCGCGTCTGTTACTGATTTATGCCATTACTGCGCTGGGCTATGGTGGCGTGTTCACCGCCTTTACCTTCCTTGCGCCGATGATGCAGACGCTGGCTGGCTTTTCGCCTTCAGCAGTGAGCGCCATTCTGCTTGGTTATGGCATCTCAGTCGCGATTGGTAATATCTGGGGCGGCAAACTGGCCGACCGTCGTGGCGCGGTCGCAGCACTGACGCTGATTTTCACTGCGCTGGCACTGCTGTTACTGGTATTCCAGTTCACCGCCAGTATGCACTATCTGGCGCTGGCGACGGTGCTGGTTATGGGGATCTTCGCCTTCGCTAACGTGCCGGGTTTGCAGGTGTATGTGGTACAGAAAGCCGAACACTACGCACCGGGCGCGGTTGATGTGGCTTCCGGCCTGAACATTGCCGCTTTTAACATAGGCATTGCGCTGGGCTCAACCATCGGCGGACACATCATTCAGCACTATGGTCTGGCACAAACGCCATGGGTGGGGGCTGCCATCGTATTGGCCGCGCTGCTGCTGGTTCGACTGAGCGGCAAACTGGATAAACCCCGCACTGCGCTGGTGATGGAATAATACGCACAATAGCCTGCCTGATGGTGGGCTATTGCCGTTACAGGCTGTGAGGCGAATTCCGACAATCAAGAACACGCATTGAAACCCCGCGCTAAAATCCCTATAACAGTCAGGTGAAGTAGCAGTCGTCAATGAGCCAGGCGGGACAGTGCGAAAAAAAACTTATGCAATGCGCTATATAGCAGGTCAGCCTGCGGAACGAATCTTTCCGCCGGGGGCGATGCTGCACCTTGGGCAGGGCTTACCGCCTGGCGCACCGCTGCCCGCAGACCCAACTTTGCGGGTGCTTGTCTGGAACATCTTTAAGCAGCAGCGCGCAGACTGGATGTCTGTACTGCAGGGCTTTGGTAAAGATGCTCATCTGGTGCTATTGCAGGAGGCACAAACCACGCCAGAACTGGTGCAGTTTGCCACCAGTAACTATCTGGCGGCCGATCAGGTGCCGGCATTTGTACTGCCGCAACACCCTTCAGGCGTCATGACGCTGGCCTCCGCTCATCCTGTCTATTGTTGCCCTCTGCGTGAGCGAGAGCCGCTACTGCGGCTGTCAAAATCAGCGCTGGTTACCGCCTATCCTCTGCCGAACGGTGAAATGCTGATGGTAGTAAACATCCATGCGGTGAATTTCAGTCTTGGTGTCGATGTTTACAGTAAACAGCTGGGGCCGATAGGTGAGCAGATTCAGCACCATCGTGGCCCGGTTATTATGGCGGGTGATTTCAACGCCTGGAGCCGCCAGCGCATGAATGCGCTGTACCGTTTTGCCCGGGAGATGTCACTGCGGGAGGTCTCCTTCACGGATGACCATCGCCGCAAAGCTTTTGGTCGTCCGCTGGATTTCATTTTCTATCGCGACATGAAAGTGAGTGAAGCTTCGGTACTGGTCACGCGTGCTTCCGATCACAATCCTCTGCTGGTGGAGTTCAGCCCGTCCACCACGCGCTAATCCTCTGTCAGCGTAATAGCCTGCACCGGTGAAGCCGAGCCGCGCGCAGAGGCAGAGCGATAAAGGTAAAACGCGCCGGCAGCAGATGCAGGTTGATCAGGTTTTCAATGATCATTTTCTCGCTACCCAGCACCGCAAGGTGCACCGGATCGCCTTTGTTACCGAACGCATTTAGTGAAAGTACCGGCATTCAGCACGGATGCAGAAGATCAATGGAGTCGGGGCAGGGATGAAACGTTAAGCCGGAGTCAAAATGAAAAAGGCTGACAAATGTCAGCCTTTTCGACGCATCAGGTATCAGGTGTTGCGCTATTCTTAACAAACAGCGTGAGCTTGTCGCCCGGCTGAATGTCTTTCGCGTCACTGTTCCAGCGCATAACGTCTTTGGTATTTACCCCATGACGTTTAGCGATACTGGCAAAAGAATCACCCTTACGAACACGATAGGTGATGCTGTTGCCGTTATCAGCCAGCTGTGTAGCAGCCACTGCTTTACCGCCTACGCTCAGCGTTTGTCCAATGCGGACAGAGGCGCTACGCAGGTTGTTCTGCTGTTTCAACGCGCTGACGCTGACGCCCAGCTTGCTGGCAATACCGGATAAGGTATCGCCTTTACGCACCTTGTAGCTATTACCGGCCGCACTGGCTTTCGCCATTTCGGTCGGCTGCACGGAAGCAATATCACCGGAAGCCAGTGAATTGCGCAGCTGAGCTACATTGGACTTAGGCACCATAATGTAGTGCGGTCCGTTTGGCGCTGTCGCACCGTGTTTATACCCGGCATTAAACGTCTTCAGCTTGCTGAGCGACATACCGGCCATATCTGCGGCCTGCGTCAGTTCAATCTGCTGTCCCACTTCAACGCGAGCCAGTGCACGGCTCTCGTTCGGCGTTGGCAGCTTGATACCATAACGCTTGTTGTTCTTGAGAATATCACTCAAGGCCAACATTTTAGGTACGTAGATCGTCGTTTCACGTGGCAGCGACAAGTGCCAGAAGTCCGTCGGCTTACCGCGCGCCTTATTCTGTTTCATCGCTTTGAGCACACGCCCTTCACCGCTGTTATAGGCGGCAACGGTCAGTAACCAGTCACCGTCGAACATGCCGTTCAGACGCTGCATCATATCCAGTGCAACTTTGGTCGACGCCACAACATCACGGCGTCCGTCGTACCATTGGTTCTGTTTCAAACCATAGTTTTTGCCCGTCTGCGCAACGATCTGCCAGATGCCAGCGGCATTCGCAGAAGAGGTTGCGTGTGGGTCAAAAGCGCTCTCCACTATGGGTAGCAGTACCAGTTCCATCGGCATTTTACGTTTCTGTATCTGCTCGACAATCCAGTACATGTACGGCTCTGCCCGTAATGTTACATCGTGGAGATAGCTCTTATTTTTTAAGTACTTTGTTTTTTGTTCGCGGATTCGCGGGTTTTCCGGAATCCCCATCTTCAACTCGTCACTAATGTGATTCCAGAGATCAGTGTCTTCTGCGAGGCTTGTTCCATCATCTTGCCAACGCGGCGACAACAAGCGATCTCCGTACTTTCCATTTTCACCTTGACCAGCTGAAGACAGACTCTGTGCATGCTGTACGGGGATATTGGCGTCATTCCGTGATGCCTGACATCCTACCAGCAAGACTGAGGCGAGTAATATCGCTTTAGCCTTCATGTGTGTGTCAATAGTTCGCTTAAAAGACGAGCAACTATACGTGAGGGGCAGACACAACACAACCCGTAAGATCAAAAACGGTCTTTCTTCTCGCGTAGATTTGCAAAAGCTTGCCATAAGGGGGCGGAAGAGACATTAATCCCTAAAGCATTTTGTAAATCAGGGTCTTGCGTGCGGAGAAATAAATTTATTTCACGCTCCAGCGCCAGTTTTGTGGGCAAAGTAATGCGGTTTTCTGCGCGTAAGTCCTTAATTTCCTGATATCTTGCCAAAATTTTGGGATCGTGAGGCAGAATAGCCGCAGCAAACTTCATATTGGATAAAGTATACTCATGCGCACAGCAGATAAGCGTATCGGCAGGTAGCTGATTAAGCTTTTGAAAAGATTCGAACATCTGTTGTGGCGTACCTTCAAACAGTCGTCCGCAACCGCCGGAAAACATCGTATCGCCACAGAAAAGATAAGGCGAACTGAAATATGAGATATGTCCTAAAGTGTGTCCTGGTGTGGCGATGACGCGGAAAGTTAACCCCAGCAGCGTAACGTCATCACCTTCAGCAACGACTTTTTTTGCACCTTTGTTTTGGGTCTCTTCGGGACCGTAAACCTCCAGTTCAGGATAGTGCTTCAGCAGTTCAGCCACCCCGTCAACATGATCATGATGGTGATGCGTCAGCAGAATCGCGACAGGCTGCCAGCGATTCGCCTTGATTTTATCCAGCACCGGCTGAGCTTCGCCCGGATCGACAATCAGGCAGCGCCCCTGTTCATCAGTCAGTGTCCAGATGTAGTTATCCTGCAACGCGGGAATACTGGTAAGATTCATAAACACCTCTCAGGTCGTAGAAAAAGGAAAATGGTAGAGCATGAAGCCAGCGAAAACACGCCAAATCCTGACTGCGCCGCGCTCCTGGAGCGACATGCCCTGGGGCGACTATTTTCGCGACGCGCTCACGCAGCAACTGCAGCCGTACCTCGGTAAGCTGTATGGCTTTCATATGCTTAAAATTGGCAGCCTCAGCGCAGAAATCAATACCAGCCAGTGTGCCATATCGCATCAGGTAAATGTGGGCAATGAAGGCGAAGCGTTACACGTGATAGCCAGCGAGACGCAGTTACCGTTTGAATCAAAGTCCATTGATGCCTGCTTGCTGGCGCATACGCTGGCCTGGAGTCAGGATCCGCACCGCGTACTGCGTGAGGTAGATCGCGTACTTATCGATGATGGCTGGATGATCATCAGCGGTTTTAACCCCTTCAGCCTGTTGGGCATCAGCAAAGGCCTGCCTGGCCTGCATCGGCGTGCGCCATGGAGCAGCCGCATGTTTAGTCAGGTGCGCCTGCTCGACTGGCTCAGCCTGCTCAATTACGAAGTGGTGTACCGTACGCGCTTCCAGGTGGTGCCCTGGCATCGACAGGGTGGGAAGATGATCAGCACGCACCTGCCGGCGCTGGGCTGCCTGAATATCGTGGTGGCGCGTAAACGGACGTTCCCGCTTACGCCGGGTAAAGCAAAAAAATCGCTGAGTCAGGCGCAACTGCGTCCGGCTGTTAACGCAACGCGCCAGTTTCGTGAAGTGAACGATCAGGATTCAACCTGATAGCCGATATCCTCTAGCGAGGGATTGCCAGCGGCACTGCGCGCCAGCTCATCACAGCGCTCATTTTCCGGGTGGCCGGCATGGCCCTTAACCCACTCCCATTTGATCTCATGGGTGCTGAGCGCCGCATCAAGCCGTTGCCACAGGTCAACGTTCTTAACCGGTTTTTTCTCCGCCGTTTTCCAGCCGCGTTTTTTCCAGTTGTGAATCCAGCTGGTAATACCCTGACGCACATACTGGCTATCGGTACTCAGCACCACTTCGCATGGCTGCGTTAACGCTTCAAGCGCCACAATGGCCGCCATTAACTCCATGCGGTTATTGGTAGTGAGGCGGTAACCGGCGCTGAATAATTTTTCATGCTGACGATAGCGGACAATGGCGCCATAACCGCCCGGGCCAGGGTTTCCCAGGCACGATCCATCGGTGAATATTTCTACCTGTTTGCGCATCTCTGGTAGACTTCCTTCTGACAAAACGCCAAGTCTGACATAAAACGAGTCCTATGAGCACTGCAAATAACCGCCAGATCGTCCTTGATACCGAAACCACCGGCATGAACATGATCGGGGTGCATTATGAGGGCCATCGCATCATCGAAATTGGTGCGGTTGAGGTGATCAACCGCCGCCTGACCGGTAATAACTTCCACATGTACCTTAAGCCCGATCGGCTGGTGGATCCGGAAGCGTTCGGCGTGCACGGCATTGCCGATGAGTTCCTTGCGGATAAACCCACCTTTGCGCAGGTCGCCGACGAATTCCTCGACTACATCCGCGGTGCGGAGCTGGTGATTCATAACGCCTCGTTCGATATCGGCTTTATGGATTACGAATTTGGCATGCTACAGCGCGGTATCGGCAAGACGGAGACCTTCTGTCGGGTGACGGATAGCCTGGCGATGGCGCGTAAGATGTTCCCGGGCAAGCGCAACAGCCTTGATGCGTTGTGTAACCGCTATGAGATCGACAACAGCAAGCGTACGCTGCACGGCGCACTGCTCGATGCCGAGATTCTGGCGGAAGTGTTCCTGGCCATGACCGGTGGGCAAACTTCGCTGGCCTTTTCGCTGGAGGGGGAGCAGAACAGCCAGGCGTCCGGCGAACATATCCAGCGCATCACCCGGCCGAGCAGCGGGCTGCGCGTGGTCAGCGCCAGCGAAGATGAGATCGTGGCGCATGAGAGCCGTCTTGATTTGGTGCAGAAGAAGGGCGGCAGCTGCCTGTGGCGCGCCTGAAACCCCTGATTTTGCATATAAAAGCGACGCTGAGCTGAAAAAAGCGGCAAACGCATCATTCTGCGGTAAAAAGCGTTGACGGAGGAGGAGGCTGCCATTAATATGCGCCTCGTTCTCGACGGGGAACAAAGCGCGGAGCGGTAGTTCAGTTGGTTAGAATACCTGCCTGTCACGCAGGGGGTCGCGGGTTCGAGCCCCGTCCGTTCCGCCAATCTCTTTAAAGAAGCCGATGCAGCAATGCATCGGCTTTTTGCTTTTTACTCCTTCTGCACTGCCATCTCAGCCGGGTATGCTGAGATCGGAACTTCACGCTCAGCGCGAGCCAGCCAGCGATAACAGCCCGCGCCTAACGCCACGCCGATAAACCAGCTAAAGTTTGCCACCGCGTGCAGTGAAGGGATGAAGCTTATCACCAGACAAATTCCCACCGAGGGGAGCAGCGCGGCAATCGCTTTGGGGTTAAAACCGCCGCGATACCAGTAGCGGCCCTTTGGCGTATCATCAAACAGGTCGTCCACGTACACTTTGCTACGCTTAATCAGATAGAAATCGGCAATCAGAATGCCAAACAGCGGGCCAATAAAGGAGCCCAGCACATCGAGCGTATAGTGAATCAGCTCTGGCGACTGGAACAGATTCCACGGCGTCAGCAGCACCGAGCCCACTGCCGCTATCATCCCGCCGGTCCGGAAACTGATCTTCTGTGGCGAGCAGTTAGAAAAATCAAACGCGGGCGAGACAAAATTCGCCACGATATTGATGCCGATGGTGGCCGTGATCATGGTAAGCAGGCCAATCGCGACGGCCACGTCATTACCCACCATGCTGACGGTTTCAATGGGATCGGTGATCATGCGGCCAAACAGTGACTGCGTGCCTGATACAATTACCACGGTAACGATAGAGAACAGCAGGAAGTTAAACGGCAGACCCCAGCGGTTACCGCGACGAATTTCACCCATGTTTTTGCCATAGCGCGAGAAGTCACCAAAGTTGAGTAGCGGACCGGAGAAGTAGGAGACCACCAACGCAGTGGCTGTGATCATCTGCCAGGTCTGCTCACCCGTGCTCAGCGGCTTACTGGCGAGCGTAAAGGAGATGCCGTCAAAGCCGGTTTTGTATACAATCCAGCCCGCCAGCGCCACCATCACGACATACACCGCCGGGCCGGCCACGTCGATAAAACGCTTAATGGCATTCATGCCATGCCAGAATACCATCGCCTGCAGCAGCCACATCACGCCAAAACAGCACCAGCCAAGCTGCGAAAGACCCAGCCAGCTACTCTGCGTCATACCCGCTAACGCCGGATAAAACTTCAGCAGCACCAGCATCAGCGCATTGGCCGCCAGATAGGTCTGAATACCGTACCAGGCAAAAGCGATCAAGCCGCGAATTACTGCCGGAATATTGGCCCCGAACACGCCAAAGGCCTGACGTGAGATCACCGCATACGGTACGCCGGCCATCTGGCTCGGCTTCGCCACCAGGTTCGCACACAGCTGTACAATGCAAATGCCCACCAGCAAACACAGTAGCACCTGCCAGCTTGCCAGACCCAGCGTAAAGAAGCTGGCTGCGACTACATACCCGCCCATGCTGTGCACATCCGACATCCAGAAAGAGAAAATGTTGTACCACGACCAGTTTTGATCGCGCGTGGGTGCCAGGTCCTGATTACATAAACGCGGGCTGTAATGCGTGCTGGCAGAGACTTCAGAATGATTTGGCATGAAACCTGCTCCTCTGACTACATGGAAGATAATGTCGTTGTGAAACGGTATTGCAGGAATCAGGCCAGAATTGATTTCTTGTATACAAAAAAATGTTTTCACGTATACGATGTGTAGCAGGCAACTACTTACCGGAGCAGGTAATGAAGAGTGAAACCGGCCAGCAAACCGCGGCCGACCTGAATGATAAAGACGAGCCTATCTACCAGGCGTTGCTGAACGCGATTGTTGAGCATCAGCTGCCGCCCGGCAGCAAACTGCCGGAAGAGGCACTGTCGGAGGTGTTTGGCGTCAGCCGCACCGGCATCCGTAAAGTGCTGCAGCGCCTCGCCGCAGTGCAAATGATCACCCTCTCGCCCAGACGTGGTGCACATGTCGCCACACCGGGCGTGGCGGAAGCGCGCGATATTTTCGCTACGCGCAGCCTGCTGGAGTGCGCCAATCTGCCCGCAGTGCTAACGCATCTGCAGCCGCCGCACCTTGCGGCGCTCAGTCACTTAATTACAGAAGAGCAGCAGGCGCATGCGCAGAATGACGGCGCGGCGGCAATCCGTTTATCTGCGGCCTTTCATATTCAGCTGCAGGCGGTTTCCGGTAATCAGGTGCTGACAGAGATGGTCACGCGCCTGGCGCAGCGCTCTTCACTGGTTATCGCCGCCTGGGGAGCTCCGTGGCAGCGCGGCTGTCGCTGCGATCACCACGATCGGCTGGTGGATCTGCTTCGCCAGAGAGATCTTCCGACACTCACCGCGGCGCTGCAGCACCACTTCGAACATATCGTTGCCAGTCTGCACTTTGAGCGCAGTGGCGAAACCTTGCCTGATTTCACCCGACTGTTTGCCGGGCATAAAGGAGCAGCATCATGAGTCTGATCCAGGTGATCAACCCGAATACCAGCCAGGCGATGACCGAAACCATCGGCGCGGCAGCACGCGCTGTTGCGGCACCCGGCACCGACATCCTTGCGGTATGCCCGTCGCAGGGCGTGCCCTCCATTGAGGGACACTTTGATGAAGCCATTGCCGCAGTGGGCGTGCTGGAGCAGGTAAAGCTGGGTAAGGCACAGGGCGTTAGCGGGCACATTATTGCCTGCTTTGGCGATCCGGGATTACTGGCTGCGCGTGAGCTGGCGAGCGGGCCGGTCATCGGTATTGCTGAAGCGGCGATGCACACGGCCACGCTGGTGGCTACGCGCTTCTCGATTGTTACTACTTTGCCGCGCACGCTGGTCATTGCCCGGCATCTGTTACAGCAGTACGGTTTCACGCACCACTGTGCCGCACTGCACGCTATCGATCTGCCCGTGCTGGCCCTGGAGGATGGCAGCGGCGTAGCGCAGGAAAAAGTGCGTCAGCGCTGTATGCAGGCCAAACGTGAAGATGGCAGCGGGGCGATTGTCCTCGGCTGCGGCGGCATGGCCGCGCTGGCACAGGATTTAACCAAAGAGCTGGGCCTGCCGGTTATCGACGGCGTCAGCGCGGCCGTGAAGATGGTGGAGTCGCTGGTGGCGCTTGGCTTCGGTACCAGCAAACATGGCGATCTGGATTATCCGTTACAAAAACCGCTCAGCGGCGCATTTCAGCACCTAAACTAAGGGCAGGTTGAGGACTGATGACAGGAACTTGCAGAATGAGCGACGTATCTGAAAAGAAAGAGTACAGCTTCAACAAAAACTATCCGCGTGATTTAACGGGTTACGCGGGGCAGCCACCGCATGCCCAATGGCCGGGTAAAGCAAAGGTCGCGGTACAGTTTGTGCTGAATTATGAAGAGGGCGCAGAAAGCAGCGTGCTACACGGCGATGCCGGTTCCGAGCAGTTTCTCTCGGATATCATCGGTGCAGCAAGCTATGCCGACCGGCATATGTCGATGGAGTCCCTGTATGAGTACGGATCCCGTGCCGGTTTCTGGCGCATCCATCAGGAGTTTCAGCAGCGCGGCCTGCCGCTGACGGTGTTTGGCGTGGCGATGGCGCTGGCGCGTCATCCGCCTATCGTTGAGGCGATCAAGGCCGCAGACTATGACGTAGTCAGCCATGGCTGGCGCTGGCTTCACTACCAGGGCGTGGATGCCAAAACGGAGCGCCAGCATATGCAGCAGGCGGTGGACGTGCTTACCGATCTCTTTGGCAAAGCACCCACCGGCTGGTACACCGGCCGCGACAGTCCCAATACGCGGCGGTTAGTGGTAGAGCAGGGCGGCTTCAGCTATGACAGCGACTACTACGGTGATGATCTCCCCTTCTGGACGCAGGTCACCTGTCAGGACGGCACGGTAAAACCGCATCTCATCATTCCCTACACGCTGGAGTGCAACGATATGCGCTTCGCAACGCCGCAGGGGTTCAACACCGCGGAGCAGTTCTTCACCTATCTGCGCGATACGTTCGACGTGCTGTATGCCGAGGGTGATACCGCGCCGAAGATGATGTCGGTGGGGATGCACTGTCGTCTGCTGGGACGGCCGGGCAAGTTCCGCGCGCTGCAGCGTTTTCTCGATCACCTTCAGCAGTACGATGATGTGTGGGTTTGTACGCGGCAGCAGATTGCCGATCACTGGATTAAGACGCACCCCGCGCCAGAGGTGTAAGGGGCGGGTGTGAACCCGACCCCGTCAGGATAAGAGTAACGCCGCAGACAGGTTGAGCAGCTTTATGTCATCAAACTCACCTGCGCGGCGACAATCCGCCAGCCGCACGGCAACCTCACCCAGGTCTGCTGCTGGCGTCCGATTTTCTCTACGCCTTCGCGCGTAAACTCGGTGCTGCATACGGCGTAATCCTCGCCAAAGGTGGTTATCACCGTATTGCGTAGCGCACGTGCCAGCCCGTGCGACGGGCGCGCGGCGCGAAATGCGCGAATCGCCTCAATGCCATATAAATTTTCACCCGCACCAAGACGCACAGTGCGCGTATCGTGCCAGAACAGCGCATCCAGCGTGTCCACGTCATTACTCACCAGCGCCTGCTCATAACGGTAAAAAGCGGCGGTCACTTCAGCCACGACTGCAGGGCGATCAATCTGTTCAGGTGTCATCTCGGGCATCCGATAAAGTAGGTTGTGGCAGAGTCAGCCTCTGCTGTTGCAGAGCCCAGGCGGCACGCAGGGCCAGGTGCTCCTTAAATGGCGCGGCGATCAACTGCGCGCCGACAGGCAGACCGCTCGTCGTCAGCAATGGCACCGTACACACCGGTAAACCAAGGAACGATATCGGCTGGGTCAGCATGCCCATCGAGGCGCGCGTCGGCAGATCCTGCCCGTTAATGTGTATCGTCTCCTGACCTATCGTCGTGGCAGTACAGGGCGTGGCCGGAGCAATCAGAATGTCAAAGCGATCAAACAGCGGCAGCACCTGCTGTTGAAAGTAACGGCGGAAGCGCTGCGCCTGCAGATACCACGCGGAAGGGAGCATCGCCCCTGCAAGCAGACGCTCACGCGAATGGGGTTCAAACAGCTGCGGCGTGCGGCGCAGGGCGGGAAGATAGTGATTGCCACCCTCTGCGGCAGTCATGATAAACGCCGCTGAACGCGCCAGTTCTGCCTCGGGCAGCGTCACTTCTTCGATGGCGTTGAGCGCCTGCGCCACCGTGGCCACAACGGTTCGCACTTCATCGGTGCACCAGCGGGAGAAGAAGCCGCCAAGCTGCCCGCAGCGCAGACCTTCAGCGCCCTGAACCAGGGTCGTGCGGGCGGGCTGTACCGGCTGCTGCGCCTGGAACGCATCCTGCGCATCGGCACCCTGTAGCGCATCGTATACCAGCGTTAAGTCGTCGACCGAGCGGGCCAGCGGGCCGATATGATCGAGGCTGGCGACAAACGGATGGCTGCCGCTGCGTGACAGGCGGCCAAAGGTGGGTTTCAGGCCAAAAATACCGCACAGCGAGGCGGGTACGCGGATTGAACCATTGGTATCGGTGCCCAGTGAGAAGTGCACCAGGCCCGCCGCCACCGCAGCGGCCGATCCCCCAGATGATCCCCCCGCCACGCGGGTCAGGTCATGCGGGTTACGCGTTGCGCCAAAATGGGTGTTTTCCGTGGTAAAGCCGTAAGCGTAGGCATCCATATTCAGCATGCCGGTAAGCAGGGCACCTGCGCGACGCAGTCTGTTTACTGCCCACGCATCCTCTGCGGCGGGCGTGCGCGTACTGAAGAGTTGCGCGCCCGCTAACGTACTGTGCCCGGCAACATCGAACAGATTTTTCACCGCATAGGGAATGCCCGCCAGCGCGGGCAGGGTTTCGCCGCGCTGCCGCTGCACGTCAATCTGCTCTGCCTCCTGCAGCATGCGTTGAGCGGTGATCTCCGTCCAGGCATTGATGGCCGGGTTGTGTTGTGCAATAGCCTGCAGCGTCTGTTGCGCGACGTCACGTGCGCTGATCTCACCCCGGGCGAGTGCCTGTTGCAGTTGCGTAATCGATAGGGCGGCCAGCGTCATGGATGAAATACTCCCGCGACTTCCAGCCGATCATCCAGCGGTAGTGCCATCAGGGGTTGCGCCAGGGCGGCAATACGGTTGAACTGTATCTGCAACGCGGCGCGGCGCGTATCGTCCAGCTCCAGCGCCAGAATCTGCTCCATTTGCGCGATATACTGCGCCCAGTCTGGTTGTTCACTCATGATGTTCTCCCTTAAAAACCGGCAGCGCTGCCGTTACTGCGCGGATCGAACGCGCCTTCCAGCATGCCGTTAACGTGTCTGACAATGGCACCTGCGTGACCGACCACTTCGCTGAAGTCGGGCAGCAGCTCAACCTCATGGCCCAGCTGGCGCAGCCGCTCAACCGTTGCCGGCGCAATGCGGGCTTCCAGCTTGAGCGAATCTGAAGATTGCCCCCATGTGCGGCCCAGCAGCCAGCGTGGTGCGCTTACCGCCTGCTGCAACGGCAGGCCCTGAATAACGTGGCGGGTAAAAATTGCCGCCTGCGTTTGCGGCTGGCCGTCACCGCCCATGGAGCCGTATACCAGGGTGCGGCCATCTTTCAGGCGTGCGGCAGCAGGATTCAGGGTGTGGAACGGCTGTTTGCCTGGCGCCAGCGTGAGCAGATGATCCGGTTGCAGGCTGAATGCTGCACCGCGGTTTTGCCAGGTAATACCGGTGCCGGGTAGCACCACGCCGCTGCCAAATTCGTGGTAGATGCTCTGGATAAACGACACCGCAAGGCCACTGCTGTCCATGACGCCCATCCAGACGGTATCGCCCGGCCCGCGTCCGGTTCCCCACGGCGAGGCCTGCTCATCGCTTACCTGCGCGGCCAGCTCGTCAAGGTGAGCGGCATCCAGCAGCGACTGAATATCGATATTCACGTGACGCGGATCGGTGATATGCCGGTCGCGCAGCGCAAAGGCGCGTTTGGTGGCTTCTGCGATGCGGTGCACGGTTTGCGCTTCGTCCGCCTGCGCCATCTGCAGCCGATCGGTGATCCCGAGGATGGCCAGTGAAACCAGCCCCTGCGTGGGGGGCGTCATGTTCCAGATATCGCCTTCGCTGTGTGCCAGATGCAGCGGGGTGCGGCGGCACGCGCGATGCTGCTGTAAATCCTCCAGCGTAACCGGCATACCGAGCAGGTGCATTTCGCGCGCCAGATGGTGTGCCAGCGCGCCGCGATAGAAACTCGCCAGCCCCTGCTCGCTGAGCAGGCTCAGGGTGTGCGCCAGCGCTGGCTGAGTGAAACGGCTGCCGGCAGCGGGCACGTAACCATCGGGCAGAAACGTGGCGGCAAAACCGGGTTGATGCTGTAGCTCCTGCTGTTTAGCCGCAGTGGCCGCGGCCTGGGAGGCGGTGACCGGGATGCCATCGGCGGCATAGCGAATTGCATCGCGCAGCAGACGCGACAGAGGCAGGGGAGCGGCACCCCGTTCGGCCGCCAGCCTGAGCGCCTCCTCCCAGCCGCTCACCGTACCGGCAACCGTCAGCGCGGCTTTTGGACCGCGGTGCGGAATATGGCTCTCCCCGTGATAGAAGTCGCGATGCGCCAGCGCACCGGCAGCCCCGCTGGCATCGATGGCAATCGGGTCGCCGTGCGGCGGCACAATCAGCCAGAATCCGTCGCCGCCTAAGCCATTCATGTGCGGATAGACCACGGCAATAGTGGCAGCCGCAGCCACCATGGCTTCAATCGCGTTGCCCCCTTCGCGCAGCACCGCTAAGGCGCTTTCGCTGGCGAGATGGTGTGGCGTGACGGCCATCCCCATCGGGGCCATGTTGCTCTGAATCATAAGGCACTCTTGGTTAGTTAATGACGTTGCTGGCGATCGCCATGCATGGCCCTGTCCACACCAGCAGGCCACGTGTCTTTCGTAGGGTGCGCATTCATGCGCACCAGGAACCCGACTCACTTAAGCAAGAGCCGTTCCACTTTTTGCGACACGCCACGCGGGGACGATCTGTGCTAGCTTGTGATGAAACAAAAGTTACAGGACCCACCATGAAACAGCTTGATGAACGCCTTCGCAGCCACTATGCGCACCTGTCACCGCAGGAGCAGCGGATCGCCGACTTTGTGTTTGACCACTTCGACGACCTGATCAGTTACAACAGTGCAGAGCTGGCGCGGCTGAGCGGGGTATCGAAGGCGACGGTCAGCCGCCTGTTCAAACGGCTGGGTTATGAGAAATACAAAGACATGCGCGATGAGCTGCGCGTACTGCGTCAGAGCGGCATGCCGCTTACTGATAACCGCGACGCAGTGCAGGGCAACACGCTGTTATCGCGGCACTATAAGCAAGAGATGGCAAACCTGACGCAGTGGGTCAACAGCATTGATGCCCGGCAGTTTGGCGAGGTGATCCAGGCGCTAAGCACCGCCAGACGCATCTTTATCATTGGCATGCGCAATGCCTATCCGGTGGCGCTGCACCTGCGCCAGCAGCTGTTACAGGCGCGGGCACAGGTCCAGGTGCTGCCGCAGCCAGGCCAGACGCTGGGTGAAGAGCTGGTGGATATCACGCCGGAGGATGTTGTGGTCGTCATGGCCTTTCGGCGTCGTCCGCGCCTTATCCGGCCGCTGATGCAGCAGCTACAGCAAAACGGCGTGCCGGTGCTGGCGCTCTGTGAACCTCAGGCGCAGGGCATCATTAGCCTGGCTCGCTGGCAGCTGTGCGCGCCGCTCGACAGCGTCTCTGCCTTCGATAGCTATGCTTCCGCCATGAGCCTGATCAATCTGCTGGCAAACGCCCTTTTACACGAAATGTTGTCGCACGGGCGGCAGCGCATCCACCATATTGCCGATCTCTACCAGCAGCTTGATGAGCTGGAACACCGCTAATGGGCACCATTTTGGTGCTTTGCACCGTTTCTGCGCGCGTGCAATGACCGTGCTTCTTGCGGTTTAAACTCTGTTATTCCCTATTTCTCGCGGTGATTGCCGCGTCGCTTAACCATCGGCCCGGTTGGCACATTAGTTGCAAATCATTCGATCAGGAATCTTTTGTTTCATGTTCAACTCACCGGGGTGCATAATGAAAAAACGTTTACTGGCGCTGGCTGGCGCAGCATTACTGATGGTGCAGATCGGCAGTGCGATGGCCGACCAGCTGCAGGATATTGAAAAGCGCGGTGTGCTGCGCGTGGCCGTACCGCAGGACTTCCCGCCGTTCGGGTCGGTCGGTACCGATCTGCAGCCGCAGGGCTACGATATCGATATGGCGAAGTACCTCGCGCAGCAGATGAAACTGAAGTTGCAACTGGTGCCGGTCTCCAGCGCCAACCGCGTACCTTATCTGCAAACGGATAAAGTTGACCTGGTGATCTCCAGCATGGGCAAAAACGCGGAGCGTGAGAAGGTTATCGATTTCACCCGCGCTTATGCGCCGTTCTTCCTCGGCGTGTTCGGACCGAAAGGGGAACCGCTCAAAGATGCAGCCGCGCTGAAAGGCAAATCGATTGGCGTGACGCGCGGCGCGGTAGAGGACATGGTCCTGAGCGATGTGGCGCCGAAAGAGGCGCAGGTCAAACGGTACGAAGACAACAACACGACGCTGTCGGCATATCTCTCCGGTCAGGTGCAGTATGTGGCGACCGGTAACCTGGTGGTTGCGGCGATAGCCCGGCAGAACGCGGAAAAAGCGCCGGTGCCGCAGTTCATGCTGAAAGATTCACCGTGTTTCATCGGACTGAAAAAGGATGAGCCGGCGCTGAAAGCGCGCGTGAACACACTGATTGAGCAGGGCATCAAAGATGGCACGCTGAATAAGCTGTCTGAAACCTGGCTGAAAGCGCCACTGCCAGCCAGCCTCGGCGCATAAATCATGGCGCAACTTAACTTTGCCGAACTCTGGCCGCACTGGCCAGCCCTGCTGGCAGGACTGTGGATCACGGTTCAGTTGACGGTACTGGCAACGGTGGGTGGCGTCAGTCTCGGGATTCTGGGGGCGGCGCTGCGCAGTGGCCAGTCCGGCTGGGCCAGCCGTCTCTGGGGCGTCTATGTCGAGCTGATTCGTAACACGCCGTTTGTGGTGCAGCTGTTCTTTATCGTATTTGGCTTGCCCAATCTGGGGCTGAAACTCACGGCGGGCGAAGCGGCGCTGCTGGCGATGCTGATCAACCTTGGCGCCTACAGCACGGAGATTATCCGGGCAGGCATTCAGGTGACGCCAAAGGGGCAGTGGGAAGCGGGGCGCGTCTTAGGGCTGACGCGCACGCAGACCTTCCTGCGCGTGGTATTGCCGCCGTCGCTGCAGCGCATCTATCCGGCGCTGGTTAGCCAGTGCATCATCGTGATGCTCGGATCGTCGGTTGTGTCGCAGGTCTCGTACGAAGAGTTAACGTTCGCCGCCAACCTGATTCAGTCACGCACTTTTTTGAGTTTTGAAGTCTATCTGGTGACCACGCTGATCTATCTGGCGTTGTCGATAGCGATGCGACAGCTGCTGCTGGCGCTGGGTCGCAAATGGTTGGGAGCGCAGCCGGCATGACAACATTTACGGACTGGGACATTCTGCGCAACCTGCTGCTGGCAGCGCGCTGGACGCTTTTACTGTCGCTGGTGGCCTTTTTCGGCGGCACGCTGGTAACGCTACCGCTGCTGTTTTTGCGCCTGCTGAAGCGGCGCTGGCCGACGCGACTGGTGCGCGCCTATACCGAACTGTTTCAGGGCACGCCGCTGCTGATGCAACTGTTTCTGGCGTTCTTTGGTGTCGGGCTGTTTGGCATTGACGTCGCACCGTGGACGGCAGCCTCGTTAGCGCTGACGCTCTACACCAGCGCATTTCTGGTCGATATCTGGCACGGCAGCATCCGCGCGTTACCCAAAGGGCAGTGGGAAGCGTCACGCTGTCTGGGGCTGACATTCGGCCAGACGCTGTACCGTGTGGTGGCACCGCAGGCGGTTCGCATCGCTATCGCGCCTACGGTCGGCTTCGCAGTGCAGGTGATCAAAGGGACCGCGCTGGCCTCGATCATCGGTTTTATCGAGCTGACTAAAGCCGGCACCATTCTGAATAACGTCACTTATCAGCCGTTCAAGGTGTTTGGCCTGGTGGCGCTGGGCTACTTCCTGATGTGTTATCCGCTGTCGCGCTACAGCCAGTACCTGGAGAAAAAATTCAATGCCGCTCATCACCATTAATCAGGTCCAGAAGTACTACGGCGATAACCATGTGCTGAAAGGCGTCGATCTGGATATCGATAACGGCGAAGTGATCTCTATTATCGGGCGCAGCGGCTCGGGCAAGAGCACGCTGCTGCGCTGCATGAACGGGCTGGAGGGTTACCAGGAGGGCAGTATTAAACTCGGCGGCATGACCATCACCGACCGCGAATCGCAGGCGCGCGAAATCAGCCGCTCGGTCGGGATGGTATTTCAGAACTTCAACCTGTTCCCGCACATGACGGCGCTGGAAAACGTGATGCTGGCCCCGCGCCGCGTGCTGAAGAAAAGCGAGGCCGAATGCCGCGCGCTGGCCACGCAGATGCTGGAAAAAGTCGGTCTCGGTGAGCGCCTCAACTACGCGCCGGCCAATCTCTCCGGCGGCCAGCAGCAACGCGTGGCAATTGCCCGCGCGCTGGCGATGCAGCCCAAAGTTTTACTCTGCGACGAGATCACCTCCGCGCTCGATCCCGAGCTGGTCGGTGAAGTGCTGAAAGTGCTGGAGCAGCTTGCTGCCGAAGGCATGACGCTGATTCTCGTCACCCATGAAATGAACTTCGCCCGCGACGTGGGCGACCGTGTGGTCTTTATGCATCAGGGGCGCGTATGGGAGCAGGGCGACAGCAAAACGCTGTTTGCTCATCCGCAAACCGCTGAGCTGAAGCAGTTTATCTCGACCGTACGTCTGTAAACGAACAAGAAGGAGCCCCTCATGGATATCAGCCAGTTCTCGCAAATCAATCCACCACAACGCCTGCTGATGGGGCCTGGCCCGATCAATGCCGATCCACGCGTCCTGCGCGCCATGTCGAGCCAGCTATTGGGGCAGTACGATCCGGCGATGACGCACTACATGAACGAAGTGATGGCGCTGTACCGGGGCGTATTCCGTACGGAGAACCGCTGGACGCTACTGATTGATGGCACCTCACGCGCCGGTATCGAAGCGATTCTGCTCTCGGCCATCCGCCCGGGCGATAGGGTGCTGGTGCCGGTGTTTGGCCGTTTTGGTCACCTGCTGTGTGAAATTGCCCGCCGCTGCCGTGCCGAGGTGCACACCATTGAAGTGCCGTGGGGCGAGGTATTTACGCCAGATCAGATCGAGGATGCGCTTAAAAAAGTTAAACCGCGCCTGCTGCTGACGGTGCAGGGTGATACGTCCACCACCATGTTGCAGCCGCTGGATCAGCTGGGTGCCCTGTGCCGGCAGTACGGCGTGCTGTTCTACACCGATGCCACCGCATCCATTGGCGGTAACCCGCTGGAGACCGATGCCTGGGGGCTGGACGCGGTCTCCGCCGGCATGCAGAAGTGCCTGGGCGGCCCGTCCGGTACCTCACCGATTACCCTGAGCCCGCAGATGGAGGCGGTGATCCGTCGGCGCAAATGCGTTGAAGCGGGCATCCGCACGGCGGCGCATCAGGATGGTGATGATGAGATGATCTACTCCAACTACTTCGATCTCGGCATGATCATGGATTACTGGGGGCCGGAGCGGCTCAACCACCATACCGAAGCCACCACGGCGCTGTTTGGCGCGCGCGAGTGCGCGCGGCTGATGCTGCAGGAGGGGCTGGAGAACGGTATCGCACGGCACAAGCTGCATGGTGATGCCTTACTGAAAGGGATTCAGGGCATGGGACTGGAGACCTTCGGCAATCTGCAACACAAGATGAATAACGTGCTTGGCGTGGTGATCCCGACAGGAGTGAACGGCGATGCGGTACGCGCCCGGATGCTGGAAGATTTTGGTATCGAGATCGGCACGTCGTTTGGCCCGCTGCACGGCAAAGTGTGGCGTATCGGCACCATGGGTTACAACGCGCGCAAAGATTGCGTGATGCAGACCCTGAGCGCGCTGGAAGCGGTGCTGAACCATAGCGGCTTCCGGACAACGCAGGGCGCTGCGCTGCAGGCGGCGTGGGATCACTACGGGAGCCATGCATGAGTGTAAGCCTGATGAGCGCCTGTGAGGCGCAGTCGGCAGCAGCACGCGTCATGGCGCGCTGCGATGCGCTGGCCGCGATCAGTGAGAGCACCGACGGCCTGACGCGCGTCTACCTGTCGCCGGAGCAGCTGCGCGCCAACGCACGCGTTGCGGAGTGGATGCAGGCCGCCGGCATGACCACCTGGCAGGATGCGGTCGGCAATATCTGTGGGCGCTACGAATCTGCCGCGCCGGGCGCCGCGGCGCTGCTGCTCGGCTCACATCTTGATACCGTGCGCAACGCCGGACGCTATGACGGTATGCTGGGCGTGCTGAGCGCCATCGAAACCGTACAGTGGCTGCACGATCGCCAGATGCGCTTGCCGCTGGCGATTGAGATCGTCGGCTTTGGTGATGAAGAGGGCACGCGCTTCGGCATTACGCTGCTGGGCAGTCGTGGACTCACCGGCAGCTGGCCGCAAAGCTGGGTCACGCATCCGGACGGCAACGGCATTACCGTCGCCGAAGCGATGCAGGATGTCGGGCTGGATGCCGCGCAGATAGCGCAGGCGGCGCGTGCGGTTGAGGATATCGCCGCCTATCTGGAGCTGCACATTGAACAGGGCCCGTGCCTGGAGCAGGCCGATCTGGCTTTGGGGGTAGTGACCGCAATCAACGGCGCGCGTCGCCTGAATTGCTGCTTTACCGGTGAAGCAGGCCATGCCGGAACGGTGCCGATGACGCATCGTAAAGATGCGCTGACGGCCGCAGCGGAGTGGATGCTGTTTGTGGAGCAGACCACGCGAGAGCACGATCCGCAGTTGGTGGCCACCGTCGGCACGCTAAGCTGCCTGCCCGGTGCGGTCAACGTGATTCCGGGCGAGGTACAGCTGTCGCTGGATGTGCGCGGGCCGCAGGATGAAGCGCTGGAGCGCCTGCTCTCCGCCTTGCTGACGCAGGCTGAGGCGATTGCGCTGCGGCGCGGGCTGAGGTTTAGTGCGCATGAATACTATCGGATTGCAGCCACGACCTGCGATATCCGGCTGCAGCAGGCGCTAAGCCATGCGGTGGAAACGGTACAGGGGCGCAGCATTTCGCTGCCCAGCGGCGCCGGGCATGACGCTATCGCGATGGCAGAGCGCTGGCCGGTAGGCATGCTGTTTGTGCGCAACCATCGCGGGATCAGCCACCATCCGGCGGAATCCGTGCAGGCTGCTGATGTGGCGCTGGGCGTGCGGGCCTGGTTACAGGCCATCTGCGCGCTCGCGCAGGGCTAAAATCGGGCGGGATAATGTAAAGCGTCGCCGATGACAACGCTGCGCTTGAAAGACAGCATCTATCAAAACCTTCGGTTCATCCAAATATATTCTTTAACAAGGTGCGGTTATCTTAATCGCACAATGTGAAGCTAACGGAGCCGATAATGAGCACGCCAGAAAATAATGATAATGCAGCAGCGGCAGGAAAATGCCCCTTTCATCACGGGGCCTCTGAAGAGAAGAGCGTTTTAGCGCGCGGCGCGGGTAGCGGTACAAGTAACCGCGACTGGTGGCCGAACATGTTGCGCGTCGATCTGTTAAACCAGCACTCCAGCCGTTCTAATCCCCTCAGTGAAAATTTCAATTATCGCGACGAATTCAGCAAGCTGGATTACTCCGCGCTCAAAGCCGATATCCGTGCCCTGCTGACCGATTCCCAATCCTGGTGGCCAGCCGACTGGGGTAGCTATATCGGGCTGTTTATCCGTATGGCGTGGCACAGCGCCGGCACCTACCGCACCATTGATGGCCGTGGTGGCTCAGGCCGTGGTCAGCAGCGCTTTGCGCCGCTTAACTCCTGGCCGGATAACGTTAGCCTTGATAAAGCACGCCGCCTGCTGTGGCCGGTGAAACAGAAGTATGGACAGAAAATCTCCTGGGCAGATCTCTATATTCTGGCCGGTAATGTCTCGCTGGAAAACGCCGGCTTCCGTACCTTTGGCTTTGGTGCCGGCCGTGAAGATGTCTGGGAACCGGATATGGACGTGGACTGGGGCAACGAAACCGAATGGCTGGCGCACCGCCATCCGGAAAGCCTGGCCAGTGCACCGCTCGGTGCCACAGAGATGGGCCTGATCTACGTTAACCCGGAAGGTCCGGAAGCCAGCGGCGATCCTAAATCTGCGGCACCAGCCATTCGCGCTACGTTTGGCAACATGGGCATGAACGATGAAGAGATCGTGGCGCTGATCGCGGGTGGCCATACGCTGGGTAAAACCCACGGCGCGGCGGCGGCCAGCCATGTGGGCGTCGATCCGGAAGCGTCACCGCTGGAAGCGCAGGGCCTTGGCTGGAACAGCAGCTACGGTAGCGGTTCAGGTGCAGATGCCATCACATCGGGACTTGAAGTGGTGTGGACCCAAACGCCGACGCAGTGGAGCAACTACTTCTTCGAGAACCTGTTCAAATATGAGTGGGTACAGACGCGCAGCCCGGCGGGTGCGATTCAGTTTGAAGCCGCAGATGCCGAAGCAATTATCCCGGATCCGTTTGATCCGGAGAAAAAGCGTAAGCCGACCATGCTGGTGACCGACCTGACGCTGCGCTACGACGAAGAGTTCGGCAAGATTTCCCGTCGCTTCCTGAACGATCCGCAGGCCTTCAACGAAGCCTTTGCCCGCGCCTGGTTCAAACTGACGCACCGTGATATGGGGCCAAAAGCGCGCTACCTCGGTCCGGAAGTGCCGAAAGAGGATCTGCTGTGGCAGGATCCGTTACCGGCGGCGATTCATCAGCCTGTGCCGGATGATATCACTGACCTGAAAGCAAAAATTGCTGCCTCCGGCCTGAGCGTCAGCCAGCTGGTCTCTGTGGCCTGGGCTTCCGCTTCCACCTTCCGCGGTGGCGACAAGCGCGGCGGCGCTAACGGTGCCCGTCTGGCGCTGGCCCCACAGAACGGCTGGGACGTCAATGCCAGCGTTGTTAACGATGTGCTGCCAACCCTGAAAGAGATTCAGCAGGCGTCTGGTAAAGCCTCACTGGCGGACGTGATTGTGCTGGCCGGTAACGTGGGTATTGAGCAGGCCGCAGCGGCTGCGGGCGTGGCTGTGCAGGTACCGTTCACGCCGGGTCGCGTGGATGCGCGTCAGGATCAGACCGATGTTGAGTCGTTCAATGTGCTGCAGCCGCTGGCCGATGGTTTCCGTAACTATCGCCGCGTGAAAGGGGGCTCTTCAACTGAAACCCTGCTGCTGGATAAAGCGCAACAGCTGACGCTGAGCGCGCCAGAGCTGACGGTACTGCTGGGTGGCCTGCGCGTGCTGGGCACCAACTTCAACGGCAGCGCGCAGGGCGTGTTTACCGATCGTGTGGGCGTGCTGAGCAATGACTTCTTCATCAACCTGCTGGATATGCGTACGGCATGGCGCGCCACGGACGAGAGCGCCGAGCTGTTTGAAGGCCGCGATCGTCAGAGCGGTGAAGTGAAGTACAGCGCAACCCGCGCCGATCTGGTGTTCGGTTCCAACGCTATCCTGCGTGCGCTGGCTGAAGTGTACGCCAGCAGCGATGCGAAACAGAAGTTTGTGAATGACTTTGTGGCCGCATGGACCAAAGTCATGAACCTGGATCGCTTCGATCTGTGATGACAAAAGCCGCAGCAGCTCTGCTGCGGCTTCCACCGTTTTTAGTCCTCGCGAAAAGATTCAAACGGCAGATTAAAACGCTTAGCCAGCGCGGCTTTATGTTTGTCCGTCAACTTACGCTCCCCTTTTAATATGCGATTTACATAGGAACGCTGACCGATTTCGTTGACGAAGGATGATTGGTTTAATCCATGCTGATCCATCAATACGCGTAACAGCGCTACGCCGCGCGGTAAGGCGTTGATGCGGGCATTAAAAGCGGCGAACTCCGGGGCATTCTCTTCGTACTTTGCGACCTTGTCTGCCAGCATATCGATCAGTGGATGAGCAGGATGGTGTTCAATCAGGTACCCGACCAGTTCCAGCGCTTGCTCATAGTCAGACTTAGAGCGACTGCCGCCCAGTAACGGAACCGCTTTGATCAGATTATTTGAGGCCTGTATAGCTTCATTGATCATTCTTTATTCTCCCGATAAACCTTAACCAGCTTGTCATACTCTGCATGCGTAACGACATGTTTTATAAAAATTCTGCTGGCCATAAAATCCGCGAAAAACATCACCCTGAGATTATTGCCACCGACATTTATCACCCACCATTTTGCTCTATACTTCATGCGATCAAGACTTGGAAACCACGCCTTCAGTGCATCCGGATCGGCAAAGTGGTTACCGTTTAACGTTCTGTACGTTGCCTCTAATGCTGCTGCGTCATTAGGAAAACGCAGTGCCGCCTCATTGAACATCTTCCTTGAAATAACGTGCATCATTCCCTCGACATGTTCCAACCTGGAAACATTGTAGGCGAATGAGAGCGTGTTTCCAAGCAGGAAACATAAATCAGGTCAAGTTAACCGCGCCGGCTGACGCAGCTTGAAAATTAAGTCAGCGTAAACCCATCGGCATCGCGCCAGGCCGGGAAGCGCTCGCGGTAAGCCTGCAGCTCCTCCAGCGACAGCGTGGCATCCAGGCGCTCACGGGAGAAAGGCTCGCCGGCGGCCAGGATCTCGCCCTGTGGTGAGATAATACGGCTGTCACCGCTGTATTGATGCTGATTACCATCATGGCCCACGCGATTACAGCCCGCGACGTAAGCCTGATTTTCTATGGCGCGCGCCAGCAGCAGCGACTGCCAGTGCAGCGCACGTGGTGCGGGCCAGTTGGCGACGTAGAGCGCAAGATCGTAATCGTTATGGTTGCGGGAGAACACCGGGAAGCGCAGGTCATAGCAGATCTGCGGCAGAATGCGCCAGCCGCGCCAGTGAAACACTTCGCGCGTTGCGCCCGGGATATAGTGCTGGTGCTCATTGGCCATGCGGAACAGGTGACGCTTGTCATACTGATGCAGCGTGCCGTCCGGTTCGACCAGCAGGAAGCGATTAACCGCACCATCCGCAGTCTGGATGGCGGCGCTACCGCCGATCAGGGCATGGGTGCTTTTGGCATGGCCATGCAGCCAGGCAACAACCTCATCCTGCGGCAGCGAGCTTTCAGCAGCCTCCATGGCAAAGCCGGTAGTGAACATCTCCGGCAGCAGAATAATATCGCGCCCTTCAATGCCTTTCAGGACGCCATCAAAATGGCGCAAATTGGCCGGGCCATCCATCCAGCTCAGGGTTTCCTGCAGTACGGTAATTTTCAAAGCTGACATAAACGCTCCGCAGCGGCGTCAAGCGTCGCTTCCTGTTTGGCAAAGCACAGGCGAATGAGCTTGTGCGGGAAAGGTTCGGCGCAGAACACTGACAGCGGAATGGTCGCCACGCCCGCTTCGCGCGTCATCCACTGGCAGAAGCTAACGTCATCCAGATCGGAGATGGCGCTGTAATCCACCAGCAGAAAATAGGTCCCTTCACACGGCAATACGCTAAAGCGGCTGTTGGCCAGCGCCTGTGTCAGGCGATCGCGGCGCGCCTGGTAAAACGCCGGCAGCTGCCGGTAGTGCTCCGGTTCGGCGCGCAGCATGTCCGCGAGCGCCAGCTGCGCCGGAGTGTTCACCGAGAAAGTAAGGTACTGATGCACTTTACGGATCTCTGCGCTGATGGCAGCAGGCGCAATGCAGTAACCCACTTTCCAGCCGGTCATGTGAAAGGTTTTACCGAATGACGATACGGCAACGGCGCGCTGGCGCAGATCCGCATGCGCCAGTACGCTGGCATGCCCACGGGCATCAAAGCAGATGTGTTCGTAGACCTCATCGCTCAGCACATAAATCTCCTGCGCCGCGATAGCCTGCCACAGCGCATCGAAGTCGCTGCGCTGCCAGACAGTGGCGGACGGATTATGCGGTGTGTTCAAAATGACCAGCCGGGTTTTTTCGCTGAGCAGATGGCGAAACGCCGCCCAGTCCACACGAAAACCGGGCGGCTGCAGCGCAATGCGTTTCAGCACGCCGCCCGCCAGCTCTACCGCCGGCGCGTAACTGTCGTAGCTCGGGTCAAAGCAGATCACCTCATCACCGGTACGCACCAGCGCGGTGATCGCCGCATAGAGCGCTTCCGTCGCCCCTGAAGTAACGGTAACGTCGCTATTCACATCGGGCCGGTGGTCATAGCGCGCCGCGGTTTTATCCACGATAGCTTCGCGCAGCGGCAGAACACCGATCATGGGTGCATACTGATTAGCGCCCTGGCTAACGTGAAAGGCCAGGCGCTCCTGCAGATAGGCGGGGCCGCTAAAATCTGGAAAACCCTGCGACAGATTGATGGCGTTATGCTGGGTGGCGAGGGCGCTCATTTGGGTAAAAATGGTGGTACCGAGCGTCGGCAATTTGCTCTCGGGAATCAGGTTGGGCTGCGTCATCGTTAAATAGCCTTTAGCGCGAAGAGTATGGCGGAGTAACCCTGTGTTGCTGCCACTATAAACAGGATGTTAACATTTGGCAATCGAGACGCTTAGACGTCTAAACTGACCGTAATCAGGAGCTGACTATGACGCAACTTCATGACGTCGCCAGGCAGCCTGCGCTGGCAGGTGAAAAACTGGCGCAGGATCTGTTTGACCATTCAGTATGGCGCGCTGTGCCGCCGACGGTCACGCTGCCCGGTGCGCAGGCAGAGGCGCTGTTCTGTTTTGCCCGCGCCGCGCAACTGCAACAGGACAGGGCGCTGAGCCTGCGCATCGCCAGCCTGAAGCTGCACTTCCTGACGCACGCTGAAGCGCGCTTAGCCCATGGCGGTTACGGCCCTCTCGGATTTGATGTGGGCAGCGTGCTGGCGCATCTGTTGATCAACTACTGTAGTCTGCCCGGCTTACTGCCGCCGCGCGAAGCGGCAGATGGCCGCGAGCAGCGCTTAAGCGACGTCCATGCGGTGTGGGACGGCTTCGCCCACCGTTTTCAGGCGCTGAGTGCGGATACGCAGGCGGAGAGATTTGCCTGTCCGGGATTTATGGCGCTTTTCCTGCAGAAGGTTTGGGCGGATGCCATCGGTTACTGCGGCATCGCCTGGTACGCCATAGCGCAGCGGCAGAAGAGGTCAGGGATTTCCGCGAGATTGCGGATGACGCCATGCGCGCCGACTGTATCAGCAACAGCCGGACGCTGGGCTGCACCCTGATTCTGGCGGCGGAGCATATTGCGGATGCGGATGCACTGATTGCCCGTATACGTCAGGCGGGATAAAAAAAGCCTCCGGCTGGAGGCTTAAGCGGTATCAGGCAGCTTCACTGGCGCGCGCGCGGGATTTACTTTGCGGCTTCGGCGCGGCCAGCGCTTCCGGCGCAAAATCATCAACGTTAATCGCCTTAAGCCGGCTGGCCTCGGCGCGGGTCAGTACGCTGGCTTCAGCTTCATCAATCCAGCCCTCTTTCAGAGCACGCTGCGCCAGCGCATCCAGTCGGGTAAATGACAGGTGTTTTTTCTGCTGCTGGCACAGACGATCGTGGATGACTTCGGCCGCCATGACATCCTGCAGCGCCTGCTCCAGCTGACCGGCCGGGTTGTGCTCGCTCGGCGTCAGATACTGGCCACGGCCCAGACGGGTGCGCGTCGCGGAGGGCAGCTGCAGCAGTTTTGCCAGCTTGTGGTCCAGTTTATCGGATGGCGCCGGGCAGTGTTTGCCACCGGCAAAGATCACCATGCGCAGTGCGCCGGCCACGAAACGGTTCGGGAAGTTACGCAGCAGATCGTCCATCGCGACTTCTGCCTGATGCAGGGCATCCTGCACGCCCCAGTGCACCAGCGGCAGATCGGCTTCGTTACGGCCTTCGTCGTCGTAACGCTTCAGCGTTGCGGAGGCCAGGTACATCTGGCTCAGCACATCACCAAGGCGTGCTGAGATGCGTTCGCGGCGTTTCAGGCTGCCGCCGAGCACGGCCATAGAGACATCCGACAGCAGCGCCAGGCTGGCGCTCAGGCGGTTGATCTGCTGGTAGTAGCCGCGCGTGGCATCACGGGTTGGCGTGGCGCTGGTGCGGCCGCCGGTTAAGCCGAGCCACAGGCTACGTAGCGTGTTGCTGCCCACGTGGCCGATATGGCTGAAGAGTGCGCGATCGAAGGCGGCAAGATCGTTCTTCGCTGCGGCATTCATCTCCTCCAGCACCCATGGATGGCAGCGAATCGCGCCCTGGCCAAAGATAATCATGCTGCGCGTCAGAATGTTAGCGCCTTCGACGGTAATGGCGATGGGCGCGCCCTGATAGGCACGGGCAAGGAAGTTGTTCTCGCCCAGCATAATCCCTTTGCCCCCGGCGATATCCATTGCATCAATAATGGCGCGCTGGCCGCGATGGGTGCAGTGATATTTAACAATAGCGGACAGAACCGCCGGTTTCTCACCCAGCATAATGCCGCTGGTGATCAGCGTTGCCGCCGCATCCATCACGTAGGCATTGCCGGCGATACGCGCCAGCGGCTCCTCAATCCCTTCCATTTTGCCAATTGAAACTTTGAACTGACGGCGGATGTGCGCGTAAGCACCGGTCGCCAGCGCCAGGCTCTTCAGGCTGCCGGTGGCGTTTGATGGCAGCGTAATACCACGGCCAACTGACAGACACTCAACCAGCATACGCCAGCCCTGACCAGCCATCGCCGGGCCACCAATGATGAAATCAATCGGCACAAAGATGTCGTTACCGCGCGTTGGACCATTCTGGAACGGGACGTTAAGCGGGAAGTGACGCTTACCGATCTCCACGCCCGGCGTATGGGTAGGGATTAGCGCGCAGGTAATGCCGAGCGCTTCCGTCTCACCCAGCAGATGATCGGGATCGGAGAGCTTAAACGCCAGACCGAGCACGGTCGCAATCGGTGCCAGCGTAATGTAGCGCTTGTTCCAGGTTAAACGCATGCCGAGCACCTGCTCGCCTTGCCATTCGCCCATGCACACCACGCCGGTATCGGGGATGGCGCCGGCATCAGAACCCGCTTCCGGGCTGGTCAGCGCAAAGCAGGGGATCTCTTCACCGCGCGCCAGACGTGGCAGATAGTGGTTTTTCTGTTCGTCAGTACCGTAGTGCTGCAGCAGTTCGCCCGGGCCCAGAGAGTTAGGCACGCCGACGGTGATCGCCAGAATGCCGGACACGCCCGCCAGTTTTTGCAGTACGCGCGCCTGAGCATAGGCAGAGAACTCCAGCCCGCCGTACTCTTTTTTAATGATCATGGCAAAGAAGCGATGCTGCTTCAGAAAGGCCCAGAGTTCTGGCGGCAGATCGGCCATCTCATGGGTGATCTCAAAATCATTGGCCATACGGCAGGCCTCTTCCACCGGGCCATCCAGAAACGCCTGCTCCTCTTCCGTCAGACGCGGCTGTGGATAGTTGTGCAGCTTCTGCCAGTCTGGCTTACCGCGGAACAGATCGCCTTCCCACCAGGTGGTGCCGGCATCGATCGCCTCTTTTTCGGTGCGCGACATCGGCGGCATCACTTTTTGGAAGCCGTGCAGTGCAGGCTTCGAGAACATACTTTGGCGCATCGCCGGCAGGTTAAACGGTAGCAGGATAATCGCCAGCGGCAGCAGCAGCCAGGGCGTCCACAAGCCGGTAGCGGCCAGCGCAGCCGTCCACACAAGAAGTATTGCGCTGCTCAGGCGTAGCGAAACCTGATGGTAGAAGAGGGCGCCGATCAGTATCAGCGTCGCGATAATTGAGGCAAGCAACATAATGAACCGCTCCGTAAGTAGTAAGAGGTCTGACCTGTTATGAGGTTAGGTTTAGAGCAGCGGGCAGGATTTAGCAATCTGTTTACATCACAATTACAACAGATCTCACAAAAACGGGATGGCACAGGTCGGGACCCGCGGGCTAAGCGTTGGCGGCGCGCTTTTCCTGCGCACGGGCGCTTTGCGGCCTTGCCCCATTCCGTTAAACTTGCTGAGTCAATTTTTCCTCTAAAGGATATCCCTATGTATCAGGACATTATTCGCGCAGAACTTAATGAAGCAGCCGATACGCTCACTAAATTCCTGAGTGATGAAGCGAACATCCATGCTATTCAGCGCGCGGCGGTGTTGCTGGCTGACAGCTTTAAGGCGGGCGGCAAAGTCCTCTCCTGCGGTAACGGTGGCTCACACTGTGATGCCATGCACTTCGCCGAAGAGCTGACGGGGCGCTACCGCGAAAACCGTCCGGGTTATCCGGCCATTGCTATCTCCGATGTCAGCCATCTCTCCTGCGTCAGTAACGACTTTGGCTACGACTATGTCTTCTCACGCTATATCGAAGCGGTCGGTCGTGAAGGGGATGTGCTGCTCGGTCTCTCTACGTCCGGTAACTCCGCTAATATCATTAAAGCGGTAGAGGCCGCACGTGCGAAGGGTATGAAGGTGATCACCCTGACCGGTAAAGATGGCGGCAAAATGGCTGGCACTGCGGATATCGAGATTCGCGTACCGCACTTTGGCTACGCCGATCGCATTCAGGAGATTCACATCAAAGTGATCCACATCCTGATGCTGCTGGTTGAAAAAGAGATGGTTAAAGCGTGACGTGCTCCTCCCGCAGCGGCGGGAGGTTCTGATAAGGCGGTTGCTATGTGCGAATTGCTCGGGATGAGCGCCAATGTCCCTACGGACATCTGTTTCAGTTTTACCGGTCTGGTGCAGCGTGGCGGTGGAACCGGGCCGCACAAAGATGGCTGGGGCATCACCTTTTATGAAGATAAAGGCTGCCGCACATTCAAAGATCCGCTGCCGAGTTTTAACTCACCCATCGCCCGCCTGGTGCAGGAGTATCCCATCAAGTCGCACTCGGTGGTGGCACATATCCGCCAGGCGAACCGCGGCCAGGTGTCGCTGGAAAATACCCATCCGTTTACCCGTGAGCTGTGGGGGCGCAACTGGACGTACGCTCACAACGGGCAACTGAAAGGCTATCGTCAGCTGGAGACCGGCCACTTCCGTCCGGTCGGAGAGACCGATAGCGAAAAAGCATTTTGCTGGATCTTGCATAAGCTGGCTGAGCGTTATCCGCGTACGCCAGGCAACTGGCCGGCGGTGTTTCGCTATATAGCAGAGCTGGCGGCAGAGATGCGCGAGAAGGGCGTCTTTAACATGCTGCTGTCGGACGGCCGCTACCTGATGGCGTTCTGCTCAACCAATCTGTACTGGATTACGCGCCGGGCGCCGTTTGGTAAGGCGAAGTTGCTTGATCAGGATGTGGAGATTGATTTCCTGCAGCAGACCACACCCAAAGATGTGGTCACGGTCGTCGCCACCCAGCCGCTGACCGGCAATGAGACCTGGCACCGCATAGCGCCAGGCGAGTGGGCACTATTTTGTCTGGGTGAGCGCGAGGAATGATTTTGAGGCCGCGTCAGGTGTGCTCATCACCGGCGTGTTATTTACCGCATACTGACCGGTAGCCGTCACATTCACCGTTGGCGGCACGCGGTACTTCGCAAAGTACGCATAGCCCGGCTGCAGTTCACGCCAGAAGTTGATGTACGTTGAGTAGCGGTGACGCTGCATGTTGCTCTCGGTCATGCGGAACGGATAGATGTTAACCTGCACGTCCTGCTGGCCATTGCGCAGCGCGGCATTCACGTAGGTAAAGATCTCATCCATCGATGCATTAGTCATGGCGTAGCAGCCCACGGAGACACAATCGCCGTGAATCATCAGATAGTTACCGTTATAGCCTTTGGCACGATCGTACTGATTCGGGAAACCGGTATTAATTGCGCGATAAAAACGGCTATCCGGCTTTAACTGGCTCTGCTTCACGTTATAAAAGCCTTCCGGACTTTTAAAATCGCCCTGACGACGTTTAGGACCTAATCCGCCGGAAAAATTACAAATGCGATAGCTATCCAGCAGACGGAATTCATTACCGATTTTGCCGTACAGTTCCAGCGTACGCTCTTCCTTGAAGATCTGAATAAAAACAGGTGTGCCAAGTAATTGTTTCTTTAACTCTTTGCTCACCGGAGCCAGCGGTTGTGTCGACTCAGGATTGATTGCCCAGCTAAGGGCCGGCATAAGAATCATCGCAAGCAATAATGCGATTCTGCCCATTCTGTGTGTACCTTGAAGTGAAGAGGAACTCTGACGCAGCGCGTCGCTGTATTGCATTATCGGAAATATCCGCTACCGCAGCGCAACATTATCATTGTCTGGCTTTTAATCAAGCCGGAGTCCGGGAAAATGGCGCATTCTTAAAGAGAATACGACGACAAATTTGTAAACTTTAATCCGGCTCGCAACAATTATTGCCGAAGCAGTTTGCTGCTGTATACTTATCCAGTGTTTCGGAGGGCATATGCGCAAAATCATTCACGTTGATATGGACTGCTTTTTTGCAGCGGTTGAGATGCGCGATGATCCTTCGTTACGTGATATTCCCATTGCCATTGGGGGCAGCCGCGTGCAGCGCGGAGTGATCAGCACGGCTAACTATCCGGCGCGCAAATATGGCGTGCGCAGCGCAATGCCCACCGCAACCGCACTGCGCTTATGTCCTCATCTGCGTCTGTTGCCTGGCCGGTTTGATGCGTATAAAGAGGCATCACGCCAGATCCGCGAGATCTTTACGCGCTATACCCCCTTTATCGAACCCCTTTCGTTAGACGAAGCCTATCTGGATGTCACCGACAGCCCGCACTGCCAGGGCTCCGCCACGCTGATGGCGCAGGCGATACGGGCGGATATCGAACGCGAAACCGGGCTGACCGCCTCTGCCGGCATCGCGCCGATTAAATTTCTCGCCAAGATCGCCTCCGATCTCAACAAGCCCAACGGCCAGTACGTTATCACGCCCCAGGCGATGCCGGATTTTCTGCTGACGCTGCCGCTGAGTAAGATCCCTGGCGTGGGCAAAGTCGCGACCAAAAAGCTGGAGGAGATGGGCATGCACACCTGCGCCGATGTACAGCGGGCCGATCTGGCACAGCTCCTGAAGCGCTTTGGTAAATTTGGCCGCGTGCTGTGGGAGCGCAGCAACGGCATTGACGATCGTGATGTCATTGTTGAGCGCGAGCGTAAATCACTGGGCGTGGAGCGGACGCTGATGGAGGACATTCACCAGTGGGAGCAGTGTCTGGAAATTATCGATTTCCTCTATGCGGAGCTGGATCGCCGGCTGACGCTGATTCGTCCGGACAAGCAGATTGCCCGCCAGGGCGTAAAGCTCAAGTTCAATGACTTCCAGCAAACCACGCAGGAGCATGTATGGCCGGTGCTGAATAAAGAGGACATGATTGCGGTGGCGCGTAAAAGCTGGGATGAGCGTCGCGCCGGGCGCGGAGTGCGGCTGGTGGGATTGCACGTCACCCTGATGAACCCGCAGCTGGAGCGCCAGCTGCTGCTGGGGCTGTAGCGGCCAGCGTGGTGAGGCCGTTCCACCACGTCAGAGGGTGGAACGGCCGCCATTGCTGGCCAGCGATCGCTTAACTACGCGGCCTTACGCTTTTTCCGGTACCACGTTCAGCAGGGCGGTCAGCAGTTTCCAGTACAGACCGACGCTCTCAATATGGACCTGCTCATCCGGCGAGTGTGGACCGGTGATGGTTGGTCCGATAGAGACCATATCCATGTTCGGATAGGGCTTCTTGAACAGACCGCACTCCAGACCGGCGTGAATCACCTGAATGTTCGGCGTTTTGCCAAACAGCGCTTCGTAAGTCTTACGCGTCAGCGCCATAATCGGCGAATCCGCGTCCGGCTGCCAGCCAGGGTAGCCACCTTTCGGTGCCGTCTGTGCGCCAGCCAGTGCACCCAGTGAGGTCAGCGTCTCGACAACCCAATCTTTACCGGTATCGATCAGAGAACGGATCAGGCAGATGATCTCTGCATGGTCCTGCTCCATCGTCACTACGCCAACGTTAAGCGAAGTTTCAACTACGCCTTTTGCCACGTCGGAGTTACGAATCACGCCATTTGGCGTGCTGTTCAGCAGGTTAATGAAGCGATCGCGACTGTCAGCGGTCAGCGCCTGGCCCTGATGCGCCAGCGGCTCGCTCAGCACGCTTACGTTCTTCTCTTTAACGCCCAGCTCATTCTGCAGCGTAGCCTGGAAATGGGCGGCAGCCGATTTCAGCGCATCCACTTTATGGCTGTCGATCGCCAGCGTCGCGAACGCTTCACGTGGAATCGCGTTACGCAGCGTACCGCCGGTGAATTCGATCAGGCGGATATCCAGCTCGGCAGCGTGCGCCGCAAAGAAACGCGCCAGCAGTTTGTTGGCGTTGCCCAGGCCCAGATGAATGTCTGCGCCGGAGTGACCGCCCTTCAGGCCTTTCAGCGTCAGCTTCAGGGTTTCAAAGTTAGCGGGCACTGCTTCACGCTGCAGCGGCAGGGTGGTGATGAAGTCGATACCGCCGGCGCAGCCATGTAGATCTCACCTTCCTCTTCCGAGTCGGTGTTGATCAGGATATCTGCCTGGAGCCAGTCTGGCTGCAGGCCAAACGCGCCATCCATTCCCGACTCTTCGGTCATGGTCAGCAGCACTTCCAGCGGACCGTGCGTCAGCGTGTTGTCAGCCAGCACCGCCAGCGCAGACGCCATACCGATGCCATTGTCGGCACCCAGCGTGGTGCCGCGCGCTTTCACCCACTCGCCATCAACGTAAGGCTGGATAGGATCTTTGGTGAAGTCGTGTACCGTGTCACTGTTCTTCTGCGGCACCATATCAAGGTGCGCCTGCAGCGCCACCGGGGTACGGTTTTCCATACCTGCGGTCGCAGGTTTACGAATCAGGATGTTGCCAACCCGATCGCGCTCTACCCAGAAACCTTGCTCTTTTGCCCAGCCAACGACATATTCGGCCAGCGCTTCTTCATGGTAAGAAGGGTGCGGAATCGAACAGATTTTTGCGAAGATATCCCACAGCGGCTGCGGGGAAAGTTGAGACAATTCAGACACAACGCGTCTCCTGTGTCAGCGCGGCGGACATACCGCTCACACGCGGGTTTCCAGTGAAAGATCGCCGTCAGCACATCTGACGTGATGGGCCAGAGAATATCACTGTTTATCGCCGGGTGCGTCATCGGGCGCGTTAAAAACCTGCAACCAGTGTGACGGGTGCTGGTTTTTAACGCGTCAGATCCTTATAATCTCGCGCAACCTTTTCCCCCTTGCATATTTTTAAGCCAATTTTATTGGCCGGGATTCCTTTTATGAGCGAAAAATACGTCGTTACCTGGGACATGTTGCAGATTCATGCCCGTAAACTGGCCCAGCGCCTGCTTCCTGTGGAACAGTGGAAAGGTATCATCGCGGTCAGCCGCGGTGGTCTGGTTCCGGCATCGCTGCTGGCGCGTGAACTGGGTATTCGCTACGTTGATACGGTGTGCATCTCCAGCTACGATCACGATCACCAGCGCGAAATGAAAGTGCTGAAGCGTGCAGAGGGCGACGGTGAAGGCTTCATTGTTATTGATGATCTGGTGGATACCGGCGGTACTGCGCAGGCGATTCGCGACATGTATCCAAAAGCGCGTTTCTGCACCATCTTCGCTAAGCCTGCGGGCCGTGCGCTGGTTGACGATTACATCGTTGATATTCCGCAGAACACCTGGATTGAACAGCCGTGGGATATGGGCGTGGTGTACATCCCGCCGATTGTTAAAAATTAATTGATATATTGCAAACAACGCCCGGTTATGCCGGGCGTTGTGCTTTTTGCGCCTCGCGCCCGTCACCTGCGTGCAGTACACTCTTAGCCATTGCCGCGTCTGCCGCAGGAGACCTCTAACATGGCCGGGAAAAACCTCAGCGAAGAACTCTTCAAGCCCCGCTTCAAACACCCTGAAACCTCTTCTCTGGTGCGTCGTCAGCATCATCAGCCGGCGCAGGTACACAATGCGCTTGAAGGTGATACGCAGCGCAGCTGGTATCGCATGCTGAATAAGCTGCTGTGGGCGTGGCGCGGTCTCTCGCCGCAGGAGATCAGTGAAGTACTGGCGCGCATCGCCATCAGCCAGTTTGAACATACGGATGAGACGCTGCTCGATACGGTCATTGGCTACCGCGGCGGTAACTGGAACTACGAGTGGTCAAAGCAGGCGGCGCTGTGGCAGCAAAAAGCGCTGCAAAATGAGAACCACGATGAGGCCGGTCAGCAGTGGCTGCACGCCGCCAATCTCTTCAGTCTGGCGGCCTATCCATATATTAAAGGCGACGAGCTGGCTGACCAGGCGCAGGTGCTGGCGAATCGCGCTTATGAAGAGGCCACGCAGCGCCTGCCCGGTGAACTCAAATCGCTGACCTTTCCCATCAGCGGCGGCAGCCCGGTAACCGGCTTTCTGCACATGCCCGCCCAGGCACAGGCCCCGTATCCGACGGTGCTGCTGTGCGGTGGGCTCGACTCCCTGCAGAGCGATCACTATCGCCTGTTCCACGACTACCTCGCCCCGCGCGGTATCGCCATGCTGACGCTGGATATGCCATCGGTTGGCTTCAGCAGCAAATGGACGCTGAACCAGGACACCAGCCAGTTGCATCAGCAGGTGCTGCGTGAACTGAGTAATGTGCCGTGGATTGACCACACCCGCGTGGCGCTGTTTGGCTACCGTTTTGGGGCCAACGTCGCGACGCGGCTGGCGTATCTGGAAGTACCACGCCTGCGGGCGGTGGCTAACCTTGGGCCGATGGTGCACAGCGTCTTTGTCGATGCGCAGCGCCAGCAGCAACTGCCGGATATGTATATGGACATGCTGGCAAGCCGGCTGGGGATGGCGGTGACATCGGACACGAACCTGCGCACCGAGCTCAATCGCTACTCGCTTAAGGTGCAGGGTCTGTTAGGGCGCCGTACGCCGGTGCCCATGCTGGCGGCTTACTGGCCGAACGATCTCTTTAGTCCGGAAGAGGAGGCGCAACTGATTGCCAGTTCATCGGCCCAGGGTAAAACCCTGGCGATTCCGGGCACGCCGGTGTTCGCCAGCTTTGAGAAGGCCCTCAATCAGATTTGTGACTGGCTGGCGAAACAGTTGCAGGTTTGACTGGCAAAAATACAAAGCTCTGCTACAACTTATAGCCGGGAAAGTGCACGCTGCGCTCGTTTAGCGCAGCGCTAAGTTTTTTACGGTTATTTTGAGGGAGAGAATTAGCATGACGTTACCGAGTGGTCACCCCCGTAGTCGCCTGCTTAAGCGCTTCACCGAACTGGGGCCGTATATCCGCGAAGGAAAATGCGAAGAGACGCGTTTCTTCTTTGATTGCCTTGCCGCCTGCGTCAACGTCAAACCCGCGCCGGAGAGCCGTGAGTTCTGGGGCTGGTGGATGACGCTGGAAGCGTATGAAGATCACTTTACGTATGAATATCACTTCGGTCTGTTTGATAAAGACGGTGACTGGGGCGTTGCGACCATTAAAGGCAAAGAGAACAACGAAAAAGTGGAAAGCACGCTGCGTAATTTCCATGAACGCCTGAAAGCCATGCTGCATGAGCAGAAGCTGGATCTCAAACCCGCCGCCGGATTTAAAGAAGAGCCGGTCAAACTGAGCGCGTAATAGCCCGCTTCTGGCCCCCAATAAAAAAGAGCCGGTGATGAGCCGGCTCTTTGTTTACAGACACAGGGGGTAAATCAATCCGCGATACGCAACTTTGCGTATATCAGAACTGATACGTCAGACCAACCGCCACGACATCATCGTTATTGATGCCTAACGGGTTGTTGTCATCCAGCTGGTTAATTTTGTAGTCAACCATGGCTGACATATTCTTGTTGAAGTAGTAAGTCATCGCCACATCAACGTATTTCACGATATCCGCATCGCCAATACCTTCAATGTCTTTACCTTTGCTCTGAACATAGCCCAGAGACGGACGCAGACCGAAATCAAACTGGTACTGTGCAACCACTTCAACGTTCTGCGTTTTATTCGCCACGCCGCCGGTGATTGGCGTCATGTTGCGGGTTTCAGAGTAGGTTGAGGCCAGGTAGATGCTGTTCGCGTCATATTTAATGCCGGCGCCCCAGGCTTCGGCTCTCTCACCGCTGCCCAGACGGCCCGCCGTATCCTGCGAGTTGGTGCGATCGGCAGAGGAGATGGCGCTCATCAGACTGATGCCGGTATCGCCAAGGCTATAACCGAGTGACGCACCGTAACCGTCGCCGTTCTGTTTACCCGTCTCTGAACGACCGTTGGCGCTGGTGGCGTCATTTTTGCCCTGATACTGCAGCGCAAAGCGCAGGCCATCTACCAGACCAAAGAAGTTGCTGTTACGGTAAGTTGCCACGCCAGACGTACGGCCCAGCATATAGGTATCCGTGTAGGCGCTGTCGCCACCAAACTCTGGCAGGACGTCGGTCCAGGCGAGAACATCGTAGACCACGCCGTAGTTACGGCCGTAGTCGATTGAGCCATAGTTGCCGAACTTCAGACCGGCAAAGCCCAGACGGGTTTTGTTGCCGATATTGGCATCGGTGTTAGTCTCTGCGCGGTTGCCCTGGAACTGGTACTCCCACTGGCCGTAACCGGTCATCAGGTCGTTAATCTGCGTCTGGCCCTTGAAGCCTAAACGAATATAGGTTTTGTCGCCGTCAGCACCCGGGTTATCACTGAAGTAGTGCATGCCTTTAACGCGACCGTACAGATCCAGCTTGTTACCGTCTTTATTATAAACTTCAGCGGCTTGTGCAGTGGAGGCCAGTGCCAGCGCGGAAACAACCAATGCCAGTGTGCTCTTCTTCATTTGCTATCAATCCCAATGAGTAAAATTTGTTGTACCCGTGAAAGGGTTTGTAAAACAGGGGACTTTTTACCGATTGGCGATGAACTTTTTATGACAGTTTTTCTGTTTTCTTGTTAATCGCGAACTTTTGGTCTACCGCACTGTCCGGGGATTTTCGTGCTTTTCCCCTTGCTGCTGTTGGCTTCCTTGCTGACTCCTGATAAAACGTCCGTTCGCAGATTTTTTTCTTACATGGCAGGAAAAACATGAGTGGCAGTCAGACCCTGGTGGTCAAATTGGGGACCAGCGTCCTTACCGGCGGTTCACGCCGGCTAAATCGGGCGCACATGGTGGAGCTGGTTCGTCAGTGTGCACAACTGCACGCGGCAGGCCATCGCATTGTTATCGTTACCTCTGGCGCGATTGCCGCCGGGCGCGAACACCTGGGCTACCCCGAACTGCCACCGACCATCGCCTCAAAGCAGCTGCTGGCTGCGGTGGGGCAGAGCCGCCTGATCCAGCTGTGGGAACAACTGTTCTCTATCTATGGCATTCATATCGGACAGATGCTGCTGACGCGCGCCGATATGGAGGACCGTGAACGCTTCCTCTACGCGCGCGATATGCTCCGTGCGCTGCTCGACAACCACATTGTGCCGGTGATTAACGAAAACGACGCGGTAGCGACGGCAGAAATCAAAGTGGGTGATAACGATAACCTGTCAGCGCTGGCCGCCATGCTTGGCGGGGCCGACAAACTGCTGCTGCTGACCGATCAGCAAGGGCTGTTCACAGCCGATCCGCGCACCAATCCGGAGGCGGAACTCATCAGCGATGTGCACCAGATTGATGATGCGCTGCGCACCCTGGCTGGCGGCAGTGTCTCCGGTCTGGGCACCGGCGGCATGGCAACCAAGTTACAGGCGGCTGATGTCGCCTGCCGCGCGGGCATTGAGGTGATTATTGCTGCCGGCAGCCGTCCGGACGTCATCGGCGATGTGCTGAACGGAAAACCGGTCGGCACGCGTTTTCATGCGCAGCAGTCACCGCTGGAGAACCGCAAGCGCTGGATCTTTGGCGCACCGCCGGCGGGTGAGATCACCATCGATGATGGCGCACTCGCCGCCGTGCTGGAACGTGGCAGCTCGCTGCTGCCGAAAGGGGTGCGTGAAGTACAGGGCAACTTTTCGCGTGGCGAGGTAATCCGCATCCGTAACCTGCAGGGGCGCGACATTGCGCATGGCGTCACGCGCTATAACAGCGATGCGATGCGCATGATTGCCGGCCATCACAGTCAGGAAATTGGTGACATTCTCGGGTATGAATATGGCCCGGTAGCGGTGCACCGTGACGACATGATCGTCAGCTAAGGAGCAGATAATGTTAGAAGAGATGGGGAAAGCGGCGCGTGCTGCGTCGTACAAACTGGCGGAGCTCTCTACCGAACAAAAAAATCAGGTCCTGCTGACTATCGCTGAGCAGCTGGAAGCAGAGAGCGCGGCGATCCTTGCCGCCAATGAGCAGGATCTGGCCGATGCGCGCCAGAATAGCATGAGCGTTGCGCTGCTTGATCGCCTGACGCTAACGCCACAGCGCCTTGAAGGTATTGCGAATGATGTGCGCCAGGTGTGTCGCCTGGCCGATCCGGTCGGTCAGCTCATTGACGGCGGGATGCTGGATAGCGGCCTGCGCATCGAGCGGCGTCGGGTGCCGTTGGGCGTGATTGGCGTGATTTATGAAGCGCGGCCAAATGTCACCGTGGATATTGCCTCGCTGTGCCTGAAAACCGGCAACGCAGCGATTCTGCGCGGCGGTAAAGAGACCTGGCGCACCAATGCGGCGACGGTAGGCGTCATCCAGAACGCGCTGGCGAAACATGGCTTACCGGCGGGCGCAGTACAGGCGATTGAGAATCCGGATCGTGAACTGGTTAATCAGCTGCTGAAGCTGGATCGCTATGTCGATATGCTGATCCCACGCGGCGGCGCGGGGCTGCACAAGCTGTGCCGTGAAAATTCAACTATCCCGGTGATCACCGGCGGTATCGGCGTATGCCATCTCTATCTGGATGAAACCATGGAGACCGAAGCGGCACTGGAGGTGATCGTTAACGCCAAAAAGCAGCGGCCGAGCGCCTGTAATTCGCTGGAGACGCTGCTGATCCATCGCGATCAGGCGGATCGTTTCATCCCGGCTTTCCTGCAACGCATGGCACAGGAAAATATTCCCCTGCATGCCGACGCCAATATACTGGCGCTGCTGCAAAACGGGCCTGCCAGCGTGGTGGCGGTGCAGGCGGAGAATTACAACGACGAGTGGCTGTCGAACGATCTCAACGTCAAGCTGGTGGCGGATATCGATGAAGCCATCACGCATATCCGCGAGCACGGCACGCAGCACTCGGATGGCATTCTGACGCGCAGCATCCGCAACGCAAACCGCTTTGTAAACCAGGTTGATTCCTCCGCGGTATACGTTAACGCCAGCACGCGCTTCACCGACGGCGGCCAGTTTGGTCTGGGCGCTGAGGTCGCGGTCAGCACGCAAAAACTGCACGCGCGCGGGCCGATGGGGCTGGAAGCGCTCACCACCTATAAATGGATTGGCTGGGGCGACGATACGCTGCGCCGTTAATTTTCTCTCCCGCATAACAATGGGCATCGTCAGCGATGCCCATTTTTTGGCTTTCGATCCACTTATTTCCAGAGCTTTTTGATTTATTACTGTCATTAATGGCGCGTATGCCGCTTTTCACCCATTTTTTCCTGTAGGCGTGCGGCCCGACGCTACAGAACAATCCTGAAAACCCCTGTCAGAACAAGCTGTCAGGTATTCAATACTGGTTTCCACCAGACCGAAGAGGATAATGATCGTCCAGCTTTATTGATAAAAGCGGTTGGGTAGTAAACTGGCGGTAATATAAAATGAACTGGTAGCAAAAACGAAAATAACATTCAGTCTTTTACTGATGGCAGACTATTAACTGATGGTTAAAAAAGAGAGTACGAGACAAGCTTTTACTGCCAGGCTGATTGCCGCATGCGATAGCGCGGGAATTGTCGGACATGGACGGAACAAACAGGTTGCACAGGCACTGCAGAAAAGGGGATGCAGGATTTCAACGCCGGGGGTGTGGAAGTGGTTTAACGCCCAATCAATTCCGGATGATAACAACTTGCTGGCGCTCAGCCAGCTGTTAGATGTACGCGTAGAGTGGTTGCAGTTCGGGATGGAGAAACCGGATGCGGCGCTCGGCCAGCAACCGTTGGTCGATCCCCAGCACATGTTCCGCGTGGAGAGCCTGGATATTGGGCAGCGCAGCGCCCACGGCATTGCTGCGCGCGACGAACTGGTGGAGACCATTCAGGCGATTGAATATGGTCTGGATGAGGCGCGCGTGCTGTTTAACGGCCGGCCGGCAAAAAATATTCGCTTAATTGCGCTCAACAGCGACTCCATGGCGGGCACCTTTGCGCCGCGCGATCAGCTGTTTGTCGATATCAGCGTACACTGCTTCGACGGTGACGGTATCTACCTGTTTACTCTGGATAACCAGCTCTACCTTAAGCGGCTGCAGCTCCAGCATAAGAAGGTGGCGGTGATCTCCGACAACAAGCGTTATGAAACCTGGTATCTGACGCTGGACGAAGCGGCATCACTGCAGGTGATTGCACGTGTCATCATGAGCCAGGCACGCGATTACCAGATTCTTGGCTGACCGCGAAATGCGACAGGCAGTCAAAAAAATAATTTAGCTGAAATCATAAATTTAACTGATGGTAAATAAAAAATTAACCATTGGTGTTTGCCAATGCATTAGAACCTGTTAATAATTTGACCATGGATGGACAACATCACTGCTCATGGATGAGCCCGCTCTTAAACAATTGAGGCGCTGCACAAGCGCGAGACAACCCACCCAAAGTCAGTGGATTTTGGGATGGGGTGGAAACGCATCTTGCAGCGTCATCAGTTGTCCTCTGCCTTCATTTCTCTCTGCTTTCTCCTGGCCGTTATTTAACGGCCGGGCGAGCCGATTGCGAGTGATTTCAGTGGCACCACGGATGCTTCGGCCCTTGCCGGAACGCCGCGTTCGCCACCCCATCGCCAAAAACTCATTCACAGGAGGAGTTATGGCGATTATTCAATATGGCAAGTCAGTCTTCACAGGGAATGCACGCACCCGTCGCCACCGGCGACGCCAGTCGCTCAGCCGCCTGAAGCGCAGCATTGATAACGCATTAGGTATTGAGTGTGACGACGTAAATCTGCGCACCGCCGAGCGCATCTGTCAGCGAGAAATCCGCTCACGCGTGGACCGCGCTGTACTGGCACCCACCCGGGTTGACGCAGAGAGCGCAAGTTTCGATAACTGCTGTTTGCCCCACGTTCATCTGTACGCCGTGCGCTAAATCCTCTTTATCACTCCCCCAGTTCTGAACGGAACGTTTCATTTCTGCTCACTGTTTAATCTTGCTTGAGCGTTGCGCTTTGCTGGCGTGACGCCCGATGCGGGAACGATCAGGGGGCTTTAAGTGTTTGGGTTATTTACGCCGCCATTTTCAGACAGTTTCGCCCGTTAAAGGAGTAAGGATATGAGCCAGATTATTGCCATTCTGAATTTTGAAGAGGGGTATCGCGAAGCGCCTTACCTGGATACCCAGGGATTTCCTACCGTTGCGGGCGGTATTCGCATCGGGCCGAAGGGCGCTTCACTCAGTAATTACATCTTTCAGGTGCCACGCCGCGTCGGCGATGTGTGGAAGCAGTGCATCGTGGAAAAAAAAGTGCAGGAGATGAACCAGCGGGAGCTGGTCCGGCTGGCACTGAGTAAATGCAACGAGGCGCGCTGTGATGTGCTGATCAGCATGGCGTACCAGATGGGTGTTGATGGTCTGGCTATGTTCCGCAGCATGCTGACCGCCGTCACGCAGGGTGATTATGATGCGGCCGCCAACGCTATGCTGGATAGCCTGTGGGCGAAGCAGACCGCCGGACGCGCGCGGCGCCATGCGGAAGCGATGCGCAGCGGCACCTACGACATCTATCGGGGGCTGTTATGAACATGAAATGGCTGCTGTTCATTATCGCCGTGCTGGCAGCAATCATCCTGGTACTGCTGCTGCAGCGCTTTACCACACTGGAGTTTGTTAAACATGCGCGGCTGTTATTCAGAACCTGGTCAGTGTGGCTGGCTTCGCTGGGATCGATGCTCAGCGCCTGGGTACAGTCGTTCCCCTCATCGGCGCTGGATGCATGGACCGCGCTGCCCCAGGACGTCAAAGATATTCTGCCGCATAACTACCTCGGCATGATCGGCGCCTTTATGGTGGCGATGGGCGTGCTGGCGCAGTTTGTCCGGCAGAAAAGCCTTGCTGAACAGAAAAAAGTGCTGGAGGCAAAACCATGAGCTTTCTTCTTTCACTGCTCGGCGGCAGCTGGCACTGGCTGGCAGCTATCGGCGGGGTGCTTGCCGCGCTGGCGGCCAGCTATTTTGGCGGCAAAAAGATTGGCAAGGTGCAGCAGCAGGCCAGAGCCGATCGCGTAAACGCCGAGAAGACCGCGGCCCAGGCGGTAGCGGTTAATCAGCAGCAGCAGCAGCTGCGTGAGGAGGCCAAACGTGTGGAAACCAGCAACAGTAATCTTGATGATGCTGCCGCTCGTGACAAGCTGCAGCGGTCCAAATATCACCAACCCTGAGGCACCTGTCGTTATCGACTCTGCCTGTACGCTTTTCTCCCCGATTTACACCCACGGCAATGACGCCGAACGCATGGACATTCGTACCGTGCGCGCCATTAACAACCACAACGACCTCTGGGACCAGCACTGCAGCCAGCCGGCGCGGTAACGCTGTTCTCTCGCTTTGTATTGCAAACCTGAAAGGCCGAGGAGGCTAAAATGATCGAAGTTAACTCTTTCGCTGAACTGCGTACCACTGCACCTGCTAAAAACGGCGACCTGGCGTTTTTACGCCGCTATAACGCGGACTCCAACTTCCGCGGCGGCGGTGATTTTACCGGTTTTATCGGCTCCACCACGGCAGCCGATGACGGCGGTACGCTGGCGGTCGGGAACGGGTTCTACTGGAAACGTGTCATTAACGATCCCGCAGATCTCAACGTGTACCACTTCGGTGCTAAAGGTGACGGTTACGCCAATGATACCGACGCATTCACCCGCATGCTGGCGTGGACGCAAAACTACAGCGGCAACATTCGCGACCTGCCGGTACGCTTCCCGGGGGGCAAGTTCCTGATTAACCCCATCGATATCAGCGCCACTGAAATCGCCTTCTTCGGCTTACAGGGGGATGATGTGGATCTGGGTTCGCTGCCGCGCACGACTATTATCTCCAACAAGAGTGCCGATACGGTATTCAAGGTGAAGGCGCGTCGTACCGCGATCAAAGGCATCACCTGGCACGGTCAGTCGTCCGCCGACGTCACCACCAACAAAAATACCATTACCCCCGATCTCTGCACCAACGCGCAGCCCTTCTTCGAAAACACCTGCATCGAAGGCACCACGTTAAATATCTACTGTTTCCGCGCGCAAAATAGCGGCGGCACCGTGATCAAAGCGCTGGATACCCTCGACAGTAAGTTTGAGCAAATTTATACCCTGTGGACCTACGGGCGCGTGTTTGATATTGGCTGGTCAAACTCGCCGAACGGTAAGTGGGACCACTCCACCGCGATTGAGATCTGTAACTGTAACTTCCAGACCGGTTACGGCGATGCCACGCTCTATATTCCCCGCACCACACAGGGGATTATCCGCAACGTCTGGATTGAGCATACGCGTAATCCGGGCGATCTCTCTGATGGGGCCTGGAGCATCGATACGCTGAACATTGAGGATTGCGGTACGCCGCTCAACCTCAATAACGCGCGCGTTATCATGCGCCAGATCGGCCTGCAGTCGGGGGCCAGGATCTCCAACGATCTGGCTGGCACGCGCTGGCTCTCAACCTTTGATTACGGTTACCGCCGTGAAGAGCATCACGGTACGCTGATCACCGGTTCATTCCGCGCGGGTTACTACAGCGGGCATAAGGTTACCAATAATACCGATACCGACAACTGGTATCGCCTGGGGCAGCTGTTCTTCCCGGTGGCGAATCAGCAGTGGGTGATGGAGCTGATTGGTAAAGCTGATGCGACGCAGCCAACCGGTACGGCAGCTTCGCCGGTCAACGTGGCGGGGACGGGCAGAACCTTTATCAACCTGCAGCGGCTGGAGACCGTCTGGGCAGATGCCTACCACATGGGGCAACCCGCAGTACTGGATATGCGCTACAGCCGGGTGGGTACCACGTATGCGGTGGTATGGGTGAAACTGCGCGCCAACAGTGGCGATACGCTGATTAACCTGAAAACCACCGGTCCGACGCGGTTCGAGGCGGGTTCCTGCTCGCTGTTCCAGACCGATTTTTCGGTGGTGACCGATACCACCAAAATGGGCACGTTGAAACCCGCCGCACGCTTTGGCATGCACAATGGTGTCGCGGGCATTGGTGCCAATGAGAAAGGCGTACTTACCGTCGCGACGGCGGCAGGTACGCCAACCAATAAAACGGCCCCTTCGGGCTTTGTGCTGGTCAATATCAACGGTGTCGATCGTAAGCTTCCTTATTACGATTGAGGCCAGCACGTTTTTGGCGAGGCTGCGGCCTCGCCTTTTTTTTTGCTGCCACACAGGCGCAATGCCACCGGAAGTGCTGAAAAACACAGCACTTAATCCGCACTGGCTTGACTCAGCCGCACGATTTTTTTATGTTACTCCCCGCAGTTCCCGCCTCAATGCCGGTGTAGCTCAGTTGGTAGAGCAGCGCATTCGTAATGCGAAGGTCGCAGGTTCGACTCCTGTCTCCGGCACCACTCTGAAAAATCCTTTAAAATCATCAAACTAGACTAATTTATCAGGTCTGTTTTGACTACGTTTTATCAGGGGTTTTCTGACCAAATGTTGCCGTCATGGTTAACAGTGGCAATTGGGATGTCAGCATGTGACGGCTTGTAGTTACCAGGCTCAAACAAGCACTATCAACTTGAAGCCAGAATACTCTGCATACGTCTTTAAACATCTCCCAAGAACAGTTTGATCATACGCATTTAAGCCCGATGTGAGGCGAAGTACAGCCCTTAAACAGGTTAAAGGTGGTAAACGTACCTGCACACGAAATGCAGGCTCTACCAGCGATTCAGCCACGCTCCCGCAAGGGTACACGGTTATCCTGATAAGGTGTAATCACTCTGGACATTTGATGAAGTCGCTACGTTGCCTTGTTGTTAGTACCACCAACGGGCTTTATGGCTTCTATTGATTTTTTACAGACTTAAGTCAAAAGGATTAAACAAAGGTTTCTTAGAGGGCTTGAGTTTGCGAACCGTTACTTGAGATTCTTCTAAAATTTTGCTTCTTAATGAAGGATCTTCTGAAGGTGTATAAATCTCCTTATTCACTGCATTGAAGATACGCATTAGCTCCCTCCCTGCCCCTTGGTGTTTCAAACCCAAAAGTTCGGAGCTTAAAAGAGGCAGTTCTTTTACTCTTTCTGTATTGTGAAAGTAGTTACCTTTGGGGCCAAGGGTATCTATAGTCCGTATAATACGTAGCGCTTCTTTTTTTAAGTTCGAAAACGCTACCGCCTTCGATACAACTATCCCCATGTATCCCCCCGTAACCAAACTCATAATAAGATTAGTTAAGAATTCGGACATTTACTTTTCTCCAGAAAAGGGGGGCTATAAGCCCCCACATTGTTAGTGCAAGTAGCGGTCAAACATCCACTTGAACAAGCTACTTAACGCTACCCTGCAAACCCAAATAAGAGGAATCAGGTAGGGCTTAGGCTTGCCGTTTCGGTCATAGATAACTGATTTTGATCGCATAGGTTTTCCTTTTTGCGACTTTACAGTGAACCGAAGCTGCCATTACAATGACCTTGACGTGATCGTCAGTAAGGCAGTTCGGCAACGGACAACGCTTGTACTGATAGCACCTTCTGGTGCGGGTTAAGCTGGAAGCATGGCCGTGCTTTCCAGCTTTTCTTTTCATAGATACCTCATAAAGTTTTAAACCTCATTTCAGATAGTCTTTGCGTAAATCTTTTAATTTCATTGTCTCACAACTCCTGCTCTTGTCTATGAACATGCAAAATAGCTAAAAAAATTTTATTCACATGTTATTAAGTAGGGTGTGAGTCCTGAGTGCAAAAGCTGTCAATAACAGGGCGTAGGCTAGGCTACATGCACTTCTCAGACTATGTTAGTGAGTATTCTAATCAGCAATCTCTACTTCACAAGAGTTGATTTTCACGTAAATCACATATTGGAGAGAGTACGAAATTGCAACACCAGAAGCCGCAAGGCTTACACCTAGTGTCAATGAAGAAGAGGTTTTTTTTGAATTGATGATCGAGCGCGTATTTATTGCTCAGTAAATATTATTAAAAGAGAATTATTTAACAGTTTATGGCTGATCATAGTACTAAAAAAGCCTTAAAAATTTTCTAATCAGTATCAAAGGTCATAGCCGCCTTGCAATTCTGGCTTGCTGGAACCTCAATAGTTCAGGTTATGTCATGCCCTGTGTAAACGCATAGGGCAGATCTCCCATTCTCCACACGCTCAACATCAGTAAGCGTCACCTGCACGGCTGTCGCCTTCGCAGATACTAAGCACAGTAAAGTCGTGGCTATCATTTTATTCATTTCAAGTTCCCCCGCCGTGGGCGACTCTATAAGGCCATGCCTCCACTCTACAGCTGATCTGACCTGCACCCAGTATTGAATACAGCTTCAAAAAGAGAGGTGCCATAAACGGTAAACGTTATTCCGAAAATTTTAAAATTGAAGCGATTGAATAAGTTTTTGATTGTGCCTATTCCATTGCCCGCCTCGCCACCCGTTCTGATATCATTACGAACTCCATCTATTGCCAGGCAAAAGAAATCTCCTGGTTCATCAGACATTAAACGCTGTCTGAGCTTCGGCAACACCAGAAAGAACTTAAGCGGATTAGCGATGAGAGAAGCGTACTAATAAACCACGGCTTACTTCACACTGCCCGCTTTAGTTCACATCACTCACAAACCCCTTCAAACGTCGCAATCACCCGATCGATATGTTTCTTCATCGCCGCCCTGGCCGCTCTGGCATCGCGCTTCTCCAGCGCGGAGAGAATCGCGAGGTGCTCGGTCTCTGAAATGCCCGGCATATCGCTCGGCGTATAGTGCGCCTGCAACATGCGGAACATACTGCCGTAGCGATGGCCGAGCAGGTGGCCGATGATAAAGCCATAGGCCGGATTACCGCTCGCCTGTGCGATGCGGATATGGAATAAACGGTCGCCAGGATGGGTACGCGACTGCACGCGGTTATCCTCGCAGTTCTGCTGGTAGGCGGCGCGGATCAGCGCCAGCTCCTCTTCGCTGGCATGGACGGCAGCGAGTGCGGCGGCTTCCGGCTCAATCAGGCGACGCGCCTGCAGCAATGAAAAGGGCGGCAGCTCAGTGGAGAAGTCCAGTTTGATGCCTAACTCATCGTCCGTTTCCACCCACTGATTGCGGCCAGCCTGGGTCATTACCGGTTCCGGATTGCTCGGGCGCGCTTTCACAATCACCCCATTGCCCACCTTCACATCCACTAAGCCAATCACCTCCAGCGCGATTAATGCTTCGCGTACCGAAGCGCGACTCACCTGAAGCTGTTCAGCCAGTTCGCGCTCCGCTGGCAGACGGCTACCGGGAGGAAATTCATTGTTGTCGATAAGCTTGATGAGCTGGTCAGCTATCTGTCTGTAAAGCCTGGGGTTTTCCATCTTCTTTATCGGCATGGCACAGCTACCTGTTCGAATAAATTAAGTGACCAGATGCACAAAAAAACGTCAGAACGCTTGTCAATGTTACGTATTTGTCAATAAAACGTAATGCGTCAGCGACAAAGTAGCCAGCGTTATTTTGCCATCTCGCAGAGTTAAAACACACTCTTATTGGCCTGACCATTAGATCTTTGAACCAGAGGAGATGCAATGAATTTACACGGAAAACGCGTGCTGATCACCGCCGCCGGGCAGGGCATTGGCTTTGCCAGCGCCCGCTATTTTGCGCAGCAGGGCGCAGAGGTGATTGCCAGCGATATCAATACTGCGGCACTGCACGATTTACCTGGTATCCGTGCTTATCAGCTGGATGTTACCGATCGGCAGGCGATTCAGGCTGCGGCGCAGGAGATCGGCACGCTGGATGCGCTGTTCAACTGCGCGGGCGTGGTGCACAGCGGCAGTTTGCTGCAGTGCAGTGAGGCGGAGTGGCAGTTTGCGCTTGATCTCAATGTCACCGCGATGTTCCACATGATTCAGGCATTTCTGCCGGCGATGCTGGAGCAGCAGCACGGCTCAATCATCAATATGTCCTCGGTGGCTTCAAGCGTGAAAGGCGTGGCAAACCGCTTTGCCTACAGCGCCACCAAAGCGGCGGTGATCGGCCTGACGCGCTCGGTAGCAGCGGATTACATTCGTGACGGCATTCGCTGCAACGCGATCTGCCCCGGCACGGTGGATTCGCCGTCGCTGCGTCAGCGTATTGCAGCGCAGGCGCAGGCCGAAGGACGGAGCGAAGCCGAGGTGTATGACGCCTTTGTGGCGCGCCAGCCGATTGGCCGTATCGGCACGGCAGAGGAGATCGCCTGCCTGGCTGCCTATCTGGCCTCGGATGCCAGCGCTTATACCACCGGTACCGCACAGATTATTGATGGCGGCTGGAGCAACTGATACAGGAGTGAAGGATGAAATTAGTACGTGTGGGCGAGCCAGGGCAAGAGCGCCCGGCCATCGTCGATCAACAGGGTGAGCTGCGCGATCTGTCGCACTATATCGATGACATTGCCGGCGATACGCTGCTGCCCTCAACGCTGGATAAGCTGCGCCAGCTGTCACTCAACGAACTGCCGGTTATCAGCGGCCAGCCGCGCATCGGTGCCTGCGTCGGGCGCATCGGCAAATTTATCTGCATTGGTCTTAATTACGCCGATCACGCCGCCGAAACCGGCGCGGAGATCCCGTCAGAACCGGTGGTCTTCAGCAAATGGACCAGCGCGGTGGTGGGGCCGAACGATGCGGTGCGCATTCCGCGCGGCTCAGTGAAAACCGATTGGGAAGTGGAGCTGGGCGTGGTGATCGGCAAAGGTGGCAGCTACATCCGTGAAGAGGATGCGCTTTCACACGTGGCGGGTTACTGCGTGGTGAATGATGTCTCCGAACGCGAATACCAGATTGAGCGCGGCGGCACCTGGGATAAGGGCAAAGGCTGCGACACCTTTGGGCCAATCGGCCCGTGGCTGGTGACCGCCGATGAAATAGCCGATCCGCAGCAGCTGGATCTGTGGCTGGAGGTAGACGGCAAGCGCTACCAGAACGGTAACACCCGCACCATGATCTTTAGCGTTGCCCACATCATCAGCTATCTCAGCCGGTTTATGAGCCTGCAGCCAGGCGATGTCATCTCTACCGGCACGCCGCCGGGCGTCGGCATGGGGCAGAAACCGCCGGTCTATCTGCGGCCGGGACAGGTTATCCGCCTGGGCATTGCCGGGCTGGGCGAACAGCGCCAAATCACTGAGGGCAGCGAAGCATGACCAGACTCACGGCACTGCGCGTGGAAGATATTCGCTTTCCCACATCCGAACACCTTGATGGTTCGGACGCGATGAACCCGGACCCGGACTACTCCGCCGCCTATGTCATTATCGAAACCGATAATGCAGCGATCAGCGGTCACGGCCTGACGTTTACCATCGGGCGCGGCAATGAGATCTGCTGTGCGGCGATCCGCGCGCTGGAGCATCTGATTGTCGGGCGTCAGCTGGAGAGCATCACCGCCGATATGGGGCAGTTCTGGCGCGATATAACCAGCGACAGCCAGCTGCGCTGGATTGGTCCTGATAAAGGGGCGATTCACCTGGCGACCGGCGCGGTCGTCAATGCCGTGTGGGATCTATGGGCAAAATCGGAAGAGAAGCCGCTGTGGCGGCTGGTGGCCGATATGTCGCCGCAGGCGCTGGTGCGCTGCATCGATTTCCGCTACCTCACCGACTGCATCACACCGGAGGAGGCGCTGGCGTTGCTGACGGCGCAGCAGGCGGGCAAAGCCGCGCGTATCCGTCAGCTCGAGCAGCACGGTTATCCCTGTTACACCACCTCGGCCGGCTGGCTGGGCTACGACGACGACAAACTGCGCCGCCTGTGTCAGCAGGCCGTGGATGCCGGTTTCTCCCACATCAAGCTAAAGGTCGGGCGTGACCTTGAAGATGATATTCGCCGCGTGCGCATTGCGCGTGAGGTGCTGGGGCCGGATCGCCACCTGATGATAGACGCCAACCAGGTGTGGGAAGTGAAGGATGCGGTGAACTGGGTGCAGAAACTGGCCTTCGCGAAGCCGTGGTTTATTGAGGAGCCGACCAGTCCCGATGATATCGAAGGCCACCGCACCATCCGCCTCGGCGTGGCACCGGTGAAGGTAGCGACCGGTGAAATGTGCCAGAACCGGATAATCTTCAAGCAGTTAATCATGCGGGAAGCGATTGATGTCGTGCAGATTGATGCCTGCCGTCTGGGTGGCGTCAATGAGGTACTGGCGGTGATGCTGATGGCGGCAAAATATCAGCTGCCGGTGTGCCCGCATGCGGGCGGCGTAGGGCTGTGCGAGTACGTACAGCACCTCTCAATGATCGATTTTATCTGTATCGCGGGCAGCCACGAAGGCCGGGTCATCGAGTATGTCGATCATCTGCACGAGCACTTCCTGCATCCGTGCGACATTCGCGGCGCCGCCTATATGCCACCGACGGCGCCCGGCTTCTCAATCGAAATGCACCCGGCCTCCCGGGAGAGATACCGCTACCGCGCGCAGGGAGCTTAAGGTGCGAATCGACGCGCATCAACACTTCTGGCGCTACGAGGCGGCGCACTATCCGTGGATTAACGCGGCGATGACGCGGCTGCAGCAGGATTATCTGCCGGACGATCTGGCGCCGCTGCTGGCGCAAAGGCAGCTACAGGGCTCGATTGCGGTGCAGGCGCGGCAGTGTGTGGCAGAAACCCGCCAGCTGTTGCAGTGGGCGGAGCAGCACGCAGATACGCAGGTGGTGGGCTGGATCGATGTTACGGCGGCGGATCTGGGGGATCAGCTCAGCGCGTTACGGCATCCGCGGCTGCGTGGCTTCCGGCATCTGGTACAGGATGAGGCGGATCCCGCAGCCTGGTTACAGCAGGCGCGCGTGGCGTGCGGCATCGGGCAGCTCCAGAAGCATCGCTACGTGTGGGAGATGCTGGTGACCTGGCGGCATCTGGCGGAGACGACACAGTTTGCCGCGCAGCACGATCGTCACTGGCTGGTACTCGACCATCTCGGTAAGCCGGACATTGCCCGTGGCGCCCGCGTCTGGGGCGAACAGGTGGCGGCGCTGGCGGCCCTGCCACACGTGGTGTGCAAGCTGTCCGGGCTGGTTACCGAAGCGCCGCACGGATCCTGGCACAGCGCGCAGCTGCGGCCGTTTATCGAGGAAGCGCTGGCGCGCTTTGGTCCGCAGCGGCTGATGTTTGGCTCGGACTGGCCAGTGTGCCTGCTGGCGGCGGAGTACCACGCGGTGGCGCAGCTTATTGATGATGCGGTCAGTGCGCTGTCCGCTGACGAACAGGCCGCCATCTGGGGTAACACGGCGGCACAGGTATATGGCCTGACAGGAGAGAATAATGAATCTGTTTTTGCAGGATAAAGTGGTGATCGTCACTGGCGGCGGCTCGGGGATTGGCGCCGCCATCACCCATCTGCTGGCGGAAGAGGGCGCCATTCCGGCGATCGTCACCAACGCGCAGCCGGATGAGATGTGGCTGGCGAAGGTGCGCCAGCTGCAGCCGCAAACGGAGGTTTTACTGGCCGATCTGTGTGATGAACAGCAGTGCCGGCAGGCGGTTGAGCGCGTAGATCAGCAGTTCGGACGCCTCGACGGGTTGGTAAACAACGCCGGCGTTAATGATGGCGTAGGGCTGGAAGCGGGGCGCAGTGCGTTTGTCGCCTCGCTGGAGAAGAACCTGCTGCACTACTACCAGATGACGCACCTATGCCAGCGTGCGCTGGAGCAGAGCCAGGGCGCAATCGTGAATATCGCCTCGAAAACGGCCCTCAGCGGACAGGGCGGCACCAGCGGCTACTGCGCGGCGAAAGGTGCCATCCTGGCGCTGACGCGCGAGTGGGCAGTCTCGCTACGCAGCAGCCACGTGCGCGTTAATGCCGTGGTGCCCGCCGAAGTGATGACGCCGCTGTATGAACGCTGGATTAGCACCTTTGCGGACCCGCAGCACGAACTGGCGAAAATTACCCGGCGCATCCCGCTCGGTCAGCGCATGACCACACCGGAGGAGATTGCTAACACCGTAGTGTTTTTACTCTCATCGCGGGCATCGCATACCACCGGTGAGTGGCTAAGCGTGGATGGCGGCTACCTGCACCTTGATCGGGCGCTGTGATGAGCGGTGCCACGCAGTTCCACTATCTGGCGCTGGACCTGATCGATGCGCCCGAAAAAATTGCCGAATACCAGCGTCTGCATCAGCGCATCTGGCCGGAAGTGGCGGAGCATCTGCGCCAGCAAGGTATTGTCAGGATGGAGATCTACCGGCTCGGCACCCGACTCTTTATGGTGATGGAGGTGAATGACGCGTTTAACCCGCAGGATTTTGCACAGGCCTCTGCGCAGAATCCGCATATTCAGCGCTGGGAAGCGCTGATGTGGCAGTTTCAGCAGCCCACGCCCTGGACACCCGCAGGCGAAAAATGGGTGGCGATGGAGCAAATATTCTCTTTGCAGGACCAATAACCACACTGACCGACTGTAGCCCACGAGGATATAACCATGTCAACACAACGCGTTGAGACGCCAGAGAATATGGGCGTCGGGGGAACGATCAGCCTGCGCTGGGCGTTCATGCTGATTACCACGCTATTTTTTATGTGGGGCGTCTCATACGGCCTGCTGGATGTATTAAATAAACATTTCCAGGAGACATTAAACGTCACCAAAGCGCAATCGGGTCTGTTACAGGCGGCCTATTTTGGCGCCTATTTTATCGTTGCGCTGCCGGCCGGTTACTTTATGAGTCGTCACGGTTATAAAGCCGGCATCCTGGCGGGCTTATCGCTATACGCGATTGGCGCACTGCTCTTTGTGCCGGCGGCCATGATGAATAACTTCCCGGCCTTTCTGTTTGCCCTGTTTGTTCTGGCATGCGGGCTCGGCTGCCTGGAGACCGCGGCAAACCCTTATGCCACGATACTGGGTGATGTGCACGGCGCTGAGCGGCGGCTGAATCTGGCGCAATCCTTTAATGGCCTGGGGCAATTTGTCGGACCGATGATTGGCGGCACGCTGTTTTTTACCCACGCCAGCAGTGATGCCGCGCAAAATAGCGTGAAAATGACCTACGTGGTTATTGCGTTTGTGGTGATCGCGATTGCGCTTTTATTTAAACGTACCCCTTTACCGGATATTCGCGAAGCCGCCAGTGAGCATGTGCAGCAGCGTGGCGCAACTTTATGGCAGCAGAAGCACTTTGTCGGCGGCGTAATTGCGCAGTTCTTTTATGTGGCCGCGCAGGTGGGCGTGGGGGCGTTCTTTATCAATTACGCCACTGAACACTGGCAGGGTGTCACCAACCAAAGTGCGGCTTATATGCTCTCGATCGGGATGGTGAGCTTTATGATCGGCCGCTTCTTTTCCACCTGGCTGATGGGCAGAGTTAAGCCGGCGGTCATGCTGGCGCTCTATGCGCTGATCAATATCGTGTTATGCGCGATAGTGATGCTGGGTGCAGGCGATGTCTCGGTTATCGCACTGATCGCCATCTTCTTCTTTATGTCGACCATGTTTCCCACCATCTTCGCGATGGGGGTAAAAAACCTCGGTCATGCCACGAAACAGGCCAGCTCTTTTATGATCATGGCGATCGTGGGCGGCGCCATTATGCCCTACTTCATGGGGCTGATTTCGGACAACATCAGCACTGCCGTGGCCTACGGTCTGCCGCTGGTATGCTTTGGCGTGGTGCTGGTATACGCGCTGAGCAGCGTAAATCTGCATAACCGGCGTTCTGGCGGCCCGGTGGGATAAGGTGCACGGGATGCATCTTGCCTTATCCACCGGGCAGCGAAAGTCTACAGGTGGGCTGGATACGCTGCGGCAGTCGATGCTGTAAGGCTGCCGCAGCCCGAACAAGGTGCCGGGACCGGATCGCCACCCTGCTGATCCTTCGCCAGTAAACCTAAAAAATTTTTTTATTTTCCTTAAGAATCGTCTTTATTGCGTCGTCCTGAAAATGAGAGTTTTCTTAGTGCGGTGAGTGTGGAGATGATGGCAGTAAACTGGCAGACAATAGATAAGGTTGTATATATCAACCTGAATAAACGCAAGGATCGCAGGGTGCGTATCGCTCGTCAATTAAAAGCAATTGGCGTACCACGTGAAAAGATTGTCCGTTTTGAGGCTATTGAAGAAACGCCAGGCTATATCGGCTGTATTAAATCACACATTCTCGTGCTGCAAATGGCTCAGCAAAACGGCTGGAAAAATGTATTAATTCTGGAAGACGATATGGTTTTCCATGATGATATTCAGACCAAAAAGAGAATTGATCTATTTCTCTCCTCTTTACAACATATCAACTGGCATGTCGCGCTGCTCACTGCCCACTATGATAACGTCGTACCGTTAAAAAGTGTGGACTTTATTGTTAAGCCGCAATATGCATGGTGCGCTTGCGCTTACATCGTAAACGGTGATTACTACGCCACCCTCATTGATAATTATGCAGAAAGCTTGCAGGGGTTACTGGCTGGTGGCGTTCCTCAATGCTGGGCTTTAGATGTACGCTGGAATAGTTTGATAAGACGTGACCGCTGGTTGGGTATCTTTCCCAATGCGGGCTATCAGGCCGCTGATAAAAGTGATATTGAAAACCAAATTGTTGATTACCGGGCTCTTTTCGCTAAAAAATTAGAAGAAATAGTCTGGCCAGACTATCAACCGTGTAAAGAAAAGATAAAAGTGGATATCTTTTTCCAGTGGGCTCCCGGCTGGACTAACTTTGAGTCGGTATATCGTGCTATGCAGGCCAAACCTCATTTTGATTGCCAGATTATTCTGGTGCCATATCTCAGTCGGGGCGTAAAAGCACCGGATTACACTGCACAGCGTGATCTCTTGAATGATAAGGGTATCCGCTATACCGAGTATAATGAGTATGAGATTACTGCGCGTAAACCGCATGTGGTTTTTTTGCAAAATCCTTATGATGATGGACGGCCCCATGCACTGCAAAGTTTGACGCTTAAGCAACGCAATATTTCTGTCGCCTATATTCCTTATGGGTTAGATATGGGTGATGGCGAGAGAAACCGTGTTTATCAGTACAATCTTCCCTGCCAAAATGTTGCCAGGTGGGTATTTGTTCGCTCTCAGCGGCATAAAGATGAGTTTGCTAAATATTGCGAAAATGGCAATCAACACGTCTATGTTAGCGGACATCCAAAACTTGATGATTATTCATCACGCTTTGGCGTTCAAGCCGATGCCAGAGTCAATAAAGGCAAGCCAACGCTATTATGGGCACCGCATTTCGTCATGCCTGATGATGAAAAGATGTGGTCTACATTTAATATATACACACAGGCCATGCTCGATATCATCAAACGTGACGACGTTAATTTGATTATTCGGCCACATCCGCTTTTCAAACAATTTCTGGATATTCGTAAAGAGCGCGGAACACACAGCGAAACTGCTCATAACTGGCAAATGCTGCGCGAATGCTCTCATCTCAAATCACATGTGGAGTGGGATTTTTCTGCTGATTATCGCTACGCCTTTTCACAATCAGATGCACTGATGGCAGATGCAGGATCGTTTTTGCTGGAGTATTTACCTTCACGTAAGCCAATTCTTTTCCTGACGCATAAAAACTGTCTCGGTATTAATAGTAGTGCTGAATTTATTTATGACTCTTATGACGTTGCGAATGAAGCCGCAGAAATTAAAAATTTCGTAGATAACCTTGTTTCAGGCAAGGATCCCATGCGTGATAAGCGACTGCAAGTTTTGCGTGATGAACTTCATATGCCAGGGCAGGGAGCGGGCAGTGAGATTGTAAAAATCATTGAAAAAACCCTTATGCCCGCTGGAGTTCATAACAATGTCTTCTAAAAGAGCCGCAATATTACTGGTTGCTGGTCAGGGAACAAGAATGGGGCACCTGACCATTAATTACCCTAAATGCTTGCTGCCCGTCGGTGAAATCACCGTGCTGGATACGTTGCTGACTGAACTATTAAAATGCGGCGAGCGTGAAATCGTACTGGTTACAGGTCACCAGTCATCAGTTATAGAAAGCTGGATTGAAGAGAATTATGCTGAAGCTAATATTAAATTAGCGCACAATAATAATTATAAAAATGATGTAAATATATTATCCGTTGAAAAAGGTGTCAGCGCGCTTAATAATCCTGAATATGGCTATACCATTATCGAAACGGATGTTCTGCTGGATCCACGTGTGTGGCCGCTGTTAGCGCAAGCGGAAATGGGCAGTGAGAGTTTTTGGCTCACCCATGGTTATTACAGTCCTTGCCTTACTGGCGGTATTGTCGAAGCCAGTAAAGCTGAACCGACAGTAAAAAATATTGCCTATGTACCCCATTACGACTCCGCATTTGATGGCTGGATGAAAATGGTCGGCTTGTTGAGTGTGTCTCCGGAACAGGTGGACAACGATCGACGCCTGCGGCAGATATTTTTGCAGAAAAGCACCCAACAATATTACATGGCTCCATGGATTGTACACCGCTCTTCCTTACCTTGCCGTGCTGTAGACATTACGGATTTTTTTGCAAGATCTTTCAACGAAGAGGCCCATTACCGGCAGGCGGTTGAAGAATATATTTTATTATTAGAAAATTTTGAGGCACTAAAATGAATGTAGAATTTTTTGAACCACAAAAATTGCGCCATATTGAAAAATTCAGTTCACGCCGCGTTGAATGGTTGCGTGATAAAATTATTCAGGAAGGCGTATGGGTAAAACCTCTGGCGCTTGATCTACAACATAATCTGGTACTGGACGGGCAGCACCGTATGGAGGTCGCGCTCAGGCTGGGACTGAAAAGAGTGCCGGTCGTACGATTTGATTACGCCTCGGTGCCATTAAGATCGTTGCGCGAAAATCATCAATTTGACTGGCAGGAGGTGGCGAGGCGCGCGTTAATCAATGACATCTACCCCTATAAAACGGTAAAGCATGATTTCGTTGTACCAATGCCGGTATGTCAATTTTCGCTGCAGGAGTTAGGCTATCATGGTTGAACATGCCATCATTCTGGCAGCCGGCAGAAGTCTGCAACTGGATGGTAAAAATAAGGTTTTAATTCGCCATCCCAAAACGCGGAAAACCATTCTGGATTATGCTATTGATGCCTTTCATGGAAAAAAAATTACCGTAGTCATTGGCTTTGGCGCGTTACAGATTATGGAGTCCTACCCTGATCTGAACTACGTTATCAATGACAACTGGGCAACGACTAATAATGCAATGAGTCTGGGATTGGCCCTGAATCAGGTTAACAGCCCCACGTATGTTGTCTCGGGAGATATCTTTTTTTCTCCTCAACTTATCAATGAAATGGATCTCGGTGAGGAAAATCTCGTACTGACTCATCAGCGACATAATCGCATGCTGACCTCCATTCATTGTGATGTAAATCGCCAGGGCCTCGTGGCGGAGACATATCTGGGACCGATACGCGCTGCAGAGCATCCTGAGGCTATGGGGCTGTTTAAAGTCAGTGATATGACACTCCTTAATCAGTGGCATAAGGAATGTCTGCGTTATGGTAATTTGTTTGCCGCCCAAACGTTACCGTGTCAGAAAACGACAGCACTCTACGCTCACGACTTAGGTGAGCATGCATTTAATGAAATCAATACGCTGGCAGATTACTGGCGTCTGATGCAGGAGGATCACGGTTAATGATACGGGCTATTACGCTGGGCACTCCTTATTCCGCTATTTCCGACGGGCATTCTGAGTCGCGTTTACAGCACTTTCGCACGTTAGTGATTGATAAACTACAGTCTCGTCGTTGGCCACTGCGAACGTTACGTTTAACCCTGCCACCGTTGAATGAACGCGATGAGGATGAGATTTATACGCTGCCAGCACGAATAAATTCACTCAATGAGATGGCTGAAAGACTTGATATTCGTTGGTTTTGCTTACCGCTGGATTTAACGCATGGCGATAATTACCGTGGACGGTTAGATGCCGCGTTTGCTTTACTCTTCAGGCAACCGCGTATGTTTCTGAATATGATGGTAGCAGATGAGCAGGGTATAAATATTCGTGCCAGCCATGACGTTGCCCGTTTCATGTTGCAGGTAGCACATCGCAGTAATAATGGCTTTGATAATTTCCGCCTGGGAGCCTCATTGCGTTGTCCGCCAAACGCACCGTTTTTTCCTTTTTCCCGGCATGAAGGTGAAACACTGAAGTTTAGTTTTGCCCTCGAAACTACCGATATTGCTTTAGAACTGAGTGAGCAGGTGCGGGAAGGTAAAATGCTGCTGGCGGACTTTGCTGACCAGTTTATTCTTAGACTCTGCGCGCGCTTACGCGAAATTGATGCATTCGGTCATGAGATGGCGTCTGATTCAGGGCTTGACTATGCCGGTCTGGATGCCTCACTGGCACCTTTTCCGGATGGCAGTATTTCTGTCGGCAGGTTAGTTGAAAATCTTGGCGCGCGTCCTGGTGGAAGTCAGGGGTCACTCTTTATAACCAGCATTCTCACGAATGCGATCAAAAGTGCAGTTGCAATCAGTGGTGCACGCGCAACCGGTTTTAATGGCGTTATGTTCTCAGTACTGGAAGATGATGCCCTGGCGAGCACAAATAATCGTCGCGCATTAAGCATTGATACTCTGAATGCGTGGTCAACTGTTTGTGGTTGTGGATTAGATATGCTCCCGGTGCCAGGTTCGACGCTGCCTGAAGATATTACCGCAATTATTCTTGATACGGCTGCACTCGCGGTGCGGTTAACGAAACCGCTCGGTGTGCGTTTATTACCTATTCCTGGCGGAGAGGTAAATGAATTTACACGCTTTAATTATGATTTCCTCTGCAATAGCCGCATTATGAATATTGCAAAAAGTGATGTCAATTTTGCTGGTGATAATGAGCGTTGGACGTATCGTTAAGGTTAGGGTTAATAAAATGTTAGATGCAGAAAAAGTGAAAGATTTTTGGGAACGTCGGCCGGATAATTACAATAAATTGTCGTTTGAAAGTTTAGCAAACCTGGAAAGCGATCCAAAATGCCTCGATATTAAAATCCGCACAGAGATGCAAAAAGTTTTTGCCTGGTTGCCAGCCCTGACAGGGAAAACGGTACTTGATCTCGGCGCTGGTGTCGGGCAGTGGGCCTTTCGCTTTCAGCATGCGGGCGCAAAAAAAATCACCGCTGTAGAATTTTCAGCTGCGATGATCGAAGTTGGTAAGCTTGAAGCCAGCAAACGCAATATCGATAATGTGGATTTCATTCTTTCATCTGCCGAGAATTATTGTAGCGCAGAGCGTTATGATGTCATTTTTATTTCCGGCCTGATGATCTACCTTAATGATGAGCAAGCTGAACAATTGTTAAGAAACTTGCGTACCTACAGTAAACCAGAAAGTATTATATTATTGCGTGACGGTACGGGGGTCGGTGAAAGGTTCGAAATCAATAACCGATATTCTGCGTATCTGCAAACAGAGTATTCGGCTACATATCGAACTGCTGAGCAATACGAAGACATATTTGCGCGGCATGGTTTCAGCTTAACCAGGAGTGAAAATATGTTCCCTGAAGGCCATATGCTCAATAAGTATCCTGAAACCCGATTGCGTCTTTATCACTTTGAGCAAAAAAATGGTTAATATCTCACCTGTATATGACGATGTGAGTTGGCCGGAAGATGAAGGAGTTTTAGGTGTCGTAGGCGTAGCACCCTGGGCAACACTTGATTTTTGCCAGCAGCTATATGGCCTGGTTCAGGCAGATAAAGAGTGGCAGTATCCGCGGCTTATTATTGATAATAATAGTAAAATCCCCAGTCGTGGGCGTCATTTGCAACTGGGCGAACGTGATCCTTCTCCCTGGATTCACGCGACGATTGCAGAACTCGCTGCTGCGGGTGCAACGGTTGCCGTTGTGCCCTGTAATACTGCTCACCTCCTTTGGTCGCGCTGGAGCAAAGACGCAGCTATTCCGGTTATTAATATTATTGATGCAACGCTTGAGCATATTGCACCTCAGGGTAAGCGGGTCGTTGTGCTCGGTTCGCAAATGTTGTACCAGAGCAGGCTGTATCAAGATGCGCTTACACAACAGCACGCCGGGATTGTAAATGTGGCTGCATCCACCCAACAGCTCCTGACGCACTGCATCAACGAGATAAAAGCAACAAAAAGCGTGTCTGCACTATCACTGCGGCAGTTAGCAGATGCCGTAAGTAGCTGGAAGCAACAGGGCGCTACGCACATCATTCTGGCTTGCACAGAGTTGAGTTTGTTAAAACACAGCGCAATCTGGCAGGAAATGACGTTAATTGATTCGAGCGAAGCCCTCGCGCGTGCCGCTTTGCGAGCCATATCATTTCGCCGCCTGCGGGGTTAAGGCGGACGAATTATTTTAACGACGAAGGGCCGCGTATCCTGTTAATTTACCCGCTTCGGGCCTGTGAAAATGCTTCTTCGATTTCCCCCGGGCGTGGTAAACATCCATTTTGTATCACACTGTATCTCCCGCCACACAGCACACACGTCGTTGCATAACCCGCCATTCTGTACATATCCGCTATACATTGCCGTGGTCTTCTGTATGCATCAACCGAATGCATGGAGATACCGCGATGTTAACCCGACTGTTTATTTCAACATTACTGATGAGCGCCTCTGCGACCTGCGCCTGGGCGGAGCGACTGAGCGCTGCTGACGTCCTCGGCCCGGCTGCCGTAGCGCCACTGGATCACCCCCAGCCGCCCGCGCGATTAATTGTGGATGCGCCGCTGGCCGGACCGCTGCGTAAGGGCGCGGTGTTTATCCAGTATCGGGCAGAAAACCTGCGCATCGAGCCGGTGTTCGGCCCGGAAGCGCTGAAAATCACGCCGCGCATCGGCCACATTCACGTCATCGTGGATGACAACCCGTGGCACTGGGCGGACACCAGCGGTGAGCCGGTGATTCTGGTTGGTCTGCCTGTCGGGCCGCACAAGGTCACCATTATTCTTGCCGATCCCACGCATAAACCCATCGACAGCAAAACCGTCACCTTCAACGTGCCCGTACAGATCGTACCGCACTGATTACCCGGAGATAAATTATGAAAACGCTGTTACGTCAAACACTGCTGGCAACGCTGGTTCTCACGGCGGCAAGCACCGCATTTGCCGCCACCCCGGCCTCACACGATTACGCAGCCGACTTCAGCCACGTGCAGCAGATCAACGCGGGCGTACTGAACACAGGCTACGTGGACATCGGCCCGCGTGATGGTCAGGCGGTGATCCTGCTGCACGGCTGGCCGTACGATATCCAGAGCTATGCGCAGGTGGCACCGGCGCTGGCGGCAAAAGGGTACCGGGTGATCGTGCCGTATCTGCGCGGCTACGGCAGCACGCGCTTCCTGTCGGATAAGACGCCGCGTAACGGCCAGCCTTCGGCGATGGCAGCGGACGTCGTGGCGCTGATGGATGCGCTCAATATCAAACAGGCCGTGCTGGGCGGCTTTGACTGGGGCGCACGCACGGCGGACATCGTCGCGGCGCTGTGGCCGGAACGGGTAAAATCGCTGGTGTCGGTCAGCGGCTATCTGATCAGCAGCCAGCAGCTGGGTAAAAAACCGCTGCCGCCACAGGCAGAGCAGCAGTGGTGGTATCAGTTCTATTTCGCCACTGAGCGCGGTCAGCAGGGGTATGCCGCCCATACGCATGACTTCGCGAAACTGATCTGGCAGCAGGCATCGCCAGGCTGGAAATTCAGCGATGCCACCTTTAACCAGAGCGCCAAAGCGTTAGATAACCCGGATCAGGTGGCGATCACTATCAGCAACTACCGCTGGCGCCTGGGTCTGGAAAAAGGCGAGCAAAAATATGCCGCTTATGAGAAAACATTAGCCACGTTACCGGCAATTCGCGTCCCGACCATCACCATCGAAGGGGATAATAACGGGGCGCCGCACCCGGCGCCGGAGACGTACCGCGCCAGGTTCAGCGGCAAGTATCAGCATCGCACCTTCACGGGCAATATCGGGCACAATCCGCCAGCGGAAGCACCGCAGGCGTTTGTGCAGGCCGTTGAGGATGCTGCCGCACTGTAGCGAATTAATTCACGACCCGGACCGGCCATCGCGTGCCGGTCTTTTTTGCATAAGTGGCTGACAGGAGGCTGTTTTGGAGCACGTTGATCACATTCTGGTGGTGGATGATGACCGGGATATCCGCGAACTGATAACCGACTATCTGACGAAGTCCGGTTACCGCGCCACCGGGGCAGCCAATGGCCGCGAGATGCGCGCCGTGCTGAGCAGCAGCCAGGTGGATCTGGTGGTGCTGGATATCATGATGCCGGGCGACGATGGTCTGACGCTGTGCCGTCAGCTGCGCAGCGATCCCCAGCAGAATCTGCCGGTACTGATGCTTACCGCGCGCAGCGAAGAGACCGATCGCATCCTCGGGCTGGAGATGGGCGCGGACGATTATCTGATCAAACCCTTTGTGGCGCGTGAGCTGCTGGCGCGCATCAAAGCGATCCTGCGCCGTACCCGCGCGCTGCCGCCAAATTTACATATTACCGAGGCCGGCCGCATCATTGCCTTTGGCGAGTGGCAGCTGGATACCTCCGCGCGCCATCTGCTGGACAGTGACGGGGTGATCGTGGCGCTTAGTGGCGCAGAGTACCGCCTGCTGCGCGTGTTTCTTGACCATCCGCAGCGCGTGCTGAATCGCGATCAGCTGCTCAACCTGACGCAGGGCCGCGATGCGGAGCTGTTTGAACGCTCGATCGATCTGCTGGTTAGCCGGCTGCGCCAGCGGTTACGCGAAGATGCCCGTGAACCGGCCTACATCAAAACGGTACGCAGCGAAGGTTACGTACTGGCGAGCACGGTGGTGATCAAAGAGGCGCATCAATGAGGCTATGGCCGCGATCGCTGCTGTCACGTCTGCTGATTATCGTGCTGGGCGGGCTGCTGCTGGCGAATACTCTCACGCTGGCAAGTCTGATGATTGAACGCATGAGCAGCGCCAAAACCGTGATGCTGGGCAACCTGGAGTACGATGTGGCGACCAGCGTGGCGATCCTCGATCGTCTGCCGGCGGACGAGCGGCCGGGCTGGCTGGCGAAGCTGGCGCGCGGCAACTATCGC
>NZ_MLFS01000017.1 GCF_002095485.1 Pantoea wallisii | reverse complement strand
GGTAAGCCCGGACGTCACGCGGCAGGGATGCCGCGTGCCGAGGCCCACATGGATGCGGCCGTTGCCGTTCCGGGCGTGCTCACCCTCCCTTCTGACCCTGTGCCGTATCTGCAGCGATAGAGGTGTGGTAGTGCTTGCAGCGTGTTGCTGCGGCTTAGCGCGTGCCCGTGCCGTCCGGCAGATAAAAGATGACATGCATGCCCGGCGTCTGCTCAATCAGTAGCGACGTGTAGGTATAGGTCTGTGCCCTGCCCTCGACATCAATGATGGTCTTATTACCAGTGCCCATTTTGCTGACATCCTGATAGTTCCACATGGTGCGAAAATCGCTGCTGCGCGCCAGCAGATCCGTAATGACTGACTCAAACGCCTGCGCCTGATTACTGGCGACGTAACTGGCACGAAACGCCGATAACGTATGGCGCGCAGCCTGCTCCCAGCCATGAATGCGCTGGCGGTAATCGTCGTTAAGGAACATCAGCTTAAGCGTATTACGATCCTCTGCGGGCAGCAGCGACCAATCCACAATCAGCGACCGGGCGGCCTGATTCCAGTAGACGATGTCCATGTTGGCGCGGCGCACGAATGCCGGATGGGGTTCCAGCGCATCCACCATGGCCATCACCTCGGCTGGCAGTGCCTGACTAAGCAACTGTGGATGCGCATTACCAAAGATCAGCGCTTCCAGATACTCCTGCTCGGTGACGGAGAGTTGCAGCACTCTGCCAATGCGCTGCAGCGCGGCCAGGGAGATGCTGATATCGCGTCCCTGCTCAAGCCAGGTGTACCAGCTAACGCTCACTGCGGCCAGCTGTGCCACCTCTTCGCGGCGCAAACCTTTGACGCGCCGGTTAAGCGTGCTGAAACCGTAGCGCTGCGGATCAACGCGCGCGCGGTGGGTCGTAAGGAAGTTTTTCACATCCTGATTGCGCATGTTTTCCGCCCGGGTATGACCTGTAGTCATAGGATAAACCGCCCCATTTTTCACTGACTGATTGACGTTTACTATCGACGGCAAGATTACGGTATCTCACGGGAGTAAAGCAAAATATGTCAGCAGAATCACTACCGGGTGCGCAACCCCGCAACCCGTCGCAAAGAGTCCGCCTGGTTACGCTTCTGACCGGCATTGTCACGCTGGTGGTGGTGATGGGCATGGGGCGCTTCTCCTTAACGCCGCAAATACCGCTGATGATAGCTGACCACCATCTGTCGCTCTCCAGCGCCGGCGTGCTGGCAGCGATGAACTACATCGGTTATCTGCTTGGGGCGCTACAGGTGAGCCGGCTGCGTCAGCACCACGCGCGCTATCTGAAGAGCGGGTTACTGGCGACGGCGCTGGTGACGCTGCTGTCGGGCTTTACCGCCGATTTCACGCTGCAGTGCCTGTTTCGCTTTATCGCCGGCATCGGCGGCGCCTGGGCGCTGATCCTGATAACCTCCTGGACGCAGATGGTGCTGGCTGCTGAGGGGGCGCCGCGCATGTCCGCTGCGGTGTTTACCGGGCCGGGCATTGGCATCACATTGACCGGCGTGCTGGCATGGCTGATGGCACAGTTTCATCTGCATGATGCAACGGCCTGGTGCGTCTACGGCGTGGTGGCGCTGGCGGGTGCGCTGCTGGTGTGGCGTGCACTGCCTGCGACCCTGCCGGCACGCCAGCAGACACAGGCTGCCACCCTGAGCCCGGCGCTGAAACGGCTGCTGATCGCCTATACGCTGGCGGGCTTCGGATACATTTTGCCCGCGACGTTTCTGTCGCAGATGGCCCACAGCCTGTTTGCGAGCGGGCAACGCGCCGCGCTGTTCTGGCCCCTGTTTGGCGTGGCAGCGATCGCTGGCGTGCTGTTAGTGATTGCCTGTGCACCGCGCATCAATACCCGCATTAGTCTGGCGCTGGTGATGATGATGCAGGGATTCGGCGTCGCCGCCGTGGTGATGTTGCCTGGCGCCGGCGGTCTACTGCTGGCAACCGTGGTGATTGGTCTGGCGTTTTTGTCGATTATGCAGCTTTCGATGCGCCTGGCGCGCGAGCTGACCAGCGGCAATCTGGCAAAAACCGTGGCGGTGCTCACCTCTGGTTATGCCACCGGCCAGCTGATTGGCCCGCTGGTGTCATCTGCCAGTGTGCACCTCTTTGCTTCGCTGCAACCTGCGCTGGGACTGGCAGCAGTCGGATTGATAGCCGGAGGGTGGATTGTGCTGCAGGCGCGTTCCACCCCTAAACAGACAAAGTAGCGGATACCCGGGAGCGATTCGCCACAGGGCATCCGCTGTGCGCCAGGGTTTACTGAATGCCCATTGCATTTTTCAGCGTAAAGAAGAGATCCGTCTGATCGGTCAGGCCCACCACATTTGACGCATGAGGACCGTAAGCCGCGATGCGGATTTGCGTACCGGTGTGGCCCTGGGAATCATCTTCCGAGTTGCCGTAGCTGATGGTCATCACCGCGCCATCTTTGGTGTTCAGCGCCTGGGTCAGACCCGGTGCCTCACTGCCGTTTTCAATGATTTGGCTGCTATGCGCGTGGTCCGCTGTGACCACCACCAGCGTATCGCCGTGCTCACGCGCAAAGGCCAGCGCCTGCTGTACGGCTTCATCCAGATCAACGGTTTCACCAATCTGACCGCACGGGTTGGCGGCGTGATCCTGCTTATCAATTGACGCGCCCTCCACCTGCAGGAAGAAGCCTTTCGGGTTCGTGCTCAGCAGATCCAGCGCCTTTTTCGTCATCTGCGCCAGCGTCGGTACTGATGCCGGACGCGCTGAATTGACTTCACAGGTTACAACGGGCTTATCAATGTTGCCGTGATAGCTGGCTTTCGGCCCCTGCCAGCGCACCGGCATATTACCCTCTGAAAACAGGCCCAGCAGCGGCGTGCGTTGATCGGCCTGGCGAACGCCGTTCATACCGTCCAGATTACTGACCAGCTGAAAACCGAGCGCCTGAGCCTGATCGCGCAGCGTTTTCCCCTGATACTCGCCAGCTTTAGCCACCTCACTGAAGGATTTGGCTCCGCCACCCAGCGTGACATCCGGGCGGGTTTTGAGCATCTGCTCGCTTATCGATCCTTTCCCGCCCTGCTCCAGTGCGTTAGTCGGGCACAGCTCGCTGGTTTTTTCCGGGCCGTAGCACTTACGCGACGTGACGTGCGCCATCAGCGCGGCGGGCGTGGCATCCTGCAGCTCTGCGGTTGAGACATTGCCAGTGGCTTTGCCTGCCGCTTTCGCCAGCTCAAGCAAGGTGACCTGATCTTTACCGTTCACGTCCACGCCAATCGCCCCGTTATAGGACTTGGTACCGGTGGCCCACGCCGTTGCCGAGGCCGCTGAGTCAGTAACGTAATTGGGTTTATGGGTTTTCTTATCCAGCGAGTAGTGCGTGTACTGGCCGGTGAGCGGTAGGGCATCAAGGCCGGGGAAAAAACCACCGGCACCTCTTGCCTGATTACGCGCGGCGGTGATTTCTGAATCCCCCATGCCATCGCCAATCAGCAAAATGACGTTCTTTGCCGTGGTATTACTTAACGATGCTTTCAGCGCTTCCGTCTGGTCGCCGGTTAAGCGACGCGCACCACCGTGCTGGGTGATATCCCCTATTGCGGCACGCGAATAGTGCGCGACATCCTCCGCTACCGCAGAGGTCGCGATTACAGAGGCCAGCAGAGAGACGGTAAAGAGAGGTAAGTATTTCATTAATCAGCATCCTTATCAGTAGATTTGACTTACTATTTCCGCTGACAAGTCTGCGACAGTTGAGTGACACTTTTGTGTCACGCCGGGTGTAATTTGATGACAGAACGGCCAGTTCGCACAGCGTTGCAGCGATTTGCACACAGCTTAAGCGGATAGAAAAAAAGGAGAAAATAGCGCTTGACCCTTTTCAGCGAACTCCCTATAGTAGCGCCCCGTTGACCCACAGTGGTTAGCGAAAAAAATATGGTGAGGTGTCCGAGTGGCTGAAGGAGCACGCCTGGAAAGTGTGTATACGGCAACGTATCGGGGGTTCGAATCCCCCTCTCACCGCCATATTCTAAGAAGAGCCTGAACGAAAGTTCAGGCTTTTTTTTATATATTCTCCGATCGAGGGGGATTCGAACCCCCGACGGGCTTCTCACGCTATCGTTATTGCTGTGGCCCACAATCCAGCGCTCCAGGTTTCGTAGTGGCAACCCACAGAGCCGCCAGGGCAACTCATCACATATTAAGCAGCGCATAACCCTGGTTTTGTAACGTAGTGACGGTGGTCAAGGCCGACGGCGTATGGATCACTGAATCCGCGATCCACTGCGGTTGATAGTGGTGCCATGCCAGTGCCTGATCGCAGACCGTCACCTTAACGCCCTGCTGTTTCAGCGCAGTGATCAAAGGCAGATTAGGGTTATCCACGCCGAACAGGGTACGGAAGCGTGCATTATTCAGCATGGCATCGGTCGCCTCGCCATTCACCGCTACCACAAATTGCAGCTGCTGCAGCGGCACGCCGGCTGCCACATAGGTATTAACGACCTGTGCCACCTGCTCCAGCGCCGGGTTCACCTGAGCGCGTTTTGCCTCTCCCTGACTGACTTTAAACACCACTTTATGGCTCAGCGCCCTGTCCGGCTGAAAAGCACTGCTGGCGTCATAATGCACTTTGCCATAACCGTCAATAGCAGGCGAAACGCCGTCAATCGCGTTGACCGCGGATTGAGAACCGCCGCCGGAAGAGAACAATCCATCGCTCTTGCTTATCATTGCCCCACATATCCCGCCTGCAACAGCGATAATTGCGCTTATCACGACAGACCGCATTGCCCGCTCCCCGATTGCTGAAAAAATGCCTCGCTGAGTATGACACGAATTTATTAGCCGCAGAGCGATTGCAGAATTTTCCGGCCTCACCCGGCCGGGAGCGCTGAAAAGTGATCTATCTTGCCGATGTGATCGGCCAATAAAAAACCCGGCCGGAGCCGGGTTGATGTCTGTCAATTAAAGCAAGGTTAACTGTAAGCGTTTAGCGTACGCTGGCACAGTGCCGAGCGGACACAATCGTCTTTACCAAAACGCACCACGCCAATCATCTCATCCTCTTCAAAACGCGCCAGCGCATCGGCAAGACCGGATTTGACGCTGGCGGGCAGATCGCACTGAGTGATATCACCGTTAACAATCACCGTCACGTTCTCACCCAGACGGGTTAAGAACATTTTCATCTGTGCGGCGGTGACGTTTTGTGCCTCATCAAGGATCACCACCGCATTCTCAAACGTGCGTCCGCGCATATACGCGAAGGGCGCGATCTCCACCTTAGCGATTTCGGGTCGCAGGCAGTACTGCATAAAGGAAGCGCCGAGACGTTTAACCAGAACGTCGTAAACCGGGCGGAAATAGGGGGCGAATTTCTCAGCAATATCTCCAGGGAGGAAACCGAGGTCTTCATCCGCCTGTAGCACCGGGCGCGTCACAATAATCCTTTCGATATCCTTATTGATCAGGGCTTCAGCGGCTTTCGCTGCGCTAATCCAGGTTTTACCGCAACCGGCTTCACCGGTGGCGAATATCAGCTGTTTCGTTTCTATGGCGTTAAGATAGTGCGCCTGAGCTTCATTTCGGGCTTCAATCGGTGCCCGGTCACGCACATCGCGCGCCATGCCAATTGCATCCAGCCCACCCATCTGCACCAGCGAAGTGACCGATTCTTCTTCACGCTGACGATGACTGCGAGAGTCATTACGAAGCACCCGACGAGCTTCACGACGCGCTTTGATCACTGCTTTCTGTCTTCCCATAGTGGCACCTTACAGTTGGTTTCATTAATCGCGACGGATCACCCGCGGCGATGACTTGAACGCTTTAGAGGTTTCGATGGCTTCCTTGTAAGCCGTATTGAGACAGCAGGAAAAGTGTGCGATAGCGCCGAAACGCTGTCGCGCACCGGTAGAGAAGTGAATTTTGTTGCGCGTTAAGAAGTGAAAAAAGAAGGAGATTTTCAGGCGGGAGGATATCCCCCGCGGCGAACTGCGCTTGATGATGTCTATTTAACTGTCCGAAGATGGACGAGGTCATGCGCGAACTCCAGTGGACTTAGCCACACAACTGACAACGCTTATAAGTAAAGTGAATCATATTAGTGGCAATTTGCAACAGTAAATTTACCTGGAGTTAAAGAATTAATGATAAGCGCAGCCCAGGCGCATCGTACTTAAATTAATTTCATTATTAAATTCAACAGGATGGATTATTATCCCGTATTTGAGATTTTTCAGAACATTCGGAAATAGGGAGCTTGCGCGGGAAATTTAAGCAGAATTTAACAATCACGCCCGGTAACGTTTTTGTCTACCGGGCGCTGTGCATTAATTAATCAGGCCTGCAGCAGTAACTGGCCGAGATAATGACTTTTATCCGTTACGCCGGGCAGCGCAAAAAAGTATCCGCCACCGATAGGGCGAATATACTCCTCCAGCGCTTCACCGTTCAGCCGTTTTTGCACGGTAATAAAACCTTTCGTTAAATCATGCTGGTAACAGATAAACAATAACCCCATATCCAGCTGCCCTGCCCCGGTGATGCCCGCAGAGTAGCTATAGCCACGTCGCAGCATCAGACTGCTCTCGGTTTCTGGCATTCGCGGATTGGCCAGACGGATATGTGCGTCCAGCGCAATGCGTTCACCGTCCGGATCGCTGCGGTAGTCAGGCACATCGTGCTCATGCTGCATGCCCAGCGGCGCACCCGATAACTTTTCGCGGCCAAAGATTGTCTGCTGCTCGCCCAGCGGCGTGCGATCCCACATCTCAACGTGAAAGCGGATAATGCGCACCGCCTGATAGCTGCCCCCGCGCGCCCATGCCGGCTCCTGCTGGTCCGCCGTGACCCACAACAGTTTGTCCATCAGCGCGCTGTTCTGCGTGTCCGGATTTGCCGTACCGTCTTTGAAACCCAGCAGATTAATCGGCGTCTCTTTACCGTTACTGCGCGCGGCGTGATCGGCGATAAAGCCGTCGCGCCGCCAGCGCACCGCCAGCAAATCCGGCGTGTGTTTGATGATGTCGCGCAGTGCGTGGATAACGGTATCCTGCGTATTGGCACAGATTTGCAGCAGGATATCGCCATGGCACTGCTCAGCGTCGAGCGAATCATTAGGGAAGCGCGTCATGGCCTGCAGCTGCGCCGGTTTATGCGCCCCCAGCCCAAAGCGCTCATCAAACAGGCTGTGGCCAACCGACAGCGTGATGGTCAGGTTATCGGGCGCGATATCGGCGCCCAGAATACCGGAGTCCATGGGCGGCAGCTGCGGGTTCTGTACCACCGGCGCCGGTCCGCCCTGCGTGAGAAATGCAAAGCGCTGCGTCAGCAAACGGAACAGGCGCTCAAGCTCGGTTTTCTCAGTAGCCAGCACGTCGAATGCCACCAGCATCATGGATGCCTGCTGCGGCGTCAGGATGCCTGCCTGATGCGCGCCGTAAAACGGTTGCACCTGCTGACGCGCACCGGGTGTTACCGTACCCGGCGAGAAACGTTCACCGGCGGCCGCTGCATGAAACGGACAGCCACCGGCAAGGGCAGCTGCGCCGCCCAGCACCCCTAACCCCTGCAACAGACGGCGACGCGACGGTTGCGCCGCGTCATTTTGCTTACTCATGATTAATCGAGACCTAACGTGCCACGTAACAGGGAGAGATCTTCCGCCAGGGTTGTGATGGGCCCTTTCAGCGCATTACGATCGGTGGTGGTGAGTTTTTCATAGGATTCAAAGCCGTCCGGCGTGCGGTATTTGCTGAGAATGCCATCCACTTTCTTAAAGTTCGTATCCACCTTCGCCAGCAGCTGTGGATTGGCTTTTTCCAGCAGGGGACGCAACAGCTCAACGATTTTCTGCGCGCCATCGATATTGGCCTGAAAATCTGACAGATCGGTACGGCTGTAGCGATCTTCCTCGCCGGAGATTTTACTGGAGGCCACCTCTTCGATCAGGCCCGCTGCGCCACCCACCACTTTTGCCGGCGGGAATGCCAGGGCGCTGATGCGGGTCTGCAACTCCAGCACATCCTGATTCAGCTGGGTAGCAAATGCGTCCGCCCCGTGGGTCGTGTTGTCCGCAAACAGGAGCTTCTCAAGGCGGTGGAAACCGGTGAATTTCGGATCATCCGCCTTTTTCTCAAAATCATCCTCACGCGCGTCAATGCTGCCATCCAGGTCAGAGAAGAGCTCTGCAATGGGTTCGATGCGCTCGTAGTGCACGCGTGCGGACGCGTACAACGCTTTGGCTTTTGCCACATCGCCGACTTTGACCGCATCGGTAAAGGCTTTGGTGCCCGCGACCAGCGCGCTGACTTCGTTCATCACATAGAGTTTGTAATCGGCAATCGGGCCAACCAGCTGCAGCACATCGGGCTTGCCGTTAGTGGCCGTTTTGCTGGCGCCGCTCACCACCAGCTTGCCTTTCGGGTTACTGAGCAGGCCACAGGTCATCTCATATTCGCCCGCTTCAAGATTCGCAGTGAGCTTCTGGCTGAAGCCCGGCGCAATATTTTCACGCTCTTCCACCACCATAACGCCTTTGAGGATCTCCCACTCCAGCGCTTTCTGGCTGTTATTTTTGATAATGAACTGGGTTTTACCGGCCTGAACGTTGAGCGACATGGGCTCACACTGCTGGTCTGTCACGGTGACGGTGACCTGCGGAACGGCAGCGGCAGACGCCGCGCCGGAGAGCGCCAGCATGGAGACCAACAGCGCCTTGCGGCGGAAGCGAATCGTCATAGTGTTATCCCTGTTACAGAAGAAGCAGGCGCGCGCAGCGCCTGAAGAAGTTAGCGTGCGGTACGTGCGGCGCCAGGCGTCGGACGTGCCGGGAAGAAAAACAGCAGCAGTGCCGGGATCAGATAGAGTAGCCACATCGCCACTTCGCTGACGCTGGGCGCCTCCTGATAACCGAGAACGCCCTCCAGCAGCGTGCCGAATATCGAGTGCGTAGAGAGGATGTTGCTCCAGTCAAACGCCGTCGTCTGGAAGTGGTTCCAGAGTCCGGCTTCGTGGAAGGCGCGAATCGCACCGGCGGCCAGCCCGGCCGCCACGAAAAGGATGAACAGGCTGGTCCAGCGGAAGAAGTGCGCCATATTGAGGCGGATACCGCCATAGTAGATCAACATCCCCAGCACCACGGCGGTGACCAGACCCAGCACGGCGCCAACAGGCGGTGCGTACCCGACATCCTGGGTGAAAGCCGCCAGCAGGAAGAAGACGGATTCGAGCCCCTCCCGCGCTACGGCCAGAAACACCATCAGCACCAGCGGTAAGCCACTGCCACCGCGGTTTTGCAGAGCCTGATCGACCGATTTTTCCAGCGTGGCTTTAATGTTGCGCGCCACGTTGCGCATCCAGAACACCATTGAGGTGAGAATGATGACGGCGATGACGGCCACGATGCCTTCAAACAGCTCCTGCTGTTTCTGCGGGAATTCACCGGTGGTGGCGTTGATAAAGAGGCCAAGCGCCAGACAGAGCGCAGCAGCAATGAAGACGCCTGCCCACATGGCGGGAAACCACCGGGTGCGCTGGGTGCGTTTCAGATAGCTGGCAATCAGGCTGACGATGAGCGCTGCTTCAAGACCTTCGCGCAGCATGATGAGAAAAGGTACAAACATCACCAACCTCTTGAATATTAAGAAGGGTAAATCGAAAGTAAAATTACGTAAAGTGCGAACGATATCGATTATCATTATCGCGCTAAAAAATACAAGTCACCGTGCGAAATTAATTTTGTTTTGCGGGGCCCTTGCTCAGTATCGCTGTTGGTTTTGCATCCGGGCTAACAAAGTTATATGGCTTGCTGCACCGGCATAAACGCATCCATGAGGCCTGCCGCCGCGCCTTCCCTGGCGCGGAGGCAGCTGCAAGCCATATAACCTCGTTTGCCCTTTGAGCCTGGGCGTTGCTGATGATTTAAAGCGGCTCATCTGTATGGAGGAAGAAGGGATGTTGAGGTAAGCCGGACGTCACGCGGCAGGGATGCCGAGGCCCGCAGGACGCGGGTGTTGCCGATCCGGCGTGCTCAGCACCCCTTCTGACCTGCTCCATCATTCCAGCGGTAGAAACGGTAAGGATGCTGCAGGCATAAAAAAACCCGCATCACTTATGACGCGGGTCTTTCAACTCAAACGCGCTTACTTCGCGTTATATTCCGCTTCTGCTGCCGCAAAACGCTGCTGAGCCGCCGCTGAAGGCGCACGGCCAATCAGGCTGAACACCACAATCGCGATGCTGGCGAAGATAAAGCCAGGGATGATCTCATACAGCGGTGTATAGCCATACTGTTTCCACAGCAGAACGGTGGCGGCACCCACGACCATGCCGGCCAGCGCGCCGTTGCGCGTCATGCGCTTCCAGCACACGCCAAACAGCACCACCGGTCCGAATGCGGCACCGAATCCAGCCCAGGCGTAGCTCACCAGGCCCAGCACGCGGTTTTCCGGGTTAGCGGCCAGCGCGATGGCAATCAGCGCAATCAGCAGCACCATCAGGCGCCCTACCCACACCAGCTCTTTCTGACTGGCGTTTTTACGCAGGAAACCTTTGTAGAGATCCTCCGTCAGCGCACTCGAACACACCAGCAGCTGGCAGCTCAGGGTTGACATGACTGCCGCCAGGATCGCGGAGAGCAGAATACCGGCAATCCACGGGTTAAACAGAATACGCGCCAGTTCGATAAACACGCGCTCGCCGTTCTCGCTTACGCCAGCCGCCTGCTCCGGGTGGTTCTGGAAATAGGCGATGCCGAAGAAACCAACCGCCACCGCACCCGCCAGGCACAGGATCATCCACGCCATACCGATACGTCGTGCCGTACGGATTGAGCGATGTGAATCCGCCGCCATGAAGCGTGCCAGGATATGTGGCTGACCAAAGTAGCCCAGCCCCCAGCCCAGCAGCGAAATCACTGCGACAAAGTTCAGCCCTTTCAGCATGTCGAGGTTTTCCAGGCTCTTCGCTTCAATCACCGCCAGCGAGTCGTCCAGGCCGCCCACGGCGATAATCACAAACACCGGCGTCAGGATCAGCGCGAAGATCATCAGGCTGGCCTGCACGGTATCGGTCCAGCTCACCGCAAGGAATCCACCCACCAGCGTGTAGAGGATAGTGGCAGCTGCCCCGGCCCACAGCGCGGTCTGATAATCCATGCCGAAGGTGCTCTCAAACAGGCGCGCGCCCGCTACAACACCTGAAGCACAGTAGATAGTGAAGAAGATCAGAATGACCACCGCCGAGATAACACGCAGCAGTTTACTGTTGTCTTCGAAGCGGCTGGTGAAGAAGTCCGGCAGCGTTAAGGCGTTGTTGTGGTGTTCGGTCTGCACGCGCAGGCGGCCCGCCACAATCTTCCAGTTAAGCCACGCGCCGATGGTCAGGCCGATAGCGATCCAGCTCTCAGAGATGCCTGACAGGAAAATGGCGCCCGGCAGGCCCATCAGCAGCCAGCCACTCATGTCTGATGCGCCCGCCGAGAGCGCCGTCACTACGCTGCCCAGACTGCGGCCGCCCAGAATATAGTCGTCAAAGTTCTTGGTTGATCGCCAGGCAATGAAACCAATCAACACCATCCCAAGGATGTAAATGACAAAGGTCACCAGCATCGGTGTGCTTACACTCATACTCTCTCCACTTATTATTTGATCTCGTAAGAGAAATCTTTTACCTGCGCTATCGGAACGGGATAGCAGCCAGGGCTTTACCGCATCCAGAGAAAGCGATTTCTCTTAAGGCGCGGTATCCTGCCGCAAAGGTGCGGCGCGCACAATGCATTTAACACAGCTGTTACCTGGGTTTCACCTCACTTTTACCTTTCTGTGCTCACAGGTTGCGCCTGCTCACACTTTGGTTGCACCCAATGCACTCTGGTTGCCCTTTATTGAGGTGCCCTGCACAACTGGCGAGATTCTTGCAGCAAGTTTTATGCCGCTTTTACCACAGGCATCAAAAAGGCGGTGTAAAACGTGCAACTGAGGTCACATTTAACACGGTTGCACAAAGTTGCAACATGAGTGATAGTGCAGCCCACGCTGATGTTGATTCATTTTGAAGATGAGGAAATCATGGGAACGACGACCATGGGGGTGAAGCTGGATGAAGCCACCCGCGATCGCATTAAACTGGCCGCCGGTAAGATTGATCGCACGCCGCACTGGCTGATCAAACAGGCCATTTTTAACTATCTGACGCAGCTGGAGGCCGGTGAAACACTGCCGGAAATCCCGCTGCAGCTCACGGACGCTGAGAGCGCAGAAAGCGCGCCGGATGAGTCAGTGCAGCCTTTCCTCGACTTCGCCGAACACATTCTGCCGCAGTCGGTTACCCGCTCTGCCATTACGGCAGCCTGGCGTCGCCCGGAGACCGATGCGGTACCGATGCTGCTGGAGCAGGCACGTCTGCCTGCGCCGCTGGCAGAGAAAACACATCAGCTGGCCTACAGCCTGGCCGACAAGCTGCGGCACCAAAAAGGTGCAACCGGACGCGCCGGTATGGTGCAAAGCCTGCTGCAGGAGTTCTCCCTCTCCTCACAAGAGGGCGTGGCGCTGATGTGTCTGGCGGAAGCGCTGCTGCGTATTCCTGACAAGCCCACCCGCGATGCGCTGATTCGCGACAAAATCAGTAACGGTAACTGGCAGTCACATCTTGGCCGCAGCCCATCAATGTTTGTGAATGCCGCAACCTGGGGCCTGCTGTTTACCGGACGTCTGGTGTCTACGCACAACGAAGCCAATCTGTCGAAATCACTCAACCGCATCATCGGCAAAAGCGGTGAGCCACTGATTCGCAAAGGTGTGGATATGGCGATGCGCCTGATGGGCGAGCAGTTCGTCACCGGTGAGACCATTGCCGAGGCGCTGGCAAACGCACGCAAGCTGGAGGAGAAAGGCTTCCGCTACTCCTATGACATGCTGGGCGAAGCGGCGCTGACCGCCAGCGATGCCAAAGCGTATCTGCTCTCCTATCAGCAGGCGATCCACGCCATCGGTAAAGCCTCCAATGGGCGCGGCATTTATGAAGGCCCGGGCATCTCCATTAAGCTCTCGGCGCTGCATCCGCGCTACAGCCGTGCGCAGTATGAGCGCGTGATGGAGGAGCTCTACCCTATTCTCAAATCCCTGACGCTGCTGGCCCGCTCGTATGACATCGGTATCAACATCGATGCAGAAGAGGCGGATCGCCTTGAGCTGTCGCTCGACCTGCTGGAGAAGCTCTGCTTCGAGCCCGAGCTGGAGGGCTGGAACGGTATCGGCTTCGTGATTCAGGCCTACATGAAACGCTGTCCGTTTGTCATCGACTCGCTGGTGGATCTGGCGCAGCGCAGCCGTCGCCGTCTGATGATCCGTCTGGTGAAGGGCGCATACTGGGATAGCGAGATCAAGCGCGCGCAGATGGAGGGCCTGGAGGGCTATCCGGTTTACACCCGTAAGGTGTATACCGATATCTCCTATCTCGCCTGCGCCCGTAAACTGCTGGCCGTGCCAAACCTGATCTACCCGCAGTTCGCAACGCACAACGCCCATACGCTGGCGGCGATCTATCAGCTGGCGGGCAATAACTACTATCCGGGCCAGTATGAGTTCCAGTGCCTGCACGGCATGGGTGAACCACTGTACGAGCAGGTGGTGGGGAAAGTGGCCGATGGCAAACTGAACCGCCCATGCCGCATCTATGCGCCGGTTGGTACGCACGAAACGCTGCTGGCGTATCTGGTGCGCCGCCTGCTGGAGAACGGTGCCAACACATCCTTTGTTAACCGTATTGCCGATAACACACTGCCGATCGATGAGCTGGTGGCCGATCCGGTCTCCGCCGTGGAGAAGATGGGCATCAGCGAAGGTGCCATTGGCTTGCCGCATCCGAAGATCCCCCTGCCGCGCGATCTCTATGGCGATAAGCGCGTGAACTCGGCGGGTCTCGACCTGGCAAACGAACACCGTCTGGCGTCGCTCTCCAGCGCCCTGCTGACCAGCGCCAGCCAGCCGTGGATCGCTGAGCCGATGATTGCAGGCAGGTGCGATACCGGCGAGAGCCGTCCGGTGCTCAACCCCTCAGCACCGGGCGATGTGGTCGGGAGCGTACGCGAAGCAACACCGCAGGAGGTCTCCCGCGCGCTGGATGCCGCGGTCAATGCCGGTCCGATCTGGTTTGCCACACCGCCGCAGGAGCGCGCAGCCATTCTGGAGCGCGCCGCCCAAACCATGGAAGGTCAGATGCAGCAGCTGATTGGTCTGCTGGTGCGTGAAGCCGGTAAAACCTACAACAACGCCATCGCCGAAGTGCGTGAAGCGGTCGATTTCCTCTATTACTACGCGGGCATGGTGCGTGACGATTTCGACAACGAAACCCATCGCCCGCTCGGTCCGGTGGTCTGTATCAGCCCGTGGAACTTCCCGCTGGCGATCTTCACCGGGCAGATCGCCGCGGCGCTGGCCGCCGGTAACAGCGTGCTGGCCAAACCGGCCGAGCAGACCCCATTGATCGCCGCGCAGGCGGTGCAGATCATGCTGGATGCCGGCGTACCGGAGGGCGTACTGCAGCTGCTGCCGGGCCAGGGTGAAACCGTGGGGGCACAGCTGACCGGCGATGAGCGCGTGCGCGGCGTGATGTTCACCGGCTCAACGGCGGTAGCGACCCTGCTGCAACGCAACCTGGCGGGCCGTCTTGATCCACAGGGCCGCCCGACTCCGCTGATTGCAGAAACCGGCGGCATGAACGCCATGATCGTTGACTCCTCCGCTCTGACTGAGCAGGTGGTGGTGGATATCGTGGCGTCGGCCTTCGATAGCGCCGGCCAGCGCTGTTCGGCGCTGCGTCTGCTCTGTATTCAGGACGATGTGGCTGACCACACGCTGAAAATGCTGCGTGGCGCCATGGCGGAGTGCCGCATGGGCAACCCGGAGCGTCTGTCAACGGATGTTGGCCCGGTGATTGACGCCGAAGCCAAAGCCAATATTGAGCGTCACATTCAGGCGTTACGTAATAAGGGCTTCACCGTGTATCAGGCGGTGCAGGAGAACCCGCAGGACAGTAAAGAGTGGCAGAGCGGTACCTTCATTAAACCGACGCTGATCGAGCTGGATCAGGTAAGCGATCTGGATAAAGAGATCTTTGGTCCGGTGCTGCACGTGGTGCGCTTCACCCGTAACAACCTGCCGCAGCTGATTGAGCAGATTAACGCATCCGGCTACGGCCTGACGCTCGGCGTGCACACCCGTATCGATGAGACCATTGCGCAGGTCACGGCCGGTGCCAAAGTGGGCAACCTCTATGTGAACCGGAATATGGTTGGTGCGGTAGTGGGCGTGCAGCCGTTCGGCGGCGAAGGCTTGTCGGGCACCGGGCCGAAAGCCGGTGGACCACTCTATCTCTACCGCCTGCTGGCGAACCGTCCGGACGGCGCCTGCGCCTGACGTTCGATCGTCAGGATGCTGAGCGTCCGGTAGATAGCACCGCGCGTGCGATGCTGCTGCAGGCGCATCAGGCGCTGCAAAGCTGGGCGCAGGATAAGCCGGCGCTGCTGGCGCTGTGCCAGCGTTACGACGAGCTGGCGCAGGCCGGTACCGTGCGACTGCTGCCTGGCCCAACCGGCGAGCGCAACACCTTTACCCTGCTGCCGCGCGAGCGCGTGCTCTGTATCGCGGATAACCAGGAGGATGCGCTGATTCAGCTGGCCGCCGTGACCAGCGTAGGCAGTCAGGCGCTGTGGCAGGATGATGAGCTGCATCGCACGCTGCGCCAGTCGCTGCCGGCAGCCGTACAGCAGCGCATTGAGCTGGCGAAAGATCCGCTGGCCGCAGAGTTTGATGCGGTGATTTACCATGGCGATGCCGATCAGCTGCGCAGCCTGTGCGAGCAGATTGCCGCACGCGAAGGCGCGATTGTGTCGGTGCAAGGCTTTGCCCGCGGTGAGACTAACCTGCTGCTGGAGCGTCTGCTGATTGAGCGTTCGCTGAGCGTGAACACCGCTGCAGCAGGCGGCAATGCCAGCCTGATGACCATTGGTTAACACAGCGCACGCAGTAAACAAAACGGGCGGCCTTTGCGGGCCGCCCGTTTTTTTATCCCGCAGAAGTGATCCGCCCGGGCCGCCAACCTCTTCGCATCGCGATCACGGATGCGCAACCCTCACCCAACCGCTACGCCGCCGACTTACTGCGCTTTAAGCCAATCAGCGTCGGGAACACAAACAGCGACTGTCCCATCCCCCGGTTGGTCAGCGACCACACCGCCACGGAGCAGAGCGAACAGATCCCCACGATTGCCAGCGGGTACAGGCAGGCCCAAAGCAGTGAAAACCACGCGTGCTCGAACAGATGGTGACGCTGAGCAAACAGAATCGCCGACATACCAAAGAACTCAATAAAGATGCGGTGTATCACATAGATCTGCAGCGTATTACGCCCGACCCAGTTGAAGAATGTCATCGCGAAGTGCGCATTGAGCCAGCGGCACGCCGCCACGCTGAACAGTATGGCGATAATGCACATGAACAGGCTCTTATCGAGACCGAAGATGACGTGAATGCCAGCCAGCGCCGCCAGCACTGCCCACGCGCTGATGTTCTCACGGCGCAGCTCACTCAGGCGCAGCATCAGCGGGCTCCAGAATGCCCCCAGCAGGAAGAACAGGAAGTACTGCGCCAGGCTCTGCGGCCCCCAGAAGGGAATAACCTTCTCCGCTGCCAGATAATTGAGCACCACGGCCACCACCAGCAGCGCCACTTTGTGCTGGCGGAAGATTTTGGCACAGAGGAAGTAGAGCGCTAAACCGTAGAGATACCAGGAGGTGCTCATGGCCATAAAGGTCAGCTTGAGAAACTCGAACAGCGAACCGGCATACGCGGCGTTGAGGTTTTGTGAGATGCGCTGACCGGTGATCTCCGTCGAGATGCCGACAATGGACCACCACTGGATAAAGCCCCACAGGATGTAGAGATAGAACAGGTTGGTAATGCGGCTGGTAAACACCTGCTTCCATGGACGATTTACAATGCCGTTGGTCGCCAGCAGCCCGGATACAAAGAAAAAGGCTGGCATACGTAAGGGTGATAATACGGTATTAAACTGCACCCATATTTCTGCCGGGATCCAGCCGGCGCTCAAATATTTTACCGTCCCTTCAAATCCCGGTAATACGGTGTGATACAACACGACCAGTAATATACAGGCCCCTTTCAGGGTATTTACCCATGCAATATCTTCTTTCCTGGCGTTATTCATTGGATTAGCTCCCGCTGCAGTGTAGGTCTTAAAGGAGAAGAGTGAAGAAATAAGCGCTGATGCATTTATGATTTTTAAACGATTATTCAACAACCCTGTGGTGGTGACTGTAGCGAAAGTCTTAAAGTGTTTTAAATGGTCCTGATCTAACAATACTTTACAGTACCATATATTAATTGACCTGAAATAATGCTGCGTAATTCCACTGAGATTAGAGAGGCTAAGGTAATATCAGAAGAAACAGATGCTGCGGTTAAATGCACCGGAAATTAAGAACTATCCGCGATAATGAAAACCAGCGTTACATTTACCGTAATGAAAAAAGATATATTGATGCACCAAAAGGGTAAGAGAATATTTTATTAATATGTTAGCGCGGGGGAATTAAAACGGGCCAGCGTGCCGGCCCGGGGGATTATTGATTGAGGAATTTATCGAGAAATTGCCGGGTACGGGGCTGCTGCGGATTACTGAACAGCGCTTTTGCCGCGCCCTGCTCCACGATGCGCCCCTGATCCATAAAGATGGCGCGATCGGCCACGTCACGCGCAAAGCTCATCTCATGAGTGACGATCACCATCGTGCGTTTCTCCTGCGCCAGCGCCCGAATGGTGCTCAGCACTTCGCCCACCAGCTCCGGATCGAGCGCCGACGTCGGCTCATCGAACAGGATCACCTCCGGACGCATCGCCAGCGCGCGGGCGATCGCCACGCGCTGCTGCTGACCACCGGAGAGGCGACGCGGAAAACTCTCCTCTTTGCCGTGCAGCCCTACTTTCTCCAGCAGCGTGCGCGCACGCGCCACCGCTTCCGCTTTTGGCTCGCCTTTGACAATCACCGGGCCTTCGATGATGTTCTCCAGCACCGAACGATGCGGAAACAGGTTAAAGTTCTGGAACACAAACCCAACCTGCTGCCGCAGCTGCCGTACCTTCTCTTTCTGCTTACTGAGCCCGAGGCTGGCGTCGATGGTGATACTTCCCACCATTACCTGACCGCTTTCAGGCACCTCCAGCAGATTGATACTGCGCAGCAGCGTGGTTTTACCGGAGCCGCTTGGGCCGATAATCGCGACCACCTCGCCCGGCGCCACATCCAGATCGATGCCGTGCAGCACGGTCTGCCCGTTAAACCGCTTTACCAGCTGACGTACTTCAATCGCACTCATTTCGCCTCCCGATCCTGACGATTCACATGCGCTTCAAGGCGGTTCTGCAGTGCCGACAGCACGGTTGCCATTACCCAGTAGATCAGCGAGGCCGCCAGATACATGGTAAAGACCTCCAGCGTACGTGAGGTGATCAGCTGCGCCTGACGGAACAGCTCCGGCACCTGAATCGTGGCCGCCAGCGAGGTATCTTTCACCAGGCTGATAAAGCTGTTACCCAGCGGCGGCAGCGCGGTGCGGGCAGCCTGCGGCAAGATCACGCGCCGCAGCGTTTGCCACGGCGTCATACCGATACTGGCGGCCGCCTCCCACTGACCGCGCTCAATGGCGGCAATCGCGCCACGCAGTGATTCAGACGCGTAAGCGGCAGTGTTAAGCGAGAGGCCAATCATCGCTGACGGGATCGGATCCAGCTCGATACCAAACTGCGGCAGACCGTAGTAGATCATAAACAGTTGGGCGATGAGCGGTGTGCCACGAAAAATCGACACGTAAATACGCGCCAGCCAGTTGATCGGCCAGAAGTGCGACAGGCGCATCAGCGCCAGCACGAAGCCGAGTATCAGACCGAAGAACATCCCGCCGATACTCAGCTGCAGCGTAAACAGCGCGCCTTTAAGGAGAAAAGGTGCTGAATCCAGCACCAGCTGTAAGCTCTCCTGCATTATTTCGTGACGTCCGCGCCGAACCACTTCTCAGAGAGTTTGCTCAGCGAGCCATCTTTCTGCATGTCCGCGATTGCCGCGTTGATCGCTTTCAGCAGATCCTCGTTGCCCTTACGCAGCGCCACGCCCGACTCCAGACGTGAGAAGGCCGGGCCCGCTACCGCCATGGTGTCACCGGTTTTCTTCACCAGATCCAGTGCGGCTAAGCGGTCCACCAGAATGGCGTCAACGCGGCCAGAGCGCAGGTCCTGATATTTAGTCGGGTCATCATCATAAGTGCGGATATCCACGCCTTTGACGTTATCACGCAGCCACTGCTCGTAGTTGGAGCCCAGGCCCACGCCCACTTTCTTGCCGGAGAGATCGTCCGGTTTGCTGATGGTGCCGGCGTTTTTCTTCATGGTCAGCGCCTGCACGCCGGAGATGGTGTACGGCGTAGAGAAGTCATACTTCTTCTTACGCTCAGGTGAAATGGTCACCTGGTTGATCACCACGTCGATACGTTTGGAGTCCAGCGAAGCCAGCATGCCATCCCATTTGGTCGGTTTCAGTGCGGCTTTCACCCCAAGGTGCTGCGCCAGCTCCTGTGCAAACTCCACTTCAAAGCCGGTCAGTTTGCCGCGCTCATCCTGGAAGCTGAACGGCGGATAGGTGCCTTCCAGACCCACGCGCAGCTCGCCCTTGCTCTTCACCTGCGCCAGCAAATCTTCGGCGGCAAAGGTTTTCACGTTGACGCCCGCCACCAGTGCGACCGCCATCATTCCCATCACCAGCTGGCGACGAATTGGAGAGAAGATCATAATTACCCCATTTATTGTGATGTGTTGTGATTGTTGTGTGCCCAACCGGTACGCAGGGTTGCGCACCTGATTGTTATAATCAGGCCGCCCTTTGAGGCGACCTGTTAATTCCTAACCGCCGGATTATAAACTTTTTTATGCCGCTGTCTCAGACCGAAGGATGATAAGCAAATAACGCCGGCGATCCCCCGGTGTGGACAAACAGCAGCGGCCCGTCACGACGGAAGCGATTCTGGCTAATGCCATCGATCAGGCCAGCCATCGCTTTGCCGGTGTAAACCGGATCGAGCATGATGCCTTCAAGGCGCGCCAGCAGCTTCACCGCTTCCATGCCTTCGTCATTGGGTTCGCCGTAGCGCGGCGCGAAGTAGTCATCCCACAATGTCACCGGTGCCTGCGCCTGCAGTTCCAACTGCTCAGCCAGCGGCATGCGGATGCGCTCCACGATCGGCAGCTGCGCCTCCGCTTTACGTGAAACCGTTACGCCTACCAGCTCGGTATTGGGCAGCAGGTGCTCCAGCCCTACCGCCAGCCCGGCATGGGTACCGGCACTGCCGGAGGCGACCACCACCGCCGCAAAATCCACCACGCCTTCACTCTGATGGGCGATCTCCTGCGCGCACTCCACGTAGCCCAGCGCCCCCAGCACGTTTGAGCCGCCCACCGGCACGCTATAGGGACGAAAACCCTGCGCCTCAAGCCGCTCCGCCTGCTCTGCCAGCTGGGCCGGAGGATTGTGCAGTGCATCTACCATCACGACCTCGACATCCATCAGATCCAGCAGCAGACGGTTGCCATTGTGGAGGTAGTTCTCTGCAGTCGTACCGATAGGATTCTCCAGCAACGCCACGCACTTGAGGCCAAGACGCGCCGCGACCGCCGCCGTCTGGCGCACATGGTTGGACTGAATGGCACCGGCAGTCAGCAGCACATCTGCGCCTTCACGTAGCGCATCCGCCGCCAGGAACTCCAGCTTGCGCAGCTTATTGCCGCCCAGCGCAACCGGGGTGAAGTCATCGCGTTTAATAAAGATATCGCGTCCGAGATAATCAGACAGGCGGGGAAGATGCTCAAGCGGTGTAGGTGCACCGAGTAGTTCAAGACGCGGGAACTGGTGCAGAAGATGTAAGGACAATGCAGCCTCCATTCGGGCAGTGTGCGATTATCCATACAGTGTTGCAGAAGATGAGAAAAGTCGCACCCGGAATTGATCGGGTGCGATCGTCAGTTGCCGGCATGCTCGCCAGCAACTGATGTAAAATCACCCTTAGCTGCGCTGCCAGCCTAAAAACTGGTCATATTTACGCAGCGCGATACGGTAGTTGTTATTACCGGCATCGGGCAGATCATTTTCCAGACACTCATGCCAGCTATTGCCCCGTAATCTTTCTGCCGGGAAATTTTTCGCTTTTAGCATGTCATCGAGACGACGCAGGCGCACCACATATTCACGAATGGTACTGTGACTCATTTCGGTCTGTTCAAACAGATATTGTTTAAACGCCATAATGTCGAAGTAATTCGGATGGGTATTACAAAAAATATCGCTGCAGAAACGGCACAGCGCCGTCAGTTCCGGCTGAAGCTTCATCCAGACCTGATCGTCAATCATCTGGTCCATGCGGGCGATGGCCTCTTTATTGATGATCTGGCCGCGGAATACTAACGCCATGCGGTCTAAAACTTTGCCGCAATGTGAACAGTTGCTTTGGCTGTGTTTATAGTCTTTAAGGTAGCGACTTAAAGGTCTGGCTTTGACTTTGGCTCCCATTGCTGAGTCCCCGGTTTTTTTATTTTTGTTTCCCCAGGAACTGAGTCTGTCAGCGCGCTCCCGATAACCGGGCCCGCAGGCGTTTGATGGCCTGACTGTGCAGCTGGCTGACGCGGGATTCCCCCACTTCGAGCACCGCGCCAATCTCTTTCAGGTTCAGTTCTTCCTGGTAGTACAGTGTGAGCACCAATTTTTCACGCTCGGGCAGCGCTCGATCGCTTCTATGACGCGTTCACGCAGATTTCCTTCCAATAACTGATGCAACGGGTTGGCTTCCTCATGCCCCTCCGTGACCAGCTCCGCACTGTCGCCGTGTTCTTCCCGATACTCGTCGTATGAAAAGAGCTGACTATTGTTGGTATCCAGCAAAATCTGCCGATACTCTTCCAGCGAAACATTCAGCCGCTCAGCCACTTCTTGCTCGGTAGCCGCACGCCCCAGCGTTTGTTCTACCTGATGCATCGCACCGGCCACCTCACGCGCATTACGACGCACGCTGCGCGGTGCCCAGTCGCGGCTGCGCAGTTCATCCAGCATTGCGCCCCGGATACGCTGCACGGCGTAGGTAGTAAAGGCGGTGCCCTGCAGCGCGTCGTAGCGCTCCACGGCATTTAATAAACCAATGCCACCGGCCTGCAGCAGATCGTCAAGCTCAACGCTGGCTGGCAAACGCACCTGCAGGCGCAGCGCTTCATGCCGCACCAGAGGAACATAGCGCTGCCAGAGCGAATGTTTATCCATCACGCCATCGGCGGTATAGAGATCGTTCACATTGACTACCCTGCGTTAATAAAGTTATCGGCATGATTATCCAATTCTGTAGAGGTTTCGATTGGCAGAATAGGCAGGCAAAAGCGAGGTTATTTCAAATTTGTTATGGTTGGCGGTGGATCGCACCGCCAGAAAGGGATCGCTCAGCGCAGATTACGCAGCCGCTGCCGCGTGCCGGGCGGCACGGCGTGCCACAGCGCACAGGTTTTGCCCGCCAGCGCCTGATAACAGGAACTTATGGACTCGTCGTTTTCAAGTGCTGCATTAAACAGCACCTGCCCGGTTTCCGCGTCGATGCTTATCATTTTATTGATGAACAGTCGCTGTAAATCACTGCGTAAAAACAGGCCGTTATCCACGCTGTTATCCGCGAGAAACCCCTCTTCGTTCTCTTGGGTGTCAATATGACAGGCCTCCACCCACGGCCAGCTGTGCCGCTCGGTTAAGCGCGTACCGGTAATGATGCAGGCGCCGTAGCGCGCTTTCACCGCCGAGGTAAACTCCGCCTGGCTGGCGCGCTGGAACACGCGGGCTTTCACGCGGCGGCCAACCTCCGTGCCCGGCATTACGGCGGTGGGCACTTTTTGCTGTGGCGTGCTCAGCACCACCAGAAACTGGATCTTGCGCGACAGCGGAAAACACGGATGCGCCTGCGGATCGAACAGCTGCCAGTACTCCTCCTCTTCGGTCTGGCGCATCAGCACCAGCTTAAAACCGCGGCTGCTTAGCAGGTTCTGCGCCTCCGCCGATCGCGGATCGAGCATGGCGTAGACCTGCGCTTCGCCCACCACTCTCCAGCGGCCGGTTTTACGCGTCTCATCGTTGCGCCGGAAGTAGAGAAACGCCTGCTGGTTTTTCAGGTAGTGCTCAAAGCGGCGCAGGTAGTTTTTGCGTTCGTTATCGTCAGAGATAAACAGCAGATCCTCCAGCGGGCTGTTGAGCTCTTCCTGCGCAAACAGCGCGCGGATAATCAGGTTGCGATAGCTGGTCGACGGGCTCAGCAGGCCACGTGCGGTGAGCTCCTTCTCATCCGGATGCTGCTGCGCATAGCGCAGGGCGATCTCTTCGAGGTCAGCAACTCACCCGGTAACAAGTCATAATTGAAGCGCATAGACACCCCAGAAACAGGAAACGTACGACAAAAAATGAGTGATTCTGAGGGGAGTTATCGGCAGATGTGCGGCGGGCTGTAACACAATGTGTGACTTATTCACATCATGTTACCCACAAAATATTCGTATCGCAGTAAAGCAGAGTTAATTTAGGAAGTAATAATATCTTGAACGTTATTTAAAAAATTAAAGCTTCAAGGATTTATTAAATATTTACTGTTACATCTAACAGAATTATAACTAACTCTAACAAATCTCATTGTGCTTATATTACTATGACATAAACACCCTTTTTTCAAAGGGTGTTTATGCGCAAAGATTAATTTAGTTAACTTTTGAAAAAAGATACGTCGCTGTTGCATTGAATCTTTTTAAGGGAATATAGTTAAACTTCTTAAGAAAACCAGAAATTTCGTCAAATTCTTTATTGGTCGCTGCTTCAATGTATAGCACAGGATTATGTCGCTCAAGAGTTTTTATTGCTCCTCTTAAAACCTCCATTTCCATACCTTCGACATCGACCTTAATGACAGATATGGAATTCACTGGTTCTTTCTCAACGACAGAATCAAGCGTAGAAATCCTTATCTCACCAGTATCATTTACATCCAGCTTAGTCATGCCTATATTCTTGTCATCTACTTCACCAAGGTTGGCTTTGGTTTCAATACTACCAAGTCCCATTTGATGGGCAATAACCTTACCTTCCTTTAAATTACGCCTTATATTTCTACACAGGGTGTCATAGACATTCTTTTGTGGTTCAAATGAAATAACCTTTTCCACATCGCATAATAGAGAGAAATATATAGTGTGGTTGCCAATATTTGCACCTACATCAAGGATAGTGCTCCTCTTTTTAGCCCTTGAAGAAATATCCATAAGCATTTCAGTTCATAGAATGAACTGTAGATTTGATTACATTCTGAATATAATCATCTTTATTTGGCAAGTGCATGCATACGAGTTTATCCTCATGACTAAAACTGAAAGCATCATTGACAACACTCATATCTTCTTCATTATTATGCTCATTATTTTTAAAGCCATAATGCTTGAGCATTTTTTTAATATTTTTGTCATTACCTCCATTTAATAAATTATCATGCCATAAGGGTTGTGCTAAAGCACCTTCCCACTCAAGCAATTCCATCTTTTTACCTACTACTTTAACTTTGACTCCATTCATGCGGCACATCCAATAAAGCCAGATATCATCTGTGCCTGGCGATAACTCGGAGAAAAGCTCTTCATTAATAATATCATGATAAAAACAGTGTGGCGGATATAAAACTCCAGCCCCCGATGTCGGGAAATTTAATGATGAAATATCATTGGATACATCATACTCCCATCCCCATTCTTTATAAGGAACAGGTAGGCCATTTTTATCTAAAATGATCTTATGCGCACGATGAGCAACCACGACTTTGTAATCCCCATTCCATGCGCCGATTAAATTTTCAAGCCAGTCTTCGGCATAATATAAGTCATCATCAGCCGTAACAATAAAAGAGTTAGGATCATCCTTAAGTGTAGGAATGATTTTTTTATATGATTTAATATCCTTGCAATACTTTATTTCTAAACCATGACTAATAAACTTAATAACATTATCAGGAACTATATTTTTTTCTGACTCAGCAATCCACAAAATGATTCTGTCAGCTTTTACTGTTTGGTTTAAGAGACAATTAAGTGTTAAATGGAGCGTATCAAAACGTTTACAATATGACGTTAAGCTGACAATAAGCTTTTGCGGCAGAGAATGTCCTCTTTTGTTACTTACATTAGATATAGATGACTTGCTATCAAAAGCAACTTCTTTTATATAATTAGCAACCCGATTTTTAGATTGCATCTGCAATAAGGAGACTACAATATCATAAAGACCATATCCGGTATGTAGAATAAATGCCAGCTTTTCACATTGTTGAATACTAAGCTTCGCTCTACGATCTTTAGATGCAATGAAAAGGGCTTCTGCTGCTATCATTTGCGAAGATTCGAATGGTTGATTACCTTCTATTTCTACAAGCTGTTGATATTCGATATTCACAAATGAGTGAAAATCCAGGCCTACATTTCTTAATTGGTCGCATATGTTGCTAAATGACAGTTGTCCTTCGTGAGTATTTTCAAAACGATAATGTACCGCCACAAAGAGACAAGATTTTAAGATTCGCGCTCCGTATGCGAAAAGCTCTTTAAGATTGAATCTGTTATCTAAAATTAACCAGTCAACTCTATCAAGCCCATAAATTTCATCAAGTTTTAGCGATGGCACTTTAATCTTAGTAATTACTCTTTGAGGATACCATCCTTCACGTTTTGAGGTAAAAGTAATTGCATCCAGGTCGCTACTATATTTAGCATCGAGACACATATTTAATTGTGTATCGTTACCATCGCCTAGTAATTGCATTTGAACTTTCTGCAGAGAGTTTCTTTTTAAGGGAAGATGGGTGTCTCCTACAATGCCTAAAGGATCGATAATAATTACAAATATACCATTTGTTGCCATTAATGCCTTGAACTTATCTTGGCAAGCAAGGATACCACCATAGTCTAAAGCCCTAACCTGGCCATCAAGGTTGAAAGAAAACCCTAACTCATTATCTATTAAAGATGAATTCTCAACCTCGATAGGATGGTTTAATTTAATTGCTTTTTTTTCTGGCTCAAAGAAAAGTCCTTCGTTCTCTATAAAGGATAATGCCGCAGGTAACTTCCCCTCACAATATCGCTGCCAAATAGCGCGCATAGCATCAGTAAAATGACGAGCATAAATTTTCCCATCACATACAGAAGAAGATAAAAGAACCTCTCGCAAATGGCGCCTAATTAAGGCCAGGTTTTCAGTATCATTCGCCAGGCTTTTAGCGATAGTTAAATAATCCCCCCAGCTTTCTGCAACTAATTCTGGCATCCCTGCATGAACAAGATGCGAAGCAGAATGACGGCCAGCAAAGGTTGGCCCGGGTAACGTTATAACCGGCACTCCCATTACCATGGCTTCACATGTTGTTAACCCTCCTGAATAAGGCCAGGGGTCAAGCGCTATATCAACCCTATTATAGCTCTCAAGTAATTCTTTATGTGGAGATGCGCCTTCCAGAATAATTCTACTGCGTTTTATACCGTACTTTTCAAGCGTAGTGTAAATACGATCACTCAGCGTAACATCTTTAAAATTGAAACTTTTCAAATACAGTTGAGAGTTTGGAATATCATTAAGTAACAAAGCCCACTGTTCTAACAAAACATCATTTATTTTTGCTGCATTATTAAAGCACCCAAAAGTAATAAAACCTTTTTCTTCATAGGGTAAAGATGAAACAGGTGGTAAATATCCCGGTGGATCATAACATATATAATCTACTGGAAGCCTTATTAACTTCTCTGTATAGTAATCATCAGTACCTTCATGCGTTTCAACATTATCGCTGAGCAGATAATCCATTCCTTCAAGACCAGTGCTACTTATTAAACCTCCTACCCATTTAACCATGATAGGTGCAGGTTTAAGCTGTAAAGTTCGCATGCGGCTATTAGAGTTATAACCATTCAAATCAAAAAGAATGTCTATTTCGTGTTGCCGAATTAAGTCATTCAATTCCAAATCAGAGATACTTTCAACTTGTACCCATTTTGCTGTAATCCTTTGTAAGCGCTGTGTGATGTGATCTGAAGCAGAAGTTGTACTGTAGGCGTAAAATTCCATTTCATGATTAAAAACATGAGATAAACCAATGGCTATCATCATACCCACAGGATGAGATCTAAAACCATCAGAGATCATTCCAATCCGGAGCTTTTTGTTTTTTTCTTTATTCAGCGGCATTGCTGGCTGAATATTTTTTAATGGCTTGAATTTTTTCTGCCAATCAAAGCAAAGCTTCTGTAAATCATTAATATCCATAGCAGGGTCATAATGAGAACTGACAATATGATTGAAATAAGGTAGCGGATTGGAGTCAGTAAGCGCCTTAGCTTTATTGTAAGCTTCATGCATTTTATCAAAATTGGCCATTTCTTGATAAATAAGTGCCAGGTGACTCCAGTTGGACCATTTATCAGGTTCCAAAAGAATGAGTTGCTCAAAGCATTCAATTGATTCTTTGTATTTCTTTTGCTTTTGCAGAACGTTTGCCAGCAATACTTTCATGGGGACTGCTTGCTTTCCACCCATTGCAGTCATAGCGTCGTTTATTAAAATCTCAGCTTCATCAAAGCGTTCTAGCGAATAAAGCATACCTGCCTTAGAATATAAGGCCTTCTGATGATTTGCCTGAAATGAGAGTGCTTTGTTAAAAGCTTTCTCTGCGGCGATGAAATCATTTAGTTTATGATGCGTGCGGCCCATAAACTCCCACAGATCTGCATTTTGTGGGTTTTTATCCAGTATTTTTTTGACTTTGACCAAAGCAGCCTGAGGATTGACATCAAGCATCTCAAAAAGCTGTTTACTCAATAGTCCAGCATTATGGATGACTTGAGAGCGATTAGTGGGTTTAGTTTTTACAGCTGTTTTTTTCATAATTGTATTTTCTCGAATGAAAACAGTGAGTAGCTAATCATCTGGGTAAACAGCTACTGTCTTTTTCATTAGTTTAAAAAATACAAAAAAAAATAACGGGTGGAGCACCCGTTATTTTTACTGCTAATTGTGAGGATTAGCGAACTAAGATTAACGAAGCAGAGACAGCATGGTCTGTGGTACCTGGTTAGCCTGTGCCAGTACAGAAGAACCAGCCTGCTGCAGAATCTGTGCACGAGACATATTCGAGACTTCGGTCGCGTAATCAGAATCCTGGATACGGCTACGGGCAGCTGACAGGTTGTTGACGGTATTGTTCAGGTTCGTAATGGTAGACTCAAAACGGTTCTGAGAAGCACCCAGTGAGCTACGTTGTTCATCAACAGCTTTAATCGCAGCGTCGATATCTTTCAAAGGCTCCCCACCACCTAAAGCACTACCTGTAACTTTACCACTCTTAACGTCAAAACCTACTGCGTCAACTTTACGGGCATCGCCATCAATTGCAGTCAGGCCAGATGCAGCCGCAGTATTTGCATATACACCACTGGCAGCAGCAGTTGTGGTGCCGTCAGAGCCTGCAGAAGCCAGGTTCCAGCCAGCTGCACCATTAATTTTGATGGAGATGGTTTCACCGTCTTTAGAACCCACCTGGAAATCATAAGATTTCGCAGCTGAGCCAGTGTTGTTCAGAACTTTTTTGCCGTTAAAGTCTGTCTGAGTAGTAACACGGTCAATCTCTTCCATACGCTGGTTAACTTCAGCCTGGATAGAGTCGATGTCTGATGCAGAGTTAGAGCTGTTCTGCGCCTGAACGGTCAGGTCACGGATACGCTGTAAGTTGTTGTTGATTTCTGACAGCGCGCCTTCAGCGGTCTGCGCCAGAGAGATACCATCGTTAGCGTTACGTGCAGCAACGGTCAGGCCGTTGATGTTAGAAGTGAAGCGGTTGGCGATGGCCTGACCTGCAGCATCATCTTTCGCGCTGTTGATACGCAGACCAGATGAGAGACGCTCGATCGCAGTACCCAGTGAAGACTGAGATTTGCTCAGGTTGTTCTGCGTCACCAGGGACAGGGTGTTAGTATTGATAACAGCCATGATATTTATCCTTCAAATTAAATGGTTAGGTTTCGGCATTTGGCCTGCGGCTTCATCACCGTCAACCTGATTATCGTCACCCCCCAATCAACCTTTAGAAAAATTTCTGCGAAAATTTAAAAAATCTCAAATGGCCGAAGTGCAATAAAGAAGGGGTTTTTATCCACCTATTGTTTTTTGTTTGAAGGATTAACCTTTTTTGCGTCGCTGCCGATACTGCTTCCAGTGATTGTCCATCAACTAAGGATTGAACTATGGCAAGTGTAAGTAACCTGAATGCCGGTACTAACCTCGGCTTAAGCGATTTGTATGATCAGCTGCAAACGGCGGAACAGGCTAACCTGACGCCGATTACGACGCAACAGACCTCTTATAAAGCCAAACTGTCAGCATGGGGCATTGTGCAAACCGCACTACAAAAAGTGCAAAGTGCTGCCGCAGCATTAAAAAATACGTCTGCTATCGCTAGCACCAAAGTCAGCAGCACTAATACCGCATTTGCCGCCACGCTGGCCAATAATGCTACCTCTGGAACATATTCAGTAGAGGTAACCCAGCTTGCAAAAGCCCAGTCTTTACTTTCAGCAAGCGCGACCAGTAAAGATGCGGATTTAGGTGACAGCAGCCAGGCTTCACGCACCATCACGATTACGCAGCCGGGCAGAAAACCCCGATGACCGTCACGCTTGGTAAAGATCAAACCAGCCTGACGGACATTAAAGATGCTATCAATAAACAACAAGGTAGCGTTACCGCCAGCATCATTAAATCTGATGACAACACTTACTATCTGGCACTGACTTCGCGTGATAGCGGTACAACCAATGAGATGACGGTCGCAACAGACGATAGCGAGCTAGCAAAATACATTGGGTTTACCAAAGGCGGCAGCAATAACGGCATGACGCAGCAGGTAGAAGCCGCCGATGCAAAACTGAACATCAACGGGGTTGCTATTACCCGTAGCAGCAACACTATTACCGATGCGCCGGAAGGTGTGACGCTGAATCTGACGAAAACCAATACCGGTAGCCCGGAAACGCTGGCGGTAACGAAAGACAATGCGCCGATGATAGCAGCCGTTCAGGCTTATGTTGACGCCTATAACTCGCTGCAAACGACCATCAGCAATCAGACTAAATACACAGCGGTGGATCAGGGCAGTAGCTCCCAGAACTCTGGTAATGGCGATCTGCTGGGTGACGGCACTCTGCGTAATATCCAGACCAGTCTGCGCTCTAGGCTCTCAACCAGTGCACAAGGCGGTGGCAGTATCTCCCTGCTCTCGCAGATTGGTATTACACAGGATATTAATGGCAAGCTGACTGTTGATAGCACTAAGCTGGGCAAAGCGCTGGATGAAAAATCCGCTGATGTGGTGAGTTTCCTGTCAGGTGACGGTAAAACCACAGGTTTTGCCACCCAGACCAGTAATTATCTGGACCAGATTTTGGGAACTAACGGTTCGGTACAGAACGCTACTGACGGTATTAATAAAACCCTTAAGAAATTGTCGGACGATTACGATCGCGTAAATGCACAAATTACCGCCACCATGGCGCGTTATAAAACGCAATTTACCAACTTGAATACGCTGGTCTCATCCATGACGCAAACGCAGAACTATCTGACGCAGCAGTTTGCGAACATGAGCAGTTAACAGGAGTTAAAAATGTACGCTAAATCGGGAATTCAGGCCTACGCGCAGGTCGGTTTAGAGAGTGCCGTGTTGAGCGCCAGCCCGCATCAACTGGTGGTAATGCTGTTTGATGGCGCACTGAGCGCCATGAAAAAAGCCACTATTTTGATGGAACAGGGTGATATTCCCGGTAAGGGTCTGGCGCTGACAAAGGCAATCAATATCATCACTAACGGCTTGCGTGCCGGCTTGAATCATGAAGTTGGCGGAGAGCTCTCCGCCAATCTCGACGACCTGTATGAATATATGACGCGCCGCCTGCTGGAGGCCAACTTGCGTAACGATTTTGAGGCAATTGCTGAAGTCGAAGCGCTGTTGAAAAACATTGCAGATGCGTGGAAGGAAATCGGCCCCAACCAACCGCAGGACTCGTATTAATGACGATACACGTTGATTTACTGCAGGGCTATCAGCAGCTGCTGAAGCTGAGTAACGCCATGCTCGCACAGGCTAAAGAGGGCCAGTGGGATGAGCTGATTGCTTGTGAAATGACCTATCTGCGTAACGTGGAGAGTGTCGCACGCGATCAGGATACCAGTGCACTGCCCTCCGGACTCCGCATGCAAATTCGCCCGATGCTCAAACAAGTACTGGATAATGAAAACGAGATAAAGGGATTACTGGCACACCGCATGGATGAACTGCGTGCGCTGGTACAAACGACGTCGCAACAACAGAAAGTGACTTCTGCTTATGGGCGAATCTCCAATCAGGTTTTGTATCCAGGAAATCTCTGACGCAAATGCTGCCGGGTGAAGCACCTGACTTCACCCGCGCATTGCATTAAGACTGCGGCGCTGTATTCGACACCGGCTTTAATATCTCCGGCTCAATATCCTGAATCACTGCATCACCAGGGCGCTTCGCCACCTCTTCCAGTGCCTGCTGACACTCCACGGTTGGCCGTTCAACTTTGCGCAGCGTTAAGCCATCATAGTGCAGTTCACCATTTTCCAGCGTCAGTGGCATAACACGTGCCTGCCGGTTCACGTTGACCCACTCATCGTCAAGGCGCGTCAGCTTACCGGGTTTGGCGATAACGCGTTGCCACTGGCGACAATCCAGCGTATCGCCCTCAGCGCCGATAATCAGGCTGCCCAATGCCTGGTCGCTGATTAATTTGCCCTGCGGACCCGTTGTCTGCCAGATGCCTTTGAGCGCCAGCGGTGCCGGGGTTTTCACTGCTTCGTCATAGCTATTGATTTGCGCACATCCGCCCAGCGCCAGCGCGGCCAGTACCATCCACTTTTTCATTTTCAGTCCCTACACTCGCATCAATGGCGGCTACGTTATAATTTTTCCCGGGAGTTACGCAAGGCATCTGCTGCAAAACCCCTGAGTTCCTGACAAGCTGCCTGGTTCAGGCTACACTAGCGCGCAAGTTAATTAGCAGGTATCCCGAATGAAAACCCCGCAAGAGTACTATGCGCTGGCACGCAGCATGTTTTTTACCGCCCACCCCGATTTTCAGGCTGCGCTGGACGAGCTAACCGAAAGTGACGCCCGGGCCGCTAACCTCTCCTTACGCGAACTGCGCGAATGGCATGCGGAGCGCATCTATGCTGCGTTTCTGCGTCAGAAGAAGCTGGACGGGATGCTGTTCTCTATTCAACTGGCTGAACCGGATAAAGCCGTTGCTGCTGAAGCGATTGAAACCTATCTTAAATCACATGCTGCTGCACTTGGCATGACGTGGGAAGCGTTCTGTATCAAGAACGAACTTTAAGCCCCCGTGAGTGATTTTCAGGCATTTTACACAAATCCCTCAGGAAAAGTTGTACAACAAAGAAAAAGTTGTATAACTTAATGCTCACGACGTGTGTCGTAGATTGTCCTTGAACGAATGGTGCGCTTGCACCGCCTCTGGAGGTGTTGCTGGATTTCCACCTCCAGAGGTTCAATTTTTCCCTTCTGCCCTGCTTCTTCCTCACCCGTTTGTGCGACGTTTGCCAGAAATAGAAATTTTTGCCTGAACGCCGCTTGCCACTGTTTTTATTTACAGTATTATTACGCTCCCACTTTGATTAATGGATCGCTTTGATGTTTGTGGAACTGATTTACGACAAGCGCAATGTCGCCGGCCTGCCTGGCGCGCGTGAGATGATTTTAGAGGAGCTGGAGAAGCGCGTTCACCGCGTCTTTCCGGATCTGGAAGTACGCGTTAAGCCAATGGAGCGTAACGCGATTGATACGGATATGAGTAAAAATGATAAAGCGACCATCGCGCGTATCGTAGAAGAGATGTTCGATGAAGCGGAAATGTGGCTGGTGGCTGATTAAGCCACCAGCAGAGCGGGCTTAGCTCTCCTGCTCACTGTGGTTGATGGCGATTTCCAGATCCTGAATCGCCAGATCAATATCATCCAGCAACTTGCCCTGCTTATTTATCAGCGCATCAAACCGTGCTGCATTCTCTTTGTCCTTATACTCTCCGGCGTCAAAGGCCAGCCAGTGGCTTGAGAGCGTCTCGGTATTTGTCTGCGCGTAGTGACGCATCTCTTTTAGCTGTGAGGTGACATCACGCAGGTATTCAGTTTTGGTTTTGATTGCCTCTGTATCACTCATGCTATTTTCCTTTTCGCTGTAAAAGCCAGTTAAAATAACGCTCGAACGATTAAAGATAGTAGAAAATAGCGAGACCGCTCTAAGAATAATCGGAAGCAGTGCAAGCTGGGAACATCCTGTTCCCATATTATTTGAGCCTTACATATACTTCTTCGCCAGCGCGATCAGCTCATCCTTTGCTGCCGACCCCAGTTTCAGTACGCCCTGTTCGACGAAGCTGAAAGCCTGGGCAAAATCCTTCACACCGGCAGCAATGTCCTGGCGCACGGTGTCTGTCGCCGCGGATGCAGATGAAGCAGGTGCTGGCGGGCTTACCGATGCATCAGGTTGCTGATCGTTGCGTAAGCCCGGTGTCGAGGCAGATGATGCACCAGCGCTGGCAGACCCATTTGCCAGCGGATCCTGCGTCGCCAGCTGCTGATCCAGATCGACAGGTGCGTCTGCAGCAGCCGGCTGCTCTGCTACGATTGGCGCCACGCCAGTGCTATCAGCCTGCGCAGCGGTATCCTCCTGTTTTTGAACAGCGCGGCCGCCGGCGCGCCTGTGGCTGGCGTCGCCACCGCTGATGTGGTGGCTGTCTCATTAGCAAAACTCTCCAGTGGCGACAGATCGTGCTCCGCCTCGGTATTCGTTGGTGCGATGACAGTTTGTTCACTCATAACTTTCTCCTTCTTGCTTAATAAAGACCACAGTCGATGGAAACTGTCTGCGATCTGCTCGGTAATACGCATTCTGGCCTCCTTAGCGGGATGTCGCTGGCGGCGACGCCTGCCCTGCCGTCGGATTGGCTTTGCCCGCAGCCTTACTGCTGGCCTGGCCCTGGGGGCTCTCAAGTTTTTTCTGCAGCACAATCACCTGATTGGTTAACTCTGCGACTTTTGCTTCGCGCCGATCGGAAATCACCCGATACTGATGACGGATATCTTCGACGCGCCGGTTAGCGCTGTTGTTGACATAAACAAACATGATGGTCATCGCTACGCACAGCAGCGATAACAGCATTAGCAGCCCTCCCAGCAGCAGGTGCCGCCGATGGCTCTTCACAACGAACTCACTGTTTATCTGCACCATCGCGGTTCTCCTCCAGTGTGGTGATCAGTTGATTAATCTGACTGCGGAACTTATCGCTGTGATCGGCTTCCGTTGTTGCCAGCAGAATGCCAAGGGCGTTCTTTATCAGCCGCAGATCGGTCTCCAGCGATGAGATACGCCGCAGATTCTTATCGTGGCGGATACGTAGCTCATCGTTCTCCTGACGCATCAGCACATGGCTCTCTTTGAGAAGCAGCACCTGCTCTTTGTAGCTGGTGATGATCTCGCCGCCTGCGCGATTGCTGGTGACGATAGCGGCAATACCCGCCATTAACGGTTTCCAGAACACCGCTGCTGCCCCCCCGCCGAGAAGCAGTGCGCCAACGCTTGTGACCAAACTACTCTCCATGCCTCACCTCTCAACACTGGCAATATGCCTGACTTAGATTCGCTGACTGCCCTTGCCAGATGTGCAGCCAGCGCCGTTATTTAAGTTTACTTTAATTAATGAATTTAAGTATACTTAAGTCAACCAATCAGGAGTTGTCAAGATGATGATGAAAGAATCGATGGGTGAACGTATCCGTACGCGGCGCAAAGCGCTGGCCTATACGCAGCAAGCGCTGGCCAGTGGTATCGGCGTATCACATGTGGCTGTTTCACAATGGGAAAAGGAAGAAACCGTACCGCGTGGAGAGAATCTGCTCCGGCTGGCAGAATTGCTGCAGTGTACGCCGGCGTGGATCATTGATGGCGATGGCGAGGTGTTTGATCACGCCACTCATCCGCATGCTGTCACCGCGGTGCCTTTACTGAGTCTGGCCCAGGCCGCAGGCTGGTCAGGCGAAGAGCGTTTGCGCCTGCAGACGCAGGCGACACACTTTCTCTACAGTGATACGCCACTCAGTGACGGCGCGCTGGCGGTGACGCTGGAAGATGCGGCGATGCAGCCGGACTTTCGACCTGGCGATCGATTAATCTTTGAGCCTGCGCTGGAGGCGAAACCGGGTGTCGTCGTGCTGGCATTGGTAAACAGCCACGTGCAGGTGCGAATTTACCGGGTACATGAGCAGCGCAATGACGCGCCTGTTTTTTCGTTACGGCCGCTAAACCCGGATTTTCCGGCGTTGCACAGTGAAGATAATCAACTGCAGATAATCGGCACGCTGGTTGAGCTGCGCCGGCGTATGAGTCAGGGATAAGATGCAAAAAACCCGCGGCAGCGCGGGTTAAGTCTTGCAAGCACTACGGCAAAAATTACAGCACGTCGGTCAGATGATCGACTACAACTTTGCCCTGCATGTCTGTTTGCATAATGCGATAGCTGACAGGCCAGGAGCGACGATTGCTGAGCTTATCAAACAGCACAACGCGGCCTTTCGCTTCGCCATTGGCGGCAATAATGCGCCACTCGGTGACATCTTCCTGGCCCCGGTTATTTTGGCGCAACACACTCTGTTCAACTAAACGATCGCTCTCATCAATCTTCAAATAATCACGTAACATGTTTCTCACCTCTGGTTAACGTGAGCAACCATACGCTTTTCATTTATCTATTCAATCGAATTTATTTATCGATAATGCATGCGTTGCGTACAGCATGAACAAATTGACTTGACGAGCCATTTTAGCCGTTTCGTTTAACGCTAATTTTACGAAATAGTGGACGATCATGCCGCTTAGCGCTGGACAGACCCCGCTATGCGCCTGCTACTGTATGAGCCAAAATAATTATACAGCCGGATAATCTACATGCTGACCACCATCCTTTATCGCAGCCACCTTTATGACCATGTTCCAGTGAAAACGCTGCAAGACATGGTGGCAAAGGCCAACAAAAAAAATGAACTGTCGAGCGTGACAGGAATATTACTTTTTGATGGGCTGCATTTCTTCCAGTTACTGGAAGGACCGGATCAGGAGGTACAGGGAATTTACAATCGTATTTGCCAGGACGCACGCCACCATAACCTCGTTGAACTGATGCATGACTTCGCCCCTGCCCGCCGCTTTGGTAATGTCGGGATGGAGCTGTTTGATCTACGCGAACACGAAAAATCCAGCGTGCTACAGGCCGTACTGGATAAAGGTACCTCGCGCTATCAGCTGACTTACGACGATCGCGCACTCCAGTTTCTGCGTACCTTTGTTGAGGCGCGCGAGAAAGAGAACTACTTCGAAATCCCGCCGGCCAGCACCTGGGAGTTTGTAGCCGACAGTGACTCGTATCGCGAGCTGGAGAGCTTCCAGCATCACGTCCAGGATTGCCGCTTTGCATTCCAGCCGATTGTCGATCCGTTTTCCCGTCGCATCACCGCCTATGAAGCGTTGATCCGTACCCCCACCGGCGGTTCACCGCAGGAGTATTTTGCTGCATTCGGCGGAGAGGCCATCTATCACGCTGACATTCAGGCCAAAAGCCTGGCGTTCAGCCTGGCAAAGAAACTGGGCATCGGTAACCAGACATTGACCATCAATCTGTTACCGATGTCGCTGGTGACGGTGCCTGATGCGGTGGAATTTCTGCTGAAAGAGATCAATGCTAACGGGCTGATTCCGGAACAGATCGTGGTAGAAGTCACGGAGAATGAGATTATCTCCCGCGCCGAAGAGTTTACGGCGGAAGTGAAAAAACTTAAGGCCGCCGGCATTAGCCTGGCGCTGGATGATTTTGGCGCCGGCTTTGCGGGATTGTCTCTGCTCTCTAAGTTTCAGCCGGATAAGATCAAGATCGACCGCGAAATTATCAGCGATGTGCATAAAAGCGGCCCCAAGCAGGCCATTGTGCATGCCATCATCAAGTGCTGTGCATCGCTGGAGATTGCCGTTGTTGCAGAAGGCGTGGAGAAAGCGGAAGAGTGGATGTGGCTGGAAGCGGTTGGCATCAGCCAGTTCCAGGGATATCTGTTTGCCCGTCCGCAGTTCAGCGGATTCCCCGTGGTTGCCTGGCCGGAAATTAAGTAATGCCCTGGCGTCAACCGCTTGCTGCGGTTGACGATCAATACTGCCTGAGCGGTTGGTTCAGGCGCTCGCCGAGTACTTTGTACTTCATCAGCTCAAAGGTTTTCTGCGTCATGGGGACCGCGCTGCAGGGACGAAACCAGCCAAATTGCCGCTGATAGAGCCACACTTCCGGAAAGCGTTCACCATCTTTGACCCAGTAATAGCCGTCTTGCATAGTCTTACCTGAAGATAATCGTTGTTCAGGCTGTTCTGCACGCCTGATGAACACGCTTTTGGCGCGATGGAGAATCCAGCCTTAACCACTAATCTTAGCAGAGTATAACGCGCGCGAATCCAGTCAGCGGTTTATGCATTGAATAAGCGAAGCGCAAGAAATGAAAAAGCCCCTGCGCTGAGGGGCCATTAATTTACGCAACTTACATCACTGTCAGCGAATCACCGTCACTTCTTTGGAGACAATATTTACGGTGCTGTTTCCTCTGGTGCCCGCTGAACGATCAGCTCCAACGCCTGGCGATAAATATCCAGCTGGACAACATCATGCTCAGATTCTAACCTCTCAAGCAGTGCCAGAATAATATCTTTATTACTTACGCGGAGTTTCACGGCAGCCAGCTGTTTGTAGATGATTGCAATAACTTCTTTTTCACTGGTGTATTGTGCACCGGCGTTTTTAAAATATTCAGATAGCTGAGACTCAGTTGATGCCAATGACCTTAGTTCCATTACAAGCCTCACAAGTTGCTTAACAGCCGGTGCGATGACCATTACTGTCAGAGTGAATATTGAATCAGTCAGGTAAAAAAAGAGCCTCTGAAGGTGGAAATCCACAACACCTTCAGAGGCGATGCAATGCATCATTCGTTACGTGTGACTGATTGCCACCCCGAGAAGTTATACAAACTTTGCAATGTTGTACAACTATGCAGTTAGCAAATCGTGTGGTCTGATGAGAGGTAAAGGTTAAAATCGCGTATTTACAGCAATCATATCGATTGCTTTTAGTTATAAAATCATTAGGTTAATGATAATTTTTCTCAAAAATGTATTTTAAATCCCTCATTCTATTGAACAAAAAATATTTGCTTAAAAAAGGCATCACAGCCTTCTATACAACCATCTCAAACTTGTACAGGTTTGCAAAACTGTACAAGTTAACCCTACTGCGTGTACAGTAGGAACAGGCTTCCCCGTGGCAGAAAACCGCTGCGCGGAACATGAAATTCATCATTACATTACGTTAAAAGATGGAGAGCAATATGAAGCAACATAGTACGAATAAGGAGCGCAAAGACGAAGGTGAAGTACATAAAGGATTACCGGAAGCCGCTCCAAATGCCGGTAATGCTTATGAGGAAGATGATCATCCAGCGACAGATAACGCTAATGAACATGGCGAAATACCACGCACGCGTGATGACAGTGATGATCACAAAAAAGATCCCTATCAGGATCAGTGATGGCCATTTGATGACGCCAGGACCGACCCACCGGACGTTATTTTCCTTGCTGGCTTAACTTCGCTGAAATAAGCGAAGCGGCTATCAGGATTGATCATTGAGTTTAATTAATACATTATTTTGCGGAAATTAGAGAAGGCGTGCCTTCATTCATTTCTGGAGAGCACTGATGGAAACGGGTTTTTACTGGGTTGGCAGCAGTACAACGGAGCCGGAGGTATGGTATTGGGATGCAGGACGGGGGTTTTATCGTCCCATGGAGCCAATTCCGCTTTCTCTGCCTCGTTTTAAATCTGCAGGCTTTAAACTTCTCAGTGGCAAACTGACGCCGCCGGATGAGCCATAAGCTACCTCAGTTTTCGTCTCTTTCTGAGAATATCGCCGGTTGCGCTGTTAAGCGCAGCGTAGCTGGACTATATTCCTCACTGGAGGATGCGATGATGAAGGAAGGATTTTATTGGGTGCAGCTGGGCACGAATGAGCCTGAGGTCTGGTTTTTCTCAGGTGAACAAGCCGATGCCTGGTTTGAGCCCACCAAAAATGAGTCAATCGGCCAGCAAAAATTCGCCGATCTTGGCTATAAAGTGATTGGCGAACGACTCTCGCTACCATAATGATCTAACCGCCTCTTACGGGCGGTTTTCTTTTTGTGCTCATCAAAAACCAGCTTAGCGCTGGCTTAATCGGACAGATTATCGTCAGTGGCAGCCCTACGCGCCCTTGATTTCAGTGGTACGAATATCAAGGTAACGTGACAGGCCTTGCTTCGCGCTCTCCACCGCCAGTGCATTTTGCGCTTCAAGATAAAATTTATCCGCATTACGGCGTAAATCCTGATTTACCGGATGAACGGTATATTTAATCAAGCGATCGCCGTTATCGTAGCTGCATACCATATCCCACGCCTGTTGTGGTGAAGCACCGATCTCGCATTTACCTGGGCCATAAGAGTATTTAAGGAAGTTATTCGTTGTAGCCGCAGCGCTGACTACATAATCAGGCTTGCCGTATCCTTGCGCGAAACCCGCATAAGCCGCAGTTGCCATCAATGCCGCTGCAACGCCAACTGAAAGAAGTAACTTTTTCACCTGTACAATCCATCGTTTTAATAAGTGCGAAAATCATATAAGAATCGTCTCAGTATTTCACCCCCTAAAATCGGTAGTTATGACAAAATGTTTCCAGTGTAACAGACGAAATGTCTGTAACACCCTGATTTTGATAAGGACAAAATACATGTTCAAAGGCACAGTGCGACTTTTGTAAAGAAAGCACTCATGAGCGGTAAAGGAAACGCCTGTGCAGTACCACTTTTCTGCATTGCACTTTTGGTCCCACACAGGCTCTTAAGGTCAGGGCATAAAAAACCTCCCGCAGGAGGTTTCTTATTCAGATAGATTTCGGTGCGTTCTCATCCGGGAACATTGTGCCATCTTCATCGTCATCATCTGGTAATGGCTCATCATCTGGCATTGGTACAGGATCATCAGGACGCTCAGACATACTCACCTCCACACCCTACGTTGGGTATTAGAGAGTTTAGCGCTGTCACGGCCTTGCCTGCCCTGTTTGTGGCATATCTGTGAATCAAGCGTAAGAAGTGAACTACTTCTCTTTAAGCGCTTTGCTTATCTGCTCAGGTCAGCTAATCATGCGCAAAAAGCGCACTAGATCTGCATGCTCATCATCTCTGTATAAGCGTTAACCAGCTTATTACGCACCTGAATACCCATCTGCATAGAGATGGATGACTTCTGCAGATCCACCATTACATCGTTAAGCTGGATGCCCGGTTTGCCCATTTCAAAGTCCTGCGCCTGCGCGCGGGCAGCCGTTTGGGTCGAGCTGATCTTGTCCAGCGCCGCTTTCATGGTAGCGCCAAAATCCATCTGGTTTGCACTTTCGTTTGATTTGCCACTGGCCTGCAGCGACGTTAACTGCAGCTGCTGCAGAACGCCATCAATTGCCTGAATCGACATTGCCTGTACCTCATAGATGAAGGGTTCAAATTTTCACGAAGCAAAAGTTAGCACACTGTCAATAGGACAAAGGCGCTAAATGACCGCAAAAAACCCGGCTTATCCAGCCATCGAAGTGAAGCACTTCATCAAATAATGCCACCCATTGAATTGGAATTTCATTTTCATTTGCCCTCCGGCGTGTTTCGGCGGTCGCTAAGCGGCGACAGCACAGAGCAGAAAGGGGGGACGTCAGGGAGTCAGTTTTGTCACCACAACTTACCCGGTCAATTATGTCAGGCAGGAATCGGTCATGAATGCGAGTGCAGCCGCTACACAGGATACAGCAAAGAAAGGCTTCAATGACCTTCTCGCCCGCCTGCGCGCCAATCCGCGAATTCCCTTAATCGTCGCCGCCGCCGCTGCTATTGCAGTGGTTTTGGCACTGGTGCTCTGGGCAAAAGCGCCCGACTATCGCGTCCTCTATAACAACCTCTCCGATGAAGATGGTGGTGCGATCGTCACGCAGCTGACCCAGATGAACATCCCTTACCAGTTCGCTGAAAACGGCGGTGCCTGATGGTGCCGGCGGAAAAAGTGCATGAACTGCGTCTGCGCTTAGCCCAGCAGGGGCTACCGAAAGGTGGCTCCGTGGGCTTTGAGCTGATGGATAAAGAGAAGTTCGGCATCAGCCAGTTCAGTGAGCAGATCAACTATCAGCGTGCGCTGGAGGGTGAACTGGCGCGCACCATCGAAACCCTTGGGCCGGTGAAAAGCGTGCGCGTGCACCTGGCGATGCCAAAACCGACCCTGTTCGTGCGCGAACAGAAATCGCCTTCGGCGTCAGTGACGCTGAGCCTGCAGCCGGGCCGTGCGCTGGATGAAGGCCAGATTCAGGCGATTCAGCACATGGTGTCCAGCAGCGTGGCCGGCCTGCCGCCAGGTAACGTTACGGTGGTTGATCAGACCGGCCGTCTGCTGACGCGCTCCGATAGCGAAGGCCGCGATCTCAATGACGCGCAGCTGAAATATGCCTCTGAAGTGGAGAGCCGCTACCAGCAGCGCATCGAAGCTATCCTGAATCCGATTGTAGGCCAGGGCAATGTTCACGCGCAGGTGACGGCGCAGATCAACTTTGACCGTAGCGAACAGACTGACGAGAAGTACCAGCCGAACGCTAATCCGGCGAACAGCGCGGTGCGTTCACGCCAGACCAGCACCAGCGATCAGAACGGCAGCGCCTACCCGGGCGGCGTGCCGGGTGCCCTGTCGAATCAGCCGGCACCGGCTAACACGGCACCGGTCAACACTCCTCAGCAGCAGAACAACAACGCCACGGCGCAGAATAACGCCGCACAGAACGCCGGCACCTCAACCAGCACCGCGCAGAGCAGCGGCCCGAGCAGCTCCAGCCGCAACGACACGGTTAACTACGAGCTGGACCGCACCATCCGTCATACCAAACTGAACGTGGGCGATGTACAGCGCCTGTCGGTTGCAGTAGTCGTGAACTATCGCGATGACGGCAAAGGCAAAGCGATTGCGCTTAACGAACAGCAGATTAAGCAGATCGAAGATTTAACCCGTGAAGCGATGGGCTATTCGCAGACGCGTGGCGACAGCGTCAATGTGGTGAACTCGCAGTTCAACCTTACTGAACCGACTGGCGGCGACCTGCCCTTCTGGCAGCAGCAGGCGTTCTTTGATCAGCTGATGAGTGCCGGTCGCTGGCTGCTGGTGGCGCTGGTTGCCTTCATCCTCTATCGCAAGATGGTGCGTCCGCAGCTGATGCGTAAACGTGAAGCGGAGAAAGCCGCTGCCGACGCTGCTGCAGTTCGTGCCGCAGCCCGTGAAGAAGAAGAAGCGTACAGCGTCCAGCTCAGCAAAGACGAACTGGATCAGGAGCGCAAATCGAGTAACCGCATGAGCGCCGAGGTGATGAGCCAGCGCATCCGCGATATGTCTGAAAACGATCCGCGCGTCGTGGCGCTGGTTATCCGCGAATGGATGAGTAAAGAACTATGAGTCTGACCGGTACTGAAAAGAGCGCCATTCTGATGATGACGATTGGTGAAGAGCGCGCGGCTGAGGTGTTCAAACACCTCAACCAGCGTGAAGTCCAGCACCTGAGTACTGCGATGGCGAGCATGCGTCAGGTCTCCCACAAGCAGCTCACCGAAGTACTGCGTGAGTTTGAGATGGATGCTGAGCAGTTCGCGGCGCTGAGCCTCAACTCCAACGATTACCTGCGTTCGGTGCTGGTAAAAGCGCTGGGCGAGGAGCGCGCCTCCAGCCTGCTGGAAGATATTCTCGAGAAAAACGAGACCACCAGCGGTATGGAAACGCTCAACTTTATGGAGCCGCAGGCCGCAGCCGATCTTATCCGCGACGAGCATCCGCAGATCATCGCCACCATCCTGGTGCACCTCAAACGTGGCCAGGCGGCGGATATCCTGGCGCTGTTCGACGAGCGTCTGCGTCACGATGTCATGCTGCGTATTGCCACCTTTGGTGGCGTCCAGCCAGCGGCGCTGGCCGAGTTGACCGAAGTGCTCAACGGCCTGCTGGATGGTACCAACCTTAAGCGCGCGAAGATGGGCGGCGTGAGAACCGCAGCAGAGATCATCAACCTGATGAAAACTCAGCAGGAAGAGGCGGTTATCGAAGCGGTACGCGACTTCGACGGCGAACTGGCGCAGAAGATCATCGACGAGATGTTCCTGTTCGAAAACCTGGTGGAAGTGGACGATCGCAGCATCCAGCGTCTGTTGCAGGAAGTGGAGTCCGAGCAGCTGCTGATTGCGCTGAAAGGTGCAGAGCAGCCGCTGCGCGAGAAGTTCCTCAAGAACATGTCCGCCCGTGCGGCCGATATCCTGCGCGACGACCTCGCCAACCGTGGTCCGGTTCGTATGTCCGCGGTGGAGAACGAACAGAAAGCGATTCTGCTTATCGTGCGCCGTCTGGCGGAAGCAGGCGAGATGGTAATTGGTGGTGGCGAGGAAACCTATGTCTGATGCCTTTTCCGCCCGTGCATGGCAACCCTGGCAGCCTGACGATCTGGGCCGCCCGCTGGAGATGACCCCGGAGCCACTGCTGCCGGATGAGCCTGACGCTGATATCGAACTCAGCGAAGAGGATGAGCAGCAGCAACAGCTGGAGCGGATGCAGCAGCAAATGCGCAAAGATGCGCAGACGCAGGGCTATAGCGAAGGCTACCAGAAAGGTTTTGCTGAAGCGCAGCAGAACGGCTACGACGCCGGATTCCAGCAGGGCTTAGCCGATGCCCAGCAGCAGCAGGCGCCGTTACAGGCGCGCATGCAGCAGCTGGTGACCGAGTTTCACCACACGCTGGAGGCGCTGGATAGCGTGATTGCTTCACGCCTGATGCAGCTGGCGCTGGAAGCAGCCCGCACGGTGATTGGCCAAGCCACGCAGGTGGATGGCAGCGCCCTGCTGCGCCAGATTCAGCAGCTGATTCAGCAGGAGCCGATGTTCAGCGGTAAGCCGCAGCTGCGCGTCCATCCGGATGATTTACAGCGGATTGAGCAGACGCTCGGTCCGACACTCGATCTGCACGGCTGGCGCCTGCTGGCCGACAGCACGCTGCACCCGGGCGGCTGCAAACTGAGCGCCGAAGATGGCGATCTGGATGCCAGCGTGGCAACGCGCTGGCAAGAGCTGTGCCGCCTGGCAGCACCGGGAGCCTTCTGATGACCTCTCGTCTGTCACGCTGGCTTGGCGCGCTCGACGCCTTCGAATCCCGTATCAGTCAGGTTCAGACCGTGCGCCGCTATGGCCGCTTAACCCGCGCCACGGGCCTGGTGCTGGAAGCTACTGGCCTGCAGCTGCCGCTGGGTGCCACCTGCATTATTGAGCGCCACGATAACGGCAATGTGAACGAAGTTGAGAGCGAAGTGGTGGGCTTTAACGGCCAGAAACTGTTTTTGATGCCACTGGAAGAGGTGGACGGCATTCTGCCTGGCGCCCGCGTCTATGCTCGCGTGAATGGCGAGCACAGCGGTAAACAGCTGCTGCTTGGCCCGGAGCTGCTGGGTCGCGTGCTGGATGGCAGCGGTAAACCGCTCGATGGCCTGCCCTCACCGGAAACCGGCTATCGCGCTCCGCTGATCACCGCCCCCTTCAACCCGCTGCAGCGTACCCCGATTCACGATGTACTGGATACCGGTGTGCGGGCGATCAACGCCCTGCTCACCGTCGGTCGCGGACAGCGTATGGGCCTGTTCGCCGGCTCCGGCGTCGGTAAGTCAGTGCTGCTCGGCATGATGGCACGCTACACCAAGGCGGACGTCATTGTGGTTGGCCTGATTGGTGAGCGTGGCCGCGAAGTCAAAGAGTTTATTGAGAACATCCTCGGTGCGGAAGGCCGGGCGCGCTCGGTCGTGATCGCCGCGCCGGCGGATGTCTCGCCGCTGCTGCGTATGCAGGGCGCCGCCTACGCGACGCGTATTGCCGAAGATTTTCGCGATCGCGGCCAGCATGTGCTGCTGATCATGGACTCCCTGACCCGCTACGCCATGGCGCAGCGAGAGATCGCTTTGGCCATCGGCGAACCGCCGGCGACCAAAGGGTATCCGCCTTCGGTGTTTGCCAAACTACCGGCGCTGGTAGAGCGCGCCGGTAACGGCACGCACGGCGGCGGCTCTATCACCGCTTTCTATACCGTGCTGACGGAAGGCGATGACCAGCAGGACCCGATTGCCGACTCCGCGCGCGCCATTCTCGACGGCCACATTGTGCTGTCGCGCCGCCTGGCGGAAGCCGGCCACTATCCGGCCATCGATATTGAAGCCTCAATCAGCCGCGCCATGACGTCGCTGATTGATGAAACGCACTATGCGCGCGTACGCCAGTTCAAGCAGTTGCTCTCCAGCTATCAGCGAAACCGCGACCTGGTGAGTGTGGGCGCCTATGCCGCCGGCAGCGATCCGATGCTGGACCGCGCCATCAAGCTCTATCCGCAGATGGAAGCCTTCCTGCAGCAGGGCATTTTCGAGCGCAGCGATTATGACGACGCCTGCCTGCATCTGCAGGCGATGTTCGGTTAACGCGGTAAGCGAGGTAAGCGATGAAAACGGCGAATGCAATCGACACCCTGCGTGACCTGGCAGAGCAGGATCTGGAGCAGGCGGTTATCCATCTGGGCAATATGCGCCGGGGCCAGCAGCAGGCTGATGAGCAGCTGAATATGCTGCTGGATTACCAGGACGAGTATCGCAATAAGCTGAACCAGGACATGAGCGGCGGTATCGCCAGCACGCGCTGGAGTAACTATCACCAGTTTATCCAGACGCTGGAGAAAGCGATTGAGCAGCATCGCCAGCAGCTGAGCCAGTGGAATCAGCGTCTGGAGCAGGCGCTGACCAACTGGCGCGAGAAGCATAAAAAGCTGAACGCCTACCAAACGCTGATTACCCGCGCTGAAGAAAACGCATTACGACAAGAAAACCGTCTCGATCAGAAACGGATGGATGAATTTGCCCAACGGGCCGCATTGAGGAAAGGCGAATGAATACGCTGCCAACACTGCTGACGCACACCGCAAAAGCCGGTAAAGCCGAGCCTTCAGCCGCATCGGAGAACCCGTTTGCTGCTGATACCCTGCCACAGGGGTTTATCACCGAACTGGCAACCGCCTGCTTACGCTGGCTAAGCAGCAGGGAAATAGCGCGCAATCGACTGATCTGGCAGCAGAAATTGATGATAAAGACGTCACTAAAGCGTCGCTGAGTGCGCTGCTGCAGGCGCTGGAGAAACCCGACGCGTTAAACGCACTTTTACAGCCGGAAAACACTAAAGCCGGGCTGAAATCAGCCGATGATAATGACAAGCGTGAGGCAACTTCGTTAACTGCCAGCGACTTAGAGAATGTGCAGGCGCTGTTTGCCATGTTACCAGCTGCTGTAGAAAGCCGCAGCAGCCCGGTCGCTGAAAATGCCACGGCGGAGATGAAGCCTGCTGATGCCCGCGCCACGCTGAATGCCGCGCTGCTCAACGGTTCGCTGCAGAGCGCAGCGAAAGAGGAGACGGCAAAGCCGGATAGCGCGGCGAAGCGCGGCAGCGAAACCCTGGCGACAGCGAGCAACCTTGCCAGCGGTACGCAGGCCAGCACGCACGCTACCGCTACGCCGTCCGCCAGCAGCAGTAACGGTATGACGCTGGATGAGAGCTTTCAGCAGGTATTAAACGCACTGAGCAAACCGGAAGAGCGGCAGAGCAGCGCCACTTACCAGGACAGCAGCCTGCCGACCGCACAGAGTGCGCTAAGCAGTACGGCACCGCTGGTGACGCATACGGCCAGCACCAGCGCTGCGCCCTCAACGCCAATGCTGAATGCCAGCTGGGCAGCAACGAGTGGCAGCAGGCGTTGAGCCAGCAAATTGTGATGTTCAGCCGTAACGGGCAGCAGAACGCCGAGTTACGTCTGCATCCGGAAGATCTGGGTGCGATCCAGATCAGCCTGACGCTGGATAAGGATCAGGCACAGTTAACTATGGTTTCCAGCCACAGCCACGTGAGGGCCGCGCTGGAAGCGGCGCTCCCACAGCTGCGTACAGCGCTGGCGGAGAGCGGCATAAACCTGGGACAGAGTAACGTCAGCAGTGACGCCTTCGCACAGGGCCAGAACTATCAGGGCCAGCAGGAAGGACGTCGTGATGGCCAGCACGGTAGCTTTACCCTCTCCCAGGACAGTGACAACGAGATAACGCCTATTGCCGTCCCGGCAGCCCTCCAGGCGCGCGCGACCGGCAACGGCGCTGTCGATATCTTTGCCTGACAGCGACTAAACGCTGAAGGTAAGCGTAAAACCCGCGTCTTTTCTTCCCATTGTTTGACTTAAGACGCGGGATAATCTGTCCAGGTAAGCCGAGAGGCTTGCCCATAATTCACAGGAAGTAACTGCAAACATGTCTGATAACGCGAAAGCTAAAGGCCGCAAACGTTCACTACTTATTCCGGTGTTACTGATTGTAACGCTGGCCGCTTGCAGCGTGGCAGGCTATGCAGTCTGGCGAATGATGAACAAACACGAGGGCGATAAGCCAGAAGCGGCGAAAGTTGAGCCACCGGCCGCCCCCGTATTTTTTGCAATGGATACGTTTACGGTTAACCTGGTCAATCCCGATAACGATCCCGATCGCGTGCTGTACGTCGGCTTTACGCTGCGTCTGCCCGATGAGGATACCCGTCGTCGGATGAATGACTACCTGCCAGAGGTACGCAGCCGTCTGCTGTTGCTGCTTTCGCGTCAGAACGCGGGCGCACTGGCAACGGAGCAAGGCAAACAGGCCCTGATTGAACAGATCAAACAGGTGCTGCTGCCGCCGCTGGTAAAAGGTCAACCTGCACAGGTAGTCAGTGACGTGCTGTTTACCGCCTTCATTTTGAGGTGACTTAATGGGCGATAGCATTCTCTCCCAGGCTGAGATTGACGCGCTGCTCAATGGCGACAGTGACAGCGCGGAAGTAGAGAACAGTTCCAAAGGGGCCGATGGCGATATCCGCCCCTATGATCCCAATACCCAGCGTCGCGTGGTACGCGAGCGTCTGCAGGCGCTGGAGATCATTAACGAGCGTTTTGCGCGTCATTTTCGTATGGCGCTGTTCAACCTGCTGCGCCGTAGCCCGGATATCAGCGTCGGCGCGATCAAGATTCAGCCGTACCATGAGTTTGCCCGCAACCTGCCGGTGCCAACCAACCTGAACCTGATCCACCTGCAGCCGCTGCGCGGGACGGCGCTGGTGGTGTTTTCACCCAGCCTGGTGTTTATCGCTGTCGATAACCTGTTTGGCGGTGACGGTCGTTTTCCAACCAAAGTGGAAGGCCGTGAGTTTACCCATACCGAACAGCGCGTGATTCGCCGCATGCTGAAGCTGGCGCTGGAGGGCTACAGCGATGCATGGAAAGCGATCTATCCGCTGGAAGTGGAGTATGTGCGCTCCGAGATGCAGGTGAAATTTACCAATATCACCACCTCACCGAACGATATCGTGGTTAACACCCCGTTCCAGGTGGAGATTGGTAACCTGGTCGGTGAGTTTAATATCTGTATTCCGTTTTCCATGATTGAGCCGCTGCGCGAGCTGCTGGTCAATCCACCACTGGAGAACTCGCGTCAGGAGGATAACCACTGGCGTGACAATCTGGTGAAACAGGTACAGCACTCGGAGCTGGAGCTGATTGCCCACTTTGCCGAAACATCGCTGCGCCTGTCACGTATTTTGCAACTGAAACCTGGTGACGTCCTGCCCATTGAGAAGCCGGACCGCATCATTGCCCACGTTGATGGCGTACCGGTACTGACGAGCCAATATGGCACGCTCAATGGCCAGTATGCGCTGCGTGTTGAACACCTGATTAACCCGATTTTGAATTCGCTGAATGAGGAACAGCCCAATGAGTGACAGCAAAAAACCGTCCGATGATATCTCTGCGGACGATCTGTGGGCTGAAGCGATGAACGAGCAGGCCGTAACCAGCACGCCGGACCCGACTGAGAACGTGTTTAAGTCGCTCGACAGTAACGGCGTCAGCGGTTCGCTGCAGGATATCGATCTGATCATGGATATCCCGGTCAAACTGACGGTTGAACTTGGCCGCACCAAGATGACCATTAAAGAGCTGCTGCGTCTGACACAGGGTTCGGTGGTGGCGCTGGATGGGCTGGCGGGTGAACCGCTGGATATCCTGATCAACGGCTATCTTATCGCACAGGGCGAAGTAGTTGTGGTGAACGACAAATATGGCGTACGCATCACTGACATTATTACGCCATCCGAACGTATGCGTCGTCTGAGTCGCTAAGCATGTTAAAGAGCGCACAAACCGTGCAGCCGGTCCACGCACAGCCGGTGGTCTCCACCGGTTCCGTCGTCGGGCAAGTCAGCAGCGTGCTGGCGGTCATTGTGCTGCTGATTCTGGCGTGTGGCTGGATCGCTAAACGTCTCGGCTTTGCGCCAAAAGCCGTCAGCGGCCAGGCGTTGAAGGTGAGCGCCAGCGTCCAGGTTGGCCGCCAGGAGCGGGTGGTGATCGTGGATATCGCCGATGCGCGTTTAGTGCTGGGCGTGACGGCGCAGCAGATTACGCATCTGCACTCGCTGCCGCCGGTGGCCCCTGAAGCGTTGGCACCTCACGCTGCCCCCGCGCAGGATTTTCGTCAGCTGTTACACACTCTGGTTAAACGTCCCGGAAAACCCCAATGATGCGTCGATTGCTTCCCCTTTTGCCACTGCTGATGCTGCTGGCACCGGCTGCCCATGCGCAGCTGCCGGGTTTAATCAGCCAGCCGCTGGCAAACGGTGGCCAGAGCTGGTCGCTGCCGGTGCAGACGCTGGTGTTTATCACCTCGCTGACGTTTATTCCTGCCGTTCTGCTGATGATGACCAGCTTTACGCGCATCATTATCGTATTTGGCCTGCTGCGTAACGCACTCGGCACGCCATCCGCACCGCCTAATCAGGTGATGCTCGGCCTGGCGCTGTTTCTGACCTTCTTTATTATGGCGCCGACCTTCGACAAGATTTACACCGACGCTTATCTGCCGTTTAGTCAGGACAAGATCAGCATGGAAGTGGCAATTGATAAAGGCGCGCAGCCGCTGCGCGAATTTATGCTGCGCCAGACGCGTGAAGCGGATCTCGCGCTGTTTGCCCGCCTGGCAAATACCGCCCCGATTCAGGGACCGGAAGCCGTGCCGATGCGTATCCTTCTGCCGGCATACGTCACCAGCGAGCTGAAAACCGCTTTCCAGATTGGCTTTACCGTCTTTATCCCGTTTTTGATTATCGATTTAGTGGTCGCCAGCGTACTGATGGCGCTGGGGATGATGATGGTACCGCCGGCCACCATTTCACTGCCGTTCAAGCTCATGCTGTTCGTGCTGGTTGATGGCTGGCAGCTGCTGGTGGGTTCACTGGCGCAAAGTTTCTACTCCTGAGTGGCATCCGCCCCTCCCTTCTCTTCCGACAGGAGCACAACATGACACCGGAATCGGTAATGGTACTGGGCCAGGAAGCGATGCGCGTCGCCCTGATGATGGCCGCTCCACTGCTGCTGGTCGCTATGGTGAGCGGTTTGATCATCAGTATTCTTCAGGCCGCCACGCAGATTAACGAACAGACGCTGTCCTTTATCCCGAAAATCCTGGCCGTTGCTGCGACTGCCGTGGTCGCCGGTCCGTGGATGCTGAACCTGATGCTGGATTATATCCGCACGCTGTTTAGCAACCTGCCCTATCTCATCGGCTGATGGTTACGCTCGATAGCAGCCAGCTGGTTCACTGGGTGGCTCAATTCTTCTGGCCCATGGTGCGCTTACTGGCTCTTTTTGCCAGCGCACCGGTGCTGAATGAACGAAACATTCCCAAGCGGGTCAAAATTGGTCTGGCGGTTGTTACCACCTGGATTCTGATGCCGCTGCTGCCGCCGGTTGAAGTGACGCTCTTTACTCCGTCTGGCTTCTGGATGCTGGTACAGCAGTTGATGATTGGTGTCGGGATTGGCCTGACAATGCAGTTTGCTTTTTCAGCGGTGCGTCTGGCCGGTGAGATGATTGGCCTGCAGATGGGGTTATCGTTCGCAACGCTGCTCGATCCCAATAGCCGGGTGAACATGCCGCTGCTGGCTCGCTTTCTCGATATGCTGGCGATGTTACTGTTCCTGACCTTTAACGGTCACCTGTGGTTGATCTCGTTACTGGTGGACAGTTTTCATACGCTGCCGATTAATGATCAGCCGCTGAACGCAAACGCGTTCATGGCGCTGACGAAATCAGCGAGTTTAATTTTCCTTAATGGCATGATGTTAGCGCTGCCCTTAATAGTTCTGCTCCTCACGCTAAACCTGGCACTAGGTTTGTTAAACCGTGTTTCACCTCAACTGTCGGTTTTTGCTATTGGCTTCCCGATTACCTTAACGGTAGGCATTCTTAGCCTGGGTATGATGATGCCGCTTCTTGCCCCTTTCTGCGAACATCTGTTTAGCGAAGTCTTTGATTTACTCGCCCAGTTTGTGTCAGAGCTCTCCCCTGCCGGATGATTAACGATACTGTTGCCATCCTTATCTGATAGTTAAGTATTCAAAATCATTCTGTGTATTTTTCGAACCATATTTCTCAGAAATCAACTGAGGTTATTCTGATAAATACGCATTTTTGGTGAAAATTATTCTTATTAAACGGCACTTCGCGTATTTTACTCAGACGATTCTTAAGGTGCTTCACCTTGCGAATTGGTTGATAAAATGCTCAAAGGGCTGTTTTTAAACAAAAAAAATTTAAAAGCGATTTTTCTTGTCTAAATCCCTTTTTTCCGGCATTGTCAACGCTCGCTGAAACGTCACACTTTCGCGATACAAATGTTTTTAAGATTTGTCCTATCAGATTTGTCTGTGACTTGCGCGATAGTGACAGGGCTCTCAAAAACAGAGCGAATTACATACTTAAAACAAATTCCCGGCGATTCCCACTATCGCGGGATTAAGCGTGACGTGGATGTAACACAAAAAACTTCGCAGAACGGGTCAGGGACGAGTCATGATGGCGCACGGGTATATTTCGCCAGGCTGCAGAGCAGAATAAAAAAAGTGTCTTTGGAAATCTCTCTCGTACCGCAAACGCGTATTCATCGTTGATTTAAACGGATAACAAATTGGTGAGGGTCGCTATAATGCCAACGATTATTATGGATTCATGTAACTACACACGCCTGGGTTTGTCGGACTATATGTCGGCAAAAGGAGTCAAAAAGAAAAATATTACCTCCGCATCGGATATCGAACAATTGCAACAAAGATGTGAGCAATTAAAGCCGGGCGTAGTATTTATCAATGAAGAATGTTTTATTCATGAATCCGATTCCAGCGATCGTATTCGCTCCATTATTATGCAGCATCCTGATACGCTATTCTTTATCTTCATGGCGATCTCGAATATCCATTTTGAGGAATATCTCTACGTTCGTAAGAACTTGATTATTACGTCAAAATCGATAAAAACTTCGACGCTGGACTCGCTGTTAGGCACTTATCTGCAAAAGAAACTCAATGCATCCCCGCGTATTTCTGCCGGGCTCGATATTCATCCACTGACATTAAGTCAGACTGAATCGAACATGCTGAAAATGTGGATGTCAGGCCATGACACCATTCAGATTTCAGACAAGATGCAAATTAAAGCGAAAACAGTTTCGTCACATAAAGGTAATATTAAGCGTAAAATTAAAACGCATAATAAACAGGTTATCTACCATGTGGTACGACTGACGGATAATGTTACCTCCGGTATTTATGTAAACGTGCGATAATTTCGTGCGATAAGCGTCAGGGCCAGTCATGTGACTGGCCCTGTTGCATTTTAGCGGTTTTGCGACCTGCGTCTCACTTCTCCATCTCATCCTTTGCCCTGCCCTGCCGATGATAGCTCTCAGAACACTTACCTAAATGAGAGCAAGGATATGAAAACAGCATCGATCGATGGGCAGTATAAGCTCAGCATCTGGCAGAACCTGCGCCTGATGCCTCTATTCAGCATGATCTTTGGTGGCATTCTGCTGCTTTTTGCCCTGTGTATTGGACTCGCCAGCTACTTTTTAATTCTGAGTAATAACTCGCTGGATGACGCCACAAATGAAATCCAGATTCGCATGGGGCTCTCAAACAGTTCGAACCATTTACGTACTGCACGTCTGAACGTAATTCAGGCTGGCGCAGCCGCGCGTATTGGTGAGATGGATAGCTACCGGGCCGATCTGGCGCGTACTGAAACACGCATTACGCAGGCGCGCGAAGGGTTTAACTTCTATATGAATCGTCCGGCAAAAACGCCTGCGGGTATTGCACTGGATGAACCGCTTGCCACCCGTTTCAACGATTACGTTGAGAAGGGGCTGAAACCGATGATTGAGTCGGCGAAACAGGGCAGTTTTGAGGGCATTATCGCGCAGGAGACCGACGTGACGCGCAAGCTGGATGATGCCTATAACGAAGTGCTGCTGAAAGCGATTAAGATTCGCACCGATCGCGCGGCGGATATCAGTGCCCAGGCGGAGCATCAGTCACGGCTCGGCTTTATCGCCATGGCTGTTGCCTTTGCCAGCGCCGTGGTGCTGGTGCTGCTGACGTTTATTTTCCTGCGCCGCGTGGTGATTAATCCGCTGCGTCACTCCGTATCGCTTATCGAGCGTATCGCACAGGGCGACCTCACCGCGCCGGAGCAGGCGTATGGCCGCAGCGAGATTGGCACGTTGCAACACAACCTGCAGCTGATGCAGGCGGCGCTGGTGCGTACCGTCGGGACAGTGCGCGAAGGTGCCGTCGCTATTTATCAGGGATCAAGCGAAATCTCCGCGGGCAATACCGACCTCTCTTCCCGTACCGAGCAGCAGGCCTCCGCGCTGGAGCAGACGGCCGCCAGCATGGAGCAGCTTACGGCAACCGTGAAGCAGAATGCCGAGAACGCGCACCATGCCAGCCAGCTGGCTGCTGATGCGTCCGGCAAAGCGCAGAGCGGTGGCGATCTGGTTAGCGGCGTGGTGAAAACCATGAACAATATCTCCGGCAGCTCGAAGAAGATTGCGGAGATTACCAACGTTATTAACAGCATCGCTTTCCAGACCAATATCCTGGCGCTAAACGCGGCGGTTGAAGCGGCACGCGCCGGTGAGCAGGGACGCGGGTTCGCCGTGGTGGCCAGTGAAGTTCGTAATCTGGCCCAGCGCAGTGCGCAGGCAGCCAAAGAGATTGAGTCGCTGATTGCAGAATCGGTGGCTCTGATCACCAACGGCTCACACCAGGTGGGTGAAGCGGGCACCACGATGGGCGAAATCGTTGAGGCCGTCCGCCGCGTGACGGACATTATGTCGGAGATTGCGGCAGCGTCAGATGAGCAGAGCCGCGGCATTCAGCAGGTGAGTCTGGCAGTGACAGAGATGGATAACGTGACGCAGCAGAACGCCTCGCTGGTGGAAGAGGCCTCGTCGGCAGCGGCTTCGCTGGAAGATCAGGCCGGTAAACTGACGCAGGCGGTGGCCGCCTTCCGCCTGAACGATAGCCCGGGTTCGCTGGTGAAGGCCGCGCCAGCACCGGCTCTGAAATCCCCGGTGCTGGCCCCGCGCGCGGCTTTAGCGGCACCCGGGAGCGATAACTGGGAGACGTTTTAAGGGTTGAAGGCAGGGAAATTAATTAACACTGAATCCATAGCGCCGGCCTGAGGGGCTGGCGAATTTGCGTGGATGTTCTCACTGCGGATAGAGGGTTAATGGAGTATCGCTGTTTCTGAACATCTTGATGCCGTTGACTTCCGGCGTGGCGCTCCTGTGGGTCGCCACGCCGGAGAAGGTGATTACTATCCGGGTAACGATCTACTCCTGCAGAGGCTCCACAAACACCCCTTCAGCGTGATCGCTCTCATTAAAGAACCAGATCCCCAGCGGATAATCCTCCAGCGCCACCAGATACATGGTGCCTTCATTAAATCCCTCAACAGCCAGCACCGTACCGGTACGACGCGGGCCGCCATCCGTTTTAACCGTTACACGATCATTGACCTTCATCGAGCGCTCTCCAGAAAAAATCCTGTGCTCAGTGTAACGGAAGATAACCGGCGCTGCCCGATCCGGATCAACGACGTGCGATAACCCATACCGCGTGCACAATACCTGGAATGTAACCGCACAGCGTCAACAGAATGTTCAGCCAGAACGCCCCGCCAAATCCAACCTGTAAGAACACGCCCAGCGGCGGCAGCAGAATAGCAATAATAATTCGAATAAGATCCATACTAACTCCCTGATAAACATCATTATCAACAAACACTAAGCATAGCTGATTTACACAGAAAGGGGGGTGTTAGCGGGTAAAGATGTGTCAAAACATACCTTTTCACTTTCTTAACGTTTAGCAGAGAGATTTTTGACGCGCCCTGGCTTTACACTCTCCTCACTGCACCAACCCCAAAGGCGCAGTCAACCTAAAAGTAACAAGGATTTTTGCCCGCGCAGCGCGGGCTTTTTTTTGCCTGTTTTGTACCGCCCGCCGCCCCTTTCAACCAGCGTCTATACTGTCAGAGAACCCATCCGCCTCCGGGAGGCTATGATGACGACAGCAAAAGAGTACAGCGACAACGTACAGCGTGAAGTGAACATTGACGTTGAATCGTTACTGGAAGCGATTCAAAAGAGGACTTCAGGCGAGGTGAAAGAGTTTATGGAAGCGGAACACGCGCACCGCGTGCACGTTAATGGTCAGGCATTCGACTCTTATACTGAGCTGGCCGACGCTTTTGAACTGGACATCCGGGACTTCACCATCTCCGAAGTGAACCGCTGAAATCGATTTCAAAAAAATACCCGGCGGGATGGCCGGGTAAAAGAGATCAGTAAATTCGTTACACCAGGAAATCTTAACACCGGGCCAGATTACGCTTTAACTGTATTAAGACAAGTCTCATTTCTGCACGCTAATCGAACAAATCTGCATAATCATGCGTAGCTGTTACCGAAAACATCGCTTCACGACTGATAAAAGCGGTGCACAAAGCGTGCATCAAACTTTTTAGCATGCCGGCCTTTTAAGAATTATCCTGGATATTGACTGCGCCAGTGGCACGCCAAAGTGTGATCGTGATTACGCTATTATACTGATATCACTTCGCTTTACGGATGCCCTCCGGGCTTAAGGAGTGTGATGATGATCCCGCTTGATTCGTCCCTGCTGATCGTAACTGACCTTGACGGTTCGCTTCTGGACCATCACGACTACAACTGGGATGCCGCCAGCGAGTGGCTGGCACGTCTCAACGCGCACCATATCCCGCTGGTAATCTGCTCCAGCAAAACCGCCGCTGAAATCATTCCGCTGCAAAAACGTCTGGGCATTGCCGGTGCGCCTTTTATTGCCGAGAACGGCGCACGCGTCGCCTTCGGCGGCGATGAGCCGCTCACCGAGGAGCCCTCTGCCTCTTATCGGGCACTGTGTCAGACCCTGCAAACGCTGCAGGCCGACTTCCGTTTCGACGGCTTCCACCAGTTCAGCGATGCTGAGGTCGCGCGCTTTACCGGCCTGACGTTAACAGAGGCCAGCCAGAGCCGCCTGCGGGACGCTTCCGAGGTAGTGCTATGGCGTGATGACGAAGAGAAGCTGGATGATTTTCGTCACGCCCTGGCGCAGCACCAGCTTGCACTAACGCAGGGTGGCCGCTTCTGGCACGTTATGCCTGCCGGCAGCGGCAAAGGCGTCGCACTGGCGCAGCTGCAGCAGCATCTGGCTGAACAGGAGGGGCATCAGCGCACGACTATCGGCCTGGGCGATGGTCCGAATGACGCGCCAATGCTGGAGCGCGTCGATTACGCCGTGGTGATTAAAGGCTTCAGTAAAACCCCGGTGGTGCTACAGCGCCCCGATGAGGAGAACGTTTATCACACCGCACGCCCGGGCCCTGAAGGCTGGCGTGAAGGCCTTGACTATTTTCTTGCCCAATCCGTTTAACGGCAACCGATAAGAAGGATGAGACGATGAGTGATTTTTACCAAAATGGCGTAATTACCAACTTTCATAATCTCACCCACCGCAGCGTAGAGTCGCTGGAAAAAGAGATGGTGCGCTTTGCCCGTAAACGCAAAATGGGGCTGATTTTGCCTTCGCTGTTCTCTGAGCTGGAGGGCCCGGCACTGGATAACATCGTCAATGAGCTGGCGAAAGTGCCCTATCTGGAAGAGATTGTCATTGGCCTCGATCGTGCCGATCGCGATCAGTTTCTCTTTGCGCGTGAGTTCTTCTCGCGCCTGCCGCAGCGCCATCGCATCCTGTGGAACGATGGCCCGCGTCTCAAAGCGCTGGATGCTGAACTGGATAAAGAGGGTTTATCCCCCAGTCAGCCGGGTAAAGGGCGCAATGTCTGGTTCTGTACCGGCTATACGCTGGCTTCCGATCGCACCCAGTGCGTCGCGCTGCACGACTGTGACATCGTCACCTATGAGCGCGGCATGCTGGCGCGGCTGCTCTATCCGCTTGCCAATCCCGCTTTTCAGTATGAGTTCTGTAAAGGATTCTACGCCAGGGTGGCGGATGGCAAACTCAATGGTCGCGTCGGACGTCTGCTGGTCGGCCCGCTGCTGCGCTCCCTGCAGAAAGTCTACGGCCACTCGGAGTATCTCGACTATCTCAGCAGCTTCCGCTATCCGCTCTCCGGTGAGTTCGCCATGCGCACCCACGTGCTCAACGGCATCAAAATTCCAGGCGACTGGGGGCTGGAGATTGGCGTGCTTTCAGAGATCTATCGCAATTACACCACGCGTCAAACCTGCCAGGTAGAGATCGCCGACAATTACGATCACAAACACCAGCCGCTGGCTGAAGATGATGGCACCGGCGGCCTGAAACGTATGAGCAACGACATCGTGCAGTCGCTGTTACGTAAGCTGGCAACCATGGGCGTTCCGCTCACCAGCGATTCATTCCGCGTTCTGAAAGCCACGTACTACCGCAACGCGCTGGACATGATGGAGATTTACAACCACGAAGCGACGATGAATGGGCTGAAGTTTGACCAGCACATCGAAGAAGCGGCGGTTGAGATGTTTACGCAGGCGATTCTGGACGCCGGCCAGTCATTTATCGAGCGTCCAAATGAAAAGCCGTTTATACCCAGCTGGAGCCGCGTGCAGTCCGCTTTCCCGGATATCCTGCAGCGCATCTATCAGGCTGTCGAAGAGGATAACAACGGCAACGTCTAATCTTCAGCACAGACCCGGTTGCGGCCGCCGCTTTTGGCCTGATACAGGCGGCGGTCCGCTACCGCCTGCAATCGTTCCGCATTGTAATCGCCCTGCTCTTCACTGCTGGTGACGCCGGCCGATAGCGTCACGTTAAAAACAGTGGTGGCGTTGAGCAGTATGGTTTTGCCCGCCAACCGGATACGGATGCGTTCGGCCACTGCCTGCGCGTCTGACAGCGTTGTTTCAGGCAGCACAATACAAAACTCCTCGCCGCCGATACGGCCAGCGACATCATAGCGGCGCAGCGTATGGCTAATCACCGCCGCCACATGCATCAACGCCTGATCGCCGGCCTGATGTCCCCAACGGTCATTGACCTGCTTGAAGTGGTCAATATCAAGCTGAATCACCGCCAGCGGCTGTTGCTGTTGCTGGCAGCGAGCGGCCAGCGCCACAAACTGCTCAAAAAAGGCGCTGCGATTAAGCAGCCGCGTCAGACCGTCATAGTTGGCGCGCCACGAGAGCCGCGCGGATAACGCATCCATGCGCCGAACCAGACGAAAAATGATCTGATGCGCCAGCAGCAGCAGCAGCACAAACAGCAGCCACATCCCGAACAGAAAGAGCGCCAGACGCCCCAGCTCCTGCGAAAGTCCCTGCTGCAAACTCTGAATATTCACCAGCCAGGCATCGACATTATTCAGTTTGCTCCAGCTGGCAAACTGCGTACCGAGCCGCAGTACGCCGGTGGTCTGCTGCCGCATACGCTGCTCCAGCCTGGCCTGCTGCTGCGACGTTAAGGGGCGATCGTCCGGGGCGCTAAGGCGGGTAATCTCCTGCAGATTGTGGTCAACCAGCAGCAGCTTACCCTGCAGCAGGCTGTGCCGCGCGCTTTGCAACACGCTGTGCATACGCTGCCGGGTAAAATCCATCGACAGTACGCCATACCAATAGTGCTGACTGACCACCGGCGAGCTGACCGTGAGCATTAAGCCTTCACCGAACTCGCCCTGATAGGCCCCGGTCCAGCGCCGCTGCGCATGCTGTGCGCCCGCCGGATTTTGATCGCGAAAATAGCCGCGCTGGATCATGGTGGCGTAGCTCTGCTCCAGCGCCTGCGCGTTCTCAGGCGGGCGTGAGCTGATAAAGTAGCCGGCACGTGAGGTGTACCAGAAGCGCGAATGAAAATCCTGCGTCTGGTTGCCAAACTGCATAATAAAGCTGAACTCCAGCGCCGCGCGCAGCTCGGCTTCAAGCGTGGCAGGATTACGCACCAGCAGTGGGTCGCGCGCCAGCCAACTATCGCCAACGCCATTCAGCGGCATACTGCGGGCATTGGGGAGCTGCAGCTGCCAGGTGGGCTGATGACGCAGTAGCTGAAAGCGCCGGAGCGCCTCGCGTCCGTAATCCGCATCCAGCGGATGAGTCAGCGCATAGTTAAGCATCTTCTGGTAGTAGTTGAGTTCGTCCACGCTCTCCTGAAACTGGCTATCCAGCGCTTTCTGAATTTCCGCCAGCTGCGCACTCTGCCGCTGCTCATAATTATTTTTCAGCTCCAGCGCTTCATGCGCGGTGAGAAAAGCAGAGAACAGGAACACTGCCAAAAAGCAGAGATGCACGCGCGCATAGGGATTGATGCGGCGTTGCGGGGGTAGCGTAATGGGCATCAGCAGCCTGACTCCGGGTGGCGACGAATGCGAAAAGTGTAGTCAGAGGGCGGATAAGCGTACAGGCAGGGATCAGGGAAAGAGAGGGTAAGCGCGTGGCATCGGGACGGTAACGACCGTCCCGAACTGCTTAGCTGGCCAGCTGCTGCGCGGTCGACAAGTGACTGAGCTCGTCACTATGGAACGCCTCACGGCGTACGCTGTAGCCATCATACCAACGACACTCTACCATTCCGCTGGCATAGCCGGTCACCACCATAGTGGGTCCGCCCTCTTTATGCTGAACTTCGTCACTGATCGCAAAGGTCATACCGCGCCCTCCCTTCTAACCGTTGAATGAACGGTTTTAGGTATAGCAGCTGTGCAGGCTTTTTGCCTATAGGATATTGCTATTACTGTGACAAAATCGGAATAAGCAGTTAAAAATGTTGTTAATAAAAAAAGCCGATAAAGATTATTATCGGCTTTTAAGCAGTTTAGCGGGTAAGGCTATCAGATTTTGCAGCCTTCACAGTCTGCTTCATCGCTGATGTCTGCCGGGACTTCACTGGCTTTCTCAGCCGCTTTCGCTTCTGCCTGCTCCAGCTGTGCATCGATATCAAATTCAAACATATCGTCGTTCATCATCGTTCTCCTGACCCGTGATTAAAAAAATTCCTGCGCTTTATACCGATTTCCCGCGCAGCTTCGCAACCAGATTTACCACTAACAGCACGATCGACCCAACGAGAAAGCCGAGTACCAGGCTGGCACCATTGCTCAGCAGTGCAGAGACTATCCCGTGGAAACCGCTGCTGTACGCGTCAATGGCGTGATGCAGCGGCGCAATCCCGTGCACAATGATCCCGCCACCTACCAGGAACATCGCGATGGTGCCGACAACCGAGAGAATTTTCATCAGCACGGCGCCATGGCCAGTAAAGCACCGCCCACCGCTTGTGCCAGCGTAGAATTTTTTTCGCGCAGCCAGTAGCCGAGATCGTCAATCTTCACGATCATCGCCACAATGCCGTATACGCCAACGGTCACCAAAATCGCGATGCCGGCCAGGATCAGCACCTGGTTCAGCAGCGGCGCCTCAGAGACAATGCCAAGCGTGATGGCGACAATCTCTGCCGACAAGATGAAATCCGTCCGCACTGCGCCTTTGACTTTGTCTTTTTCATACTGGCGCGGGTCCTGCTGGGTCAGCTTATCCAGCCGCTGCTGGCGCGCTTCCGGGCTTTTTTCAGCCTTGTCCTGATGCAAACTGTGCAGGACCTTCTCCACCCCTTCGTAGCACAAATAGGCCCCGCCAAGCATCAGCAGCGGCGTAATCAGCCAGGGCGCAAACGCGGAGATCAGCAGCGCCAGCGGCACCAGAATCAGTTTGTTAATAAAAGAGCCTTTCGCCACGCCCCAGACAACGGGCAGCTCGCGGTTGGCTTTGACGCCGGTAACCTGCTGCGCGTTAAGCGACAGATCGTCCCCTAATACGCCGGCGGTCTTTTTTGCGGCCACTTTGCCCATGACAGAGATGTCATCCAGCAGCGTAGCGATATCATCCAGAAGCGTAAGTAAACTGGTTCCTGCCAAAGTAATTATCCTTATTCCGGTTGGTGATCCTGACAACAGGGGCATCGCTCAACCGCCGTGACTGTTATATCGGCGATGCCCGCACAGTCCCATTCGACGCGTAACGTTTTCCCGTGCAGATCCCCGGCGTGCAGATATTTGCTCACCGGGCTTTCCGTCATGCCGCTGATCTCCTCCGTGGCGACCAGCTGGTCGCCTACGTAGATGCGTGCCGTGGCGCTGGCGTTCACCATGCGCTCATCGCGCAGTTGATACAGGCGTTTGACCGTCAGTTTGATACTGCTCATGGTTCTTTTCCGCGTCCCAGAGAAAGAGGTGATCTAAACGGTTATCGCGCTGGAAAGCAATATCTGCACGCTAATCAACGCGATAGTGATGCAGTCCCTGATGGTCGATTTCACTGCTGTGCGCTGCCGCCAGCAGCCACTCCTCCAGCCGTTCGACCAGATCGGCATCCTCCAGCTTGAGTTTGCCGCGCAGGGCGCACTCCCATACGATCAGCACCTTCCAGCCGCCCTCCTGCAACTGCTGAATGTAGCGCCGGTCGCGCTCCACATTACTGTTGATTTTTCCGGTCCAGAATTCGGTGCGCGTCGCCGGCATTTTAAACAGATAGCAGTGGTGCCGATGCCAGAAGCAGCCGTGAACGAATATGATGGCTTTTTGCTGCGACAACACAAAGTCAGGCCGGCCCGGCAGCGCCTTATCCTGCACGCGATAGCTAAAGCCGCGGTCTTTGAGAAGCAGCGCGATACGCTGTTCAATCGCCGTATCCTGAGTGCGGATAGCGCGCATATTTTTGCTGCGAATATCGTGCGAGTGAACGTCGGCCATGGCGTCTCCTTTTTATGGGGCTCCTTCAACTTTAGCGGTTTGGGGCAAAAGCGAAAGCCAGCCAGCGAAAGAGTGCGAGCCATCTCCAGCGTCGCGCCAATTTCCACCTCGCGCCAGGAGTGGTAGCATAGCCGCCTTACTGTTAAGGAAAAACGCATGCTTGCACTTGATCCCGCCGCAACGGCTTCGCCCTCCCCGTTACCCGCTGCTCCGGATGACGCCACATCGCTGTTGATGCAGGTGCTGGACATCTATGCACCGCGCGATCTGGTCACCGTGTTAAGTGAGGCGGGCGGCCGCGACTGGAGCGTGCCGAAACTCAATCGTATTCGCAGCGGCAAAAGCGCCGCGCCGGCGCTCTCCTCAATGGAGATCGCCCATCTGCAGGCGCTGCTACCATCGCGCCCGGCACACTACGCGGCGCCAAAATTTCAGTTTATCGATCTGTTTGCCGGTATTGGCGGCATTCGTCGCGGCTTTGAGCAGATTGGCGGACAGTGCGTATTCACCAGCGAGTGGAACAAAGAGGCAGTGCGCACCTACAAAGCCAATCACTACAGCGACCCGCAGCTGCACCAGTTCAATAGCGATATCCGTCTGGTGACGCAGCCCGCCGGCCTGCAGGACGAGCAGGCGATTTACCAACATATCGATCAGACTATTCCCGATCACCAGGTGCTGCTGGCCGGCTTCCCCTGCCAGCCCTTCTCCCTGGCCGGTGTCAGTAAAAAGAATGCGCTGGGCCGCGCGCACGGCTTTGAGTGTGAAGCACAGGGCACGCTATTTTTTGACGTCGCGCGCATTCTGGCGGCGAAAAAGCCGCCGTTTTTCGTGCTGGAGAACGTTAAAAATCTCAAGAGCCACGATAAAGGGCGGACGTTCGCCATCATTATGGCGACGCTGGATGAGCTGGGGTACGACGTGGCCGATGCCGCTGACGAAGGCCTGCCGGATGCGAAGGTGATCGATGCGCGTCACTTCTTGCCCCAGCATCGTGAACGGATCGTTCTGGTGGGCATTCGCCGCGATAGCGGTCTGAGCCAGGGATTTTCGCTGCGGGCGCTTCCGGCGCTCTATCCCCGCGAGGTGCCATCGTTGCACAGCCTGCTGGAACCTGAGCCGGAGGCCAAATATACCCTCTCCCCGACGCTGTGGAACTACCTCTACCAGTATGCCAAAAAGCATAAAGCCAAAGGCAACGGGTTTGGCTTTGGTCTGAACGATCCGCGCAATCTTCACGGCTGCGTACGGACGCTGTCGGCGCGTTATTACAAAGACGGTTCGGAGATCCTCATCGATCGCGGCTGGGACTCTGCGCTGGGGGAACAGGACTTTCAGCAGGCAGAGAATATGGCACGCCGGCCGCGCCGTCTCACACCGCGCGAGTGCGCACGTCTGATGGGTTTTGAAGCGCCTGGCGAAGCGCGTTTTCGTATCCCGGTCTCGGATACTCAGGCGTATAAGCAGTTTGGTAACTCGGTTGTGGTGCCGGTGTTTGCTGCGGTGGCGCAGCTACTGTTACCGTTAATTGAGGAGCACGCGCGTCACAATGGCTGATCCTTATTAACGCGCTATCATTTGCACCGATCGAGCGTGCGAAGCCTTGTGGCTTAAAGCACAGTGATTCAGGACCACAATTTTATTTAGGGGCGCGTATTCTGCTGTTTTTTGGCGAGTCGCGTCCGCTGTCACCGAACTGTCATGCATCAAACCAATACTCCGTTTTATTTTTTGGAGCTGTTTGATGTCACGCCTGTCTGTTATCTCTCTGCCACGGCTGCGCCACCGCATTACTTTGCGTCTGCCGCTATGGCTCACCAGCCTGCGCAGTCAGTTTCTCCTGTTTATCGTTCTGTTCTGCCTGCTGCAATTTGCGGGCGTGCTGCTGCTGAATAATCACGTCACCCGGACGCAGCACTCGCTACAGCAGGCCAGCCAGCTACGCGAGCGTCTCGCCCTGCTGGATAAGGCGCGTATTGAACTGCTGACCGCCAGCGACAACAGCCATCGTGCCGGCATCTATCTGATGCAGGATCAACAGAGCGGCTCAGTCGATAGCTGGCAGAGCCTGGCCGCTGCGGCAAAGGCATCGCTGACGCAGGCGCAAACGCTGTTCACGGAATATCATGCCCGGGCCGATAGCCCATTGGCGCAGGGCTTTACGCTGCTGGACGAAGGGCTGCAGGAGCAGCTGAAAGGGTTGGCCGCCAGCGATATAAACGCCTTCTTTATGGTGCCTATGCAGGCATTCCAGCAGCAGTTTAATGACGCATGGTTCAGTGAGATTGAACAGGCTAACCAGCAGCTGAGCGGCGTGAATCAGAGCACGCTCAGCTCACTGAAGCAGAGCCGTAATCTCTCACTGGCGGTGAGCGCAATCCTGATGGCGCTGCTGGTGCTGGCTGCCAGCCTGCTGATGCGCGGTGTTCTGCTGCCGTTGCGCCACGCCAATACCCGGCTGGCGCGCATTGCCACCGGCGATCTGGTCGCCAGCCATGCTACCCCGCGCCGTCAGTCACTGGAGACGCGCCAGCTGTTCCACTCTATTGATACCATGCGCCACGGATTGCTACAGATTGTCAGCGACATCAATACGGTAGCCATCAGCGTGGCGGCGGGCGCAGAGCGTATGCAGCAGCATAATGAACAGGTGATGCAGCAGCATCAGGCGCAAAACGCCAGCTTCCATCACCTGTCGCAGCGTCTGCATCGCGTCTCAGAAGAGGTGGAGAACGGCGCGCAGTTTTCACAGCAGGCCACGCGTGAGGCGCAATCAGCAGATACGCTGATGCGTCACTGTGCCCGGGAAGTGGATAATATGGAAAACCAGATGCAGCAGATTGTCGCGGCGGCGGGCGATATTGCCGGCATCGTCGGCATGCTGGATAGCCTCTCGATGCAGACGCGCTTGCTTTCGCTGAATGCGGCGATCGAGTCTGCCCATGCCGGAGCTTACGGCCGCAGCTTTTCGGTCGTGGCGAAAGAGATGGGCGCGCTGTCGCAGCAGAGCGGTGACTCAACGCGCCAGATTGATGGCCTGATTCAGCATACTCAGCAGCACATTCATGACGGCTTCACGCAAGTTCAGGCGCTGGAGGTGTTGTTTACACAAATCAGCAATGCCGTTTCCGGCGTTGTCAGCCAGCTGGACGAACTGCAGCACAATACGGCCGCGCAGAGCCATCGCGTCAGTAAGATTGCGCAGGAAGTGACGGGAATGAGCGAGCAGCTGCAGCAGAGCGAAGCGCTGAATGCGCAGCAGGTTCAGGCCGCGGCGCAGCTGCGTGAGCTCTCTGCGCGCCTGGCACAGCGCGCGCAGCAGTTCCGCGTTATCGCGGAGTAAAGTAACACCCTAAAAAAACCCGTCAGATGACGGGCTTTTTGCGTCTGTTACTTCCTCTTTTTGCCCTTCTTCAGCAGCGCACGTACCTGCTTCAGCTCGGCGGCGGAGAGTTGATCGCTCACCGCCTCTTCGGTATGCAGATTATCCACCGCCGGTTCCGCCGCCGAATCTAAGCTGGCCTGCAGGCGGTTAACAATCTCCTGGCTCATGGAAACCTGGTTATCCGCGGCAATTTGTTTAATGTGCTCTTTCAGCGCCGGGTCAATTTTGATAGTTACGTTAACGCTTTCGGTCATCTTGGTACTCCCTGTTGATTTACCTCAACGTAGCGGAAGAGGATGAAAGTTAACAGACTGTCATAAAAATTTAATATTCTGCCTGTAGGGGACTAAAATCGTTTAACACTGAGGCATCAAGTTCTGTGAGGTTGCCCTGTAACTCGGCGCACAGCTTTGCCATATACTGCACAAGAAAATCAGCATTATGCGCCGCCAGCAGACGCCCGGTTTCGGTTTGCATGGTCTCCGGCAGGCGCAGCAGCTTCTTCTGGAAGTGATCCAGCGTCCACTTCACATCGTCCAGTTCACGCGCTTTACCCAGCGGGTCCTCGCTATCGAATAAGGGACGACCAAGCGCACCCGCAGTATAGAACACCCGCGCCAGACCAATGGCACCCAGTGACTCCAGCCGATCGGCGTCCTGAACGATTTTAGCCTCCAGCGTGTGCGGCATGATGCGCGCACTGAAACTGTGCGCCTGCACGGCATGGGCCACGCTATCCAGTCGCTCAAACGGGAAGTCCGGGAAATCCTGCTGCAGAATACGACGGGTCTCTTCCGCTGCGTATGTTGATGCAAGATGACGCTCGGGATGATTTTTCGGCAGGTTAACCACATCGTGGAAGTAGCAGGCGGTAAGCACCACCATGGGATCAGCGGGCGTGTCTTGCATAATGCGGTTCGCGCTCATCCAGACGCGACGCAGGTGCGCGATATCATGGGCTTTATCGTCGTGCAGCCAGTTCTGCTGCAGCCAGTTCTCATAACGTTGTTGCCAGTGAGTCAGTGACATCGTGCTTCTCCTGTTATGGCTGTTTTCCGCACCCTGTGGCCGGATGTCGTCCTGCTGACATCATAACGGCCCGGTGATGACACTTTTCTGACACGCATCCTGGCGGCAGAAAGCGTAAAATGTGACGGCAATCATGTTATAGCGTTGTTACCGCCTGATGCCCAGCGCAGACTGCGTTTTAAGCTTTTCCTTACTTAATTGCCGTTAAAGCGCTCTGGTTAACAGTATTTATGTATTAATGCACGATATAAATCATCTGTTACCGATTAATTCCAGTTAAGAGTGCGACAGCCCAGCATTAATTGTGGCGGGTGTATAGTGTCTTAATCTGAAAAGATTCCCATTCTGGCCGTTATAACGTACTGTATAGGGGAAATTTCCGACTTGCTCACGCTTGCGAACGCTTAAACCGTCCGCATTTTACTTATGAGCCATTTTTTAAACCGGAAAATGCAGGAATCGCCTGATGGTAAGGCGACAAATTATTAAGCAAATTGATTTAAAGTCATTATGCTAACGCTCTCATCCGTGATTAAGGATGCTGAAGTAACGTTTTCCGGGTTCGTGACATAACAAGAGGTAAAAAATGAAAGAACGGCCGATTCTTTTTTCCGAACAGCGGGTCCGCGCCCTGTTGATTGGCCAGCAAACACAGACCCGACGCATTATGAAGACCCAGGCTTTTGGCCCGGGTCAGGATCATCATGAGGGCGTGCACGCGTTTGACGTCAGTGCCAACCATTTGCATGGCTACAAGTTGATGTCGATGTCCGATATCAGCGCGCACTGTCCGTTTGGTCAGGTTGGCGATCGTCTGTGGGTACGCGAAACCTGGCGCGGTCCGATTGTGCCGGAGGAGCAGCTGGCCGAGTACGATCGCGATCCACTCCCCTTCCGCCATCCGGCGTTTTGTCAGTACCGCGCAGACAGCAACGAGTTGGGGCAGCTGGATGAGAATCTACAGGACGCTGAGCAGTTTGGCTGGCAGACCGCCATCCATATGCCGCGCTGGGCCAGCCGCATTGATCTGGAGATCACGTCGGTGCGCGCCGAAAAGATTCAGGACATCAGCGAAGATGACATCATGGCAGAGGGCGTACAGACCGATTCGCACTTCCTGAACAATTTCTTCACCATGAACATGAACGCCGAATCACCAAAAGAGGCTTACCGCAAAGCGTGGCAGAAGCAGTATGGCGCCACCAGCTGGGAAGTGAACCCGTGGGTATGGGTGATTGCGTTTCAGCGCGTCATGCGCGAGGGGTAATGGTGTTGTTCGCCCGCGTACTGTGTGAGGGCGCCCTTACCGGCGACCTCACCTTTTATCCCGCCCTCAAATGTCAGCTTTGCCACTTCAGTCACAGACAAGCCCGCCGCTAACAGGTTGAATATTGCGCTTTGATTCCCCGCTGGCAATGAACGCGCTGCCGCGTCAGGATATGATTTCCTCCCTGCAGAGTGAGTAACGCGATGTTCAAATGGCCGTGGAGTGCGCAACCCGATGCTGCCGTTACGGCCCTGCCGTGGCAACAGGCGCTGGCACAACCCATCTTCTCGCTACTGATGCCGGATGATCAGCAGATGCTGATCGCGCTGGCACAGCGTTTTCTGCAGCAGAAAAAAATCACCCCGCTGCAGGGGCTCACACTTAACGAGCTGCTGCTGACGCGCCTGGCACTGCTGTTCTGTTTACCGGTCCTGAAACTCGGCCTGGAGTGGCTGGACGGTTTCCACGAAGTGCTGATCTACCCGGAACCTTTCAATGTTGATGACCGCTGGGAAGATGAGAGTGGCCTGGTGCATCAGGCGCCAGCGGTACACGCCGGGCAGAGCTGGACGCAGGGTCCGGTGGTGCTGAACGCGCTGGATATCGCCGACTCCTGGGATCTCTCCGGTTATAACCTGGTCATTCATGAAGTCGCGCACAAACTCGATGCGCGCGGCAGCGGCTATACCAGCGGTATTCCGGCTATTGCCCTGCGTAATGTCGCCCGCTGGGAGAAAGATCTGCTGCAGGCGATGGCAGAAATTGAAGCAGAGGTCGAGCTGGCAGGCGAACAGGCGGCGACCATTGATCCCCATGCGGCCAGCGATCCGGCCGAGTGTTTCGCCGTGCTCTCCGAGTACTTCTTTAGCGCACCGGACCTGCTGGCGCAGCGCTTTCCCGCCATGTATCACCACCTGACGCAGTTTTACCGGCAGGACCCGATTGCCCGGCTGGCGCCGTTAACACCAGAATCTGCTTAAATCGCGATCGCTTTGTATTTTTGCTAGCCAGTTGAATATAAATATGTTTCCTGCTGTTGACACACACGTGGGGTGCCATTAATATGCGCCTCGTTCACA